>JAUMVO010000045.1 GCA_030530095.1 Clostridiaceae bacterium
TTGCATCTGCAACTTCCTCGACTGCCTCTTCAACGGGCTCGAAGCTTGTTTCGGCAACTTCCTCTACAGCCTCTTCAACAGCAGGCTCAAAGGATAAATCCGAAACTTCTTCCGCGGTTTCCTCTGCGGCTGCGCCTAACTCAACGGCAGCATCATCTGCCGCTTCAAAGCTTAAGCCTGCACCGTCGTCGGAAACGTCAAAGCTGATGCCTGCGTCGTCGTCCGCAGCACCGAAGCTCAGGTCCGCGCTGTCGTCGGAAACGTCGAAGCTGATGCCTGCGTCATCATCTGCTGTGCCGAAGCTGAGCGTTGCGTCATCGTCGGCAGCGTTGAAATCAAGAACGGGCACGTCGTTTTCGTCTGTCTCATTGGTGAAATCGGGTGTATAGTTCTCATCCATAATAAGTTCCCCCTTGGTAAAAATAATACCACTAACAGAATTATTTTACCAAAGGCGTCAAGTAAAGTCAATAATAAAACTTATAATTATAAGTTTATTGACATACGCGCATAATTTCTATATAATAGCAAGGTGTTGTTAACTATAAAAATCAAAGGTGGAATTACTGATGGTAGAAGCAGTTGTCGGCGCTAACTGGGGCGACGAGGGTAAGGGTAAAATTACCGATATGCTCGCTTCAAAGGCGGATATGGTTATCCGTTTTCAGGGCGGTGCAAACGCAGGTCACACGATAATTAACGAGCACGGCCGTTTTGCGCTTCATCTTATGCCCAGCGGCGTTTGCTACGACAACGTTAAGTGCGTTATCGGCAACGGTGTTGCGCTTGATATCAACAAGTTCATAAACGAGCTTGAAAGCCTTAAGGCGGCGGGACTTAATCCGCAGCTTTACGTTTCGGACAGAGCGCAGATTCTTATGCCCTATCACATTCTTCTCGACGTTTACGAGGAGGAGAGACTCGGCAAGAATGCTTTCGGCTCTACAAAGAGCGGTATCGCTCCGTTCTTCTCGGACAAGTATGCTAAGATCGGCATTCAGGTCAACGAGCTTTTCGACGACGAAACCTTAAAGGCTAAGATTAAGAATATATGCACGCTTAAAAATCTTACGCTCGAGCACGTTTATCACAAGCCGCTGCTTGACGAAAACGAGCTTTACAATACCTGCATGGAGTATAAGGAGAAAATCGCACCTTATGTTTGCGACACTCACAAGCTGATTTTTGACGCTCTTAAGGAGAACAAGACCGTTCTTCTCGAGGGTCAGCTCGGCACTCTTAAGGACCCTGATTTCGGTATTTATCCGATGGTTACATCGTCATCAACACTTGCCGGATACGGTGCGGTAGGCGCGGGAATTCCGCCCACAGAAATCAAGAATATTTACGTCGTCACCAAGGCTTATTCTTCGGCAGTAGGCGCGGGTGAATTCGTTTCCGAAATTCTCGACGAGGACGAGGCTCAGGAACTTCGTATTCACGGCGGCGACAAGGGCGAATTCGGCGCCACTACCGGCAGACCGAGAAGAGTCGGATGGTTTGACTGCGTTGCAACGCGCTACGGCATCGAGTGTCAGGGCGCGACAACGGTTGTCATGACCGCGCTTGACTGCCTTTCGTATCTTGATGAAATCAAGGTCTGCACCGCCTATGAGATTGACGGTAAAATCACCAAGGATTTCCCCTTTACATCTCAGCTTAAGAAAGCAAAGCCCGTACTTGCTACGCTTAAGGGCTGGAAGTGCGACATCAGGGGCATCAGAGATTTCAATGAGCTTCCCAAAGAGGCACGCGAGTACGTTGAATTCATTGAAAACGAACTCGGACACAGAATTGATATGGTTTCAAACGGCCCCGAGAGAGAAGCTATTATTTACAGATAAAAAAATCCCCTCTTCTGAGGGGATTTTTTATACCGTTTCTTTTGCCTGTTCGATAAGGTCAGCTGTTTTTTCAATCTGTCCGCTTATATCGTTTAATTCAAGCATCAGGTTATTCAGGGCGCTTTGCACTTCTTTCACTGCTTTGCGCTTTGAGAGTACGGGTAGGATACCGACAACTGTTAAAACTAAACCGATAATTACAAGAATCAGCGGCAGGCGGCTTTTGTCGCCGAGAACAAAGTCCGAGAAGAATATACAGATTGCGAGAATAAGCAGAACCGCAAACACCACAAGGGCTGCACAAAATATTACAACGGCGGTTGAATAAGTTTTATTAATCTTGCCCGACGCTTTTTCTTCTTCGGACAACTTATCGTTTAATTGCTGCCTTTTGTCAAGAAATACCGACTGTTTCTTCAAAAGTTCATTGAGCGTATCTTCTTTTGATTTGATGTCGTCGTTTATCTCGGAACAATACTTAAGCCACTGCGATTTGATGCTTTCTGAGGTTTCGTCATCAGAAACGCTTATTGCTTTGTCGATGTTCATTTGCGCTTCACGGAATTGGTTAAGGCTGAGCTTTTCGGCGCTGAAGTCGGCGGTTATAACCCGCGCAATTCCCAACCAACCGCGGCAATCGCCGGGACACTCTTCGCTGATTTGTTCGAACAGTCTTTTCGCTTTTTCCGGCTCGTTGAGTTTAGTCAGCAGAGCGCTTGCATTTTCGACCTTAGTTGAAACAGAGCTGTTTTCATCCGTATAAACCGAGCCGCAGAATTCACACACGGCAACACCGCTTTGAGCGTCAATACTTATGCTTTGTCCGCAGTTCTTGCATTTCAATTCGGCGAACGCCATAACGGCACCTCCAATCATTCAACATAAATATATCACAGAAGTCGGTCCGATTCAATATAAAGAGAGAGGCAAAGGGATTATAATGACTTTTTGCTGACAATTTGATTATACTTTTACTCTTTTTCACTCATATTTTTGTAATATCTGTTCTCTGATTTTTCTTGTGTTTTTGACAAAATAATTTTATAATGTTTTTGTAATTCTTATTCGGAGGTATGTATATGTCATCAGATGTAAGACCCGAGTCAATGGCTCGTATCACCACAAAGGAGCTTGCCGAGCAGTTTATTGACGAGCAGATTAAGGAAATCCGCGCTCAGGTCGGCGACAAAAAGGTGCTTTTAGCTCTTTCGGGCGGTGTTGATTCGTCCGTAGTTGCCGCGCTTTTAATCAAGGCTATCGGCAAACAGCTTGTATGCGTTCACGTTAACCACGGACTTCTGCGTAAGGGCGAGCCCGAGCAGGTTATCAAGGTTTTCAAGGAGGAGATGGACGCCAACCTTATCTATGTTGACGCCGTTGACCGTTTCCTTGACAAGCTCGCAGGCGTTTCCGACCCCGAGACCAAGAGAAAGATTATAGGCAAGGAATTCATCGACGTTTTCGTTGAGGAGGCCAGAAAGCAGGACGGTATTGCCTTCCTTGCACAGGGTACAATTTATCCCGATATACTTGAGAGTAAAGACGGCATCAAGGCGCACCACAATGTCGGCGGTCTTCCCGAGGAACTTAATTTCGAACTCGTTGAGCCTGTTAAACTTCTCTATAAGGATGAGGTAAGAGTTGTCGGCAGAGCGCTCGGTCTTCCCGAGGGTATGGTTGAGCGTCAGCCGTTCCCCGGTCCCGGTCTCGGCGTCCGCTGCGTAGGCGCAATCACCCGTGACAGACTTGAAGCTGTACGCGAGTCCGATGCAATCCTCCGTGAGGAATTTGCCGCAGCAGGCCTTCAGGGTAAGGTATGGCAGTATTTCACTATCGTTCCGGATTTCAAATCAACCGGTATCAAAGACGGCAAGCGCACCTTTGACTGGCCCGTAGTTATCCGCGCCATCAACACGACCGACGCTATCAAGGTTACCATCGAGGAAATTCCGTACGAGCTTCTCTATAAGATTCGCGACAGAATTCTTGCCGAGGTTAAGGGCGTTAACAGAGTTCTTTACGACCTGACACCCAAGCCGGTCGGCACTATCGAGTGGGAATA
>JAUMVO010000022.1 GCA_030530095.1 Clostridiaceae bacterium
ACCACCGCCGTACGGCGGTCCCCCTCCCTTTGACAAGGGAGGCTGGTGTCCTATCGAGCTTTCTCCCCGACAAACTCAAATTTACATATTAAAAAGCGGTTCGCATAAGCGAACCGCTTTCGTTTTGTTTATAATCAGCTTCTCAGCTGTACGCCTATTTCGGCGAGTGCCTTGACCGCCTTCTTGACGGCTGAGTCAGCGTCCTCGTCGGTAAGCGTTCTCTCGGGTGAACGAAGGCTGAGGCTGAACGCCACGCTCTTCATACCGAGACCTACCTGAGCGCCCTCATAGACGTCGAAGAGCTCGATGCTTTCAAGATTCTTACCGATTGCCGAGGATATGAGCTTCTCGAGCTTCATAACCGGAATTTCCTTCTCGCATACGAACGCGAGGTCTCTTGTGGTTGCGGGGAATTTCGGCAGCGGCTTATAAACCTTTTCAGCGCCTCTGTTGTTGAAGAGAACGTCGAACTTAATCTCAGCTACGTAGCAGCGTGTGCCGATTTCGTAGTTATCCCTTACCTTCGGGTGAATTTCGCCCAGCAGCGCAAGCTGCTCGCCGTTTACGGTGATAACCGCCGTTCTGCCGGGGTGGAAGGTCGGGTTGTCGGTCACTCTGTCGATATCGTAATTATCAATACCTGCGGCTTCAAGCACCTTCTCGACTATGCCCTTCAAGTTGAAATAGTCGTACTGCTCACCGTAGAGACCGAGCATAATTACGTTGGGCTCGTCGGGCAGCTGCTCAGTGCCGTTTGACTTGTAAACGGGCGAAATCTCGTAGAGCGCCGCCGAAGCGTTGCGGTTGTTGTAGTTACGCGACAGTATGCCGAGCATTGAGCCGATTGCGGTAGTCCTCATAACCGAGGTGTCCTCGCCTAAGGGATTGAGAATCTTAACGCAGTTGCGAAGCTCGGAATCAGCAGGCAGATTAAGCTTGTCGTATTCCTTCGGGCTTATGAAGGTATAGGTGCATATCTCGGAAAGTCCCTGAGCGATAAGCACGGAATTGAGCTTGTTTTCAAGCATCTGCTCGTCGGTATATCTGCCGTCGGCAACGCCGTGAAGCTCTCTGTCGGGAATTTTGTTGTAGCCGTAGAAACGCGCGATTTCCTCGGAGATATCGGCCTGATGCTCAATGTCGTTTCTGAACGACGGAGCCGTAATAACGCCGTTTTCAACCTTGAAATCAATCTTTTCAAGTATCGCCTTCTGCTCGTCGGCAGAAAGGTCGATACCGATGAAATTGTTGACCCATTCGGGCTTGAAGGGAAGCGTAACGGGCGTCTTGTCCGAGTAGTCGCAATCGACAACGCCGTTTACTATATCGCCTGCGTCGAGCATCTCAACAAGCTGTAAAGCGCGAGTAAGCGAGCGAAGGCAACCCGTAGCGTCAAGCTCCTTTTCGTATCTCGAGGAAGCCTCTGTTCTCATACCGAGAGCCTTGGCGGTACGTCTTACCGAAACGCCGTTGAACATAGCGGACTCGAAAACTATCGTCGTCGTGTCGTCCATGATACCCGAATACTCGCCGCCCATAACGCCGGCAACGGCAACGGGCTTGTTCGCATCAGCGATAACGAGCATATTTTCGTTAAGCTCTCTCTCAACACCGTCGAGCGTTGTAATCTTTTCACCGTTTTCGGCGCGTCTTACGATAACGCTGTTGCCGTCAAGATAACGAAGGTCGAAGGCGTGCATCGGCTGACCGAATTCAAGCATAACGAAGTTTGTTATGTCAACGATGTTGTTGATAGGTCTTACGCCGCTTGCGCGCAGTCTTTCGCGAAGCCATCTCGGAGAAGGCTTGATTCTTACGTTCTCAACGACCGCGCCCGCATATCTGTAGCAGAGTGAAGGCTCCTTAATCTCAACGGTAAGTATTGAATTTACGTCGCCGTGCGTTTGATGAACCTCGGGAACGGGAACCTCAAGCTCGCCGCCGAAGGTTGCCGCAGCCTCGCGCGCAAGACCGATAACCGAAAGGCAGTCCGCGCGGTTGGAGGTGATTTCAAACTCGGTAACAACGTCGTCAAGGCCGATTGCCTCGTGAATATCCTTGCCGAGCGTTCTGTCGCAGTCCTCGCCGAGCACGAAAATTCCGTCCTCTATGGCATAGGGGAAATCGTGAACGGTAAGTCCCAGTTCGCCTAAAGAGCAGAGCATACCGCAGCTCTCAACGCCGCGAAGCTTGCCCTTCTTTATATGGTGGCCGCCCGCAACGTAGGAATTGTCCATCGCAACGGGAACAACGTCGCCCGCCTTAAGATTCTGCGCGCCCGTAACTATCTGAATATTTTCGGGGCCGCCGACGTTAATCTGACAAATCCAGAGGTGGTCGGAGTCGGGATGTCTTTCGAGTGATTCAACTCTGCCGACTATGACGTTTTTGATGTCTGCGCCCTCAGTTTCAAAGGACTCAACCTTCGAGCCGGAGAGTGTCATACCGTCGGCGAATTCCTGATCGCTGACGTTGAGTTTAACGTAATCCGATAACCATTTTTTTGATAAATTCATCTCGACACCTCCTTAAAACTGACCTAAGAAGCGCATATCGTTTTCGAACAACAGGCGCATATCGTCAATGTTGAAACGGAACATTGTAAGTCTTTCAAGACCTATTCCGAAGGCGTAGCCCGAATACTTCTCGGGGTCAACGCCGCCGTTTTTAAGTACCTTCGGGTGTACCATACCGCCGCCGAGTATCTCAACCCAGCCCTCGCCCTTGCACATCGGGCAGCCCTTGCCGCCGCACTTGAAGCAGGTTACGTCAACCTCGCACGAAGGCTCGGTGAACGGGAAATGGTGAGGACGGAAACGCAGCTGAGTCTGGTCGCCGTAAAGGCGCTTGGCAAACTGCATAAGATTGCCCTTAAGGTCACCCATGGTGATACCCTCGTCAACAACGAGACCTTCAATCTGATGGAAGTAGGGCGAATGAGTTGCGTCAACCGCATCCGAACGGTAAACACGGCCGGGCGCGATAATTCTTATCGGCGCGGACTGCTTCTCCATAACTCTTATCTGAACCGGAGAGGTCTGCGTTCTCAGAAGCATCTTTTCGGTGATATAGAAGGTGTCCTGAGTGTCTCTTGCGGGGTGGTCGGGCGGAAGATTGAGCGCCTCAAAGTTGTAGTAATCCCACTCGACCTCGGGACCCGTGGCAATCTGAAAGCCCATACCTATAAATATGTCCTTTACCTCGTCAAGAACTATCGAGAGCGGATGCTTATGGCCGATGTCCGACGTCTTGCCCGGAAGCGTAACGTCGACGGTTTCCATCTTAAGCTTCATCTCCTGCTCAACAGCCTTTAAGGCAGCCTTTCTCTGAGCGAGAAGCTCCTCAATGCTCTGTCTTACCTCGTTTGCGAGCTGGCCCATCTGCGGTCTTTCCTCGGCGGAAAGAGTGCCCATCTGCTTTAAGATAGCGGTGAGCTCGCCCTTTTTACCGAGAACCTGTACTCTGAAATTTTCAAGCTCTTCAATGTTCTGAAGCTCGTTAAGTTCCGTCAGAGCGCGCTCGCGGATTTTGTTAAGCTGTTCCTTCAAAAAATCTCATCCTTTCAGTATATAATGAATAATTTACAAAACAAAAAAGCTCCGTCCAAAAGGGACGAAGCTTAAAAAAGCCGCGTTATACCACCCGATTGAAAAGGAACTGTCATTCCCCTGCCGGTAACGGCGGCAACCGTTGCGACCTACTGTTGTTTCAATCGCACCGCTCAAAAGCGAAAATTCAACCGTCTGCCGTATTAAGCGCGCTCTCAGCCAGCGACGCGCCCTCTCTTGAATACTCACGCAGAAAATCTACTTAACTTTATCTCAGCGTTTTTGGGATTTTGTTCTGTTCGATAAAATAGTATAACATATATTTTAATTTTTGCAAGAGGAAAATTAAACGGGCGGATAATCCGCCCGTTAATATTATTATATTATTCGTCTTTGCCGCAGCAGTGCTTGTACTTTTTACCCGAACCGCACGGACACGGGTCGTTTCTGCCGATTTTCTTGCCCTTTCTTACGGGCTGCTTTTTCTCGGAGTCATCGCCGCCTGCGCCGCTCATGCCGGTAATCTTTGCCTGCTGTTCGCGCTTGATTTCCTCGTTGGTCTTAAGCTGAACGGTCAGTATGCCCTGAACCGTACCCTCGCAGATAGCCGCGCTCATCTCGTCGAACATATCGTAGCTCTCGATTCTGAAGGCGACAACGGGGTCCTGCTGACCGTAGGAACGAAGGTAGATACCGCCCTTTAATTCCTCCATCTCGTCGATGTGGTCCATCCAGCGGCGGTCAACGTTCATCAGCAGTATCTTCTGCTCAAGCTCTTCCATAACCTCGGGGCCGTATTTTTCCTTCTGAGCGTCGAATTTCTTCATAGCGCAGTCAAGGAACAGCTCCTTGAAGCCCTCGGCGTCGGTGATATCCTCGTGGCTCTTGCCGTCAAGCACCCAGCCAAGTTTGGCAATCATACCCTTGACGTTCCACTCATCCTTGGGAAGCGCGGACGGGCAGTAGAAGTCAACCTGCTCGGTAAAGTAATCGTTTATCATCTTGACCATAGTCGAGTCAAGGTCGACGCCGTCAAGCACCTGATTACGCTGACCGTAGATAACCTCTCTCTGCTTGTTCATAACGTCGTCGAAGTTAAGAACCTGACGTCTGGTTGCGAAGTTGTTGCCCTCAACCTTCTTCTGCGCGGACTCGATAAGATTCGTGAGAAGTCCGGTTTCTATCGGTGTGTCCTCGTCAACGGCTGAGAAGCGGTCGAGTATCATATAGAAGCGGTCGCCCGCGAAAAGTCTTAAAAGCTCGTCCTCGGCCGAGAGGAAGAATTTGCTTCGTCCGGGGTCGCCCTGACGGCCGGAACGGCCTCTCAACTGATTGTCAATACGTCTTGACTCGTGGCGCTCGGTACCGATTATGTAAAGACCGCCCGCCTCGCGTACTCTGTCGGCCTCGTCCTTTATTTCGTCGGTATGCTGCTTTTCAAGCTCGCGGAACACACGGCGCGCCTCGAGAATTTCCTCGTCGTCGGTCTCGGCAAAGCCGCGCGCCTCGTTAATCATTTCCTCTGAGAATTCCTTTTTTCTCATATCGGAAATAGCCATAAATTCGGGGTTACCGCCTAAGATGATATCGGTGCCTCGTCCCGCCATATTCGTGGCTATCGTAACCGCGCCGTACTTACCCGCCTGAGCGATAATCTCGGCTTCCTTGTCGTGATACTTGGCGTTTAATACTTCGTGCTTTATGCCGCGCTTTTTGAGGGCTTTCGAAAGCTCCTCACTCTTTTCGATACTGATAGTACCGACAAGCACGGGCTGGCCCTTGGCGTTTGATTCAAGTATCTGCTCGATAATGGCGTTGAACTTTCCGCGCTCGGTCTTATAGAGCACGTCGTCCTCGTCAACTCTTATCATCGGCTTGTTGGTCGGTATCGAAACTACGTCGAGCGAGTAAATCTCCTGAAATTCCTGACTCTCGGTCATGGCAGTACCCGTCATACCCGACAGCTTGTCGTAAAGCCTGAAATAATTCTGGAAGGTAATCGTGGCGAGCGTCTTGGACTCTCTTTCGACCTTGACGCCTTCCTTGGCTTCAATCGCCTGATGCAGACCGTCGGAATAACGTCTGCCGAGCATAATACGGCCCGTAAACTCGTCAACGATAAGCACCTGACCGTCCTTGACAACATAGTCAACGTCGCGCTTCATAACGCCGTGAGCGCGTATAGCCTGGTCGATATGATGCTGAATTGTGATGTTCTCGGCATCCATAAGGTTTTCGAGGTTAAAGAACTTCTCCGCCTTCTCAACGCCCGATTTGGTAAGAGTTGAGCTCTTAGCCTTTTCGTCAACTACATAGTCGCCGTCGGCGTCGATAACGTCCTCGGCGTTCTGCTTGTCGTCAAGCTCGGTGACGGTGATTTTCTTAAGCGAACGCGCAAACAGATCCGCAACCTTGTAAAGGTCGGTTGACTTGTCGCCCATACCCGAAATGATAAGCGGTGTTCTCGCCTCGTCGATAAGAATCGAGTCAACCTCGTCGACAATCGCGAACGAATGGCCGCGCTGAACTCTGTCGGAAGCATAGGTAACCATATTGTCACGCAGATAGTCGAAGCCCATCTCGTTGTTCGTGCCGTAGGTGATGTCGGCGGCATAGGCCTCGCGGCGTTCCTCGTTGTCAAGGCCGTGTACGATAAGACCTACCGACAGACCTAAGAAGCGGTAGAGCTTGCCCATCCACTCGGAGTCGCGGCGCGCAAGGTAGTCGTTGACGGTAACGATATGCACGCCCTTGCCCGCAAGCGCATTGAGATACGCGGGGAGCGTAGCGACGAGGGTTTTGCCCTCGCCCGTTTTCATCTCGGCAATTCTGCCCTGATGAAGTATGATACCGCCTATAATCTGTACGGGGAAGTGCTTCATATTCAGCACTCTCCACGAAGCCTCGCGGCAGGTTGCGAACGCCTCGGGCAGGATGTCGTCAAGCGTTTCGCCGTTTGCAAGTCTCTGCTTAAACTCCTCTGTCTTGGCCTTGAGCTGTTCGTCAGTGAGCTTTTCGTACTCGCTTTCAAGGTCGAGTACCTTCTGCTGCAAAGGTCTTACGCGCTTAACCTCCTTTGAGGAATAATCGCCGAAAATTTTGGTAAATAAGGACATTTTCTTAAATTCCTTTCGTCATTTGTCGCTGTCTTGTTTTTCCTCGGGAAGCGTCGGAGTGTCCGCGCCGTCCGCGATTTCGGGCTTGGGCGCCTCTTCGCCGTCAGCATCGCTGACAGCATTGTCGATAATATCCTTAAGCTTTTCCTGCTGCTCGGGCTTTTCTTCCTCGATTTCGGGAAGCTCGCCGCCCTGCATGAGAGTTTCAAATTCCTCGCCCGTGATTTTCTCACGCTTGACGAGTTCCTTTGCAACCTTGTGAAGCTGGTCGATATGATCTCTAAGAATACTCTCGGTACGCTTGTAGGCGTTGAGTACTATCTCCTCGATTTCCGCGTCGATTGAGGCTGCAACGCTCTCGGAGTAGTTGCGCATGTGGTTGTAATCCCTGCCGATGAATACCTCGTCGTTTTCGGTGCCGAAGTTAATCGGACCGAGCTTCTCGCTCATACCGTACTTGGTAACCATCTTACGGGCAATATCTGTAGCTCTCTCAATATCGTTGGAAGCACCCGTTGAAATGTCGTCGAATATAATCTTTTCGGCAACGCGTCCGCCGAGAAGTCCGACGATATCGTCAAGCATTCTCGACTTCATAAGATGCATCTCGTCCTTTTCGGGCTGATACATCGTGAATCCGCCCGCCATACCTCTGGGTACAATCGAGATGTGCGTAACGGGGTCCTTATGCTCAAGATAATACGAGGAAACGGCATGTCCCGCCTCGTGATAGGCGGTGATTTCCTTGTCGCGCTGAGAAACCTTGTGCGACTTCTTCTCGGTGCCGACCACGACCTTCATCGTGGCCTCCTCGATTTCCTTCATTGTGATTGCCTTGAGTTTTCTGCGCGCGGCAAGAAGCGCCGCTTCGTTAAGCAGGTTTTCAAGGTCGGCGCCCGTAAAGCCTACGGTGGCGCCCGCAATATTTTTAAGCACAACGTCGGGGCCCAGCGGCTTCTTCTTGGCGTGAACCTTGAGTATTTCCTCCCTGCCCTTGACGTCGGGATAGTTGACGGTAATCTGTCTGTCAAATCTGCCCGGTCGCAGAAGCGCGGGGTCGAGTATGTCGGGACGGTTTGTAGCCGCCATAACTATTACACCCTCGTTTTCGCCGAAGCCGTCCATCTCAACGAGCATCTGGTTAAGCGTCTGCTCACGTTCGTCATGGCCGCCGCCCATGCCTGCGCCGCGGTGTCTGCCAACAGCGTCAATTTCGTCTATGAATATGATTGACGGCGCGCTCTTCTTGGCTTCGCCGAACAAATCGCGTACTCTCGACGCGCCGACACCGACGTACATCTCAACGAAATCGGAGCCCGAAATCGAGAAGAACGGCACGTCAGCCTCGCCCGCAACAGCCTTGGCAAGCAATGTTTTACCCGTACCGGGAGGGCCGACGAGCAGCACGCCCTTGGGAATTCTCGCACCAAGCGCGGTAAACTGCTTGGGATCCTTCAGAAATTCCACTATTTCCTCTAAGTCGGCCTTCTCCTCGTCAGCACCTGCGACGTCGGCGAAGGTCTTTTTATTCTTGTTGTCCTCGTTCTTTTTGAAGCGCGCCTTGCCGAAGGACATCGTGCGGTTGTTCTCGGACTGAACGGTCTGGTTCATCTTGCGGAACATTATGGTCATTACAACCGTCAGCAGCACGACAATCGCAAGCGTCGGCAGCAGGCTTACCCACCACGAGTTAGCCGAACCCGATTCGTAATCAATCTTGATCTGACTGTCGGGATTCTGCTTATTGAACTTGACTACGTCGTCGTGCACGTCCTCAAGGAAAAGGGTGACGTTGGGAACGGTGTATTTATACACAGTGTCGCCGTCGCGCAGCTTATAGCGAAGCACGCCGCTCGACAGGTTCAGGTCGTAGCTTGCAACCTTATTCTCCTCAAAAAGATTGAGTATCTGATAATACTCGGTTTTCGCCTGAGTTTTACCGCCCATAGTCGAGTAATACGCTATGCAGACAATAAATGCAAGCGGAATTACAACGTAGGGTATCAGCGCTTTCCAGTTAATCTTCTTCAATGCTTTGTCTCCTTATTTCTCGTAAACTGACGGTTTGAGCACTCCGACAAACGGCAGATTTCTGTACTTCTCCGCATAGTCAAGTCCGTAGCCGACAACGAACGCGTCGGGGATGACCGCGCCGACGTAATCCGCCTTAAGGTCGACGACTCTGCGGTCGGGTTTATCCAGAAGCGTGCAGATTCTGATGCTTTCGGGATTTCTGCGCGCGAGTATGTCCTTTAAGTAGCTTAGCGTTCTGCCCGAGTCGAGTATGTCCTCAACTATAAGCAGGTTTGAGCCGTCGATAACGTTTGTATCGAGGTCCTTGATAATTTTGACAACGCCCGTTGAGCGTGTTTCGTTGCCGTAGGACGAAACGGACATAAAGTCGATATAGCAGGGTATCGTGATAGCTCTCATAAGGTCGCCCATAAATACGACCGAGCCCTTGAGCACGCTGACTAAAATCAGCTCCTTGCCCTCGTAGTCGCGGCTTATTTTCTCACCGAGCTCCTCAACGATTTTTTTGAGCTTATCCTGAGTGATAAGAACTCTCTCAATGTCATTTTCCATCATATACATAGTTTTATCTCCCCTCACCAAGAGTGATTAATAACATTTTTTCACTGTCCGCGTCAGCCGAGAACTTTTTATTTACTCCGAAGCCCTCAACCCACACGGCGCACCCGCCGCTGTCAAGTACGGCAACGGTATTGCGCTTCGACGGTTCAATTCCCGCCTCGTTAAAGAGTTTTTTGAGCGTTTTTGTAACTCCCCTTTTCTTAAGGGTTATCGCGTCGCCCTCGCTTCTCGAGCGAAGCTTCAGTCTGTCAGCTATCTTATCACAGTCGATAAGATTTTCCGCTAACGCTTTATTAAGATTTTGTAAATCTTTTTTGCCGATTATGCTGATATGCGCATCGCCGTACGGATATGAAACGCTGCAGTCTTCTTTTTTGAACTCAACCGAAAATGCCGCGGCGCCGTCCTCAAACGGCTTTATTATGCCGTTTCTTTTAACAAGTCTTAAAGCGCCCGCAGTCTGAAGCGCTTCGCCGTTTTGTGAGAATTCAAGAAAATCCTCAACGTGCTTTGAGAGCACGTCGGCGTCGGTCAGGCTTTCAAGATATTTCTTGGCAACCCGCCCTTTAAGCGAGGAGTTGAGCTGAGAAAACTTTTTTTCGTCAAGCTCGCTGTCCTTCACACAATCAGCAAACGCCCCGTCGGCAAGACTGTCAAGAAACGCCGCGTCGCTGCGTACACCCTCGCAGAACGCCGCCATGGCGCCGACCGCGTCGGGATTAATTTCAGTCAATACGGGAAGCACGAGATTGCGGATTTTATTGCGCGCATATTCGTTTTCAAGGTTGGTGCTGTCGGTAACGTAGGTAAGTCCCGTTTCCTTAAGATACGCCTCAATCTCGCTTCTCGGGGTGTCAATAAGCGGTCTTATCACGTTGTCGCGGACGGGTAAAATCGAGCCCGCGCCTTTGAGCGCAGTACCGCGCGTCAGATTGAAAATGAGCGTTTCGGCAACGTCGTTCATATTGTGCGCAACGGCAATTTTACCGTTTTCGCCGCAGAGCGAATTGAAAAACTCATATCTCACGCGCCTGCCGCATTCCTCAAGTCCCTCGCCGCTCTGCTTTGCAAGCGCGGGAATGTCGGCGTGTAAAACCTCACAGTGCACACCGAGCCTTTCGCAAAGCTTTATGCAGAAGTCCTCGTCGCGCTTCGCCTCGTCACCGCGTATGCCGTGGTTGACGTGCGCCGCAATAAGCGTCAGTGAATATTTCTCTCTTAAAGAGCATAAAAGCGATAAAAGACAGACCGAATCCGCGCCGCCCGAAAGTCCGGCGACAACCCTGTCGCCGTGTGAAAGCATAGCGTAGCGTTCAACTGCCGTAATTGCGCTCTCAGGCATCATCTCTGTACTTCTCCAAAGTTGAAAACAGTGTAAACTCGCTTGTCCAGTTAAGGTCAACGTCGCCGATGGAACCGTGTCTGTTCTTAACTACAAGGACCTGAGCCTCATTGTCGTTATTCACCTCGACGGGAACATTTGCATCGCTTTTGGCGTCCTTCTCATAGTAATTGGGACGGTAAAGCATCATAACTATATCGGCGTCCTGCTCAATAGAGCCCGATTCACGAAGGTCGGACAGCTGAGGACGGTGCGCCTTACCTCTCTGGTCGGTTGAACGGTTCAGCTGTGAGCACACGATAACGGGTATATGAAGTTCCTTCGCCATAAGCTTTAAGCTACGGGTGATTTCGGAAACCTCCTGAACTCTGTTCTCGGTACGCTTGGTGCCCGTCATAAGCTGAAGATAGTCAACAATAACCGCGTCGACGTTCTTCATACGTCTGATTCTCGCCTTCATAAGCGGAACGGTGATCGTCGACGTATCGTCAAAATACAGCTCAATATTGCTCAGCGCCGAAGCCGCCTGAGCGATTCTGTCCCACTCGTTAGGCTCGATAAGACCGGTTCTGAACTTTGAGCCCTCAACTCTTGCTTCGGTTGCGAGCACTCTCTGGGCAAGCTGTTCTCTCGGCATTTCCAGCGAGAAGAAAACTACCTTTCTGCCCGCTACCGCCATATTTCGCGCAACGTTTAAGGCGAAGCTCGTCTTACCCATGGCAGGACGCGCGCCGATAAGCACGAGGTCGGACTTGTTGAAACCCGTGGTATATCTGTCAAGCATAGAGAAGCCCGAGGGAATACCGAGGTACTTCTCTCTGTCGGGTGAATTCTTACGTCTTAAATCCTCGTAAACGTCGTTGAGGATGATATCGCTGATTTTAGTGGGGCCGCTTGACTCCCTGCCCTGACTGATATCAAAGATTTTCTGCTCTGCGCTGTCGAGAATGTCGTCGGCGCTGTTTTCCTGCGAATACGCCTCGTCCTCGATTTCCTTTGCGGTCCTGATAAGAGAGCGCAGGATATAGTTCTCCTTGACAATTTTGGCATACGCCATTACGTTGGCGGTCGAAGGCACGGCGGCTGCAAGCTGGGCGAGATAATTCTTGCCGCCCGCGTCGTCGTAAACGCCGTCGCTCTTTAACTGTTCGAGCACGATAAGCGCGTCGTACTTTTGACCTAAGGCGTCGAGATTTACGATGGTTTTGAATATTTCTCTGTGCTGGGGAATGTAGAAGCAGTCGCTTTTCAGCTCCTCAACCACGTTGAGAAGGCAGTCGGGATTTATCAGAAGACAGCCGAGCACCGCCTGCTCCGCTTCGAGCGAATAAGGCTCGTTCTGATTGTCAAAAATGTTTCTTTCCATAATTATTCTCCTACCTCAACGCTTAAGGTTGCGGTAATGTTGGGATAAAGCTTGATTTCAGCGGTATATGTTCCGAAATTCTTGATATCGTCAACAACAATCTTTCTCTTGTCAATATCAATGGAGAGCTGCTGCTTAATCGCGGCTGAAATATCCTTCGAGGTTACCGAGCCGAAAAGCTTGCCGTTCTGGCCCGCCTTTGCGGTGAGCTTAACGGTTTTGCCGTCAAGCTTCTTTTTGTTTTCGTTTGCGGTGGCTACCTCAACGTCAATCTTATGCTGCTTGGAAGCCTCCTGATTCTTGTACTCGGTCATTGCCTGAGCGTTTGCCTGAACGGCAAGTCCCTTCGGGAAAAGAAAGTTTCTCGCGTAACCGTCGGAAACCGTTACCTTCTCGCCCGATTTGCCTAAGCTCTTTACGTCCTGTTTAAGTATAACTTCCATATCCTTACCTCCGTTTATTTGGGTTGATTGTCCTCTAAGTATTCGTCTATCTTCTTTTCGAGCAGCTGTCTTGCCTCGTCTATGTCAACGTCCTCAATCTGACACGCAGCCATCGTCTGATGTCCGCCGCCGCCGAATTCCTCCATAATTACCTGAACGTTGACGTTACCCAGCGAGCGCGCCGATATGTTCACGGTGTCGCCCGTCTTGAACAGTACGAACGAAGCGTCAACCTCGTTGATTGTCAGCAGCTCGTCCGCTGCCTGCGACGACACGAGGCGTATGTCCTTGGTGTCGATATCCGCCACGGCGATAGCGCAGTTTGAATGCTCGTATGCCGAGAGCACTATCTGACCGCGAAGCTTCTGGTTTTCAAGCGAGTTGTTGAAGAACTGCTTGACCGTTACGGTGTCCGCGCCTACCGAGCGTAGATACGCCGCCGCCTCAAAGGTGCGCGTGCTCGTCCTTAAAACGAAGTTCTTCGTGTCGAGCGTGATACCCGCGAGAAGCGCGTTCGCAACCGCCTTTGTCGGCTTGACGCGCGGTGTGTACTGCATAAGCTCGGTTACCATTTCGCTCGCCGACGAGGCCTTCGGCTCGTGGTAGAAAATAACGGCGTTCTGAATGTAGTCAACCGTCTTGCGGTGATGGTCAATAACAATTACCGACTTTGCCTTTTCGTAAACCTTGCGGCTCTCGACGAAATCGGCGCGAAGCGTATCGACTATTATAAGCAGCGTTCTCTCGTTAATCATGTGCTCCGCGAATTCGGGGAGTATGAGCACGCCGTCCATATTATTCTCTTTAAGATGCTCGATAAGCGGTGTCGCGAGGCTCGTCTTGGGATTGATGACTATTCTCGCGTCCGTACCGCAGTCCTGACTGATTTTCAGCACGCCGACCGCCGCGCCCAGCGCGTCGAGGTCGGAGAACTTGTGACCCATGATAAGCACGTTCTCGGCGTTGGTGATAAGCTCGGCTATTGCCGAAGCCATAACTCTTGAACGTACCTTCGTGCGCTTTTCAACGCCCGTCGAAACGCCGCCGATGAATTTATAGGTGTCGTCGGGATTCTTGAGCGCTACCTGGTCGCCGCCGCGTCCCAATGCCATATCAAGCGCCTGATTTGCGGAAACCTCGGCGTCGTTGATAGTCTCGCCGCGTCCCGTTCCTATCGAGAGCGTAAGTCCGACGACCTTATCGTCGTAGGTGTACGAACGCACCTTTTCGAGTACGGAGAACTTGTCCTCCAGCATCTTGGTAAGCTCGCCTTCGGTGACCAGACTTATGAATCTGCCGTTGCCAAGCTTACGGAAAACGCCGTTGAACGACGAGAACCAGCCCTCGGTAATTCTCTCAACGTCGTTTACTATTTCCGCCGCCTCGCTCTCACGGTAGGAATGATAAATCTCCTCAAGCGAGTCTATGGCGATAAGCGACATAACGGGTTTGGAAAGCTCATATTTTACCTGAGCGCTTTTGAGCTGAGTGTCGTCAATGAAGTACAGCGCATACGCACGCGAGCCCGAGAACTCAATGCGCGAGAAATACACCGTGTACTGTCTGCCCTGAAATTCCGTGTCGAAAACAGGCTCGGACGAAATATCGACAAGGCTTCTTCCGCCCGTAAACTCAGTTATTCTGTCGCTTGCAACCTGAGAGTTGGCAATCACGTAATTACGGAACAGCACGTTGTACCAGAGCACTCTGTCCGTGCTGTCAAAAATCACTATCGGCAGCGGAAAATCGTTGAGATTTCCGTTGTCGGAGGCCGTCATATTCTTATTAAGCTCGGTTACCGCTCTTTTTGTGCGTCTGAAGGCGTTGCGAAGGCTCACAACCGCCAGAACGGTCAGCACAAGCATTACCGCAAGCTCGCACAGGGCAACCTTCCAGTTAAAGTAAAAGGTTATGCCGCATACAACAAGCGCAAGAATTGTAATTGCAAAAAATACGGGATATGTTTTTATCAACTGTCGCAGCTTCAAAAAATCACACCTCCATTATAATCGGCAGAACGACGGGACTTCTCCGCGTCTGCTCATAGATAAAGCGTGAGACCGCGTCGCGCAGTCTGTTTTTAATAACGAGATAATCCGTCACGTTCTCGTACATACAGTCCGCAAGAACGTTCTCGCAGATACGTCTTGTCTTTTCGAGGAATTCCTCGGACTCCTTGACGTAAACGAAACCTCTCGTGATAACGTCGGGACCCGAAACGACCGTGCAGGTCTCGGTTTCGTATGAAGCGGCAATAATGACTATGCCCTCCTCGGCAAGCTTCGTTCTGTCGCGAAGCACAACCGAGCCTACGTCACCGACGCCCGAGCCGTCAACGAATACCATACCCGACTGAACCTCGCCGACCGTCTTTATATGGCTCTGCGAAACTTCGACAACCCTGCCGTTGTCCGCGATTATGACGTTCTGCGGCTCGATGCCCATTGAATAGGCAAGTCCCGCGTGCTTGCGCAGGTGCTTCTGCTCGCCGTGAACGGGTATGAAGTACTTCGGCTTTGTCAGGCTCATCATAATCTTGAGTTCTTCCTGACAGGCGTGGCCCGAAACGTGAACCTCGTACATTCTCTCATATACAACCTCGGCGCCGAGCTTGAGGAGCTCGTCAACTACCCTGCCGACCATACGCTCGTTGCCGGGTATGGGCGTGGCGGAAATAATAACGAAATCGTTGGGCCCGATGTCAATCTTTCGGTGCTCGGAAAATGCCATTCTGTAAAGCGCCGACATAGGCTCGCCCTGCGAACCGGTCGTGATGACGACTATTTTGTCGTCGGGGTAACGCTTGACACTGTCAATACCGATAAGCGTGTCGTCGGGAATATTTATATAGCCCAATTCCGCCGCTATTGATACGACGTTTTCAAGGCTTCGTCCCGAGAGCGCAACCTTACGCGAAAGTTTGTGCGCCTCGTTGATAATCTGCTGAACTCTGTGAATATTCGACGCGAAGGTCGCGACTATCAGCCGCTTGCCCTCGGCCCTTGCGAAAAGCCGTTCAAAGCTCTCGCCGACCTTGCTCTCGGACTCGGTGAAGCCGGGCTTCTCGGCGTTGGTCGAATCGGACAGAAGGCACAGCACGCCCTGGGAGCCTAATTCCGAAAGCCGCGCCATATCTATTACTCCGCCGTCGATGGGCGTAGTGTCAATCTTGAAGTCGCCCGTCTGAACTATCACGCCCGCGGGTGATTTTATCGCCAGCGCAACCGCGTCGGGTATAGAGTGGTTGACGTGTATAAGCTCAACCTCGAAGCAGCCTAAGTTGACCTTGTCGCCCGGATTGACGACGTTAAGCTTCGCCCTGTCAAGCAGTCCGTGCTCCTTAAGCTTGCCCTCGATAAGACCGATTGTCAGTCTGGTCGAATAGACGGGAATATTCATTTCCTTGAGCAGATACGCAAGTCCTCCGATATGGTCCTCGTGACCGTGAGTGATGAAAATGCCCTTGATTTTGTCGGCATTCTCCACGGCATAGCTGAAATCGGGAATAACCAGATCAACGCCGAGCATATCGGGATCGGGGAACGCAAGTCCGCAGTCAACGAGTATCATATCGCCCTGACACTCATAGAGCGTCATATTCTTGCCGACCTCGTTAAGTCCGCCGAGAAACGTGATTTTAATCGGAATCTCGGGCTTCGGCTTTCTGTCGGTGCGGGTGTTTCTGCGCTGAGTGTTTGCTTTCTTATCCGTCTGCTTGGTCCTGTTCGCTTTCTTGCCCGTCTGCTTGGTCTTACTGGCGGGATTTGAAGGATTCGCGGAATTCTTATAGCTGCGCTTGCGCTCGGCAGTCTTGTTTGCCGGCGCTTTCTGACTTTTATTTACAGTCTTGTCATTTTTTACCTGTCTTTTCTTGGCAGGCGCCCTTTTCTCAGCCTTTGAAGGCTTGGGCTGATTGTTTTTTGCCATCTGTTTTCTCCAAAAATTTTATGTAAAATCAATGCTGAAAAATAATTATACTTATAAGTTATAATATAATACTCTTAAATGTCCGATATGTCAACAGATTTCTTGTCGCAAAAGAGACGTTAAAAAGACAGTTATGAGTTATGAGCTATGATTGTCTGCGGCAAGTTATGAGTTTTGAGTTTTTGGTTACGAATAAAAACCCCGTAACTTTTCGCAAAGCGAAAATCATAACTCTTAACTCATAACTTTTTGCGAAGCAAAAATCATAACTCAATAAGCTTCTCTATTTCCGAGCAAAGCTCCTTTGACGTCTCGTAGTCAGCCGCCTCGCTGATTATTTTAAGGCTTCTGCCCGAGCGCGACGGAGTCAGCAGCACCCTGCCCCTGTCAAAGGTTACGGCTATGCCCTCTCTTGTGTCGCCGCAAATCTGTTTAGATAATTTTCGTCTTAAATCCGAAGCAGACATATCAATCGGGATTTTACGCCTTGAAACGTAAAAATCGGGCAGTGCGTCCGACAAACTCTTAAGGCTTTTCCCCGTCGTGCACATAATTCCGAGCAGGCGCACCGCCATTAAAAGCGCGTCTCTCATGAACGGGTTGGCGCGTGATTTTTCGCGTGAAACGCCGTCCGTGCCGTCAGACGGGGTATGATAATAACGGTAGAGCCGTCTGCCGTTTGCGCCCGAAATATCGTCATAGATTTTCGGCGAGTCAAAGCTGACGGAAACGTCGCGTCCGCACGCCGTCTCATAGTGAAGTATTATCGCCGCAAGTCTGTCGTGCGAAACCCATCCGCACTCCCTTGAAAACGCCGAAAGCAGAGTGCCGTAAGCGTTGATTTTAAGCGTGATTTCACTGCCCGTTCGGCAGCCGAGCTGATAGAGGCAGTCCTCTAAAACCGAAGTGATTTTAGGGTTCGGACACTTGACGATGCACGACAGCTCGGACAGCTCGTTTTCGGTCTGGCGCAGTATCTCGCGGCGGTACATGGCCGCCACGCCCGACATATCGGAAACGTCGCGCAAATCGCCGTCCGCGGCAAAAACAAAATCGCGCTTTTCTATGCGTTTTTCAAGCTCGTTTATAAACGAAGCGGAAGGCGGAAGGCCGTTTTCGCCGCGCAGAACTATACTCACCCTGCCGTCGCGGCTGTGAACGAAAAGTCCGCTCTCAAGCGAGCAGAAGCGCATATAGAATTCAAGCTGTGAATAAAAGCCCTCGCCGAAGCTCCACACGCGGCTGCCCTGCGAAACCATTGCACCCGAAATGCAGGCGGCAACCGCCTTCGATAAAACATCGGAATCGGTTAAAACACCCGTCTTTCTGCCGACAGTCATACTGGCAAGCGCCTGACCGATAAGCGCAGCGTCGCGCGAGTCGAAGCCGTCGCCGAAAACCCCGCCGAAGCTGTCGGAGTCGCTGAGCATAAGTTTACTTTTTCGGGTTACGGTGTTTTCTGCTTTTTCTTTTACGTTCACACGGTAGCCGAAAACGGCTTTTCCGTGTTCAATGCAGAGCTTCAGAAATTCGTCGGGAAAGCCTGTTTTGCTGTTTTCGGGAAAGCTGTCGAGAAGCTCGGGATTTATTATATATACACCGCCGTCAAAGCCGGTAAAATTCGAGTTAAAAAACGGCATTTCTTCTGTAAAGGCTTTCACCTTGTCAAACTCGTCAAGTTCAATAATACCGCGGTTTTGCGGACTTTCCGAATTCAGATAGACAACAGTAACGTCAGCATTTCGCAAAAGATGAAACTGCATCATTTCAGATAAGTCAAAATCAAGAAATCCGCCCCTTGAAACGGCAAAAAACGGCGCGATAATTTGCCTTGCCGCCGCCTTCAGCTCACCAACGTTTACGGCGTTTATAACCGCCTTCATTTTCATACCCCCAGAAATATAGTCAACCTTATTATTGACCGCACGCTTAAAAATAATCTTTTTGTTGAGAAAGTGTGAAAAGAGTGGTAAAATTAATATGATATTTTTTTACGGAGTGAAAATATGAAACCGACAGTTGAAATATTTACCGACGGCGCGTGCTCGGGCAATCCCGGTCCCGGCGGCTGGGGAACGGTGCTTCGCTATAACGGTATTGAAAAGGAGCTTTCGGGCGGTGAGGCGCAGACGACCAACAACCGCATGGAGCTGACCGCCGTTATCGAGGGCCTTAAAGCGTTAAAAAAGCCGTGCAAGGTCATACTCACCACCGACTCGAAGTACGTCTGCGACGCGATAAACGAGGGCTGGGTTTACAAGTGGAAGCTCAACGGCTGGATGCGCAACAAAAAAGAGCCTGCCTTAAATCCCGATCTCTGGGAAGAGTTGCTTGTGCTCTTGGGTGAGCACGAGGTTGAATTTCGCTGGGTAAAGGGCCACGCGGGGCACCCCGAAAACGAGCGCTGCGACGCGCTTGCGGTTGAACAGACCAAAAAGTTTTCGCAGGTTTAGGCCAAAAGTATTGCAAACGGGCAGTATATTATGTTATTATAATTGTTAATGTATTTAGTCCTATATTTTATTACGGGATGTGATTTTTTTGCTTGACAATCAGTCCGTCGGCACGGCGGCTCTCAACGAAGAGGATTTTGAAAAGGAAGTTGAGCAGGAGGTCGAAAAGCTCTCTACGGGCAATCGGCGCTATTTAAGACCGCGTGAAATCGTGGCGTTCCTGCTTACCACCTTCGGTCAGAAGAATCTTGCTCAGTTCGTCGATGCGAACAGACAGTTCTTTATGATAAGCTTCCTCGGAATAACGGGTAAGGCGTACGGTATCATAGTTGCGCTCGAATCGCTTTACGACGCTCTTGACGACTCGCTTTCGGGTCTTATAATCGACCGTACGAGAACGCGCTGGGGCAGACTGCGCCCGTATATGATAATCACCGTTCCCGTATGGGGCATTGCGGCGCTGATGCTTTTCTCGGCTCCGGATTTCGGTTCGGGCACCGCGGGCACGATAGTATGGGCGGTTGCGGCGATTTTCCTTTACAATCTCGGCATGTCGTACTTCGGAGCTTGGAACATACTGCTTTACAACATCACTCCGAACATCAAGGAACGCGACAGCCTGATTGCAACATCAAAATTCTTCGAGCTTTTCGGTATGTGGCTTCCCTCGCTGCTTCCCGTAGTGCTCAAAATTCTGAAGGGCAAGGTCGGAATGCAGAGCATTTATTCGGGCTTTGCGATTTCCATGGTTGCGGTTGCCGCAGTAACTGCAATTTACGGCTTCTTCGCCATGCGTGAAAGAGTTCCGCTTGCCTCACGTGAACAGATGCAGGAAATCGGCATTATAGAATCCTTCAAGAACGCCGTCAAGAACAAGCCGATGCTTATCTCGGTTATCGCAAACTTCTTTGGCTCGTTCAAATCCGTAGGCGGCGCAACGGAGAGCTTCTTCTGGTATCACAACACGGGCGACCTTTTCCACGCAACGATTGCGGGACTTTTCACGGGTATCCCGAATTATATAATCACTCCCCTCACGCCCAAGCTCATAAGAAAATTCGGCGCGAGAAACACCTCGATAGGCGCGGGTGTGTTCGGCGGCGTTGCCTATACGCTTATGTTCATCATCGGCTATCAGCCCTTCGGTGCAGAGGGCGTCAAGTGGCAGGGCACTAACCTTGTGCTCAACCTCGCGTATCTTACAATTATGCTTACAATCTGCGGACTGCCGAACTGTATCTTAAGAGTCTGCGCCGCAGTTCTGCAGGGCGACGTTTACGATTACAGCGAATGGAAATACGGCGTGCGTAACGAAGCTCTCGTTCAGACCATCACGAACTACTTCGGCAAGCTTTCAAACGCAGTTACGGGCCTGCTTTCGGGCCTTGTAATCACGCTTGTCGGCTACGTTGCGCACAAGGACGCACTGGGCAATATCATTCAGGAAACAAGCCCGACGGTCCTCAACGGCTTCTTTGCGGTATTTGCACTTCTGCCCGCTTTCGCAAGACTTTTCAACGGCCTTACCTGGATATTCTTCCCCGTTCACGGCAAGTTCAAGCAGAATATGCTCGCAGAGCTTGAGGAAAGAAGAGCCGAGCGTGTTGAAGAGGAAGAGAGCGAAACAGAGGATAAATAATAATCAATTATTATAAAAGGAGAATAGATATGTTTTGTTCAAATTGCGGTTCACTCTATGACGACAACGCCTCTTTCTGCCCGAACTGCGGCACGGCCAATCCCAACACCCAGTCCGATCAGGCACAGTATGCCCAGGCGGCGCCTGCGGCAGATACGGCAACGAACGTCGGCACAACACCGCCCACCTACACACCGCCCGTAACTCCTCCCGAGTACAACGCCAATCAGTACGTACCGAACGGTCCGGCTAAGCCCGTTTCCTTCGGTCAGCGCAATATCGCCGTCTGCATCGTTCTCTCGATAGTAACCTGCGGTATTTACGGCATTTACTGGATGATAAAGGTTGTTGACGAGCTTAACGAAGCAAGCGACAATCAGAATGGCACCTCAGGCGGAATGGTATTCCTGCTGAGCCTTGTTACCTGCAGCATCTATCTGTGGTACTGGATGTACAAGGCGGGCGAGCTTGTCAATAAGGCAAAGGCTGCGCGCTCTCTTCCCATTGAAAGCGACTCGAGCATACTGTATATGCTTCTGGCCATTTTCGGTTTTGGTATCGTATCGTGGGCTCTCATCCAGAACGAGCTTAACAAGGTAGCTGCCTTCCACGGCGCTCCCAAGGCATAATGAAACAAAGAGCCTTTAAGGTTATACGCAACGCCCTGATAATTCTCGTTATCGGGGCGTTGTATGCTGTTTTTGTGAAGCTGACGGGACTGTCAATCCCCTGCGTTTTCAGAAGTATCACGGGTCTAATGTGTCCCGGCTGCGGAACGACGGGTATGTGCCTTTCGCTTCTCAGGCTTGACTTCAAGGCAGCGTTTGAGTATAACGAAGCCGTGTTCTGCATGCTTCCGTTTCTCGCGTTTGTTATCGGCCGTCTCATTTATCTGTATATAAGGTACGACCGACGGCAGGACAAGGCGGCGAACATTATGTGCTACGTTATGATAGGCGTCCTCGTGGTCTGGGGAGTTTTAAGAAATATCGTAAAGATTTAAGGCTGATTTATCAGCCTTTTTCTTTTGATAAATTTGAGTTTGTGGGGGAGAAAGCTTGATAGGACACCAGCCTCCCTTGTCAAAGGGAGGGGGACCGCCGT
>JAUMVO010000046.1 GCA_030530095.1 Clostridiaceae bacterium
TTTTTCTGATTTTAATCAAATATGCCCGAATCTCTGAAAAGTCTCTCCGGAGTTTTACTCGTTTTGGCTCTCTCTGGATCTCACCAAAGTCTCACAAATCTGCAAGCTTAATTCAGGGTGGCTTTCGGACAGATAAAACACTCTAAATAACGGGTGAAACAGAGCAAAAACACGCAAAAAAGCGACCATCTGATGATGGTCGCTTTTCTTTGGCAGCGGTATAAGGATTCGAACCTCAACATACGGAGTCAGAGTCCGCTGTGCTACCGTTACACAATACCGCTGTGTCGATTGCGAAAGTTATTATACAATGTGATTTTGTAAAAGTCAATAGTTATTTTCCGTTTTTCACAGTTGATTATTAATTGATTATCTCAAAGTGTTCATTAATTCAAAGAGTGTTGAATCGCCAATCAATGTATGTTAAAATCAATCTGATATAAAAGAAACGGGGTACTGATATGAAATTCAAAAAGGCGTTTGTTGTTTTTTTAATATTATTTTTAATCATTTTTGCAGCGTTGCTTGAATTCGGCAAGAATACTCTTCTCGGCTGGGCGCTTCTTATTGCGCTTGCGGTCGGATTTGTAATACTGCACGGCAAAGTGCTCAATGATAAAAAACGGTACATAAGACTTGCTTCGTGGCTGTGCTTTTTCGTGCTCGTTGCGGTCGTGTTTAAGCTTTCCGCGCCGCCCGAGAAGCGCATACCCGCTGTTGACGTGAAGAATCCCGAAGCAACTGCCGAAATATCGGTAGAGCAGGGAAAGCTGACGGGCGTTTACAATGCCGACAAATCCGTCGAGGTTTACGCGGGCATCCCGTACGCCGCGCCGCCCGTGGGCGAGCTTCGCTGGAAGGAGCCTCAGCCTGCCGAAAGCTGGGACGGCGTACGCGCCTGCGACGAATTTGCGCCGATGTCGATGCAGCAGCGCGGCAGCGAGCTTTACAACTCGATGACCGACCTTATCGGTTATCATAAATTCAAAGTAAGCCTTAAAGACAATTTTGTCGGAGCCATGAGCGAGGACTCGCTGTATCTCAATATCTGGAAGCCGTCGGGCAACGTCGAAAATGCACCCGTTCTGTTCTTCATTCACGGCGGTTCGCTGACGGGCGGCCAGACCTGGCACGACGCGTACAACGGCGAAGCGCTTGCAAAGCAGGGGATTATCGTCGTAAACTGCGCCTACCGCCTGAACGTATTCGGCTATTATGCGAACGAAGAGCTTGCCGCCGAGTCGCCGAACGGCACTACGGGCAATTACGGACTTCTTGACCAGATTGCCGCGTTGAAATGGGTTAATGACAATATAGCTCAGTTCGGCGGAGACGTTGACAATATCACAATCGCGGGCGAGAGCGCAGGCTCGTCGAGCGTTAACGCAATTTGCGTTTCACCGCTTGCAAAGGGTTTGTTTAAGCGTGCTATTGCCGAGTCAAGCGGTATTACCGCGCGTGAGCCTTATCACACCTTCCGTTCAATTGAAAAGGCGCTTAAAATGGGCAAGGACATTATGGCTGAGTTTTCGGCTTCAAATATTTCCGATCTGAGAAACGTTCCCGCCGATAAGCTCGTCAATACCCGATACACCAACAGCGCCATGACGGTTGACGGCTACGCGATAACCGAGCAGCCGTATCTAACATACGAAAAGGGTGAGAACAACGAGCAGGCTCTGCTTAACGGCTTCAATCTGCACGAGGCTGACTTCTTTATGTTCTCGCGTAAGGTTACAAAGGATAATTACGTTGAAACTCTTTCGGGCGTGCTCGGCGACTATGCCGGCGAGGCGGCCGAGCTCATACCGCCGTACGAACAGAGCAAAAGATACTCGCTCGCTATCGTTGAGGCGGGCGGCGACGCGAAGGGCGCGGCTGACAGAGTGTATTCGGCGGCGTGGTTCCAGTACAGTCATTTTGACTGGTCGCGCCGTGTATCCGCGCAGGGTAAGGACGTTTACGAGTATTATTTCACCAAGGATAACAGAAGCCTCGGTTCGAGCCACGCAGGGGAGATGCCGTACTGCTACGGCAATCTTGACAAACACGCCGAACTGTATGACGATAGCGATTTCGCGCTTTCCGAAACGATGCAGAAGTACTGGGTGAACTTTATTAAAACGGGCAATCCGAACGGCGAAGGCCTGCCTGAATGGAAGCGCTTCAACGACGATCAGACGAAGGTGCTTGAATTCGGCGAAAAGGTCGAAATGATAACCGACCCGAACCTTGAACTGTACGCTCTGCTCGATAAATATCAGGCGGAAAAGTAAAAGAATAAAATAAAAAGTAACAGAGCGGTTGGAAAACCGCTCTGCTTTTTTTATCGTTTGATTACAGCAGCTTGATTCCGTGTTCTCTGCAGCTTTCGCGCATCGCTTCGGGCCAGATGGCAACCTGCACCTCGCCGATATGCGCCTTGCCCAGAAGCAGCATACAGATTCTCGACTGACCTATGCCGCCGCCGATTGAAAGCGGAAGCTTGCCCGTTAGAATTCCCGAGTGGAAGGGGAACTGCTCTCTCTCGAGCGCGTTGGCCTTGACGAGCTGTTCGTGAAGGGATTTTTCGTCAACTCTTATGCCCATTGACGAAACCTCAAACGCGCAGTCGAGCACCTTGTTATAGAAGAGAATGTCGCCGTTTAATGCCCAGTCGTCGTAGTCGGGAGCGCGTCCGTCGTGCTTTTCGCCGCTTTTAAGCAGATCGCCTATCTGCATAAGAAAGACCGTCTTGTGCTCCTTTACGATTAAATCCTCGCGCTCTTTCGGAGTCTTGTCGGGATACATATCCTCAAGCTCCTGAGTGGTGATAAAGAATACGTCATTCTTTATCTCGCAGTCGAGTACGGGATAGACCTCTTTGACCTTTTCGTTTGTTTCGTAAAGAGCGTTTACGATTTTCTTAACCGTTTCTTTCAGATAGTCAAACTGTCTGTCCTCGCGGGTTATAACCTTTTCCCAGTCCCACTGGTCTACAAAAAGGGAGTGCAGGTTGTCGCAGTCGTCGTCGCGGCGTATGGCGTTCATGTCGGTATAGATGCCTTCGCCCGGCTCGTAGTCATAGCGGTAAAGCGCCATTCTCTTCCACTTGGCAAGGGACTGTACGACCTCTGCCTCGCCCTCTATTTCCTTCATGGTGAAGTGAACCTTGCGTTCAACGCCGTTAAGGTCGTCGTTGATGCCTGACTCCTTCGTTACCATAAGCGGAGCCGTAACTCTGTCGAGGTTAAGCGCCTCGCCGAGCTTCTTCTGAAACGTGTCCTTGATTATTTTGATAGCTTTCTGGGTATCTCTGCGTGAAAGGCTTGACTGATAGCCTTCGGGAAATACTAATTTGCTCATAATATCACCTTATCTTATGTTTCCGACCGTTCTCGGATAGAGTATGACGTCACGGATGTTCGCCATACCCGTTGCGTACATTATCATTCTTTCAAAGCCTAAGCCGAAGCCGCCGTGAGGCACGCTGCCGTATTTGC
>JAUMVO010000023.1 GCA_030530095.1 Clostridiaceae bacterium
AGCCCGTTGACCTCGGCAACAACAGAAACCTCTTCGTAGTTTCAGTTATCCTTATTGCAGGTATCGGCGGCATGACTC
Source organism: Clostridiaceae bacterium (assembly GCA_030530095.1). GTDB lineage: Bacteria > Bacillota > Clostridia > Oscillospirales > Acutalibacteraceae > Fimenecus. The sequence goes on from JAUMVO010000023.1 coordinate 79, forward strand.
TTAAAATCGGTCAGGTTACCCTTACCGAAATCGCATGCGCACTTATCCTCGGCATCATCGTTAACCTTGTTCTCGGCAGAAACGACAAGAAAGAGGCTAAGGCTGACAAGGCTGAATAATAAGCAAACACATTCAACGTAAAGTTGATTTGTTACATAAACGGAGCGGTGTAACCGCTCTGTTTTTTGCTTTTTTGTCTTGTATAAATTTTATTTGTAATATATAATTGTAATGTGTATGCAAACAAAGAAAAGGGGTTTGAAAATGAAAAAGGAAACAAATCAGGCTGTCGTCAAGCCTGACAACGCGCTTTCGGGTAATGCCGGCAAGTACGTAACCAAATTTGAGTACGTCTGCCTTATGCTCGCGCGTATCGGCGGTATGTTCGGCACCACTCTTACGGGTACTCTTGCAACGGCGTTCCTGCACGAGCTTTATTACGGTTCTGCGGGTGTTGACGCGGGACAGATTGCAAGGATTGAAGCAGTTCAGACCACGCTGACAACGATACTCGGTATCACTATCGGTCTTGCGGCGGGCATTATTGTCCAGAAGTGGAAAACCCGCTGGGGCAGATACCGTCAGTGGTATATCATCTGCCTTATACCGATATTCATTACAACCGTTCTTTTCTTCTATGTTCCGAAGGGCTGGACCGTTCAGCAGATGATAACGTTCAGATACATACTTATGTGCACACAGACCGTGCTGAATATCTTCAACAACTTCGGTCAGAACGTTTCTCAGGTTATTTCGCCCAATCCCAAGGAAAAGAAAACCGTTGCCACCGTATGGCAGCTGTCATACTATATCGGCTACGGCGCGGCATATCTTGCTACGTTCGTTTACGGTCTGTTCAGCGACGACAAGAACGCAATGTATATGACTCTTGCGCTTGTCGCTGCCTGCGTAACCATGTTCGGCAATCTTATGTGCGGTCTGTTCTGCCATGAGAGAATCGAGCTTCCCAAGAAGGAAAAAATCAAAGTTTCAAAGGCTCTGTTCTCACTTTTCAAATACAGAAATTACCGCGCTTATCAGTATATTCAGTGGGTTAATGTGCTTGCCGCGCTCGGCAAGTTCTCGACACTGCTCGCCGCGATTACCGTTGGCTCGTCGAAGAATCTTCTGCTTACTCTTCCCACGGCTGTGGGAACGGTTGTCGGCAATCTGATAACCGCTAAGCTTTCCAAAAAGCACGAACCGACCAAGCTTCTTAAATTCTGCGGACCGTATGCTATGATTTCCGCACTTGTACTGTTCTTCATCTGCTTTGCCGAAGCTAAAATGGGCATTATGTTCTTCAAGGGCTGGAACAGTATTTTCTTCTATGTATTCTATTTCGTATTCGGTATAGGCATAGGTATTCAGGAGCTTTCAAATTCTCACTTCAACGTCGAGTACTTCGACTATCTCGAATGGCAGACAGGTGAGAGAATGGAGGCCATTCAGGGCATCGTTCCCGGCTGGATAACAACGGGACTTAACTACCTTAAAAACCTCTTCATCCCGTTTATGATTGCATGGGTCGGCTATCAGTCATCGACAGAAGGCGACCTTGTAAAGACTATGCAGGCTCAGCCGAATTATCTCAACACCTGCCTGTGGCTTTTAGGCTTCCTTCTGTTCGGTTATGCGCTCAGCAACCTTCTCAAGGCCATTATTCTCAAGACTCTCTATAACGTAGAGGGTGAAACCAAGGCTCAGATGTATAAGGAGCTTGAGGAAATGCGCGCCGCAAGACATCAGGAAAACGAAGACCTCAGCGCAAAGGCTGTTACCGAATAAACAATGACTTTCATTAACGTAAAAGACAATATAAACGTAGTTGCCGACGGTGTCAGTGATGACACCGCCGCATTACAGTTTTGCATTGACCGGGCTAAGGATGGCGGAACGGTATATTTTCCCGACGGAACGTATCTCGTTTCCGCCGCGCTGATATTTTATTCAAATCAAACGCTGAAGTTTGACGAAAATGCACGCATAAGAAGAAGCGATAAGAGTGTTCCGCTGACCAGATATCTGCTCGCGTCCTATTCCGAGAAGGAATGGTCGGGCTACAGCGGAACTCACAATGTTGTGATTTCGGGCGGAATATTTGACGGCAACGAGAATCTTACCGAGCCTTCAACTCTTATCAATACTGTACACTGCAAGGACGTTGTTATTGAAAACTGCCGTTTCGTCAACTGTTCCAAGTGGCATTGTATCGAGCTCAATTCAACCGAAAACGCAACCGTAAGGAACTGTGAGTTTAACGGACCTGCCTATGTTTTCCGTGATGTTGAGCTGAAAAATGAAATGATACAGATTGACCGTGCGCTTGAAGGCTCATACGGACCCGTTTACAACTGCGACGGTACTGAAATTGATTTCAGCCGTGACGGTGAGATTTGTCACAATATACTTGTTGACTCAAATAAATTCAGGTGTGACGGATTTCCCGCGTTCGGTTATCACGACGACTGTAACCACAGCGATATCACAATCAGCAACAACGTCTTTAAGGGTTCGGCTTCGAGCCGCGGCAGAAGCAGAGGTTATATTATTTTTCTTTCCGAGGCTCATTCAATCAGGATTGTCGGCAATCGCTTTATCGCGCCGGAAAGTGCGGACGCACCGAATATCGGCATTATCTGTGAGAATTCCGACGAAAATGCGCTTTACTGTGAAAACAATACGTTTTCGGGTTACTTTTCCGATAAGTTAGTCCGTCCCGAAACCGACTGTAAGGAGTAAAAAATGATTTATGATTCTGTAATTATCGGACATATCTCAAAAGATTTTAATATCGACCATGAGGACAAGCTTGTAGAGGTCTGCGGCGGCGCTGTTATCTATTCAAGCGCGTCGGCTTACGCTCTCGGCCATAAGGTTGCCGCGGTTACGAAAATCAGTAAGGATGACAGCGACCGGCTCTCAGCGTTCACAATTCCGGAGGAAGATATTTACGTTCGTTACGGCGAGAATTCAACGAGCATCAGAAACAAGTATTTCACCGCCGACAAGGAAAAAAGAGAATGTCTGTGCCTGTCTCACGGCGATGCCTTTGAGTTAAGCGACATAGACGGCATTGAAGGCAAAATCTATCATATCGCGGGTTTGATTTACGGCGACTATGCGGACGGTATTATCGAAGCCTGCGCCCAAAAAGGCGCGGTTGCGGTTGATGTTCAGGGTTATCTCCGCCACGCCGACAAATCGGGCGGAAAGATGTATTTTGAGGACTGGGCGGCTAAAAAGGAACTGCTGCCTTATATAACTTACTTAAAGACCGACGCTGCCGAGGCTGAAATCCTGACGGGCACGTCCGACCGCAGCGAAGCCGCGAGAATTCTGCATTCATGGGGCGCAAAGGAAATTCTTATAACCCACAATACCGAGGTCCTTGCCTTCGACGGAGAAAAGATATATACCTGTCCGATAAAGGCGAGGAACTTAAGCGGCAGAACCGGCAGGGGAGATACCGCCTTCGCCGCATATATAAATGAAAGACTTAACTGCGATATTGAATCCGCGCTGCTTACCGCAACGGCAACCGTTTCGCTTAAAATGGAAACGCCCGGTGCGTTCAGGGGTACGCGCGAGGACGTTGAAAACTATATCAGGGAATTCTATTGATAACACCCGACATCCGTAAACACGAAACAGCTTGAAAAGGGAGAAAATATATGAAACCGTTGAAATTCTATCTTGTTACCGATACCCATTATTTCAAGAACTCGTTAGGCGCATACGGCGAGGAATACGAGGACTTTATGGACAGCGAGCAGAAATGCTTTGCCGAAACTCAGTTTATAAACGAAGCCGTATTCAACTGGCTGACCGACGCAAAGGACGCCGACATCGTTCTCATAGCCGGCGACCTTACCTTCTGGGGCGAGAGGGAAAACCACGAGGCCTTCACCAAACTTCTTCACGAATTCAAGGAGAAGAGCGGTAAAAAAATCTATGTTGTAACCGCGGGACACGATTTTCACAACAACTCCTTCGGCTTCAACGAAAACGGCCGTTTCCCGATAGAGAGCGTTGAGTTTTCCGAGCTTTACGGTTATTACAAGGACTTCGGCTATTCCGATGCCATCGCGTTCAATGAGGAGCATCTGTCCTACGTCGCGCAGCTGTCGGACGGCGTACGCCTGCTTGTAATTTCAAACGATATTGCGACCGCAAAGCATATAACCTACGACGACGAATTCTTGGGCTGGATTGCCCAGCAGGCGCAGAAGGCTCAGGCTGACGGTCAGATGATGATTGCAATGGAGCACTATCCCGTGCTTCCCGGTCAGCCCGTACTTGCGCTTATCAAGGACGCGTGGCAGGACGAGAGCAAAAAGCTCGTCGAAACCCTTGCCGACAACGGCGTACATCTCATCTTTACGGGACATATGCACAACCAGAGCATAAACGTAACCAAAACCGAAAAGGGCAATCTTTTTTACGACGTCTGCACGGGCTCGGTTATCGGCTGGCCTTCGTTTATAAGGCTCGTAACCGTTGAGGATGAAAACACGGTTGACATAAAGAGCATTCAGACTCCCGAGTTCGAATGGGACAAAAAGGGCCTTACCTCCGAGGAATATCTCATAGCTCAGTTCGAAAAAATGATAAGAACGCTCATTACCGCTATGAGGGACAACCCCGAGCGCTTTATGCGTAAGGTGAATATTGCACCGTCAGAGTCAAAGAAAAAGCTTTTTCGCTTCCTCGGTAAAAAGCTCAACAAGATGACCTTAGGTCAGTTCGGACGCCTGCTGTTTGTCAGAGCGGACAAGAGCATTAAAAACGACTCGTTCGTTGAATTTGCGGTAAATCTCGTCAGAAGCATATTCGAGGGCAATCAGCCTTACGTTGAGGGCACACCCGAGGGCGACCTGCTCTTAAAGGTCTTTAAGCGGCTTCGTCCTTTCTTTAAGAAAATGAAGGACTCTCAGGGCAATCACATTGATTTCTACGAGACTATGAAGCACACCGCGGGTAATTACGGAATAGACGATTATAACGCGACGCTGAAGCTTTCACAGTGAGCTTTCATTGACACAAGGCTTTGATTTAATGTATAATATATTTCAGCTTTTTATGAAACGGAGAGATTATTTTGGGCATATTTGAAAAGGCAGTTGCCTTCGCGTTCAAGGCGCACGAGGGACAGCGGCGAAAGGACGGCAGTATTTACGTTCTTCATCCTCTTGAGGTTGCCGTAATTGTCGGCTCAATGACCGACGACGAGGAAATACTTGCCGCGGCGGTGCTTCACGATACTGTTGAGGACACGTCAGTAACCGCGCAGGATATACTTGACAATTTCGGCGAAAGGGTAGCCGAGCTTGTAGCTCACGAAACCGAGAACAAGCGGCCCGAGCTTGCGCCGAGCGCCACGTGGAAGGTCCGCAAGGTTGAAAGCCTTGAGGTGTTAAAGGACAGCCCCGCTGACTCGAAGCTCTTATGGCTGGGAGACAAGCTTTCCAATATGCGCTCTCTTGCCAGGGATTACGACAGAATCGGCGCCGAGGTTTTTCAGCGTTTCAACGAAACCGATGTTTCCGAGCAACGCTGGTATCACAAAACGGTGCTCGAATACATTAAACAATTCAGCGAATATCCCGCATATAAAGAATACGAAGAACTTGTAAATCACGTTTTCGGAGAATGAAAAGGAGTTTTAGCTATGACTGTTAAATTAAAGGGAAGAATAGACTCGTCAAACGCGGCTCGCGTTGAAGAGGAAATTAACGAACAAATAGGCGATTACACGGGCGAATTATTGCTCGACGCATCCGAGCTTGAATACATTTCGAGCGCGGGACTTCGCGTTGTACTCAGACTTAAAAAGACGAACGCGGACACTAAGATAATCAATTGCTCATCGGAGGTCTATGAGATTTTCGATATGACGGGCTTTACCGAAATGATGGACATTTCAAAGGCGTACCGTAAAATCTCGATAGAAGGCTGCGAGGTAATAGGCGAGGGTGCAAACGGCATCGTTTACCGCACCGACCCCGATACTATCGTTAAGGTTTATAAGCAGCCCGATTCCCTCGATGATATACATAACGAGAGAGAGCTTGCAAGAAAAGCCTTTGTTATGGGTATCCCGACCGCAATTCCCTACGACGTCGTTCAGGTCGGCGACCTTTACGGCTCCGTATTTGAGCTTCTCAATGCAAAATCCTTTGCAAAGCTTATAAAGGCGGGCGAGGACGTTGACGAGCTTGCAAGGCAGAGCGTCGAAATTCTTAAGATTATGCACAAAACCGTGCTTAAAGACGGCGAGCTTCCGTCTAAAAAGCAGGAGGCACTTCGCTGGGCTCAGTTTGATGTCGATTATCTTCCCGAAGAAATCGGAACGAAACTCGTTAAGATGTTTGAAGAAATCCCCGAAATGAACAATATGCTTCACGGCGATTTCCATATCAAGAACATTATGCGTCAGGGCGACGAAAACCTGCTTATCGATATGGACACCCTTTCCGTAGGCCATCCGATATTTGAGTTTGCCGCCATCTTTGCCGCATACAAGGGCTTCTCATGTGTCGATAAGGAAAACGGAGCGAATTTCCTCGGAATCACTACCGAGCAGTGCTTGCAGTTCCTCAACGCAACCTTCAGCTATTATTTTGAAGGGGAGAGTCAGGAAACGGTTGACGAAATCATACGCAAATCGGAGATAATCTGTTATGCGAGAATTCTCCGCTGGTACATTAAGAAAAAGCCTGCAGACGAAGAGCTTACAAAGCAGGTAATCGATTTCTGTAAGCAGTATCTTATTGAGAACGTTCCGAAAACAGATAAGCTTTATTTCTGAGATAAAATGAGCGTCAGTATTAAAACGGTAAAGACCGACGGCTTTTCGATGGATTATTTCACCTTCGGAAACGGCAATAAAACCTTTGTAATTCTGCCGGGCCTCAGCGTGCAGAGCGTTATGGGCTCGGCGGACTTGATTGCCCAAGCCTATGACGTAATCGCATCCGAGTTTACCGTATATGTTTTCGACCGCCGTAACGAACTGCCCGACGCTTACAGCGTAAGCGATATGGCGCACGACACCGCAAAGGCATTCGAAGCGCTCGGACTTGAAGATGTATATCTTTTCGGTGCTTCTCAGGGCGGGATGATAGGGCTTACAATGGCGCTTGAATACCCGTCGCTTGTCGCAAAGCTTATGCTCGGCTCCTCATGTGCCCGAATTACGCCCGGACAGGCAGAAACAATAGAAAAGTGGATTGCTTTGGCTGAACAAAAGGACGGGGTTAAGCTTAACCTTGAATCGTCAAAGGATATCTATCCCGCTGAATTTTTTGAGCAGTATAAAAATGCTCTTGAAGAGCTCGGAAAAGGCATAACCGATAACGATATGGAGCGCTTTGTCATACTTGCAAGTGGTACTGAAGGCTTTGACGTGACTCACAGACTCGGTGAAATCAGATGTCCCGTATTTGCGATAGGCTCGTCAGACGACAGGGTACTCAGCGGCGCAACCGAGGAGCTTATACGTATGTTTTCGGACAAACCCGACTTCCGTTATCATTTGTATTCCTCATACGGCCACGCCGCCTACGATACGGCGCCTGACTATAAGCAAAGACTGCTTGCTTTTTGCAATGAGTAATAGAATATAAAAAACGGCAGGACGTTTAACATCCTGCCGTTTTTTTGTTATGTAATATATCAGAAATCGTACAGCTTATCGGTGACCTTTTCCCAGAACTTAAGAGAGTTGTCCACAAGTCCTTTCCACACCTTGACTATAAACAGTTCGGTACGTGAAACGGCTCCGACATCCACGAGCTGAGAGTCTTCATTCTCGGCAAGCATGCACGCCATAAGCACCATGCTTTCGTATCCGCCGTCCTCGTGGAGTGTGATTACTCTTGGACCCCAATTAATTTTTCTTAAGAGTATGTGCGGTTTGATGCTCGGTGTGTTGACTATGTCAACGCCGTTTATCTCAACCTCAAAGCTGTTGTAGTGGTCGTGACCGCAGAAAATAGCGCGGACGTCGCCGTTTTTGCTCATCGCGTCGAGCTGTCCGTAATTATGATAACCCGGGCAGGGATGCTCAAAGGTGTAGCCCTTCTTGATGTTTGAAAGGTTCGGGAACGGCTTCATCTGGAACTGCTTGCCCTCGTATTTCATAACGCCGTTGCCGTCGGTCTTATCCGTTGCGGGGAAGAGCTTGTCATAGATTTCCTGCACGATAATATGCTGAAACACAACTGCGGGTACGTATTGTCCGCCGTTTTCGTTTTTAAGTTCTTCCGCCTTTTCCTTATACCATTCAATCTGGTCGGCGTGAACCGAGTCGTAGCCCTTGTTCTCGCCGTCTTCAATCGTTCTGTCGCCCGAATCGAAGCAGTATATATTATACGCTACGCGGCTGCCGTCGTTTGAATAAACGGGCAGGCTGCACGTTCCGCAGCCGAAAAGCTCGGGCTTTTCGTCCGTGCCTATAAAGTATTCGCCGCCGTATTCCTTATAGAAGGCGAACATCTCGTCAATAGTGTAGTCGTGCATATAATCGTGATTGCCGAAGGTGATGACAAAGGGTAATTTCGCATCGACCAATATCTCACAGATTTCCTTGATAGCCGCAGGCTGATCCTCGGGCGCCGCTTCGGACAGGTCGCCGCCGAGTACCACGAAATCGGGCTTGGCAGCCGCTATTGCTTCAAGCACAAGCTGCTTATGTACAGCAGGAAGCGGATAGGCACAGTGCCAGTCCGTCAGGTGCAGTATTGTGAACTCACCGTTTTTATCGAATTTCAATTCAGTGTTCGCCTCCCCGGCAAAAGCAATAGGTTGAAATGTAAAAATAAGAATAAGTGTCAGGAGTATGCAAAACGCTTTTTTCAGTTTGTTCATTTCTTCACCCCATGTTGAATTTTTAAGGTAATTATAACAATATTATTTTTATAATTCAATAGCTTAATTTACGGGTTCAAATCCACCCTTAACGTCAAAAAAAGAACACAGCCGAAACAAAAGTTTCAACTGTTTTCTTGGTGGGAGCGGGATGGACTCGGCTGCGCTTCGCTTCGCCGTGTTTGCTTCGCAAACAAGTTCGATTATATGTCCCTTTTGCTGACGCAAAAGATGGACTATTGCGGTTAATTGTAAAAGTCAAAAATCTATGATACAACGAATAATATTTATTTAATGAAGAATTTCTTCCTCAATCAAATACCAGCCGGATGCTCAACTTCTAATATTTTATAGAGTTGGTCAACATCATAAGGAGATAATCCTATTTGTTGTGCGGTTGCTAATTCTTGTTGATAATTCGGCGATGTGTTTAGAAATTTTCTCTTATAAAAATCAAATTTGAGATATGAAAGGAAATAATAATATATACCAAGAGGTTCTATCATATTTGCCGAGTTGACATATTCGATTGCTTTATCTATTGTTTCCTTTTGCTGATAAAAGGCTTTTTTTCCTTTTAGAAGACTAATTGCGGCATAAAAGAAAGTTTCGGAATTATCAAAATTATCTTCCATTGCCTTTTCAAACGCCTCAATAGCTTTATCATATAGTTTTAACTTTAAATAACACATTGCAACTGAATTATTTAAATCTGTATTATCAGGATTTTCAGCCAATGCTTTTCTGTATACCCCAGCGTATTTATTAACTTCGGGCATGGGCATATCATAAACACTATTAAATGTTGAAATGATTACAGGTTTATGACACCAATCACATACGCTTTGCCCTGTAGTTACTCTTGCACCACAGCCGGGACAAGTTAATTCAACAATTTGATGAGCCATAGTTTATCTCCCGTTAGATGTTCGTTTATTACAGAAATAAACGAATAAATACACAAAATTTATTACAATATTCTTTACTATTTGTCAATAAGCGACAATCAAATAACAGGAAGAAATTTATTATGGCGATTAATCTTACAAACAAAATTATCAAGTCAAAACTCACTATTGAAAAAATATCGAATGAGTTTGTTTTAGAGAATGAAAAAGTTGCTTTTGTAGAACCGAGACTAATGCAGATAAAATTTAAAAAGATAACTCAGCCTTGTAATTTAGAAAGAGTTAGCTCTGCGTCAAACAGAGCAATAAGAATTGTGACAAAATCAATTGTTGAAAAACAAGAAAAAACCGCACTGTTATGCGTCTTTTTTAGGTTGGTGGGAGCGGGATGGACTCGGCTCGCTTCGCTCACCGAGAGTTTGCTTCGCAAACAGATTCGATTTTATGTCCCTTTTGCTGACGCAAAAGATGGACCATCAGGTTCGAATCCACCCTTAAAATCAAAAAAGAAAACAGCCGAAACAAAAGTTTCAACTGTTTTCTTGGTGGGAGCGGGTGGATTCGAACCACCGAAGTCGTCGACAACAGATTTACAGTCTGCCCCCTTTGGCCACTCGGGAACACTCCCACATATATTAAGTTACCGTCCAAGCCGGATATATAACACTCAATTCAACTTTTTTACTTACCCGAAAAACAGTGGTAGTGAAGCGTAGCCGTCGTGAGTGCGCTTGCAAACGAGCAGGCGAAGCAAACGTGATGTTTTTCGGAAACGAGGAGCAGCGGAATGAGCGAGCTTTTCGCAGTCCTGCGGAAACGAGCGATATGTAGCTTGCGACGAGTTGGAGCTGGTGGACGGACTTGAACCCCCGACCTGCTGATTACAAATCAGCTGCTCTACCAACTGAGCTACACCAGCGTTTCGACGCTCAAATATAATATCAAAAATCACCTGTAATGTCAAGAAGATTTTCAATATTTTTTTCAAGCAACCGATTTTTTTATCTGAGGCTGAAATCGGGCGTTTACATCGCCGTTCTCAGGTCAAGTTCCTTAAGAATTGTAAGCCATTTGTCTGTAAGAGAATACTCGGAGTTTTCGCTGATTGAGTTATGAAGTCTGAAAACGGTGTCTATATACAGAGCGTTGAGAACTCTATCCTTTTCTGCAAACTGCTCAGCAAACTCAAGCGCTCTGTCAAGAGTTTCGGGAATGTTGTCCATATTGTCCGTAAGCTCTGTTCCGATAAAACGCGCAGTTTCAAATTCTTTCGGCGCAAGGAAGCCTATGGGATCGACTGCCACAAGCCTGCCGTCATCATAAAGCATATTGTAGCTGTGAAGGTCTCCGTGAATGAGATACAGCTTATCGTCCGAAAAGCATTCTTTATACAGAGCGTCAGCCTTTGCGACATAGTTCATTATCTCGCTGTTTCTGTATTCGAATTCGTTTTCGCTCAGCTTGTTGTTTAGAAGCTCGTAATAAACGGGGAAAACATCCTCTCCGCTTTTAAGGTCGGACGCTTCTCTCATATTGGCAAATACTCTGGTGAACAGGTCGGCAAAAGCGTCAGTCTGTGCTGCTAAGCCCTGAGCCTTTTTCGGCTCGACGCATTTCAGAAGCAGAGCGCTTTGCGCTTCGTCACAGTCATAAAGCTTGCACATAAATTGGTCGGAAAGGCTGTAATAGCACTGCTTTTCGCCTTCAAAACGGTTAATGAACGGCGGAATTATTTTAAGAACGCAGCTTCCGTATTTCTTCGACTCGCAGATCAGTATAATACCGAAATGCGATGACTCGTTGATTTCGTAATCCGTGATTTCCCATCTTTCAAGCAGATGCGGTACAACAAGCGCAAGACTTGAAATCCACCTTGTAGTCTGCGAAGGATAATTTGAAAGCAGATAATCGTTGAGCCTCGTTACAACCTCAAATAACTTTGCAAAATCCACGTATGCGCGCTTTGAAATCATTATATCGAGCATCATCAGGTCATCATGATAGGTGAGCTTGAGATTGTTCTTGAAATCGAAATTGAGATAGATTTTCTTGTCCTCGGGAAACTGCTGAACGACCTCTGTGAGAGGGGAGTCAACGTCAAAGTATTCGCTGAGTACGGCGAAATCGAAGCCCTCGGGAGACTGCATGAGATAATAGCGCTCACGGTCAACCTGATGAATATCAAAACAGCCGAGACTGTCGGTAATCTTCTGAGCGGTTACAACTGCGGAATAGCTGTCGAGCTTCTCGAAGTAATCGTCAATGAGCTTACCGCTTATCATCGGGCGTACTGCGTCGCAGACTATGACCTTATCGCAGTCATAACTGTTTTTTATGTACTCTATTGCATTTCCCAGCGAGCGGTTACGGGTGTCGCCTCCGTCAACAACGTCGAATTCGTAATCCGTGATTTTGTCGAGATAAAGTTCCTTGTTGTTTCCGTTGGTAACGATAATTATTTTGTCATTGAGCTTTGAACGCGAAACGCTCTTGAGAACGTGCTCAATGACCATTTTACCCTGAATTGTATGAAACTGCTTCGGCTTTTTCGAACCGAAGCGCTGACCCGAACCGTTTGCGAGAATTATAACAGCATTCATTTATTTACACCCCGAAATCAAGAGTTGAAAATCTTCCTTGTGTATTTGATTAAGCTTATTACCAGCATTATTATGTCAATACCGAGTACGATATACAGCGCATAGTTAATGCCGTCAAGGCTGAAGCGCTTAATGAAAAACGGCGATATGACCGCGTCCAGCAGTAAAGCTATGCCGTTTAATACGGCCATGAGCTTGATCTTTCTGAGAATTGTCATCAGCATACTCAGGAAGTATATCATAGCCAGCATTATCGTAACTATCATTATCGGAATGAAGAGGTAAACATACGGCAGAATAGTCTCCGTATAAAGCAGCTTGAGTCCCCATTCGCCGAGCAGCTTTCCTCCGATTATGCTTGCCGTAATCAGAAGCGCAAACAGCCCTGCCACAGCCGCCATTATCTTTTTGAATCGCGTTTTGTCCTTATCCTTTATGCTTTCCGAGAAGGATGAAATCAGCGGATTGTATATAAACGTGCAGGCTGTCTGTACTATGACGGTGGGCGTTGCGACCGAGCCGTAGTAACCGAGCATTTCCGTACCGTCTATCTGTTCGAGAAAGTATCTCGGGACGGAGATAAGACCTGCTGTGAACATTGAATTGAACATCAGCGGATAGCATTCTTTAAGCACCTCAAAACAACGCTTTGTATTGACGTGTTCTTTGAGATTTGTGAGCTTTTTACAGATAAGAAAATCATATACAACAACCGTAAGCGCTGTCGATACAGCTACGGCGGTAATCGCAAGTACAAGATTCTTTGTATAGTTGAGCACGAGAGTAAACGCAGCCAGCGAGAGGACGCCTCTGATGACGAATGAAACGCAGATATAGTCCATTCTGGATTTTTTTTGCTGAATGCCCTGGAATACATCTACCATGGCTTCCGTCAGCTTGAAAAGCATATAAATAATAATGCAAAGAGTCTGCGCCGTGTCATAAGGGTTGAACAGCGTGAATACGGTGCAAATCACAAAAGCCAGCGAGCAGGTGAGAATTCTTGTGCGTACGTAAAGCGCTTCGGAATACTTGTTGTCGATATCCGAGACGTGAAACGCGCGCATACCGAAGGTGCTGACCGTGAAAAACATATTGGTTACCGACATCGCCAGCGACAGCATACCTGCCGCGTCGTATGAGCCGAAGCGTACAACCATTATGTTTATGAGCCACTGACAGCCGAGATATATTACCGAGCCGACGGTGTTATATATCATATTCGCCTGAACGGAAAGCTTTTTTGTACTGTTGCCCATTACCTGTTTTTCTCCTTGGCCAATTGCTTTTTTCTGTATTTCATAAACACGGGAATAAGTGCGGTTATTATTCTGTACCAAATCAGCGGACATATTTTCACCACGCCGTTAAACAGATAGAAGCATCTGAAATAAGTCTGCCAGCCGTCTTCAAATTTCATATCCTTATACGGAGTCATTGACAGATACTTTTCAAAATCGCCTCTGAAGCGGTGGCGATTACCCTTGCGCCACGGCCTTTCCTCGCCGAGATAGTGGATTATTTTCGGATTGAGATTCGCCTGTGAAAACGTATCCTCGCTCACGAAATCGGAATAATTGACCGGCTTTGCTATCTTCACAAGGGTTTTGTATTTATAAACATCATAGTTGTTGCAGTAATTATATGTTGGGGAAATGTATAGAATTCTGCCCTTCAGAGCACCGTTGATAGCGTCCTGGTCGGGTGCGAAAAGACGGCCGTCATGCGAAGCATAATAGCTGATAATCTCATCGCCGACTGCTTCTTTACGCCACATTCCCGCGTCGATAACAAGCACGCCCGAATTTATGTAGGGATGTCCTGCAAGTCCTATTTTTTCAAGATTCTTTTTGTTGACTGTCGGCTCGATTACGCCCGCAACAGGGCAACCCTGCATATCAAGCGTGTCGAGTTCGCTGATGTCGCCTCTGACAATGGTGTCGCCGTCAAGATAGATTACTCTTTCGACGGTTTCGGGCAGTATTTTATCAATCAGCAGTCTTGCAAGTATAACAGGCCGCCAGCCGAGAGTGTCAAAACTGAAACTGAAGTGGTCTTTAATATCACCGATTTCATAGTAACGGAAATCGCGCCCGTAGCTACTGACGAGCTTGGAAAGATTGTCCTTGCTCTGCTGTGACAGTTCAGCACCGAGAATATGAAAAGTCAACTCATCTGCGGAACGGTTGTTTTCACAGACGGAGCAGATGCTTGCACAAACCTGCGGCACAAAATTGTCATCGGTATTGTAAGCAATATTCATAATCAATATTCTCCGAAATCAATAATCTCTGCACGGTGATTATGTCTCTGATCCTCAGGCGGAAGCTGCATATAGTCGCCGTACTGAACACGAAGCTGTCTGTCGTGGTCGAGAAGCATTCTTACCTTAATACCCTCAAACTCCCCGTAGCTGCCGACGAAAATATCGTCGTGCGAAACCTTTGTGACAAGGGGAGTAAGACAAGCGTAGTCGATATAATACTGCTCGTCGCTGCCGTTATATTTTTCGGCGTACGAGAGGTAATGACGGTAAGCTTTTCTGGCGTTGAAGCCAACCAATCTTAATGCGCCGTGAAGAACGGGCAGGGCGATTTTTGCGCCGGCTCCGACAATGGGGTTTATGTTCTTGGGCAGCTTCGGCGAAGCGTATTCGCAAAGCGAAATAACCCTTGCCCAGAAAAACGTCTTTTTAATCTGATTCTGCTGTTTCTTTTCATCCGAGGGAAGCTTATCCATCGGGAAAATATCAATAAAAATGCCTTGCTCGTAAGTTCTGTTCGTGTCGGTTGCCTCTATAAAGGTCGTGCCTTTAAGATTCATCTTCGCAAACGTAAGCACGTAACCGTCGGTATTGTCAATGTGCTGAACGTTGTACTTGTCTGCAAGCTCGGTCTGAGCGATTTCAAGAAACTTATCGTAATCCTCTCTGGGCATATTTACGTCGATATCGTCATCCCACGGAATGAAGCCCTTGTGACGGAACGCACCGATAGCCGTGCCGCCCGCGACGTAGTAAGTCAGAGAATGCTTTTCGCACAGACTGATGAAATCCTTAAGAATAATCAACTCAATGCCCTGAAGCTTTTTGAGAGTGCTCTCGTCATATCCCAGCATTTTGTTACCCCTCTTGTAAATATAGATTTAATACAGTATATAAGTATATCAAAATTGAACTTTTATGTCAATTACCGTCAATTACTGTCGTATTTTCTTTTGTTTTCAAAATAGTTTCAATGATATTGAAAAATGTCGGTTTTTATGATAAAATTCAATTTATAAATCCAAACGGGTGATTATATGCAGAATTTTGAAAAGGCGGCCGGGATTGTACCGTCACACCGTCAGCTTGAATGGCAGAAAACTGAATTTTACGCGTTCTGCCATTTCGGTATGAATACTTTTATCGGTCAGGAGTGGAGCGACGGCACGGCTCTGCCGGCAAACTTCGACCCCACGGATTTTGATGCCGACCAGTGGGTCAGCGTTATAAAAAGCGGCGGTATGAAGGGACTTATTCTTACCTGCAAGCATCACGACGGCTTCTGCCTTTGGCCGAGCAAATACACCGACTACAGCGTTAAAAGCAGCCCGTTTATGGACGGCGAAGGCGACGTTGTAAAACTCGTCAGCGATGCCTGCCGTAAGCAGGAAATCAAGTTTGGAATTTACCTCTCGCCCTGGGACCGACACGAAAAGACCTACGGCGAGGGCGAAGCATATAACGAGTTTTATAAAAATCAGCTGCGCGAGCTTCTGACCGATTACGGCGATATCTTCTGCGTCTGGCTCGACGGCGCGTGCGGCGAGGGTGAAAACGGCAAACGTCAGGAATACGACTGGGCAGGCTGGTATGCGCTTATCCGCGAGCTTCAACCCGACGCGGTCATATCGGTCTGCGGGCCCGATGTGCGCTGGGTAGGCAACGAGATGGGCTTCGTTCGCGAAAGCGAGTGGAGCGTTGTGCCTTCATATTACGCCATAAACGAATTCACCGAGGAAAACTCGCAGAAAAACGAGGGTAAGAAATTCCGCGAGAGCCATAAGAAAATGGTTATCGATATGGGCTCGCGCAAGGCTATAAAGGATGCCGAAAATCTTGTCTGGTATCCCGCCGAGGCGGACGTTTCAATCCGTCCGGGCTGGTTCTATCATAAGGCGGAGGATTCGCGCGTAAAGGACTTTGAGAAGCTGTTTAAGCTTTATATCGGCACAGTCGGCGCCAACTGCAACCTGCTTCTCAATATTCCGCCCGACAAACGCGGACAAATCACCGACATCGACGCTCTTTCGCTCGACGGACTTAGGCGTATGCTGGGCCGCGTGTTTTATGAAAATCTGTCGGCGGGCAAGACCGCAAGTGCTTCAAGTGAACTTGACGGCGAACACTGCGCGGACAATATACTATCGGACAGCGACGAACTTTACTGGCAGAGCGGAGAGGGCGACGAAAAACCCGAAATCGTCATTGACCTCGGCGAAGAATGCGAATGCGAGAGCATAATTCTGCGTGAAAATATCGCCACGGGACAGCAGATTGAATCGTTTGAAATTCAGTACTCACGAAACGGCAGATTCAAACGTCTCGAGCGCTCAACCGTAATCGGAAACAAGCGGATAATCATTTTCAAAAAGCCCGTTGTTACGGACAGAATAAAAATAAAAATAACCTCCTGCCGTACTAAGGCAACGCTTCTCTCGGCGGAGATATACAAATCAAAATGAGGTGGAAGAAATGAAGGTGTTCAAACTGATTCTTAAAATCTGCTTATGTCTGATTTTAGTTGCATTGCTTACGGCTTCGGCCGTTTTCTTCGGCTATTATCCGCATTACAGAACCGCCAAGAAGCCCGTTGAATTTACGGCTGCTGCGCGGGAGGGCGAGGGCATTGACGTTATGAGCTGTAACGTTCGCTGCCTTAATCCCGGCGACCTTGGCAAACGCAGCTGGTTCTACAGAGCGGATCTGATTATGAAGAATATCGAGTCCGTCAAGCCGTCGATTATCGGCTTTCAGGAGGTCACCAAGTGGCAGTACAAGTACCTGAGCGACTGTATGGTAGGCTTTGACTCGGTTATCGAGTACAGGGACGAAACGCCCTATGCCGAAGGCTGCCCGATTTTCTACCGCACGGATTGCTACACTCTTGTTGACAAGGGCTCGTTCTGGCTTTCCGAAACTCCCGAAAAAATGAGCAAGGACTGGGACTCCGCGTGCTACCGCATCTGCTCTTACGTTATACTTAAGGACAACGCGACAGAAAAGGAATTTGTTGTATTCAACACCCACCTCGATCACGTCAGCGAGGAGGCAAGAATCAACGGCATCGGTGTAGTTCTCGATAAGATAGCGCAGTTCGGCGGACTTCCGAGTATGATTATGGGCGACTTCAACTGCTTTGAGGGCAGCGTAACCTACAACAAGGTTACCGAGAATTTCCTCGACGCTCAGTATCAGACCGAGAATACAATGCACGGCGCTACCTATCAGGCGTTCGGCGAAAAGCTTGACTATGATACCATCGACTTCTTCATGATTTCAAAAACAGGCATCAAGGTCGACGAGCTGAAGATTATAAACACAACCTACGACGGCGTATATCCGTCTGACCATTTCCCGATTTTTGCAAAGTTTGAACTGGATTAATATATGAGCGATTTAATGAAGATAAAGGAATATTTCCTCGCATGCGTCGCTGCCGTTATCAACGGCGGTGATGTTCCCGCTTTGCCCGAGGACGTTGACGCAGAGAAGGTTTACAATCTCGCCGTGCGCAATTCCGCTCAGGCGCTTCTGTACTTTGCGAACGGGCAGGGGAAGATGCTCCCCGACGACGTCGCCGTGAAGCTTAAAAAAGCATATCAGGCGGCAATGCTTCGCGAAATGAGTCAGCAGTCTGAGCTTGACAAAATCCGTAAGGAATTCACCGAGAACGATATTCCTTTTATGCTTCTCAAGGGCTCTCACCTGAAAGCTCTATACCCGAAGCCCGAGATGCGCTTTATGGTCGATATGGACGTCCTTGTCAGAAAAGAGGACGTTGAAAAGGCTCGCGATATACTTCTTTCACACGGACTAAAGCAGGAGATGAACAACGGCAAGGATATCGTGCTTATCAAGGCGCCTTTTCTGACCGTTGAGCTTCACAATACTCTGTTTACCGAGGATTACTATATGTATGAGTACTTCCTCGGCGTCTGGGACAGAGCAGTGAAAATCGGCGATTATGAGTACAAAATGAGCGACAGCGACCTCTATATTTACACTCTCGCTCATCTTGCCGAGCATTACACCAACGCCGGCGCATGCTTCAGACCGACAGTTGACCTTTATCTTATGAATAAAAAACTCGCCGACAGTCTTGACTGCGGGTATATCGAAGCCGAGCTTGAAAAACTCGGGCTCAACAGCTTTAATAAGAACATTATCAGCGTCGGAAAATCCGTATTTGAAGGCGAAGATGCCGACGAAAACATTGAGCTGATGGAAAACTATATCGTTTTCGGTCCGCCAGTGAAAAATGCCGCTGAGGTTGCCGCAGCCAACGAGAGCAAGGCAAAACGTATAGTAAAAATGCTTTTCCCGAACCTTCGCCATATGCAGCATATTTTCCCCATACTGGAAAAGCTACCGTTCTTACTGCCGCTGTTCTGGGTAATACGCTTCTTCAGATACGCCTTCACGAAAAAGGCGAGAGAAAAGCTGAAGGCGGTCAACTCGGCCGATACCGAACAGTACAACACGCTCAGAAAAATCTACGAAGATTCGGGACTGACAAAATATTAAATTTTAATAAATCTGACTATATCACCGTCATTGTCTTTGATTCCTTTTTCAAAGCTGACGGTGATTTTATTGTCAACGACTTCGGTGAATTTGACTAATACGTATTCCTCCGTTTCGTAAATCTCCTCAACGGACAGAACTTCTCTCGTCAAGGCGCTTTCGTTCATTTTTAAGCTTTACTCCTTTAATTAATTATCAAAACAGGGGAGTATTCAGCTTAAAAATTCACCGTCTTTTATGCAGTCTTCTGTATGTAAAACGAAAAACATATTTTACCTCCTTTCCGACATCTGTCGGGCAGGGACGATTTCTGCCGAACAAATGTTCGATTAAATTATAACCGAAACACAGAATTTTTCAACACAATTCACACGCCAAAATCCCGTTAAACGGACTTTGCGTGTGATTTTCAAATCGGAGTTTATCGATGCGATTGACGGCGAGCATTCAGCGCCCCTTGTTAAAGGGGAGAGGGCCAGCGAACGCTGGCGAGGGGATTCAAGAAAGCTTGATATAACAATTAAAAAGGAATCCCACCACCGCCGTACGGCGGTCCCCCTCCCTTTGACAAGGGAGGCTGGTTGTCCTATCGAGCTTTCTCCTCTACAAACTCAAATTTATTCAATTAAGTGTAGACAGTTGCAATTCTTGTAAGAGCATATATGTAAAACAGCTTACAACAAAGAACCGCTTCTTTCGAAGCGGTTCTTTTTAATAGTCTGTTTAATTGTAATTAAGCCTTAACAACCTCTGCCTCGGGAGCATTCTTCTGGATGCTCTTGATACCGTTCTTGCAGCTTGCCTTGGCCTTGTAGCCTTCGCCTGTGGCGATGATTTCGCCGTTCTTAGCCTTAAGTCTGAAACGGAATTCGCCCTTCTTATCGGTATAAACCTCGAACTTCGGGTTCTTGAGCTTCTCGTAGTTAGCTACGGTCTGGTCTTCAATTTCCGCTACACAGTTCTTTCTGACTGATTCGATTCCGCTTTTGCAAGCCTTCTCGGTGTTGTAAACCTCGGAAACAGCTATAACTTCGCCGTTGCCTGCCTTAAGATTGAACACGAAACCCTTTTTAGTCTCTTTAATAACGAATTTTCCCATTGGTATCAATCCTTTCCCTTTTAATTTGACAGGTTGTCCCGTCAACTTCAATATATCACATTTGTTTTCATTTTTCAATTGTTTTTTTATATCCTTTTTACACATTAACAAATCGGAGTTTATCGAGGTCTTTGACCTCGAAGTGAAATTCTTGCTGCGCAA
>JAUMVO010000024.1 GCA_030530095.1 Clostridiaceae bacterium
AGCGTAGGGGCGATTCACGAATCGCCCGTCAGCTTTGCGGTAAACTAACGGGGCGGGCATTGCCCGCCCGTCAAATAATATGTAAACTACGGGCGACCTATGGTCGCCCCTACGATTTGGTTACCACTACAAACTCAAAATTATTGAAATAACAGAAAAGCCGCAGTAGCGATACTGCGGCTCGTTGCATTTTATACTAATCAACTATTATTACGTTTTCGGCGGGCACGGTTGTGACCTCGGCATAACCGTTATAGTCGTTATAAACCACCAGCTCGTTTTCACTGCGCATTACTATTTCCGAAAGCTGTTCGCAGCTTTCGCGGTCGAACGCGGTAAGCCCGAGATTTGAAAGAGTGAACACCGTGTTTCCGATGAAAGCTCCTCTTTCCATATATGCGTAGTAGCTGTTTTCATTACTGCATACATACTTCTTATACGCGCTTATTCTGTCGCCCTCAACCTTGAACGAGCACAGATAATTGGTGCCGTCGCCGTTAACGGGGATTGCGAACTCGCCCGTGTCGCCGAAGCGAAGGAACGCCTTGTGAATATAAGCGGCGGGTGTGTCGGCATAGCCGTTGATAAGAGCCTTGCTGACCTCCTTCGGATTTCTCGGGTCGCTTACGTCAAACAGGGAGATTTTAAGCTGTCCGTTGGAGCCGTTCTCGTCGCCGTCCATACCGACACCGATAAGATACTTTTCGCCGTATGGATAGAGCATGCTTGAAAATCCGGGTATCTTAAGCTCGCCGGCAACCGTCGGCTTTGTCGGGTCGGAAAGGTCGATTACGAACAGCGGATCGGTCTGGAAGAAGGTTACCACATAAGCCGTATCACCCATGAATCTGACGGCGTAAATCGACTCACCCTCTGCGAGGCCGCCGAGCTTGCCTACCTGATTGAGGTTCTTGTCGAGCACGGTGATTATGCTCTCGTCATTGCGGTGACAGGTGGCAACTCTGAAATAACCGTTATACTCGTCCATGGAGAACTGATTGAGTATGCCGCCCTCAATTTTAACTGACTTTACGAACTTAACGCCGTCGGTAAGGTCGAAGCGGAAAATATCGGTAAACTCGTCGTAGCTGTCGCGGGTTGAAACATAGTTCCAGCGCGCAACGTAGAGGTCGGTTTTGTTGCAGTAAACCTGATCCGAGCCGCCGAGCACCGAAGCCGCAACGGGCTCTTCGGAATCAGCCGTAACGTCGAACTTGAGAATATTTGTATAGGTGTTCTCGGTGTTTTTGTCGAGTATGCTGATGCTTTCGGCGGGAACCTTGTATTCCTTTGAGTTTAGCCAATAGCTCGGAATGCATTCTTCCCTGAGCTTCTCGTCGTCATTGTAAAGCGGTACAAGATAGTTGGAGATAAGCACCATTTCGTTGCCTATCATACGCGAGGAAACGTAGCCGCCCTCAACGATATAGTTTGAAACAAGCGAGGGATTTGATTTGTCGCTGATATCGTAAATCTGCACGCCCGTTCTCGTCTCGCCGCTGCCGTAGAAGCAGCAGATTGAATCGAAGTTGTAATAGACGGGATTGTTTTCGTTGGTGTAAAGATTAACCGCCGCTATAAGTCGGTCGCCCTTGATATATATTTCGTCTGCATAGGCGTCATAACCGTCGTCGCTGACAAGCTTAATCTCGCTTAACACCTTCATATCGGAAGGATTTGTCGGGTCGATTATTGATACGGTGTTAACTTTATCGCGGTGTATAACGTAAAGATATTTGCCGTCGTTCTTGATAATATCGGCCTCGTCAACGCCTTCAACCTGAAGCTCGGTCTCGCTCGCGGGACCGCCGCCCATACCGTCACCCTCAACGCCTGCCGTATTGGCGGCAGAGCTTGCCGTTTCGGGCACTTCAGCCGTCTTATCAGCGTCCCTGACTGCGCCGAAGTTGAAGAACTTATTTACCTCATAGCGTCCGCCGTTCATATGAACGGTATTATTCTTAAGCTCGATAAAGAAGCTCTGAATGTCCTCATAGCCGTTTGCGGCTTCTACGCTCTGCGTGTCGTCGCCCGTCTTTATCGGCTTTACCTTCGGCTTATAGTATTTCGCACCGACCGCAACTGCAGCAACAACTATCGCAAACGAAGCGGCAAGCGCGACTATCTTCTTAACGGGAGACTTCGCCTTTGCGGGTGTTTTATCGCTGACAAGCGCGGTGATGTTTTCCGCCGACAGCGACTCGGGAATATTATCGGCTTCCTTCATAAGAGAGTCGCGAAGCTGATTTTCAAAATTATTATTGTCAGTCATGATTATTCTCCTTTCACTGTTTTTCAAGCTCGGCGCGCATTTTCGAAAGCGCCCGTGAGAGCTTTGAGCGCACCGAACCTCCCGTAAGTGTAGTAATCCGTGATATTTCCTTCGAGGTGAAACCGCCGACAACCGACAGCAGCACTATCTCGCGCTCGTCGGCGTTGAGCATTGAGAGCGCGCGGTTAAGTTCAAAGCTGTTGAGCGCTTCGCTCTCGGTTGACAGACCGGAATCGGTGTTTTCAAGTTCATCCTCGGAAGCGACAACATGCATATTGCGCCGTGCGAGCATACTGCGCGCCGTATTGGCAAGCGCCTTGAAATAGTACGCCTTGAAGGCTTCGGGCTTCTTTATATTCTTTATGCCCGTGTAAACCTTAACCGACGCCTGCTGCACGGCGTCCTCTGCGTCCTCGCGGTTGCCAAGGAATTTATACGCGTACACGTACAGTTCCTTCTGATACATGGAATACAGCTGACCGAAGCACTCGGCATTGCCCGATTGCGCGCATTCGAGCAATATATTGCTGTCTGTCATTTTATCACCTCGCAAAACCTTTCTGAAGGCCTTTCATAACAATAGACTATCACAAAGCAAAAAGTGTTGCAAGAAAAAGAAAAAAACTCAGAACGCTTTTACAAATCGGAGTTTGTCGATGCGATTGACGGCGAGCATTCAGCGCCCCTTGTTAAAGGGGAGAGGGCCAGCGAACGCTGGCGAGGGGATTCAAGAAAGCTTGATATAACAATAAAAAGGAATCCCACCACCGCCATACGGCGGTCCCCCTCCCTTTGACAAGGGAGGCTGGTGTCCTTTCGAGCTTTCTCCCCGACAAACTCAAATTTCTCTTAATCTTTATATTGTTATTATCCCTTTAATGTGTTAAAATGTAAGTTGGTGAAATTTATGAGAGTTTTTGACTTTGACAATACCATATACGACGGCGAAAGCTCGGTGGACTTCTTCAGGTACTTCCTTGTGCGCTATCCGCATAAGGTTATCAAGTACGTCCCGACCTTTATAAAAGGCGTTGTGCGCTATAAGCTTGGTAAGCTGAGTATCGACGACCTGTTCTCAGAGTGCAGTAAGATGTTCCGCGAGTGCTGCGAGGCGTTTGACAACATTCCCGAAAGGATTGAGCGCTTCTGGGACAAGCACGAAAAGGACGTCAAGCCCGCCTTCCGCGATATGCTGCTGCCCGACGACGTGATACTTTCCGCTTCGCCCGAGGTTGTGCTCAGAGAAATCTGCAAACGCATGGGCGTTAAGAACGTCATAGGCTCAGACCTTGACATTGAGACGGGTGAGGTCCGCTCAATCTGTTACCGCGACAACAAAATCAAATGCTTCAGGGCGGTTTACGGCGATATTCAGATTGACGAATTCTACACCGACTCCGAAATGGATAAGCCCTTTATGGAAATAAGCGACAACGTATTTTTCGTCAAGGGCGATAAGATAACGAAAATTAAAGAAAACGGCGTCTGGCTTGTTGACGCCGATAAGATTTAAGGGGGAAGATTATGTCAGACTTCAAAACGGGCGCGCTGATGTACGCGCTGGCAGGCGGCGTGATACTGTTTGTAATAGTACAGTCGCTGTTCTTTATCGTAAAATCGTGGAAACGCGCCAAGGAAATCGGCGTTGAGCCCGAAAAGCTCAAGCAGACCGTTGTCACGAGCGTGCTTTTCACAATAGCTCCGGCGGTTTCAATACTTGCGACGGTACTTGCGCTCGCTTCGGCGCTCGGAATAGTTCTGCCGTGGATACGCCTCTCGGTTATCGGCAATCTCGCGTATGAGACCGTAGCCGCGAACAACGCGCTCGACGCGCTGGGCGGTACGCTATCCGAGGAGGTTACGGACACTCAGCAATTTTCGACCGTTATGTGGACCATGACGATAGGTTCGTGCTTCCCGCTTATTCTGCTTCCTATTTTTTGCAAGAAAATACATAAGGTTATGGGCAACGCCGTCAAGAAGAACGAAAAGACAAGCGCTCTGGGTGAAATTCTCGGCGCGGCGGGTATGATAGGTATCGTAGCCGCCTTTGTCGCAAAGAGCCTTGCCGCCGCTCCCGACGCACCCGATATCTCGGCGGGACTTATGTCCGTTTCGGTGCTCGTTTCGGCTATGGTATTCACAATCGCGCTCGACTGGCTTGCGCGCAAAAAAGGCATCAAAAAGCTTGAGCCCTTCGTACTGCCTCTTGCCATGTTCGGCGCTATGGGAATAGCGGTGCTGCTGACTCAGATTCTGCCGCCCGATATTGCCGGCTTTACTTTCAGATAAGGAGGGAACGACGATGAAAACATTTACCGATAAAATGCACACCTACGGACGAATCTGGACCGTCACCGCACTCGCGGTGCTCTACGCCGTTCCGCTCATATTCTCAATTTACTACAACGTTTTCCCGCAGTTCTCGACGCTCTTAAAGGCGCTGGCGGCGGTTATACCGATTTACTGGGCGACAGCCATAGTCGAGGTTATAACCTATACCCCCCTGCTCGGTGCGGGCGGCGCTTATCTGTCGTTCGTAACGGGTAACATAGCGAACTTAAAGCTCCCGTGCGCCATGAACGCGATGAACTCCGCCGACGTAAAGGCAACCAGCGAGGAAGGCGAGCTTATCTCGACCATAGCGATAGGCACGTCGGCAATCACAACAACTGTCATTATTGCGGTCGGCGTGCTTGCCTTCGCCCCTGTTCTGCCGTATATCACGGCCGAGGGCTCGGTTATAAAGCCTGCATTTGAATATGTTGTCCCCGCGCTGTTCGGCGCGCTTCTCGCCTCGTATTTCGCGAAGCACTGGAGACTGACGATAGCTCCGATTTTTGCAGGTGTAATCGCTTACATCTTTGCGCCCAAGCTGCCCGTAGGCACTATGATTTTCGTAACTATCGTTGCGAGCCTCGTTGCCGCAGGCATACTCTTCAAGGTAAAATATTCAAAACAGTTCGCATCCGAAAAGGAATAATATGCTCAGTATAAAGCAGGAAAATCTATTAAAGCAGGTGCAGAAGCCCGCGCGCTACACGGGCGGCGAATTCAACTCGGTTGTCAAGGACAAGTCGAAAATCAAATTCCGCTATGCCTTCTGCTTCCCCGACAATTACGAGGTCGGTATGTCCCACCTCGGTATGAAAATACTCTACTCGCTCGTAAACGCCCGTGAGGACGCCTGGTGCGAGAGAGTTTTTGCGCCCTGGGACGATATGGAAAAGCTCATGCGCGAAAACGGCGTACCGCTGTACGCGCTTGAAAGCGGCGACGATATCAAGGATTTCGATATGATAGGCTTCACGCTTCAGTACGAGCTGAGCTACACCAACGTGCTCAATATGCTCGACCTTGCGGGACTTCCCGTGCGAAGCGCGGACCGAAAGGACCTGACTCCCCTTGTAGTTGCGGGCGGTCCGTGCGCGTGCAATCCCGAGCCGATTTCGGCGTTCATTGACCTTTTTATGCCCGGCGAGGGTGAGGAAGTCACCAACGAGGTTATAGACCTGCTTATAAAGCATAAGGAAATGGGCTCGACAAAGGAGGAATTCTTAAAGGAAGCGGCACAGATTGAGGGCGTTTATGTTCCTGCGTTCTATGACGTTTCATACAATGATGACGGCACAATAAAAGAGGTCTCTCCGAAAAACGGAGCTCCGAAAACAGTTAAGAAAAGAATTATCTCCGACCTTGACAGCGTGTTCTATCCCGACAAATTCGTGGTGCCGTTTATTGACATAGTTCACGACAGAGTTGTGTCCGAAATTTTCCGAGGCTGCATAAGAGGCTGCCGTTTCTGTCAGGCAGGCTTTATCTACAGACCGATAAGGGAAAAATCGTCCGACACCGTAAACCGTCAGTCAAAGGCGCTGTGCGAGAATACGGGATACGACGAGATTTCTCTGTGCTCGTTAAGTACAAGCGACTATACGGAAATTGAACAGCTCATACCGAAAATGTTTGACTGGGCATTAAAGGAAAACATCAACGTTTCCCTGCCCTCGCTTCGTGTTGACAATTTCTCGGACGAGCTTATGGAGGAACTTAAAAAGGTCCGCCGCAGCGGACTTACCTTTGCGCCCGAGGCAGGCACTCAGAGACTCAGAGACGCAATAAACAAAAACGTAACCGAAGAAGAGGTCATCCGCACCGCCGAAAAGGCGTTTGCGGGCGGCTGGACGGCAGTCAAGCTGTATTTCATGCTCGGACTTCCGACCGAAACGCTTGACGACGTGGCAGGTATAGCCGACCTCGCGCAGACGGTTGTCGATACGTACTACCGCAATCCCGACAAGCCGAAGGGCATGGGCGTTACGGTCAGCATAAGCGTAGCTTCATTTGTACCCAAGCCATTCACGCCCTTCCAGTGGGAGCCGCAGGACACACGCGATATGCTCGAGGAAAAGCAGAAGCATCTGCTCTCGTGCGTAAAATCAAAAAAGATAAGGGTTTCCTATCACGAATCGCCGACAAGTCTGCTTGAGGGCGTATTTGCAAGGGGCGACAGAAAGCTCTGCGACGTAATTGAAAGCGCATGGCGCAGAGGCTCGAAATTCGACAGCTGGGACGAGTTCTTCAATTTTCAGAACTGGCTCGACGCCTTTGACGAGTTCGGTATCGACCCCGCGTTTTACGCCAACAGGCGCAGAAGCTTCGACGAAATTCTGCCCTGGGATATGTTTGACTACGGCATACGCCGCGAATTTCTCGAACAGGAGAATCTAAAGGCGCACCGTTCCGAAACCACGCCGCACTGCCGTATAAAGTGCTCGGCATGCGGAGCGAATATGCTCAACGGAGGCAAGTGCGATGCGAGACGTTAGAATCTTCTTTGAGAAAAAGGATATGGCGAAGTACATCTCGCACCTTGACCTGATGCGCTGCTTTTCAAGAGCCGTCAAGCGCGCAGGAATTGATATCTGGTACACCGAGGGCTTCAATCCGCACCCGTTTATGACCTTTTCCCTGCCGTTATCGCTGGGCACGGAGAGCTTCTGTGAGTCGGTTGACATTCGCACAAATGACGAAATGCCCTTTGACGAGATTAAGGAGCGGTTTCAGTCAACCCTGCCCGACGGAATACGCGTAACCAAGGTTGCCGCGCCCGTTCACAAGGCGAATGAAATCTGCTTTTCGGAGTTTGAAATACTGTTTTACACAGAAAAAAGCGAGCTTGTTTTAAGCTCACTTAAAGAGAAAATCGAAGCCGACGAAATCAACGCCGAGAAAAAAGCTAAACAGGGCAGAAAAAAGGTTTTCAGGCAGGTAAACATCAAGGAAAACATACACTCGTTTGATTTGTCAGAAGCCGAAAACGGAGTACTGTTAAAGGTCGTGCTGACGGCGGGAGTCAAGAACAATATCAACCCCTCCCTGCTCATTGACGCAATAACGGCAGACGTTAAGGACGAAATCAAGGGCATTGATATAAAGAAAACGAAAATGATGCTTGAGGATATGAAAGAGTTTGAATAAACGAAAAGCTCCCGAAAAGGGAGCTTTATTTGTCCGATAAATCGGAGTTTGTCGGGGTAATTACATACTCGGTCCGAAGTGAGTCCGTAGGGGGCGGCGACCCCGACGCCCCGTTCAGATTTGATGTGACTTTATGCGGGCTGCCGAGGTCGTCAGCCCCTACGATTTGATGTCCTGATTTAATAATCAATCATCCCGATAAACTCAAATTTTACGATATAAAAAACGGGCGGAAAACCGCCCGTTATTTTTATGTAATTATTAACCTCTCAGCAAAAGATTGAGTACCGTAAACCACTCTCTGACTATGTTCGTGGGTAACGAGAATATTCCCGATGATGAGCTGTATGAATACGAATTCAATCCGTTGCGCTCTGCGATAATCGCCGCCCTGAACTGATGGAAATCGGTTGTTATAATCACAATGCTGTCAACGTCGCCGAGCAATGCCTTTGAATTGGCAATGTTTTCCTTCGTATCGGTTGACTTATCCTCAATTATCAGTCTGTCGGGTGAAATGCCCTTTTCGGTCAGTGTGTTATACATAGCCTGAGCCTCGGGTATTTTTTCATCCCAACCCTGACCGCCCGAGAGCACACAGACCGCTTCGGGATTCTCGATCAGGTAATCGTAAGCGGCGTTTATTCTCTGCGAAAGCATCCTGCCCGGCTGTTCTCCCTCAACGCGGCATCCGAGAAGCACTGCAGGCGTGTTTGCCGGAATGTCGGTATCGGTTTTTGCCGCCGACAGAACCTTTACGGAGACAATACTGCAATAGCAAACAGCAACGAGCGCGATTATGCACACAAGACATATTGCCGCCTTGCCAATTTTTTTCGACCACAGCTTTTTCACAAAAGCTTTAGCCTTATCGAAGAAAACCGCAACCAGTATTACGGCAATTCCGATACCCATTCCAACCGCGCTTCCGAAGTTGAAAATGAACGAAACCAAAGGTGAAAATATAACGGTTATAATAAAGCCTAAAACCGCAAATACAATTTGCGGTTTTGAAAGTGATTTTATTTTTGCCTTGATTGATTTCATTACTTTTCCTTAATCTCAACTACCTGCCACGCCTTGTCGCCGACAACGACGGTGCCGCAGAATTCGCATATTATCTCGCCGCCCGTATTTCTCTTAAGCGGAGCGCCGCACTGAGGACAGTTAAGCGCCTGCGGGCCGAGGTCGGCGGAGTCGAGAGTTTTGCTGTTGAGATACGCCAGCGCGCTCGCAATTCCGAAACGCTTTGTCGCTTCGCCGTCGTAATACTAGGCCGCCGTCTCGCAGGAAATTCTGTACTTTCCGTTCGACTTTTCGTAACGTGAAATTACAGTTTCCTCGATTTCAAAATCAGCCTTCTCGTCGAACTTTTTTGCGATTTCCTTTTCGAGCATCAGGCGTATTTCGTCCCAGTTGAAGCCGGGAAAATCGCGCTCAATCTGAGGCAGGTAAATGCGGTTCATATTCGAAATAAGTCTCGGATGCTCGGGCTCGCTGACGAAATCCATACCGTTTTCGCTGACGAGATTTACAAGCTCCTTGACAACCTGCGCCTCGGCGGAGTGAGCCGTCTTTTTAACGAAGCCGACTATAACCGCAATTATGCCGATACCGATTATAACAGCGGCGGCGATAAATATAATTGTTACCAGACTTGCCATAGCTTATTTATCTTCGTTGAGAATTGCGAAGTTCTCCTTGTTTGCCTTATAGAGTGCCTTGAATACCTTGTAGTTTCTGTCGTAAACGGGCTTAAGAGCGAAGTTCGGCTTGAAGGTCTTTGTCGCGGGAATAAGCTTCTTTGCGTCGGTGATGTCGCCGAGAAGTCCTACGCCGACCGCTATAACGATAGCCGCGCCAACCGCGCCGATGTTCTGCGGAGAATCAACGGTCTCGATAGTCTTGCCCGTGATATCGGCGAGCATCTGACAGGTGATGTCCGAGAGTGCGCCGCCGCCTACGAAGCGTACGGTATCGGAGGTCTTTATCTTCTTATCCTGAGCCTCGAGGAACCAGCGAAGGTGGAAGCAAACGCCCTCGGATACGGCTCTGATAAGCTCGGATTTACCCGTATCAAGCGAAATGTTGAAGAACATTCCCCTCGCCTTTGAGTCCTCAAACGGACAGCGGTTACCGTGAAGCCACGGGGTAAAGATAACGCCGTTTGAGCCTGCGGGAACGGTATCGACAACCGCCATCATATAGTCGTAAAGGTTGGTGTAAACGGTCTCGAAGTCGCCCTTTGAATGCTTGAGATTATGAGTCTTGTCAAGATAAATCTCAATTTCGTCAAGGGCAAGGTGGTCCTTAACCCACTCTACGCACTTGCCCGCAGTTTCAAGCTCGGCAAAGTAGTTGTAGTAGCCGTCCTTAACGCCGACAGCGCCCGCTATCATGGCATTTGTGTCAACGGTAGGCTTGTCGATAACCGTCGAAGCCCAGCCCGACGTACCCTGATAGATATGTGTGTCGCCAAGCTCAACCGCACCTGCGCCTACGCCGATAAGCGAAGCGTCGCTGCCGCCGCCGAATACGGGCGTGCCCTCTTCAAGTCCGAGGTCCTCGGCAGCCTTTTTGGTGAGCGTGCCGACCTTATCGGTTGACTTGACTATCTTTGCAAGGTGATTGGTGTCGATGCCTATCATCTTGCACATCTGCTGACTCCAGCACTTATTCTTTATGTCATAAATCATGGTTGCAAACGCCGAGTCGTGAGTCATAACGAACTCGCCCGTCATTCTGACGATAAGCGACTCCTTGACGTCGAGCCATTTGTAAACCTTTTTGAAAATCTCAGGCTCGTTGTCCTGCACCCACTTGTATTTCCATACGGGATCCTTTACGCTCAGCGGCGCCGCGCCCGTCCATTTAAGCGATTCGAGTACCTTAACGACGTTGCCGCCCGCAATCTGCGGACCGCCGCCGAAAACGGCCTTCATCTGCTCGCCTGCACGCTGGTCCATATAGCTGAACGCACGGCGCACGTGCCGTCCGTCCTTGTCGACGAGGACTACGCCCTGCGCCTGAGAGCAGAAGGAAATACCCGAAATGTCCTTGGGGTCAACCTTAGACTTCTTCATAACCTCTTTTGCAGAGGAGCACATAGCCTCCCACCACTCGTCGGGGTCCTGCTCGGCTCCGCCGTTGGGCATAACGTAAAGCTTATAGCCCTCCGACTTTGAAGCAAGAAGCTCAATTTTGTCAGACACTGCGAAAACGCAGGTCTTGACGCCTGTCGTACCGATATCAAATGCAATAACATAAGTAGGGTTTACCATTTTTTCTTCCTCCGATTATTATTTTTTCAGCGCCGACTTAATAAATTTCAGGCACTGCTCAACTACGAAATCGTCCTTTTCGGGAGTGTCGTTGCCGGTGTAGATTTTCAGCCTCTCCCTGTAATAGTCGCAGGCGTACGAGAACTGAAGATTCATAAAGATATTGTCCAGCAGATACGCCGCAAACGCCGAGTCAATGTCCTCGCGCACGTCGCCCGCTTTCTTACCTCTCTCAATGGCGGTGCGGTAAATGCGCGCCGTCATCGACTCCATTTCAAATGCGAACTGCGAGGCAAAACGCGGATTGTTCTCGCTCGTCATAACGTTGTAAAGCTTGACGATAAGCACGTTTTCCTTGGAATATTGCTGAATAGTGCGGATAATGTGCTCGACCTTCAGCAGTATGTCCTCGTCGCTCTCGAGAAGCTCGTTGAGCATATCCTCCATAGTCGCAATACTGTAGTGGATGATGGTCAGGAACATATCCTGCTTGTTTTCAAAGTACTTGTAAAGCGAGCCGACGCTGACATCCGCCTTTTTGGCTATGCTGTTGATGTTGGCGTTTTCAAAGCCCTTGAGCGCGAATTCCGCGGTCGCGGCGTTGATTATGCGCTCGCGCTTCTCGGGCGCAATGTTGTCGAAGGTCGCCTTGTGGTGCTTTTGTAAATCCATCCAGTCACCTGCCCTTTAATCCTTTTTTGATATTTTATCATAAATACAAATACGCTTACAAGAGAAATGTAGACCTGAAAATGAATTTCTGCGAAATGGTGAATATCCGTTCACATTTTTGGTTATTTTGTACATTCCAAAAAGAAATACTGAACAGATTTAATGTTTGATATATTATTGTAATAGTGTTATACTTAAACAAATAAGTCAAATCGGAGGTCAGTTATGAAGCTCTTGAATAAGATAATCAGAAAAGTCTCGGGCGCAGAGGTTGCACAGCAGACCGTGGGCGGTTTAGGCGACGGAAAAGCCAATGAAAGCATCGTTCCGCTGCTTCGAAAGGCGGGTGCGGACGGCTGCGTGTTGCTCAAAAACGACAATAACGTTCTGCCCTTTACAGAAGACGATAACGTAGCACTTTTCGGCAGAGTTCAGAACGACTGGTTTTTCGTCGGCAACGGCTCGGGCGGCGACGTAATAGTGCCGTACAGAACGAGTCTTATAAACGCGATTGAGGCCGAAAAGCCTTTCAAAGTCAATGAGGAATTAAAGGAAATTTATAAGAACTGGTCCGAAAAGCACAAGGTCGATCCCGGCTTCTGGGCGCACTGGCCGCGCTTCTATCCCGAAATGCCTTTGTCAAAGGAGGACGTTGCGCGCTTTTCAAAGGACAGCAACAAGGCGGTTGTGATTGTCGGCCGCTCCGCAGGTGAGGACAGGGAAAACGTGCTCGAAAAGGGCAGCTTCTACCTGACCGATAAGGAAATAAAGCTTCTTGACGAGGTCTGCGAAAGCTTTGACAAGGTTGTGCTTATACTGAATATCGGCTCGGTTATCGACTTTGAAAAGATAGCCGCATACGGCGATAAAATCAGCTCAATCCTTATCGTCTGGCAGGGCGGTATGGAGTCGGGCAATTCGGTTTGCGACGTGCTCTCGGGCAAGGTCAATCCCTCGGGCAAGCTGACCGACACGATTGCCAAAAAATACGAATACTACCCGTCAGCCGACTGCTTCGGAAACAAAGACTCGAACAACTACACCGAGGACATTTACGTCGGTTACAGATATTTCGAAACCTTCAAACCCGACAGAGTGCTCTACGAATTCGGCTTCGGTCTTTCATATACGGATTTCGATATTAACTGCACGCACGCCGAATATAAGGACGGCAAGGTCAGCGTTAAGGCAAGCGTCAAAAATATCGGCTCTCTCTCGGGCAGAGAGGTGCTTCAGCTCTACTGCGAAGCGCCTCAGGGCAAGCTGGGCAAGGCGGCGCGCTCGCTTGTCGGCTTTGCCAAAACTCCGCTTATCGCACCCGGCGGGGAAGAAACGCTTACAATTACGGTTGACGAATACACCCTTTCAAGCTATGACGACACGGGCGCAACGGGCAACAAAGCCTGCTACGTGCTTGAAAGCGGCGAATACTCCTTCCTGCTGGGCGTAAGTTCAAAGAATTGTGAAAAGGTGTTTGAGTTTACGCTTGAAGAAGACAAGGTTATCGAAACACTTACCGAGCAGATGGCCGTCGGCGAAGCTTCACGCTTCGTGCGCATGGTTCCCAAGTGCGAGGACGGCAAAATCAAGCTGTCATATAACAGCGTTCCCGCGAGAACGGTTGACTTAAAGGCAAAGATACTCGCAAACCTTCCCGAAGGCACTGGACTTACGGGTGACAAGGGCTATAAGCTTCAGGACGTCAAGGACGGCAAGGTAAGTCTTGACGAGTTCGTCGCTCAGCTTTCGCTCGACGAGCTTGAACTTATCACCCGCGGCGAAGGAATGATGGATTCAAAACTCGGCGCCAAGGGCAACGCGGGCGCAATAGGCGGCGTCAGTGAGAGCCTTCGTGACAAGGGCATACCGCCCGTCACCACGACCGACGGACCTTCGGGCATCAGGCTTCTTGCCACCTGCTCGCTGCTCCCCTGCGGTACGCTTCTCGCCTGCACCTGGGATACCGCGCTCGTAGAGGAGCTTTGCAGTGAAGTTGCAAAGGAAATGGTCGAAAAGGGCAGCGATATATTGCTCGCTCCGGGTATGAACATTCACCGCAATCCGCTTTGCGGACGCAATTTCGAGTATTTCTCCGAGGACCCGCTCGTTTCGGGTAAGATTGCCGCCGCTTATGTTACGGGCATTCAGTCGCAGGGCGTTTCAGCGTGTCCGAAGCACTTTG
The DNA here is from genome assembly GCA_030530095.1 of Clostridiaceae bacterium. Classification (GTDB taxonomy): domain Bacteria; phylum Bacillota; class Clostridia; order Oscillospirales; family Acutalibacteraceae; genus Fimenecus. The sequence goes on from JAUMVO010000024.1 coordinate 13,889, forward strand.
CCTGCAACAATCAGGAATACAACAGAATTCACACCGACGCCGTCGTTTCCGAAAGAGCGCTGCGTGAGATTTATCTTAAAGGCTTTGAAATCTGCGTAAAGGAAGCCAAGCCGAAGAATATAATGACGAGCTACAACAAGATTAACGGCGTGTGGAGCCATTACAACTACGAGCTTTGCACTGACGTGCTTCGCGGAGAATGGGGCTATGAAGGAAGCGTTATGACCGACTGGTGGATGCGCTACGCTCCCTCACCCGAATTCCCCGACGTAAACGGCAACGCCTACCGCGTGCGCGCTCAGGTTGACGTGCTTATGCCCGGCGCCAAGACCGCGATAAGCAAGAGCGCCGAGTCCGACGGAACGCTGCTTGAAACCTACGGCAAGGATGAAGGCATAACCCTCGGCGAAATGCAGAGAAGCGCGAAAAACGTGCTTCGTATGTGCATGGATCTGAAAATGTAAAATATATGAGTTTGTCGGGGAGATTGATAAACCTCTTTCGTTCCTTCCCCTCTCAGGGGAAGGGGGACCGCCGTAAGGCGGTGGATGAGGTAAACTACGACCTCATCAGTCTTTTTGCTTCGCAAAAATCCAGCTTCCCCTACAAGGGGAAGCAACGTTTGTCGATAAACCAAACTCCCCTACAAACTCATATTTATCGCAAAAAAAGCGGACGTTAACGTCCGCTTTTAATTATGCTTTCCTTTTATTTTTCAAATTGATTATTTTTTTAACCTCATATATCGGTGGAGTATCTGCTCCTCGAGGAATTCCTCGCCGTAAACCTCAAAGCCGCATTTTGCGTAGAAACCCGTGCAGTAGGACTGTGAGTGAATGATTATTTCATCCTTGCCCATTGTTTCAAAGGCGGTTTTGATGCCCTGCTTAAGCACCGCTTCGCCGTAGCCCTTGCCGCGCACGGTAGTGATAACCCTGCCGATTTTCGCGGTCTTTTCGTCGAGTGAATACACGCGCAGATAACCGAGGATTTTACCGCTTTCCCAAAGGAAAACGTGATACGCGTCTTTATCAACCTCGTCAAGGTCCTGATAGGGAATATTCTGCTCGACGCAGAAAACCTCCATACGTTCCTTTATAATTTCATAAAGCTCGTCAAGCGTCAGCTCATAGAACTTTTTTACTCTCATTTCCATAAACAGCACCTCAACTGTTTTCAAGTGTTATTTTATACGCCAGCTCCTCCAATTGCTCAACGCTGCCCAGCTGACCTGCCTGACGGCGGAATTCCGCGCCGCCTCTTATACCCTTCATATACCACGCGGCGTGCTTTCGCGCCTCGCGTATGCCTATGCGCTCGCCCTTGTATTCGCAGAGCATTTTAATATGCTTGACCATTACCCGCATACGCTCGGAAACGGGAGGCTCGGGGATAATTCTGCCGTCCGTAAGATAGGCGTTAATCTGCTGAAATACCCACGGTCTGCCCAGCGCTCCCCTGCCGACGAGCAGGAAATCGGCGTTTGTCTTTTCTAGCATTATTGCCGCCGTCTGTCCGTCGGTTACGTCGCCGTTTGCGATAACGGGAATTGAAAGCTCACGCTTTATTTCTGCAATAATATCGGTATTGACGGGCGGCGCATACATCTGCGCGCGCGTCCTGCCGTGAACGGTGACCGCCGCCGCGCCTTCGGCTTCGGCTCTTCTGGCTAAGTCGAGTGCGTTGAGGCTGTCAGCATCCCAGCCCGACCTCATTTTTACGGTAACGGGCAAATCGGTCGCATTGACAACCGCTTTAATTATTGCTTGAGCCTTATTCAGATCCTTCATAAGGCAGGCTCCGCCGCCGTTACCCGCAATTTTCGGTGCTGGACAGCCCATATTTATATCAATAAAATCGGGTTCGGTCGAGATAACGCTTTTCACACAGTCAGCCATAATATCGGGGTCGCTGCCGAAAATCTGCACTCCCGCAGGGCGCTCGGCATCGGTGAGCTTCATAAGCTCCTTCGACTTTCTGTCGCCCATGGTAAGTCCCTTTGAGCTTACCATTTCCGAAACGGTATAAGCCGCACCGTATTGACGGCACAGCTCACGAAACGCCCTGTCCGCAACGCCTGCCATGGGAGCGAGCGCGGCAAAGCCTTCAATTGTCAGACCTTTTAATTTCATAATACGGGTATTCTATCATAAAAAATAAAATAGTGCAAATCAGCAAAGAATATGGTACAATAAATAAGATAAGATTATTACTGTGAGGAATTATTATGAAGCTTCTTGTTCTCGACGGAAACAGTATTCTCAACAGAGCCTTTTACGGCATAAAGCTGCTGACCACAAAGGACGGCAGATACACCAACGCCATTTACGGCTTTATGAATATTCTCATCAAGCTCGAGCAGGACGTAAAGCCCGACTGCGTAGCCGTTACGTTTGACCTGAAGGCGCCGACCTTCCGCCATAAGATGTACGCCGACTACAAGGCGGGACGAAAGCCCATGCCCCCCGAGCTTGCCGAACAGATGCCCGTGCTTAAGGAATTGCTCGGCGCGCTGGGATATAAGATAATTGCAAAAGAGGGCTTCGAGGCGGACGATTTAATCGGTACGCTCGCCCACCATACACCCGACGGCAGCGAGTGTTTTATCGCGACGGGCGACAGGGATTCATTACAGCTTGTTAAAAACAACGTAACCGTACTGCTCGCCGCTACCAAAATGGGAAGGGCCGAAACGACGGTCTGCGACGAGGCGAAAATCAAAGAGGACTACGGCGTAACTCCCCCGCAGATGAAGGACATCAAGGCGCTTATGGGCGACAGCTCGGACAATATTCCGGGCGTTGCGGGCGTGGGCAAAAAGACCGCCGAGGAGCTTATTGTAAAATACGGCTCGATTGATTATATCTATGAAAACCTTGACACGCTTGACATCCGCGACAGCCTTCGCGAAAAACTGAGAAACGATAAGGAGAAGGCATATCTGAGCTATAAGCTCGGCACTATTGACACCGACTCCCCGATTGAGACAGACCTTAATGCATATAAGAAGCAGCCTGCCGACGCGCAGAAGGCGGTTAAAATGCTGACCTCGCTTGAAATGTTCAAGATAATGGAAAAGCTCGATCTCTCGGCTCAGCAGAGTTTTTCGTCGGTTGAAAGCAGCAGCGAAAAGTCAAAGACGCTTGAAATCAAAAACGGTGATATTGACGCGCTTCTCAAAAGCATAAGCGAGACGAAAAAACTGTATTTCAGCGCGGTATTGAGTGAAGATAAAATCGTTAAAATTATCGCCGTAGATGAAAATTATCTATTCTGCTTTGACGAGGAAAGCGATATAAAGAATTTCGGAAAGCTTTCCCTTAAAGACGGCGTGAAAAGCTATTGCAGCAACTCAAAGGCGGTCTATTCATACTACCTTGAAAACGGTATTGAAATCGCTGACATCGGCTTTGACACCGAGCTTGCCGCCTACCTTCTCAACCCGTCGGCAAAGGATTATTCGCTTTCAAGGCTTATAACCGAAATGTCCGTACCGCTTGCGGAATATGAGGACAGTAATTTTGCCGAAGCCGCCGCCCTGCCGACAGTGTGCAGACGGCTTGAAGCGCAGCTTGACGAATTTGACCAGACAAAGCTGCTTGAAACAATCGAAATGCCGCTTGCAAGGGTCCTTTCGTCAATGGAGGTTTACGGCATTGAGGTTGACAGAGCGGGTATCGAAAGCTTCAACGAAAAGATTACCGCCGAAATCGAAAAGCTGCAGACGAGAATCTATGAACTTGCGGGCGAGGAATTCAACATCAACTCCCCCAAGCAGTTAGGACAGATTTTATTCGAAAAGCTTGAAATCCCGACCAGGAAAAAGACAAAGACGGGTTATTCGACCAACGCCGATGTGCTTGAGGAGCTTGCCGACGATTACGAAATAGTCCGCGACATACTCGAATACCGCACCTATGCGAAATTAAAGAGCACCTACTGCGACGGACTTTTGTCCAAGATATCGGCTGACGGCAGAATTCACTCGAGCTTCAATCAGACCGAAACGAGAACAGGCAGAATTTCCTCGACCGAGCCTAATCTTCAGAACATTCCCGTAAGAACGGAATTAGGACGTGAAATGAGAAAGTTCTTCGTCGCAAAGGAAGGCTGTACTTTTATTGATGCGGACTACTCGCAGATTGAGCTTCGCGTGCTCTGCGATATTGCGAACGACGAGAATATGATAAACGCCTTCAACAGCGGAGTTGACATTCACACCGTCACCGCTTCGCAGGTGTTCAACGTGCCCGTTGAGGAGGTAACTCCCCTGCTTCGTACGCGTGCTAAGGCGGTCAATTTCGGCATAGTTTACGGTATCGGCGCATTTTCCTTAGGCAAGGATATAGGCGTTTCACGCGCCGAGGCGGACAGATATATCAAGGACTATCTGCACCACTATTCGGGCGTTGACAGCTATATGAAGAACGTAGTTGAGAAGGCGAAAAACGACGGTTATGTTTCTACTCTATTCGCACGCCGCCGCTATCTGCCCGAGCTTGCCTCGTCAAACGGTATGCTGCGTGCCTTCGGTGAGAGAGTTGCGCGCAATATGCCCATTCAGGGTACTGCCGCCGATATAATCAAAATCGCCATGATAAGAGTTTATGAAAGGCTGAAGCGTGAAAACTACAAGGCAAGACTGCTTTTGCAGGTACACGACGAGCTTATAGTCGAGGCTCCGCTTGACGAAGCCGAAAAGGTTAAGGCGCTCGTCAGACAGGAAATGGAAAACGCGTGTAAGATGAAGGTACGCCTTGTTTCGGACGCGCATATCGGAAAGACCTGGTACGAGGCAAAGGGTTAAAATGGAATTTGAAATATTCAGAATGAGCGAAAGTCATATAGACGGCGTTCTTGAAATCGAAAGGGAATGCTTTTCGTCACCGTGGAGCAGAGAATCGCTTGAAGCCGAGCTTGGCAACGAATACGCGCGCTTTTTCGCCGCCGTATGTGACGGCACGGTTATCGGCTATATCGGCGCGTTCAATGTTTTCGGCGAGGTCTCGCTTGGCAATCTTGCGGTGAAAAAAGAATACCGCAAAGCCGGCGTTGCTTCGGCGCTTCTCAATGAGCTTGAAAAAACGGCGGAAGCCGAAAACGCCGAGTTTATCACCCTTGAGGTAAGGCAGTCAAACGAAGCGGCGATAAGGCTCTATAAAAAACTCGGTTTTTCACAGTCCGGACTTCGCAAGGGCTTCTATCAGAATCCGACCGAGGACGCGATACTGATGAAAAAGGAATTGAAATAAAAAAGCAGGAATATAATATCAAAAAGGAGTTTGTTATGTTCAGAGAAATTGATATACGCGATATAAAGAAAAGTCCCGTCGAAATGATTTCCGACGAGTGGGCGCTGCTTTCGGCAGGTACGCCCGACGATTTCAATACAATGACCGTTTCGTGGGGCGCGCTGGGCGAGCTGTGGGGCAGAAACTGTGCGTTCGCATTTGTCCGCCCGCAGAGATACACCTACGAATTTATGGAGAAGAACGAATACTACACCCTCTCCTTCTTTGACGGAGGTTTCAAAAAGGAAATGGGTTTCTGCGGCTCACATTCGGGCAGAGACTGTGACAAGATGAAGGAAACGGGACTTGTACCCGTAAGTGCGGGCGAAAGCGTAAGTTTCTCTCAGGCAAAGACCGTTCTTGTATGCAGAAAGATTGCAATTCAGGACATTGACCCCAAGGGCTTTCTCGACGAGTCAATCAATAACGAATACCCGTCGGACGACTACCACAGAGTATATATCGGCGAGATAATAAAGGTGCTTAAAGCAGATTGATAAATCGGAGTTTATCTGGCAGAAAGCCTGATAGGACACCAGCCTCCCTTGTCAAAGGGAGGGGGACCGCCGTACGGCGGTGGTGGGATTCCTTTTATTGCTATATCAAGCTTTCTGGAATCCCCTCGCCAGCATTCGCTGGCCCTCTCCCCTTTAACAAGGGGCGCTGTTTTGCTCTATCAAACTCAGCGACAAACTCAAATTTGTAAAAGCGCGAAAAAAATTGAATTTTTTTGAAAAAAGTACTTGCAATTTGAAAACAAGTGTGCTATACTCTCTATCACATTTGAGAGATGAGTCCAAACGGACTGCGTTTTTCAAAGTCGGTGTTTATTACAATGAGGGTCCACCCGTTCCCATCCCGAACACGGTAG
>JAUMVO010000005.1 GCA_030530095.1 Clostridiaceae bacterium
GCCGTACGGCGGTCCCCCTCCCTTTGACAAGGGAGGCTGGTGTCCTATCAGGCTTCCTGCCAGATAAACTCCGATTTGGCGGGGCAATAAATAAACAGGCGATTCGTGAATCGCCCGTACAGGCAAACCGTTCCAACTCAAAAAACAAAAAAGAACAGAGGCGTTAACCTCTGTCCTTCTTTTAACTAATTAATTATTAGCCGTTGTGGCCTTCAGCAATACCAGTTGTGTCTGTGCAGCTCGAAGTATAAGTTGTCTTATTGGTTTCAACTGTAACGAGTGCCTGGTAAGTACCAGCAGCATCAGCTGAGGGGCACTTCGGAAGTGCGCCGCCGTCAAACAGAGCGAGGAAAGAACCCTCGGTCTTGATGTCTGAAGATGTGCCAGCGCCAAGAGTGATAGCTTCGCCGTTATTAGCGCCGCCGGTCATCATGAAGGTCTCCATGTTGCCCTTAATAACTCTCTGGTTGGACTTGCAGGACTTAATTCTTGCATTCTTAGTAACTGCGCCGAAGATCGGAACTGCTACTGCTACGAGGATACCAAGGATAACAACAACGATCATTAACTCAACGAGTGTGAAACCCTTTTTGCTCATAAGTTTTCTCATGATAATTTCTCCCTTTATAGAATTTTTAATTTATATGATGGGCCCTGTGCCCATAATATACTCATTAACCTGTTACGTGAACTTTCCGTAACCCAGCATAGTCATTATACACCAAAACTTTCCGTCTGTAAAGTACTTTTTTGCAAAAAATACAGAAATTAGCTTTTTGTATATTTTCTGTGAACTAAACGGGAATGTTCCGTAACTCTTTGTGTTTTCATTATAATCTATGTAATTTGCTTTGTCAATACTTTTTCGAAAAATTTTTGAGAATTATTGAAACTAACCGACAAGCTCCATTACATAAGCCGTACCCTTAACAGCCTCGGCTGCGATATTTCGGAACAGCTCGTGCCTGCTGAGGAATGAAATGACCTCGGGGGATACGCCGTAATATACATCAATAATCCTGTCACCTATTGCCGTTCCGCGCAGCGTGTTGTCACGGAAGCTTCTCAAGGTATTGAGAACTCCCTCGCCGACATTTGAGTTGACCATCAGGAACGAGAACGAACAGTTGAAATTCGTACCTGTCGAGCCGCTTGCGCCGCTGATGTCGCCGCTATTGAAATTCTTGATAGAAATATACTTGATAACAGTGGCTTCGTCGGTGAGATGACTATAGGTAACTCCGTCCTTCTTGAAGCTATCGGGCTCCTTTCCGGAAATCTCATTAGTCTTAAGATTCGTGCCATAGATGTATCCGGCGCAATACTGGTTTGTGAAATGCGTACCGTCAATGTTGTTAAGGTTAACATAGTTGTTCTGCGTATTCATTGCATTCTTGAGTGCGAACGAAGTATCGAGATCATAATAGAAATCGTAAATCGGTGCGCTCGCTACCGTAACGGTTACGCCGTCAACCAGATACTTGTGGTCGGTAACCTCAGTGTTATCAAGACGGTGCGTGCTCTCCTTACCGTCGGCATCCATGCCGAATGCATCGACGGAAACGGAATACTTAATATCAACCTGAATCTCGTCGGTAAAGCAGAATCTGTAAGCCGTGCTCTGCTTACCGTTAAGAACATACATATGCCCGTCATATACAAAAAGATATGTGTACTGGAAGCAATCTGCATCAAAGGCAGCGTTTGAGCTATCCCTCGTTGCAAAGTAGAGCGAATGATTATTCTCATCCTCCGTAAATGTTCCCAACTCCGGGCAGGACTGAAACGCCTTGTTTTCAATCAGATAGTCGGAATCCTCGTACATCAGATCGACATTAGTCGCCGTAGCAAGCGAGCCCTGAGAAGCGTCGGCTGAATAAGCGTTCATAATTGCCTTAACTTCCGTCTGAACGATATAGAGGTTTTCGACCATTCTGTATTTCTTCCAGATCGGTCCCATTATCAACGCCAGAAGAGCAGCTATCAACGCCATAATTGCACAGGTAACAAGCAACTCTGTAATCGTAAAGCCGCGCTTGTCGCTTCTCATTTTACCGATAGTTTTGAAAAACACCGTTTCCCGCCTCCTGTTTTGAGAATACGGGGAGGGGACGCCTCCCCGTTGAAAATAATCGTTTTAGCTCTGGCAAGCCATCTTGTTAACGCCTTCAAGGTCGATTGTCTTAACCTTGCCGTCAGCATCGAAATACATAGCGTATGTTTTTTCGTTGTCGGCGGTGCCCGAATACATATCAGTACCTGTAAGAGCGTTTCTCGTAGCGCAACGCTGGAAGCCGTCCTGCGGCTGCTTCGACCAGTACATTACGCAACGCTCGCCGGCGTCGTTCTGACCGTTGCCGTTCTCGTCAACGTAGCCCATCAGATACCATACGCCCTGACAGTTAACAACAGAGCGAATGTTAATGTCTGTTCTGTCGGAAATCTTAACCGCAATCCAACGTGCAATTGGCAGTCCGTCGCTGCCCGTGAGATCCTTGTCAAGGAACTTGACGTTTACGTATGAGCCTGCCTCGCCGGTTGCGCCGAGTCTGTTGTACGACTTGGGTGCGCTGTAATCCGAGGGCTTCTTGCCGCTCTGATCGCCTACCGCAACCCAGACGTCGTCGCAGAAGCAGACGTCATTGATATTCTTGAGTACGGAAACAAAGCCGTAATCGTTATAAATATTTCTGCTTACCGTAGTATAGTCGTAATACTCTTTCTTATAGGTGTCTGTGGTGGGCTTGATGCCGAACTTGTCGCACCAGGAGTAGTTCTCGAACTCCTTGCATACCGAGTAAATCTTGGAATCCTTGACAGATTCGTAATTGTAGAACCAGCTCATCAGCGTACCGTTTGATGTGCCCCACATGGCCTGCGGCTTCATGTCGGATGTCGTACCCCAGTTAACCGTAGTGCACTCGGTATCCATCAGCGGATGGTAGTTAACACCGTAGTTCTGGTTGCCCGTTGTAATTGAGGGTGAGTAGCTCGGCTGAGGAGACTTTTCGGAATCCGTGGACATATTAAGGTAGCCCTTATGATACGTCGTGTTCCAGCCGAGTACAGCGCTTGTGCCGGCACCGTCGCCAATGCTTACGCCTCGATACTGGTCAATGCCGAAGAATTGATGGAAAACATTCGTTTCCTTCTTGAGCGACCAGCCCTTTCCGGACGAAAGATCGCCTGCCGTATCGCTCTCGGTACCGTCTCCGGTTGCTCTGATATAAACAACGCCGTTATTGAGAACCTGACCGAGTCGCGTACAGTAGCTGTAGTCGTTTGCAACATAGCTCAGCGTGTAGCCTGCCGCAAGTGAAATATTGTTGCCCGTAAGGTCGTCATGGAAGCTCTTAACGTCAAGCATCGTAACGTTATCGCGAAGACCGCCTGAAACAAACGAGTGGTTGAAAGCGCCGCCTGAAAGTATACTCGATCCGATACCGTCGCCGGGCTTCTTGAAGTAGAAGTCGGAGCCGCCCGTCAAGCCTGAAAGACCGGACATCTTGGGAACGGTTGGATTGTTGACGTCAATAGCGTACGGCTGCGAAAGATAGCCCATCGTTATATCGACCTCATGACCGGCAGAAACATAATAATCATTACCGTTAGAGGGTAAAGCCGTACCCATGAAGCTTTTGTAACCGAGCGTGGTGCCGGAAACGTCGCTCGGCTTGGTTGCCAAGCCGGAGCCGTCATTTACGGGGCTATAGTACCTTATGTTGCCCGTGATGGTTGTATAATTATGCTGCCACTGATCTTCGGGAACTTCTTCGTCATAAGCCGCCTGGTCTATTACCTTTTCGCGATAAAGCTCTTCGACGGATCTCCAACGGCTATTAGCACTGTCGTCATGCAAGCCCTGACCTGAGCTCTGCGCACGAAGACCCCATTGACCGCTTGCGAAATACGGGTCATCGTTACCGTCAATTTTACTCCATTCGATTTTAGTAATATTAAGCGTATTTTCATAATTGGGTAAACGGTTTGCGAGAACCGTCTGTACCTGATCCCAGGTCCAAGTGCCTTCAGAATTGTAATTTTGTCCTTTAACAGTAAGTGTTAATACTTCATTGTTAAACGGTACTGTTTCAGAACCGAACCAACCTTTCTTCTTGTTGTATGTTCCGCTTACGGCAACAGTATGTGTATACTTTCCTTCAAGGTGAGATACTTCGTCATGATGTATAACCTGATTAGTAATCTCATCTATGGTTATACTCGTTGACGTATTACTGTAAGGATACTTGCTTTCATTTCCGCCGAAATTCAACAAATCGGTCCATGAAGGATTGGTGCCGAAAATGGTCGTAGAGAGATCGCCGACCGCATTGTCTGAGTTGCTTGTAGTAGTATGCGTATCGCCGAACTTGCCTACAGGATACCATTTTATATTGTTGTTCGTCTGACCGAGAGCAACACCCAAAGTACCGGTATGAAGCCATTTGCTCCAGTTCTGGTTCAGCCAGAAAACAACATTGTTCGCAGTCTTCCAACCCCAGGTGTCGATAACTGCGGGTATAGTACCGCAATACAGTGTGTATGACTGTGTCGGATAAAGCTGCTGACCGAGAACAGAGTTTTGATTTGACTGATAATAATTTGAATTGTTCGTGTTAATCTGAATCGCACCGACTGAAGTAATCGTTATAAGCGAAGTATCGTTAATCTTTGCATCAGGATTGTTCGCAGTGTTGTACTCGTAATTAGTCGCCTTGATATAGCCGTTAACGTTAAGGTTTTCGCCGTATCCGCTCGGCTCAAGCTCACAGTAAAGCAAGTCATTCCAAGACTTTGATAGCTTAGGCTGTTCCGTAGTACAACCGGGAATTATATACTTATCGGAGCCGCTCTTATAAGAGAGCACTCGTCCGAGAGTTGTGTAATAGGGATGAGTTGAATCGGGAGTCGTTACATTGGCTGTATAGTAGTTTGCGGATATCATCTTGTAAACAAAGCCCAATGTAATAAGCTCGTCGGATGTCAGCTGGTTTGCATTTGAAACGCCGTTGTAGTCGTACTCACCCTGCTTTGAACGGAATATGCTCTTGAACTGTGCCTGAGTGGTGTTTGTCTGAGTTATATTTTCGTAACTGCCGCCGCCGGCTGTATTATTGCCGGTGATGTAGTAATATCTGTCGTACTGACCGAGTACGTCGCCGCCCCAGTAGTAATTGCCCGTGGTTTCGTTTCTCCAGAAACGTCTTACCTGACCTGCGTCGCCGCCCATTACGTAGTAGCCGTACTGGTTAACGCCGCCGTTACCGTCGTCGCCCTTTCCCTTAGCAACCCACTCGACATCGTTCATAGCGGAAACAAGGGGTGCTCCGGACATCTTCTTGGCAACAATATCCATTTTGCCCCTGTTTGTTCCTTCGGTTTCGACACCCGAAGTGGCATAGTAGTAATAGTTATTGTCGCTTGCTTCCTCACCGACAAGGATGATTTCGGGTGCGCCTATTTTAACCTTAACCTGATACAGCATACCGCCGGATCCGCAATACTGTATCCAAAGCGGAGAACGCTCAAAGCAGATAACGTCATTCGCACCCTTGAAGGTGAATACGGCAACCTTGCCGCCGTCTCCGTCATTTTCTGCTTTTATATCATAATATGCAGTTGAAACCTTGCTTTTAACTCCGGTGTCGAGAGTGTTATAAACCTCGAAATGATATCCGGTGGCTGCGTCCTTGTTGCTTAAAGCAGCGTCAGCAAATTTAAAGCCCTTGGGAACTACCGTAATGTCCTTCGTGATAAAGTCATCCGTCAGGCTCGCAGGAAAGCTGACCATCGTGCTGCCCGTCGAAGGAGTGTAGAACGAAACGTACGAATCGTCATTGTTGATGGACTCCGATACCATTGTACCTCTGACATTGCCGACATAGCCTGCCGCATTTTCTGCCAGACTGAAGTCGACGGTAGTCGAACCCGCCGTTAATGTTATCGGGACCGCAGCAACGGATGTTTCGTAGCCCACATCGTTTGAGCCGTCGGGGTTAGCTATCAGTCTTTCCATTATGCTGGCTCGTCTGTATGTCTTCTGAGTAATCTCACCGGCTGTTCTTAAATTTCTAAAATAAGTCATAAACAGCGGCGTGAAAACCATGATTATGAGTACCAGAAGCGTCATGGCTACCAAAACTTCCATAAGAGTCATACCCTTACGGGAGCCTAAACGCTTTCTGAAGCCATTGTATAAGCTGTTCATAAGCTACCTCCTTAGTATTATTTCGGCTCTGATTAGCCTAAAACCCATGTGAGCGACGTGCCGTCCGTCGGATCGGGTGGAACAAGTGATTTAAATGTATCCTGCGGATAGACAAAGGTTCCTGAGTTGTTTCTTTCAATTTTTCTCATGGAATTGTATGTAACAGCACCGTTCTCATCGCCTATGACATAAGTTGTCGGTGTCTTATCCGTAGTCGAGTAGTACATACCCATAACCTCTGCAAAACGGCTTAGAACATTATCCGAATAACGCTTTGTAGCTATCGAATAGTCAACGAAATATTTAAAGAGGTCTATTCCGTATCCCTCTTTGCCGCCCTGGTACTGAGGAAGGTTGTCATCATAGTAGTAGGTGTCGCCGGCGTTAAACGCCTTGTAACGGTAGTTGCCTACGTTGGGAATCTGTATGTTGATGAAAACGTTTCCGCCGAAGAATATCTTACCGCATCTGCCATAACCGCCGTCACTGGGATACGTCACACCGCTCGAAGAAATCTCCGGAGCGAGCGTGAAAACGCCGGTATGAACGGGATCGACTTCGGTAGCAGTCTGAATGTTTGACGTTCCGATTACAACGGTGCTCCAGCAATAATTGCCGGAAATTGCCTGATACAAAGACGTCATATTCTGTCCGAACAGTCTGCCGAGAAGTGATGACGATGCCCTGTTGAAACCGTAAACGTAAATCTCAACATCACCGTTGAGCACTATGGTATCTCCTCTAAGATAAAGAACGTTGAAGCAGGTCTTGCTCGGAGTAACATCAACGCTTGAGTTAAGGAACAGATTCTTCTTTCCTATAAAAGAAACCATGTTGCTCTGATTCGACTTGAATGTAATATCCTTGTATCTTCCGCTTTCATACGGCTGATTCATTATCATATTGCCCGTAGTATAAGCCATAAGAATCGGGACCGTCTGAGAGTCGAGTTCGATAGGATATGAGTTTTCTATACCGATGTATTTGCCTATGAACGGAATATTATTGAACAGGCTTATCTTAATCATAAGAGTAGAGCCCGTTTTATAAGTTCCGAGAACCTCAAAATTACTGTTGGATGCAATCGGCACCTGAACAGACTTGTCAGTACCGTTTTCGTCCGTATATTCTATTGTCTTTTTCTGATTTGTAATGCCGCCGTCAATGACACCGTCATTGTTATAATACTTTCCGAGTGCCTGAACCGGCTCCGACAGGTATGCTTTCTTATTGGCACCTACTCCGCCCTGTCCTTCTTTGCCGACATGGCCTGTCGCCTCTATTATTCTCTGGCTTTCATTTATCTCAACAGGATAAGACGAAAGTCCGGATACAGAATTACTGTCTTCCTGAAGAATATTGGCAACGCTCTTTTCAACTGCGCTTGTAATCTTTACGGTGTAATAGCCGATAATCTGATCATCGGAGTATGAGGATATATTTGTGTCCTTAACATACTTATAATGATTGTTTTCCGATGCAGAACGGTCATACACGAGATAAACAGTATTTGACTGCATAGTTGCGTCTTCTGTGTTCGTGCTGTTTATCAGCGTGTTTGCAGCCGCAACATTGCCGCTGCTACTGACAGCAAGCTGATAAGCATAAGATGCAGCTTCAACGCCTGACTGAGCGAGATATTCCGCTTTTTTTCTGTCTGACAGGAAACGTACCGAACGCAGCGATGTCACGCTATAGAGGTACATAGCCGTTCCCATAAGAGACAACACAAAAAGCAGGAAAACAACGGAAATAATAGCAAATCCGCCGTTCTGCTTCAATTTAGTTTTCATACAAACCACCCTTTCGCAAGTGAAAAGATCAACGGTCGAAAATTAATAAAGTGTTCAAAACGATTAAAATTGTTGATTATATCTCTACTTTATTTTAAGAAAAAAATGTTGTATTTTTGTGCCTGAAATAAAAACGAATTATTAACGAATTATACGATAACACGGGCGATTTCCTCGAGTGAGGTTCTGCCTTGCATTACCTTATAAATACCCTCATCCTTCAGGGTATGCATACCCTGCTTGATGGCAAGCTCCTTAACCTCGGAAACTGTAGCGCGGTCAAGGATGAGACGCTTCATTTCCTCGGAAACCGTAAGGAATTCGAAAACGGCTTCTCTGCCCTTATAACCCGTATGGTTGCAGGTTATACAGCCCTTAGCTCTGTAGAGTGTGAATTCCTCGTCCGGATATTCCTCGGTATTGAGGTCGGGAATAATCTTGAGAAGGTCTTCCCTGGAAATCTTATATTCCTCCTTGCACTTGGGGCACAGACGTCTGACAAGACGCTGAGCGAGCACGCCGACAAGCGAGGATGCCGTCAGGAAGGGCTCAACGCCCATTTCGTCAAGACGGGTAACCGCACCGGGTGCGTCGTTTGTATGCAGGGTGGAAAGAACCATATGTCCTGTAAGAGCCGCTTCGATAGCGATTTTCGCAGTCTCGGCGTCACGGATTTCACCGACCATGACGATATCGGGGTCGGAACGGAGAACCGAACGAAGAGCAGCTGCGAAGGTCATACCTGCACGGTTGTTCATCTGTACCTGGTTAATACCGGACATACGGCGCTCAACGGGGTCCTCAAGTGTAATTGTATTGGTTTCAAGACGGCTTATCTCGTCAAGAACGGCGTAAAGCGTCGTCGACTTACCCGAACCGGTAGGTCCGGTAACGAGAACGAAGCCGTAAGGCATATGAATAGCCTTCTGGAATCTGTCAAACTGTCTCTCTGAGAAGTGTAAGTCCTTAAGCTTGACAACGCCCTGGCTTCTTTCAAGAAGACGAAGAACTATTTTCTCACCGAAAACAGTGGGCATTGTAGCAATACGCAAGTCAAGTACGCGGTCCTCATATCTTACGGTAGCACGGCCGTCCTGAGGAATACGCTTTTCGGCGATGTCCATACCGCCGATAACCTTGACACGGGAAACTATGGACGGGAAAAGTCTTATGTTGTTCTGCAAAATTTCCTGCAAAACGCCGTCGATTCTGAAACGGACTCTCATATACTTTTCAAGAGCCTCTATATGTACGTCCGACGCGCCCATCTTGATAGCATTGTTGATGACCTGATTAACCAGCATAACCGCCGGTTTATCGTCAAGGTCAAGCTCCTCGCTGCTGTTTTGCTCTATGAGTGTGTCATCTTCGTCATCAAACGCTTCCATGCTGCTCATATTTGAGAAATTCTCAATAGCGGCAGCAAGCTCCATATCGGGAACGACAACCGGGCATATCTCCATACCTGTCATAAGGCGGAGATTGTCGATGGTGATAATGTCGTTGGGATTCTTCATCGCAACGTACAGTGTCTTTTCGTCTTTGTAAAGAGGAAGAACGTTGTTGCGCAAAGCTATCTCGGGAGTTATGTAATTGGCAACCTCGGCGTTAAAGCCTATTTCGTTAATGGACACATACTTATAGCCTGTCTTTTTAGCAAGGACCTTGGCTATTTCGTCCTCAGTACAGTAACCCAACTGAGTAAGTATGGTACCCAAGAGGCTTTTACTTGTCTTTTGTATTTCCAGAGCTTCGGCAAGCTGATCCTCTGTGATAATGCCCGCTTCGACAAGTCTGTAACCCAGACTGCCCGGAATTACTACGTTTGAATTCGACATCTATATAATCTCCCTATAGTGGTTTGTGCTGATAAATCAATTATTTTGAAAAGAACACAATCACGATTTCGGCGGTCTTTTCCGTACTGGTTCCGCCTGTCATTCTGATGGTATCAATTCTCTTGATTTTAGTATCGCCGGTAATATCTCTGCAGAAGCTCATAATGTCTCTGAAGTCGCCGCTGATTCTCAAATTAACAACCATCTGGTTAACAAATCCGTTGTTGGACTCTTCACCGAAAGTAATCTCGCTGAGATTGCAATTGTGCGCCTCAACATTGTTCTCCAGAGCTATCATCATTTCGAGCTGATCAAAGCCTTCGTCGGAAATCATCTCGTCATAAGCTTCCTTCTGAGCGGTATACTCGCCGCTTTTCGCCTGAAGTGCTTTAAGATTGGCTATCTTGTTCTGATTTTCAACTATCTGAGCCTTTACCGTATCGATTCTGGTACGGGTTTCTTCGATTTTACCGTTATTGTAAACAATCAAAGCGATAAGAGCTATACAGGCGACAGCGATTATAGCGATTACTATTCTGACGTCGTCAAATATTTTGGCGGCGGAAAACTGCTTCTTTTCCTTAGCTTCGTTTGTAACTTCTCTTTTTTTAATTACATCGCTCAATGCCATAATCCTACCTCCTTATTCAGCGCTCGCAGCGGTGGTATCACCGGTAACTGCAGTTGTTGCAACCTCGCCGCTCTCATTGGTAACAGCTTCGCCGTTTTCGTTGGTAACGGTTACATACTGCGGAGCCTGCTCAGCAGGTGCAATAGCGTTCTGAGTGCTCAGAACAAGCGTAAAGTTAACTGACTTGTTGTGATTCGAGGAACTCTGTCTCTGAATGTTTGTAATCTCAACGCCCTTAACGATTTCCTGCATTTCCTCAGTCTTGAAGAGTGCCTCATAGTCCTTCATATCCTGATAATCCTGAACGGTACAGTTGAGCGTGCAAACACCGCTGTTAAACCATTCTTCAATATCAATCTCATTAATCTGAACGTAATCGGGAGTCTTGTTGGCGATAGTTGTAAAGAAATCAACAGACTCGCCGTCAGACGGTAAAATGCTCGAAATCATCTGTCTGGAGGAAATCAGGCTGTCGTAAATGTCTTGGTATTCCTGCAATGCCGGGAATTCGCTTTCCAGTCTGGAGTTCTCTCTCTCCAGCTTTTTAAGCTTTGATTCGAGCACAGCGTTCTTGATGGCAAATCCGCCGTAGATTATAAACAGACAAATAAGAATAACTGCTGCGAACCTGGAGACTATGTCAACCTTATCTCTGCTTTGCAGATGACGCCTGTAACTGTCAGGCAATAAACTTACTTTGAACACTTACTTTACCTCCATTGCCGCGATTGCAAGACCTATGCAGCCTGCAAATTCGTTAATAACCTTCTGATCAAGTCCGAAATTGTTTGCCTTATAGAAATCGGGAACAATAACCGGAATTGTTGAAACTATGTCCTTCATCTTGTTTGCAAGTTCGTCATTCTCGGACAGAGTAGACAGGAGGAAGATTTTTTCAATAGGCGAATCGCTGTTCTGCATAGAATAGTAGCTTACCGAAGACGAGGTTTCCTGCGCAAGCATAGCTCCCACCTCTTCGATATCCTCTGCTCTCTTGGCAGCGTCGTCATAGGAGCCTGCGAACAGTCTTTCGACATTCTCCTCAACTCTTTCGGGAATCTGAATTGAACGGACCATTGAAATCTCGTTGCCTTTGATAATAAGGAAGTTAAGCAAGTCCTCGGTTATGTTAAGAACCGCATATTTCTCTTCGCCGACAACGCTGGACTGAAGACCTCTGCACAGCGAAAGAACGCTTGCATCTACATCAACAACCAGAAGCTTTGATGCGGAAAGAGTGTTTATATACTGCTCTATCATATTCCTTCTCGCAGCTACAAGCATAACATTTGTTACTGCCTGATCCTCGTCATTTTTACCTTCGCTGGCAACAACATAGTCCAATTCCAGTTCCTGTACGGGAATCGGAATGAATTCCTGAGCCTGCAAGAGAACCATATTGCGAAGCTTATCTTCGGCAACCTGAGGAAACGTTGCATATCTCATAATGACGTTTTCGTTATTAAAGCCGAGAACGATTTTTACCGACTTGAAACCGCCGTTAGTGATAAGCTCGGTAAGAGCAATGTTGAATTTGTCGGCATCTCTTATAAAACCTTCTTCAATTACTCCCTCGGGAAGCGGAATCTTACCGCAGGCGAGTACCGAGTACTCACCATTTATACGGCTTACCTCGACCGCTCTTATTTCCCTGGAGCTGACCTCAAGTCCGATTCTGCTTTTAATCTTTGCCATAATAATCTTCTCCTGTATTAATAGCCTTCAACGTTTGTGGATGCCGTGAATATCGGCATATAAAGAGCTATGATCATCGCACCGACGATACCGCCGATGCCGATAAGCGCGATAGGCTCAATCATAGCCTTAAGGTTTCTGGAAAGCGTCTCAACATCCTCTTCGTAAAACTCCGCGACCTTATCAAGCAACTCGGGAAGCGTACCTGCCTCCTCACCGATGGCTATCATACCTGTAACCATTGGCGGGAAAAGTCCGCTCTTATCAAGCGAATCGGATATTGATTTACCTTCCTCGATATCGCTGATAGCGTCTTCGACAGCCTTGGCAATAAGGTCCGAACCCGAGGTGGGGCCTGCTGACTTAAGAGCTTCAACCGCCGTAACACCGCCGGCAAGAAGCGTTGCCAGAGTACGGCAGAAACGCGCGATAGTCTGCTTGGTCATGAGCTCGCCTATAATAGGAGCGTGAAGCTTGTGCTGCTCCCAGAGTTTGTGCATCGGGGGGCTCTTAGCAATGAAATAAACAACTACTACAAAAGCTATAATTGTTCCGAACCAGATGTACCAACGGCTTCTCAGAAAGTCCGAAGCGTTGAATATGAACTGTGTAAGTCCATTAAGCTCCGTGCTTTCCGGAATCATATTCTTGAATATCGGTACCATGAATGCAAGCATTGCGTGCAAAAGAATAAGCGCAAAAATACCGATTGATCTCGGGTAGGAAATGGCTGACTTGATGTTGTCCTGCAATGCCTTCTGCTTCTGAAGCTGGGTAGCAAGGGAGTTCAGCGTCTGCTCAAGAATACCGCCGACCTCGCCGGCTGCAATCATGGCAACGAACAGGCCGTTGAAAATCTTGGGGAACTGCCCGAAAGCATCCGAAAGGGGCATACCGCCTTCAACGTCGTCCTTGATCTTATCTATCGCAGAAGCAAGCGAAGCGTTGGTGGTCTGCTTTGCCAATGTATCAAGCGCTCTTGTAATCGGAACGCCGGCAGACATCATGGTAGCCATCTGTCTTGCGAAAACGGCAACGTCCTCGATTTTAACCTTCTTGCCGCCCGCCTTCTTCTTTTCGTTTATCTGTTTTTCTTTAATGTCTGTAACAATGATGCCGGCTTCACGGAGTTTATCCATTGCCTCGGACGAACTGCCCGCTACAACTTCGCCGTGAACGTTCTGGCCCTGTTTATTCAGACCGTCATATGTAAAGGATGCCAAGCTGTTTGCTCCCTTCTCTTATAATCTCTTAATATCCGGCGGACATAAGCAGTCTTCTGACTTCCTTCTCGTCAACGCAGAACTCGATAACGGACTCCTTGGAAATCTTCTGCTCTCTGTAAAGCTTCAGAAGAGCCTGGTCCATAGTCTGCATACCCTGCATCTGACCGGTCTGCATCGCCGCATAAAGCTGATGCTCTTTTTCCTCACGGATAAGGTTCTTAACCGAGGGAGTATCAATCATATATTCAACTGCAACGCATCTGCCCTTGCCGTTAATGGTGGGAATGAGCTGCTGAGAAATAACCGCCTTAAGCGTGTTTGACAGCTGCTGACGTATCTGTCCCTTCTGTCCTTCGGGGAAGGAGTCAATGATTCTCGATACGGTCATGGGCGCCGTCTGAGTGTGAAGCGTTGAGAAAACAAGGTGTCCCGTCTCAGCCGCGGTAACGGCAATCGCGATACTTTCCGGGTCTCTCATTTCGCCTATCATTATCGTGTCGGGGTCGTGACGAAGAGCGGTTCTCAGAGCATTTGCAAAGCTGTGCGTATCCGTACCGACCTCTCTCTGGCGAACCGTTGACTTGATATGGGTATGTGTAAACTCAATAGGATCCTCAACGGTTACGATATTGGTCTCATATCTCTGGTTTATGTATTTGATCATAGCGGCAAGCGTAGTTGATTTACCGCTGCCGGTGGGTCCGGTAACAAGCACCAGACCTCTGGGAAGGTTGCAGAGTCTCTTGACGTCGGCGGGAAGGCCTAACTTATCAAGATCCGGAACCTCAAACGGGATTGCTCTGAAAACGGCTGCAAGCGAACCTCTCTGAATGATAACGTTGCCTCTGAAACGTGCGCAGTCGGGGACGGACACAGCAAGGTCCAGCTCCCAGTCCTCCTCAAGCTTTTCTCTCTGAAGATCCGACATAATGCTCAGAAGCATTACCTCGACATCCTCGGACTTGAGCTTAGGCAGCTGTTCCTGTCGTTTCAGATCGCCGTTTATTCTTATACAAGGCTCTATTCCGACCACCAGATGAAGGTCGGAACCGTCCATTTCATATGTCATCCTCAGAAGATCATGCATCGTATGAGGATAACTGCTTTGTTTACCGCTGAAAATCAATTCTTCTGTAACTCCAAACTAATGAGATATTATTTATAAAAGCCACTATAGGGTGCAGGCTTTTTGAGTCTGCACCCGTATATTAATTATCAGTTACCTGTATCCAATTCGTTGAGCAACGCCTTGATGTATTCGGCAGTCTCAGCCGTGCCTCTGACATAGGTGGTACAATAAATCGTTCCGCCCGTTTTGTCGGTTGTCGTAACGAACTTGAACTCGGCAGATGCCGGAATCTCCGGATGAACCTCACGCAGAGCTTCAATTCTGCCGGAACCTACAGCCTCGCTGGCAGCAACCTCAATTGCTCTGTACTCGCTCTCAGACGAGGAAGCAACGTCGAGGGAAGCCAACAGGCTCTTGATCTGATCCTGTCTTGAAGGCTCACAGTAAACCATCAACGACTTGGAAACAGTCGGATAAGAATTGGTCTTGAATGTTACGTCGCCAAGATCGATATTCTGCAATCTGTCAAGCATTTCCTGAGCAGTGCAGTTTTCAAGGTCATAGACGAAGCACTGATTCTCAAGCTTCTGGCTGTCGGCATAATCCTCGGTGTCGAATTCCTTGATCTTGTTCTCAGCCTTGTTAACCTCATCTTCAGTACCCATAAGCCAGATCTTCTTGGTCATCTTTTCGGGACCGTAAACGGTAACGCTGTAGGGGAAGCTGTTAACAATATCAACTGCCGTAGCTCTGTCGATATATGTAAGTGAAATCTCACGGAGAATCTGGCTGTTGTTTGTCGTGGTCGTCGAATCCGAATCGGTATTGGTATTATTATTCGTTGTGTTGTTCGTCGTGTTGTTGTTGACGGTTTCGTCGGTAACGGAGCCGCCGTTGGCAGCTTCAAGATTCTTTCCGGTCAGCGGCTTATCAACGATAGCCTTGATCTTCTGAATATCCGCAAAAGCTGCGCCTGTTGCAAATGTATATAAAGTGTACGGTCTTGATGGGAGGACAATGCCCGTCTCCAGTCCGAGATTTCCGAGAAGTCCGGAGAACTCGGTTGCATCTATATAGGTAAGGTCAATATATTTGAAGTTCTCGGGTACCAGCGTGCCGCCTGCAGTGATGTTTGAGCTGACATCAAGAATCTTGATGAGCTCCTGAAGTTTGGCAAGCTCCTTAGGATACGCACTTATATATACAGTGCTGTCGTCCTGCTCGGTTACAACGTACTGAACGTTTTCAAGTCCGAGTGCGCTCGCCTGAGCCTGAAGAACGTCAACCGTTATGTAGTTGAGGGTAAACTTATGCATTACAACCTTATCTACAAACTTGCTGTTAATCTGATCAGCTGTTCCGACAATAAGAGTGTTACCGTCCTTAATGAATGAAAGGTCAGCAAGTCTTGTTATGTAGTCAACCGCCTTAAGAGCAGATACCTGTTCAAGCTTGAGCGTAACGGTAGCATTGCTGTTGTCGACGAAGATTATGGTATAACCCGCGTTGAGCGCAACCGCAGAAAGCGCATCCTGAACATTGGCATTTTCAAGTTCAAGCGAGATGGTCGTTGATGACCAGCCGTTTGCGCTCGGAGAATCGGCGCTCAACGGAACCTTAATAACATTGCCCGCGTATATAAGATCCGCGTTCTTGATGTTATTGGCAGCCATAATGTCACTGATTGAAACACCGAAGCTGCTTGAGATTCTCGTCAGCGTATCGCCGTACTTGATTACATAGTACTGATACTCACCGTCGTATGAGCTCTTGCCGAGAACGTTCATCGGAAGGGCAATAACTACGAGCATGGCAAGCGCCAGAACTGCAATCACTGCTGACTTTGTCTTTTTTCTTAAACCGTACATGATTTGTCCCCCTAAGTAAATCTTAGTTTTTGATGTATAGTAATATGAATTATTTACTTATTGTTCGCGTTTTTTCACCCATTGTAACGGTAACCGTATCACCGTCAATTGACTCAACGTACCAATCCGATGAGCCGACATAATCTCCGACCTGAACGGTAAAGCCCCTACTGTTGTCCTTCGTGGCTATCGTCGCTGTCCAGTAACCGCCGAAATTGTAAATCATTCCGGTTACACGGGCATTGGCCAGCACATCCTCCTCAAAGGGGTCCGCGCCGTCCGCAATAGTCTCCGGCTCGCCTCTTTCAAGCTGAGGCAGGACTGCGACTTCCTGGCCCTGAACAGAGACCGGCTCGGGAATGTCCGTATCGGGATTGTTCAGCATGATTACCATAATCATAACAACCAACGAAATAAGGACCGCAACTGCAGGTAAAATATATTTCATCTGAGGATTCTTTTCAAAAAAGGCATTGAGCTGACCGCCTTTTCTGGCGTCCTTCTTTCCTCCGCCCAATTTGATGTTTTTGAACAGATCCTTAATGTCCATATTTTTATCCATTAACGCAAACCTCCGTAATGTAAAATAGTCTTAAAAACCGCTTTGAAAGATTAGGGTATAAAGCCCATTTACTTAAAAAAGGGTGCACTTATACACATATTTACAGTTTATTTTATAATAAATTTAAGTCGTAGTCAATAAAAATTTTCTATTTAATCAAAAAAAGTTATTTTTTAACTACGTTTTTGGGTTATTTTGACAACAAAATAATACTGTCGGTAGTATGACCGACAGTATCAATTGGCAAATATTGTGTTTTTAATTTATTTTTTCTTCTTTTTCGACGATTCCGAACCGTAGCCGTAGCCGTAACCGTAACCGTATCTCTTGCCGTAGAACTTAACCCTGCCCGAGCCTTCCGAGTGATTGAAGATGCAGCCGATAATTTCGGTGCCTGAATTCTCAAAGTTGTCAACGGCTCTCTTGATTCTTCTGGCAGAAGCGAAGTCCTGCTTAACTACGAGAACGATAGTATCTGCATACGCAGCGAGGATAGAAGCATCGGCAATAATTCCGCAGGGAGCGGTATCGATAATAACGTAGTCGAACTCCTTCTTGGCGGATTCAATAATCTCCTCCATCTTGGGTGAAGAAAGAATTTCAGTCGAATTCTCAACCGCAAGGCTAGAGACGAGCACAAAGAGCTGATACTTCTCGGAATACTTGATTGATTCCTTAAGCGTCTTTTTGCCCGAAACGATGCCGCAGATGCCCTCGTCGTCCGTTGCGGCAAAGCCGAGAGTCTTCGCAACCGAAGGCTTACGAAGGTCGGCGTCTATGAGAAGAACAGACTTGCCGTTCTGCGCAAGGGAAAGAGCAATATTGGTAGCACTTGTAGTCTTACCTTCATTGGCAAGAGTACTTGTAACAATAATCGTCTTATAATTCTGTCTTGAAGCGGCGTGCTCAATCTTTGTTCTGATAAGCTTATACGCCTCAATGAATGCGAAACCGGTCTTTTTATCGGTGATAAGAATGCCCTGCTTTGCCTCGCCCTTCTTGACTTTCCTGTTAACTCTGTTGAGCGTACCGAGAACCTTCATGCCGAGCTTCGAGGAGATATCGTCTGAGTTCTTGATTGTATCCTTGAATATTACGGCAGCAATAATTACAAGGCATGTGCCGCCGAAGCCGACTATAAATCCGAGTAACGAATAAATTATCATGCTGTTATTCGCGTTCGGCTTTTCTGCTTTAAGAGGAGGGTCGATAACCGTTAGTGCAGTATTGGGAATAGCGGTCTCAATCTCTTCCTGATAATTGTCAACATAAGCCTGAGCTATGGCGTATGCGCTGTCAGGATTCGTGGTTGTAACCGTAAGATAAACGATAGCAGTGTCCTCAACCGACTTAACCGATACGCAGCGTTTGATATCGTCAGGAGTTGCGTCATATCCGCAGGAAGCCGCAACCTTGGTAGCAAGCTCGGTCGTAGTAAAAACGTACTTAAACGTTTCGGCCAGTGTAGCCGAAGCTATAAGGTCCGAGTTGGACTGACCGGCAACAGTGATTGCCGAGGACTTGTTGCTGGCGATAAACATAATCTGCGAAGAATACTTAGGCGTGTAATTAAGCTTCGCAACCGCAAAACCGATTGAAGCGCAGAGAATTGCAACAAGAGCTATAACAAGCCATTTGTCAAGCAACTTTTTGCCGTATATCAACAATTTGTCCAGGCTGAGCCCTTCCTCGTAATCTTTTTTAGATTCAGAATTGTAATTCATTTTACTCTCCTCTTTTATGAAATCATATAATCACGCATAGTATTTTAACATAAATACAATCAATATACAACAATTAATTTGTTTTTAGTCCAAATTTCTGAGCGTAATTCCCTTGTCCTCAATCTTCAATTCCTTGTTGCAGATTTCGTACGCAGCGCTCTTGTGTGAAATGATTATGCAGGTCTTTTCGTTAAGGCCTCTGATATTCTCGAGCAACTGCTTTTCGGTTGCCTCGTCAAGCGCGCTCGTCGCCTCGTCGAGCAGCAGTATAGGCGCACCCGTAAGCACGGCACGGGCGATGGCGAGACGCTGAACCTGACCTTCGGACAGTCCGTGACCGTTTTCGAGAAGTACGGTGTCCAGTCCGTCGGGAAGCTCTTTAATAAATTCGTCGGCGCAGCTGATAACCGCCGCCTTCATAATCTCCTCATCGCTTGCTGTGTCGTTAACAAATCTGAGATTGTCTCTGATGGTACCGCTGAAGAGCATATTGCCCTGCGGCACGTAAGCAAACAGCGGACGCGTGTACTTGTCGACTGCGTATTCGCTGCCGCCCGAAATAATACTTATCTTGCCTTCGTCAACGGGCAGAACTCCGACGAGCAGCTTGAACAGCGTGCTCTTCCCGATGCCGGAAATACCCGAAATCATAATGAAATCGTTTTTCTTTATATCAAAGCTTCCGTTTTCGAGCACCGTATCTCTGTCGTAGCTGAAGCTTACACCGTCAAATCTGATGCAATCGAGCTCATCATAAAGCTTTTTTGTATCAACGTCGGGTGAGTTGACAGCCTTGCTCTGCTGCATATTTTCAATTTCAATAATTCTCTCAGCCGAGGAAAGCATCGAATAGTACTGCGGTACTATGCCCGACAGTCCCGTGAAGGGTGTCTGGACCTGACCTATAAGCTGAATGATGGCGGTCAGTGTGCCGAAGGAAATAGTTCCCGCGCACAGCTTCAGTCCGCCCCATACAAGGCCGAACAGATAGCCGAGTGAAAACGCGGCAGAGAATCCGAGATTCGCAAAAATTGACCAGCGGTTCTTTCTTATCTTAGCTTTGTAGTTTTCCTGCTGAAGGCCGTCGGCGTTTTTGCGTATCTTGGAAGCTACGCCGAAAATCTTGACAACGAGCAGGCTCTCTATAGCCTCCTGCATAAACGAGCGCACCTCACCGTCAGTCTCCTGAACCGAGCGGTGAAGCTTTTTGATAGAGCCTCTGAAAATACGGGTAAACACAAACAGCACCACACCCGCCAGCAGAAACAGAAGGGCAAACTTCTTGTCAAAATGGAACAGTACGGCAAACGCGCATACAAGCCTTGTCAGCATAGCGGCGAGGCTCGGTACTATCGTAGTGACCGCCTGACTGACAACATTTACGTCGCTTGTCAGCCTTGTCAGCAACTCGCCCGAATGGAACTCACTGATTTTAAGATAATCCTTCTTGAGTATCTGTGAGAATAAATCGGACTTGTACTTCATTTCAAGCTTGCCCGAAATTCTGACCTCAAGCGCCTTGCAACCTAAGCGCAGAGCTATCTGCGCGGCTATAACCGCGAGGAGAATTACGGCGTATTTCAGCAAACCGTCCCTGTCGCCGCGCACAGCCGAGTCAATAATGTATTTTGCAAATACTGCCATTGAAACTCCGCACGCCGAATACAGGGCGTTGCCGATTACCAGCAGCACCAATCCGCCGAGCTCCTTTTTAGAACTCTTGACTATCCAATTCAAAGCCGAATTGTTTTTCATTTTTTGAGTTTACCTCTGATTTTAACTATATATTTTCTCACGGGGAAGAGGGCGCGCCACAAAGCACAGTAAAATCCGTAACACTTGGTAGTTACGGGAAACTCCCTGCCCTTACGTCTGATTGAAACGACCTTTCCGATAATCTGAGAGTGAAGAACGCCCGTTTCCTCAATCCACTGATTATCGCCGCACATCGTATAGACACCGTCCTCAGCCTTTCTCACTCTGTGCAGAACGTAGGCGCCGTCAGGCCGACGGTAAAACGGAATATCGTCCTTTTCCAGCGGTCCCGAAACCGCGCCGAGCACGACTGTATCCCTGCCCTCAACTAAAAGCGGGAGCATGCTTGTACCCTTGACGGCAATTTCAAAGGTTCCGCCGCTTTTGAGCGTTTCCTCTATCACGGGAGCCAGCTGCTCCATTGTAATCTTTTTTGTTTCCAATAAACTCAGTCCTCAATAAGCTTCTGCGCCTGAAGCTTAATAATAAACCTGTCAACATCTTTTTCGACTGCCTCGCGCGAAGCGTCATACTCGGCGAGAACGGCGTCAACAATTTCCTCTTTGGAGGCGCCGTTTTCACTCTCAAGCATACGCCAGATAAATGTGCCGACGTCGTTGAGCGTCATAATGCCGTTGAAGCTTACCTGTGTTCCTACGGGAACGACTATATTGCTTCCGGCAACCTCTCTTAAAATATAACCGTCTTTAATCTTCATTTATATCATCCTCAATTCCGTTATATGCCGTCATTACTGCGTCGCGTGAAATGTTACAGCGAAGCTTGTAAACGGGCACGTCTGTCAGCACCTTGTCAAGCAAGCTGAGCATTTTTATCATATATTCCTTTTTGGCAGGTCTTATAGTCTGGGACATAAAAAGCGGCAACGCTTCTTTGGGCGTAATGCGTTCTATCGAATTATCCGCCGCCCTTTCAAGAAACACTATCGCCCTTATCGGTACGAGCTGATTCGAACTCTCGTCGTTCTTACCCGAGAACGGTGTTCCGCAGGCATAAAACGTTCCGTCAATCTCCCGCACGGCAGGTTTGTCGTCATTAATCATTGTAACGCCGTCAAGGTGTTCGAGCCAAAGATGCGTGTGGGTTGACTTGCCCGTTCCGCTTTTGGCGGAAAAGAGATACGCCCTGCCGTCCTTTGCAACACACGAAGCGTGCAGAAGCATACCGTCAAAATTCAGAAGCTTATAATAAAACGCTTCCCCCATATAAATATAACGGCACTCGTCAACCGTGAGCTGAGGCAGAGCCGCATGCTTTTCCGAGAGCACGCTGTCGGGCATATCGACCGAGAAGTCTGGTGCAGCGCTTTGATCCGCAGACAGATATGCGCGGCTGCGCTCGAACAGCAGACCGCTGTCAAGACAGTTCATTGCAACCTTAAGCCCTGCTATATCAAAAAGCTCCATAAGTCCTCCCAAAAATGTACATTCATAGTTATTGTATCATTATTTTCCCGTTTTGTATAGGTATTATTTGAAAAAGGAACTCTAATCCGCAAATACAAATTTGAGTTTGTCGGGGAGTTTGGTTTATCGCCAAACGTTGCTTCCCCTTGTAGGGGAAGCTGGATTTTTGCGAAGCAAAAAGACTGATGAGGTCGTAGTTTACCTCATCCACCGCCTTACGGCGGTCCCCCTTCCCCTGAGAGGGGAAGGAACGAAAGAGGTTTATCAATCTCCTCGACAAACTCCGATTTATTTGTCCCGTAAATGCAAATAACGCAGGGTGATTGCTCACCCTGCGTATATCTGTTTTTAATTTGCGCCGGACTAGCCGTCGATTAGATATCCTGCCAACCGTCGTCGCCGCCCTCAACGGGGCCGGTACCAACGGAAAGTGTGATGATATCCTCTACCTCAAACTCAGCTACTTCGAAATCAGGCGCATTATAATTCTTTTTCATAATTAAAATCTCCTTTATTCGAAATTAAGCATTAAGCTGTGCGGTAGTGATGGTCTTCTCAACTGCTGCAGGATAGAAGATAACCTGCTCAGTGCCTGTGCTGTCGAGATACCTAGCGTAGCCCATGAAGGTAACAGGCAGGTTCTCAAATGCAGCGCGAGAGCCTCTGAGGATAGCGCCGAAGTAACCGTCTGCGGTGTCGCTTGCCTTTGAGATGTAGTCTGTCTCAGCAGCTTCATAACCTGTAGCGGCAGTGCCGTCGATTACGAGAGCCTTTGCAGCAGCCTCATCAAAGTCAGCCTCTGCACCGTGGAATGCTACGATACCAACAGAAGTAAGAGCGTTAGCTGTCGGAGCCGGATCAGTACCGTGAGTAGTTGTGTTCGGGAAGTAGGTGTCGAAGTCAGAATCAGTGATTACGGATGTGATTCTCATCTGAACATCGTAACCGCCGGAATTCTTCTTCAGCTGAGTCTTAACGTAGTTAACCTCAGGACCTGTAGCACCAACGTGGATGGTAACTGAACCGAGGCTCCACATGTTTGTTGCTGCGAATCCAAAATCAGGACCTGATTCGCCGTAAAGACCACTAGCAAATTCATCAACTACATAGCAGTTGTAATCTGCGAAACTATCCTTATTGAATGCAATAGTGTAATCGCCGTCAGGAGCATCTGCCTTAACCCTCATCTTAACTGTGAAGAGTGCAACAGGAGCATCTACAGAAGGAGCGAAATCACCGCCGGGAGCGCTTACGAAATAACCGATGATAGCATCGCCGTCACTGATTGTTGTTCCCATACCCAAAAGAGTATTGTTGTCAACTGCCTGTGACATAGAGTTATCAAATGCAGCTGTAAAGTTGTCAGCAACTGCAAAGCCATGATCAAGAAGATCTGCGCTGGTCGAATAGGGCTCAATACCTGTTGAGTCGTAGCCGAGAATGATCTGGCTGTCAGCCTTAACGGCAGCAGCTTCAGCATTCGTCTGGCAGTAAATTGTCAGAACAATCTCATCACCTGCAGCATAAGTAGCCTTATCTGCCGTGATAGTTGCTTCAGCAACGGTGTCAGCAGGAATAGCATAAGCACTGAGAGCAATAACACTAAGAAGCATCATAAGTGCCATAACAACACTTAAGATCTTTTTTGAAGTTCTCATTGTTTATTTTCCTCCAATTAATAATATTCAACAAATAACACTTGCGTATTACTTATTATTGATAATAAGTGTTTGCCGCAAAATGAGCAGCTGCAACTGTAGCAACAGTGCTTGTTGCACTGAATTTCTTAGCAGTAATAGGTGCGGTAACATATGTCTTAACAGCACCAGCATCAGCGGTATTGATAAGATTTAATGTAGGTGCGTTAGTACCTGCACAGTTAGCAGCCATTCTCTTAACCGAATTAACGGGAGCAAGTGAAGCGTTGGTAATAGCAGCTTTAACAGCACCCGCATCAACAGTATTGATAAGACCGTTGCCGTCAACGTCACCGAAGATAACAACTACATACTGAGCAACCGTTGTGCCGCCGGAGTTCTTAACAGAAATAACTGTACCTGTGCCGTAGCCCGAAGTACCGATAGATCTTGAGAAGGACATTGTTCCGCCGTTGGTAACCTCAAGGTTAGTCGTGAGGTAATTGGTGTTCATAAATGTGTTGTTAGCAGCCTGCGGGAAGCCGTAAACAGCACCTGCATAAGTGCCGCCGAAGGTCTTATGGGTATCAATCTTGATGTTGTTTGTAGTACCTGTAGCTGTAAGAACAAGCTCAGGATCAGCTGAACCGTAAGCTACTTCAACAGAAACCGTGTTGAGAGTCTGTCCCATAGTTGTAAGCTCAGCAGTCTTAGGATCAGAACCGTCGAAGGAACCGATATAGAACTTACCGGTCGGATTCGAAGTGGTCTTCTGATCAGCATCGATTGCGAATGTACCTGTACCCTCTGTTGCCGAAGCAGTGAAGGTAAGAGTAGCAATAACTGTCTCGTTTCCGTTAAGGTTCGGAGCTACAGGAGCGCCGTCAGTCTTCGGAATAGCGGTGAGGATAACCTTACCTGCAGTAGCAGTGTTGGTAATCTTCTCGGTAACGCCTGCGCCGAAAACGTCATTGATTGTAGCACTTACGAATGTGAAAAGAGTGTTATCGTAAGTAATCGGAAGAGACATGGGGCCTGCATAGAAATCCTCTGCAGAAACTGCCTTTACTGTGATTGTAACGGTATCTCCGTTAGCAACGTTTGTAACGTCAGCAGCAACCGTAACGGTAGCCGTCGGTGTAGTAACGGTTGCGAACGAAGCCATAGCGAATACGCTGAGAGCCATTACAAGAGCCAAGGCAAGACTTAAAACCTTCTTAGATTTTGACATCTAATTTGCCTCCTTATTCTATTTTCCCAATAACTATACACTTAATTTTGAAAAATGTCAATAACAATTTTTTCTAATGTTCTCAGAGCCTGTTTCGTAATTTCAAACAGCTATCACTCTATCTGATGTTACGAAAACCCAAACGAAAGTGGTGATTTCGCAAGGTCAAGCTGAAAGAAACCGAGTTATATATTAAATGTAATGGTTATTTACCCGGGATGGTGAGGGAAACCCTTTCGGGTTCCCCCACCTGTTAAATTAATTAGTTAGCTAAGCTATATACTATATATAATATATTAACTTAAGCTGCCTGGTTGATAGTAGCTGTGCCTGCTACGTCATCTCTTACTGCATTGTAGTCAGCAAGACCGATTTCGCCGTCAGCACTGATATCAGCCGCGTCACGGTAAACGTCCTCAAGAACAACGATAGGTGTTGCACCGGAAGCCTTATCAACCGTGAAGATGTCGAATGCGTCGATAGCACCGTCACCGTTTACATCACCGAAGATAAGTACCTTGTAGATTGCAAGGTCGCCGATAGCCGGGATGTTAAGAGTAACGGTAGCGCCTGTACCGAAGAGACCTGCTGCAGAAGCTGCGGGGTTAAGAACTGCCTCAGCAACTGAGCCCTCAACATAGTTGAGAAGGTCTGTGAGTGACTTGATAGCACCGGGAAGAACGCCCTTGATGAGCTTAATGCCAGTCTCAACATTGGAGATAACATTTGCATCAGTGGACTCGATAACTACGTTGCATACGAAGTTGTCGATAGCTGCCTGAAGCTTATCAGCTGCCTCGTCAACTCTGAGTCTGTTCTTTGTAGAATCAACTCTGTCATAGTCAACGAAGGTGTAAGCGCTGTGATCATAAAGGATAGCGTCATTACCGTTGAGGTTGTAACGAACACCGAGTGCCTTAACGAGCTGGCCGAGAGCTTCAGCCTGAGTCATGCCGTCAACTACATCATAGTAGTTAATGTTGTTAAGGATAACCTCAGCATTTGCGATAAGTCCGGTAAGCTCGCCGTCAAGGTAATTATCGCCGTCTTCGAGCATTGAGCGTGACTTCTTAAGGAGGTCATGCTGAGCAATCATAAGCTGATACTTAGCGTCGAAGATCTCTGAGGGAAGCTTGCTGGAGTCAGCTGCAACTGCCTGAGCATTTGCAAGAGCGTCAGTGTAAGCTGCCCATGTTGCTGTTGTGTAGTCAGCTGCTACATAATTCTGAGCCTGTGCATAAGAAATTTCTCTGTTGAGGAACTGCTTCTGATAGGAAGCGGTAAGATTTCTTGTAAGGTTCATCATGAATGTTCTGTAGTAGCCGAGAAGAACGATCTGGTTATCAACCTGGAGCTCTGAATAATCAGCAGGCTTCCAGTTAGCCATTGTTCTTGCATATTCATCGAGAGCCTCATTTGACGGATCCCAGAATGTGTTGTTAATACCGGTCTTGATATTAGCATTGGACTGAGCTGCGATGATTGCTTCGATGTCAGCCTGAGAAAGAGCCTCACCGTCAATGTACTTTTCGGGAGCTACGGGAGCTGTCAAAGCCTTGATCATGTTTCTGGTCTCTGTTCTCTGCTTCTCATACTGGAAGTACTCGAAGAGAGCGTGGTCAGCGAAGTCATAGTCTTCACCGTTTGCTCTGTCTTCAGCTGCGTCAAGAGCTGTCTGAAGCTTTGTAAGGTTTGTATCGGCGTCAGCACTTGCATAGTAACCGCCGTCGATAAGTGCCTGATAAGCTGCGTCAAGTTCTTCTGCAAGAGTCTCAAGAGTGGACTCGTTGAATACTGTTGAGAAGTTGGATGTAAGCTTGGGAGCTACCATTGCCTGTGCAGCTGCGTCAAGCTTTGTAAGGAATGCGTTATAGGCAGCTGTGTAGTCGCCTGTAAGAGATGCCTTTGTAACCTTCTGCACCTTTGCCCAAACGTCGTCAAGAACGCTTGTGTTGTAGTAATAGAAGGTCGGGAGCTGGAGACCGGTGATGGTCGAACGAGATTTCGTACCGTTCTTTTTATTACCGATTGTGATGTTGAGCTTACCGCCTGAGTAAGCAGTACCGGAAACGAGGTCGCCGTTAACCTTGAGCGGGAATACGGACATTTCGCATGAACCGCCGTCGTTATCCTTATTTGCCATCCAGCCGTGGTCAGCGTCCTTATAGCTCGTATTCTCGTCTGCGCCGTGTACGTAGCCGCCTGCAGTTACGTTAGCCGTGAACATTGTCAGCGGGCTTGTAGGAGCTGTGTTTTGAGAAGCATCGATAACCCACGAAGTGTAGCTGCCTTCGTTCTTGAACGGAACGCCGAAGCCTGTGATACCGTCCTTAACGTTGGTGAAGATGATTGACTCATAAGCACCTCTGTACCAGTTGGTATATGTTGTTGCACCGAGGAAGCCGCCGGTGGTCTTGTAGTTCGAGGACTGAGCAACTGTGCTCTGTGACGACTTCTGGCTGGTAACGTATGTTGTGTTTGTAGCATACTGTGTTCCGCCGATTGCCGTACCGTCCTTACCTGTGAAGGTATAAGCTATAGTAACCTGAACTGTTCTTGCGGTATTCGAAGAATTCGTAAGTGTAAGAGTTGTTTCCTCCCAAGGCTGAAGGGTCTTCGGAAGTGAAGTCGAAGTACCGATTGTACCGTCGTTGGAGGTAACTGAAAGAACCTTAATAGCATAAGCGTTATCGGGGTTAGCAAGGTTTGTGCCGTCAACTGCGAGTGATGTTCTGTGCTTGAGAAGCATACCTGCAGAGCCGTTGGAAATCTTAAGAGTTTCTGTACCTGAAGTGTAGTAGTAGTTGTAGCCCTGTGAGTTCTCGAAGATCAACTGAGGATCAGCATAAACCTGAGGATCGCTCTTCCAGCCGAGGAACATAGTTACGAAAGGCATTGCTACGTCGAGAAGGCCGTTGTTGTAGAGCGTTGTAAGCTTACCTACAAGGTTCTTAACGTCTGTCTTAAGGTTTGAATGGTTAAGAAGAGCGTCAAGACTTGTATAGGTACCGCTTCTGAAGATATCCTGACCGAGAACGGTGTTGGTTGCGCCGTTGAGGATGTAAACGATAAGCTTAACAGCCTGGTCAAGAATCTTGGTGTTGGTGAAGTAGCCCGAAGGTACGTCAAAAGCAGAAACAAATGTTGCGAAATCAAGATCTGAGATAGCGTTTACAAGCTTACCTCTGAGGATCTTCTCAAGGAAGGTGTTCGACGGAGCTTCAGCAGTTGTGATACCGCTGTCGTTGAGAAGCTGGTTAAGCGGGAGAATCTTAAGAAGGATTGTGTTGAGCTTAGCCCACGGATCCTCAGGTTTCGTAATGTCGAATGATACGTTAACAAGCTTGGACATTCTCCAGCCCCACTCTGTTGTAGAGAGAGCCCAGTCGATTACCCAGTCAACCTTCTCGGTCCACTGTGATACATCGTAATCTGCCGGATAGGTCTGTGTCTCAGCGTCAGCACTGTTAAGAGCGCCCAGGTTATTCATTACCTTGAAGTAGCTGTTAGCTGTATCCTCACCGAGGTCGGCAAGGTTACGAAGGTAATACATACCGATATCCATACCCATAGTAAGAACTACGTTGGTCCAGTAAGTCTTATCCTTGCCCTCGATGAGAGCTCTGTTATTATAATCAGAATAGATAAGAGCGTCGAAATCGTAGGAAGGCATGAGGTCTGTAAGGAGCTCACGAACTACGATAGCTGCGATTGAAAGCATATCCTGATGGATGACGTTGTCGGGCCATACGATCTGCGGCATGAGAAGCTTAACGCACTCGCAAACAAGACCGTTGATAGCCTCGCTCTGTGTGCCGTTCATCATTGCATCATAGAACTGTGCTTCCATATAATAGTCGTCGATAATCTCCTCGGGAGCAATCGGGAATACCTTTCTTGCTACTGCAAGGATGTTACCTGCGAGCTTGTCAAGATCGCCTGTTTCCCAAGCGAAGATGTCGTCTCTGGTGTAAGTTGTGCCCTTGGACTCCCAAGTCGGAAGTATTACGAGCTCAATTGCCTTACCTATAAAATCGTTAAGTGCGGGAAGGATTCTGGTTCTTGTGCAGCCTTCCTGGCCGGGGATGAACTCATTAGCCCAATCGCCTGTGATCTTATAGTTCCAGTTGAACATTGAGTAGTAAGAGCTCAGGTGGAGCGGAAGGTTACCCTTGAAGTACTCTTCCTGATAGCGATAGTAAGGAACGTCGTCGATTACGATGTAATCGGTGTACTCCCAAACATAAGGCTGCTGATCGGAGGTGAAGAAGGCGTTGTTCGGAAGACCGGTAACTTCTTTGCCGTTGCCGTCATAAATCTTGTTTGTGTCGGGATCTCTGTCGCCGATCTTGGTGAACTCAACGCCGAAGAGCTCAGCAACGAGCTTCTTAACGGAGCCGTTGAGAACTACTACTGCCATCTCGTCGAAGAGATAGGGAGCGAACTTGTAAACAAGGCCGAGTACGCTGTCAGAACCGTTAAGGTCGATGGTGATGTCGCCGTTGTTGATAGCGGCTCTTACCTTGGGAAGGAAGTAACCTTCATCGCCTGCGGTGTACCATTTAAGAGTCTGGTCGCCGTCGTAGCCCTCGGGTGCTCTGTAAACGTATTCGTCGGAGCCTTCAAATTCCTGATCCTTAGTGTACTCTACAGTAACAACCCAAGCACCCTTCTCGTAATCATAATCTCTCTGGGTGATTGTGTCGCCGGTCTTGGTGAAGTAACGCGAAGTGGTATTGCTGGTCGGAAGAGCGTCGGTGTATCCGAGGTCGTAGCCTGCTGCATCCTCTCTGTAAGAGGTCCACTTCATCTTCTTTGTGAAGATACCCTTAACGAAATCGTTGAGGTAAGTAACCAGGTTAGCGTTAGTACCTGCTGTAGCATACTTTGTTCTGAGAGCAGCTGTGTCATCAGGTCTGTTGAAGAGCTTCTGGTAAATCATCGTCTTAGCAAAAGACGGAAGATCGGTAACGATACCGTTGATCTTGTTCATGTCAAGGCTTGCAAGAGCCGAGTTCGCAAGACCGAGGTCGATACCGCTGGAAAGAATTGTGTTAACAGCCGTCGTGTTTTTGGAAAGCAACTCAAGCAGCTCATAGATGATGGTGAGCTGTGCAGTGCCTGAACGGCTCATACCTGACTGCCAGCTTGAGAATTCGAGGTCCTCAAGAACGCCAAGGTTAACGAAAGTTGCCGCAAGGCCCCACGTACCGCTGGTCAAAGCGGCTCTGAAGGAGTCAAGAGTCTTACAGATTTCGTCAACGCTTGTAAGGTTAATGTAGATTGAAATGCCCACCTTGTTGAAAACTTCGCCCATGTTCAGATCCTGCTTTGTGGCAAGAATTCTGTCGAGCCAGTCCATTGTAATGGACATTCTCTCTTCCGTGGAAAGTCTTGTAACTGTTCCGTAAGGGCTGTATGCGGCAAGAGATGTAAGGTTAGCTGCCGTCTGGTAGCTCGTCTTAGCTGCGAAAGCCGCAACAGTGAGAGATGATAAAATCATGATAACTGCAAGAAATACGCTTAACAGTTTGGTAGATTTTTTCATTGTTTTTCCTCCTATAATTATTGCAAATTTGATTGCTTTCACTTCTGTTTCAAGATACCGGCGGAAGTGAAACACCGGCGTTTGCGACTGCGTTTGTTTCCTGCCTCTGACCGCCCCTCGATAACTCGTAGGGAGGTTTCCGCAAACACTGTCAAATTTGACTCGGTTCTGTCCCCCACCGTTCCCAAAGCATACTGCAAAAGGCGGGAGACGATGATACACACCCGAGGTCCTGTTACCAAAGGATGTGTATCAAGAGGTTGGTGGTCCCGCCCCGCCTAAAAAGTCGCCGCACACGCGCGCACGTATGCACGCGCACACGTACCGTATTTTAAGCGATATTCGGGCGGTCGGAAACTTAGCGCCTGTAAATTCAGACACTACGCCCCTTTACACCACTCCTATGGTTAAACCAATTATAAGATTTTTACCTTTAAAAGTCAATAAAAACGGCTCAATTTATTCCCGCTTTATTACCATTTTTACTATTTTCACAAACAAAATTGTGATTTTTGGGCAAATTATTCAAACGATTTTGGCAATTTTCAAATAAAATTATGAACAAATTGTTAACAATTCAGAATTTGTCATTTTTTGAACAAAACTATGAACAAAATTTCAATCAAATTAACATTATTGGATATTATGTCGATTAATTTTCACCTGCTTCAATATGTTGTGGCAGGGCATTTTATCGAATAGAAAATATAGGGGGACATCCTCCTATGTACAACTTTGAGTTTGTCGGGGAGATTGGTTTATCGCCAAACGTTGCTTCCCCTTGTAGGGGAAGCTGGATTTTTGCGAAGCAAAAAGACTGATGAGGTCGTAGTTTACCTCATCCACCGCCTTACGGCGGTCCCCCTTCCCCTGAGAGGGGAAGGAACGAAAGAGGTTTATTAATCTCCCCGACAAACTCCGATTTGCAAAATAAGAAAAGGACGGGATTAGGGCACTGTTCACAAGGATGATTAGCCCAAAAATCGCTTCTTTTCCGCTATAACTTACTTAAAATCGGGGTTAGGCGTCAGCCTTAACCCCGATTTGTGCGATTGTTCTAACGAAAAATAATCTGATTTTTGGGTGCAAAGCAGTTTTGGCAAAGTAGTTTTAGTTCATAAAGTGATTATAAAATCCCCGCAATACTGACGTATTACGGGGATTTTTAATTGCTTTAGGGACAAAAGGACAAAGCCAAAACCTATTCATCCTTGTGAACAGTGCCCTTTTCCTTAAATATTAATGCAATCTTACTTCGTTACGAAGTTTTCCTTTACGTAGCTCAGGAAATCAAAGCTCTCGTCATAGCCGACGCCGTCAGTGCAGATATAATTAATAAGGTAAATCTGCGCATTGTACAGATAGTATACCGATACAGCGTAATGAATTACCTTGCCGTCAGCATCCTTGAAAATATAGGTCGCCGCATATGCCGGAGACTCTGTCTGACTGAGTGAGAACAATTCGGTTTCCATGTTTGCATCCTGTCCGTTCTCTTTAAGCTGATTGACAAACTCCTGATTGGAAGCGATATTCTGGTCAACAAAATCATTGAAGGTGTAATCTGCGCTCGTCTCGGATGCAAACGTCACCGACACCGTGCATTTGCCGTCTGTTCCCCTCTTGGTGAACACACTGTTCTCATCGACATCCCAGCCTGAGGGCATCTTGAACGCATAGTCCTTGGTATCAATCATTCCGTCGTGAACGAAGCCGCCGCCGACATCGTAGTAATTGTACTGCGGATTGCCGTCATCGTCATAAACGATGTTGCCCTTGTCATCGGTTTCGTAAATTCTTACGAGGCCCTTGTCGTTGTAAACCGCATAGCCGTTTTCGTTATAGGCAACGGGCTTGTCGTAGCCGTAGAGGTCCTCCTGTTTCGGCTTCTTACCGCAGGCAGCAAAGCAGAGTACAACCAATACCGCCGCTAAAACAACCGCCAAAATCTTTTTAATCATTTCAAATTCCTCCGTTTGTCAGAATGTTCCTTTTCATTTATCAGTATGCCTTACCCCAATAAAGCATCTTGGTCGCAGGCTTGCCGCAGCAGACGCAGACGTCGCCCAGATTTTCCTGCTCGAACGGTATGCAGCGCGAGGTAACCGTAGCCTCATCCTTGAGTCTGTCCTCGCACTCGCGCGAGCCGCACCACATAGCCTTGATAAAGCCGGGCTTGTTGTCGGCTATGTCCTTAAGCTCGTCTAGGTTGTGCGCGACGTAGGTCATCTCTTTCCTGCGCTCAAGCGCCTTCTCATAAAGTCCGTTATGTACCGCTTCGAGAAGCTCGGGGATTCTGGTCTCAAGCTCATCAAGCGAAACAAATATCTTTTCACGGTTATCGCGGCGAACGATAACGCACTGATTGTTTTCAATGTCCTTGGGACCGATTTCAAGACGCAGCGGAACGCCCTTCATCTCGTACTCGGCAAATTTCCAACCCGCCGAATTTTCGGTTATGTCAGCCTTGACGCGGCAGAACTTCGCAAGTCTGTCGGTAAGCTCCTGCGCCTTTTCAAGCACGCCCTCCTTATGCTGGGCAATCGGAACAACGACTACCTGAATCGGTGCAATCTTGGGCGGGAGAACAAGGCCGTTGTCGTCGCCGTGAGTCATAATGATAGCGCCGATAAGTCTCGTCGTAACGCCCCATGACGTCTGGAACGGATACTGAAGCGTATTGTTCTTATCCATATACTGAATGTCAAACGCCCTTGCAAATCCGTCGCCGAAGAAATGCGACGTGCCCGACTGCAGCGCCTTGCCGTCGTGCATAAGAGCCTCAATCGTATAGGTCTCAACCGCACCCGCAAAACGTTCCTTCTCGGTCTTGATACCCTTGATTACGGGTATGGCAAGTGCGTTTTCGCAGAAGTCGGCATAGACGTTGAGCATCTGAATGGTTTCCTGCTGCGCTTCCTCGGCAGTGGCGTGGATGGTATGTCCCTCCTGCCAGAGAAATTCACGGGTACGAAGGAAAGGTCTTGTCGTCTTTTCCCAGCGTACAACCGATACCCACTGATTGTAGAGCTTCGGCAGGTCGCGGTAGGAATGGATAATCTGCTTATAGTGGTCGCAGAAAAGTGTTTCGGAAGTCGGCCTAACGCACAGTCTTTCCTCAAGCTTTTCCTCGCCGCCGTGAGTTACCCACGCAACCTCGGGAGCAAAGCCCTCGACGTGATCCTTTTCCTTATTTAACAGACTTTCGGGAATGAACATCGGCATACAGACGTTTTCGTGCCCCGTTGCCTTGAACATACCGTCAAGCGTTTTCTGTATGTTTTCCCAGATAGCGTAGCCGTAGGGACGGATTACCATACAGCCCTTGACGCTCGTGTAATCCGCAAGCTCCGCCTTTTTGACGACGTCGGTGTACCACTTGGCGAAATCCTCGTCCATAGCGGTAATGTCGTCTACCATTTTCTTCTGTTCAGCCATTTTTTACATCCTTTATATATAATGATTAGTTTTCTTCTATGTATTTAACGATGTCGCCTACAGTCCTGAATGAAGCGACTGCCGAGTCGGGAACCTCAACCCTGAACTCGTCCTCAAAGCTCATAACGAGGTCGACAAGGTCAAGACTGTCTGCGTCAAGATCCTCACGGATAACGGTTTCGGGAGTTACCTCGCTCTCATCAAGCTCAAACTGCTCGCAAATGATTTCTCTTACTTTCTCAAAAACCATAATGATTCTCCTTTAAGAAATATTGCTATACTTATTTTAAGTATTATTTACGCTTTGTCAACCCGTAATTCCTGCAATCGTCTGTAACGGCTCGAGATCAAGTCCGTCGAAAAGCTGCAACGCGTTTAGAAGCGCAGCGGCTATTCTCTTGCAGCCGCCGGGAACCGCGCTCTCGATATTGACGGGCATCACGGGGTCGTGCACGCTCATTCGCATTATGAAGAAGCCGTCACACTCGGGGTTGCCGAAGATTATCTTGACGCCCTCGCAGCTGTCGTCGGCTACGGTCCAGTTCTCGTTGAGTATCGCGCTCTTTTCAATCTTATCAATTACGGTCTGAGCGTACTCGCGGAAGTTTTCGTCCCTGATGCTAAGGCGTACAGCACATTCCTCGCACGGCATCTTAAGCGCCGAGATAAGGTCGTCAAGCGTCCTGCCCTGCTTCTTCAGCGCGGCAAGCTTGATTATAATTTTAACCATCAGATATGCGCCGTCATCGAGAAAATAGTTTTCCCTGAACGCCGCGTGTCCCGAGGTCTCTATCGCCAGCGGAGAGTTCACGCCCTCTCTGCAAAGGCGTATGCTCTCGTCAATTACATTTTTATAACCTCTCTTGAAACGGCGGTGAACGCCGCCGAGAGTTTCATTGATAAACTCGGTCAGTCCAGCAGACGTTACCGAGTCGGTAACTATAGTGCCGCCCTCGTTGCCCTCGAGCGCTATTGCCGCGGCAAGCGCAACAAGTCGGTTGCGGTTGATTTCGCTGCCGTCCGCGCTTACACACGCCGCACGGTCAACGTCGGTATCGAAAATAACTCCGAGGTCTGCGTGGCTTTCGACAGTAGCCTCTATAATGGACTCCATTGCCGTCTCGTCCTCGGGATTGGGAACGTGATTGGGGAACATTCCGTCGGGCTCAAGATAACGCGAGCCCGTGATATCGGCTCCGAGCTTTTCAAGCACGTCCGTTGC
This sequence comes from Clostridiaceae bacterium, assembly GCA_030530095.1. Lineage (GTDB taxonomy): Bacteria > Bacillota > Clostridia > Oscillospirales > Acutalibacteraceae > Fimenecus. The sequence goes on from JAUMVO010000005.1 coordinate 34,873, forward strand.
GAAGAAGCCGCCTGCGCCGTTGCCCGCATCGACAACTATTTTCAAACCCTCAAGCGGTCGGTCGTAATTCTCTTCGGAATTTACGCCCTTCTTAACCATATCACACAGATACTCGCTGTACGTCGCCATAAAGTCAATGTTTTCAGCCTCGTGCGAAGTGTCATAGGCTATGCCTTCCATAGTCTCGGCAACCTCGAGTATCTTGGCTATTTCCTCTCCCGACAGTCCGCCGCCCGCAGTAAAGAACTTAAGTCCGTTTCTGTCAAACGGATGGTGGCTGGCGGTAATCTGAACCGCGGCATCGCAGTCGGCAAGCTTCGTTGTCATAAACATGGCGGGTGTTGAACACAACTCGCAGTTTTTAACGTTTATGCCCGAAGAGAGAAGCATTGCGATAACCTGATTTTTAATTCTGTCTGCCGACACGCGCGAATCGTGGCCGACGGCAACGGTGATTTCATCCTTGTCTTTGCCCGTCTTGGCCGCAATAAAGTACGCAAACGCCTGAGTAATCTTTCTGATTGCTTCGTCGTTAAGCTGCACCTCTTCGCCTTCGTTGTAACTCAGCGCAGTACCGCGGATATCGGTTCCGCTTTTTAATTCAATTAAACTCACAGAAGCTTCCTCCTGACTATTTCCTCGGCAGCGAGCATAACGCCCACCTTGCCGCTGGCAAAATTCAAACCGCCCTGCATCCACACCGCATAGGGCTCCCTGAGCGGCGCATCTGCCGAAAGCTCTATCGACGAGCCCGAGGTAAACGCACCCGCAGACATAATGACCTGACTGTCGTAGCCGGGCATATCCCACGGCTCTGGCACTACAAACGAGTCAACCGGTGCACCCTTCTGCATTCCCTGACAGAATGCTTTGAGCGTTTCGGTATCGCGAAGGCAGATTGCCTGAATAATATCGTGTCTTTTTTCATCGGGCTTCGGTGTTACCGAATAACCCATTTCCTCAAACAGCGCTGAAGCGAATGCCGCTGTTTTCAGCGCTTCCTTTACAACATTCGGTGCATTGAAAAGACCGAAAAACACATTTCTGTTCTGAGCGAGTGTTGCGCCGACCTCGCGGCCGAGTCCCGGTACGGTCATTCTGTACGAGCAAAGCTCGACGAGATCCTTTCGTCCCGCTATGTATCCGCCCGACGGCGCAATACCGCCGCCCGCGTTTTTGATAAGCGAGCCCGCCATCAGATCTGCGCCGACGTCGGTAGGTTCCTTTTCCTCAACGAACTCACCGTAACAGTTGTCAACCATAACTATTACGCTTTTGTTGGCCGCGTGAACAATGTCGCAGACTTTCTTAATCTCGTCAACCGAGATGCTGTGTCTTAACGAATAGCCCCTTGAACGCTGAATATATACCATTTTAATTTCAGGTCGTTTTGCTTCGCGTTCAACAGCGGTGTAATCAATTTCATCATCTTCGGTCAGGTCAATCTGTTCATACTTTACGCCGAAGTCCTCAAGCGTACCCTGACCTTTTCCCTTTGAGTCTATGCCGATAACTCCGTGAATGGTATCGTACGGCAGACCCGTAACGCTGAGCATCACGTCACCCGGTCTGAGCACTCCGTAAAGCGCGACGCCGAGAGTGTGCGTGCCGCAGGCGAGCGAGCCCGCTCTGATAATGGCATCCTCACAGCCGAAGATGTCCGCCAGCAGTCGGTCCGCCTTCTCCCTGCCGATGTCGCCGTAGCCGTAGCCGGTAGTGGAGTTAAAGTCCGTTTCGCTGACCTTGTTCTTTATAAATGCAGAAAGCACCTTCTGCTGATTGTACTCACCGATTCTCTCGATTTCGGCAAAGGACTGCTCAGCCCTTTTCAGCGCCCTGTCGGAGTAATCGAGCACTCTGTCGCTTATTTCAAAATACGTGCTCATACTTCAAATATTCCTACGTCCATATATTCTTTTCTTACAAAACCGATTTTTCGGTAAAAGTTCTCGCTCTGCAAATCGTTACACGCGAGAAAAATCTCCTCGCCGCTTTTACGGAAATCCTTACAGATGCCGCTGATGCAATCCGAAGCATAGCCCATTCTGCGAAAATCGGCATCCGTCGCCACGTCGCGAAGATATACCGTGCTGCCGAGTCTGTCGGCAACCGCGACGGAAAGCACGGAATTCTCTCCCGCCTTAACCGCCCTGACCGAAGTAAAGCCGTTAAAAATGCCTCTCGACGTTTTTGCAAGCCACTCGTTGTACGCGCGGTCGGTAAACTTCTGTATTTCCTTAAACGCTTTCTTGTCCTCTGTGACTAACGGCTTCTTTTTCGACTGAATCAGAAGCTCGAAAACAGGTCTGAGATTGTCGTTCAATTCAACCGAAGCCCTGCCTTCGGGAATCTCACCCTCAAGGCGCATCAGCGTAAGCTTGGAATAGGCGGTCATACCGATTTTCTCACTGATACTGTCGGGACAGTGAACCACCATTCCGCCGAGCCGCGATATAAAATCGCCGAGCTCGTAAAAATCCGCTTTGTCGGTTGCGGTAACGAACACCTTGCTCATTTCCTTCTGGACAACGAGCGCCGTGACTTCGTCGTCTATTGTCTGCACCCACGCTCCGTCAACGCCCGTGAAGTCGAGCAGTGAAAACAGCACGTATCTGCCCGAAAGCGTGTCGGGAACAAACTGCGAAAGCTGTGAAGCGGTCTGCGCGCCGAGATTCTCAATAAGCTTAAGCATTCGCAAAATCCTCTGCAAGCCTGAAAGCAAGTTTTCTTACACTGTCGATATCCTCAAGCTTCGCTACGCACGAAGCCGAGTGAATATATCTTGTCGGTACGGAAACGGCAACCGTCCTGACGCCTGCGCCCGACTTATGAATAGCCGCCGCGTCGTTGCCGCCCGCAACTACGGTTTTGGTCTGTACTTTTATATTATTCTCTTTTGCAATTTCAAAGGCCCTCTTGTAAAGCTCGTTATCGTAAACGGTGCCTCTGTCCATAAACGATACAACGGCGCCCTCACCGAGCACGCAGACCTTTTTATTGCCCGAAACACCCGCGATGTCGCTTGCGGTAGTGCTTTCAAGCACTATTGCGTAATCGGGAGCAACGCTGAATGCCGCCACCGCCGAGCCTCTCGTTCCGATTTCCTCCTGAACCACGAAGCAGATTTCCGCGTCGTATTCAAGCTCACTGTTCAGCATTTCGAGCAGTATCATACAACCCGCTCTGTCGTCGATAGCCTTTGCCTTAACAAAGCCGTCGCCGAACTCGGTGTATTTGCTGTCGAAATACGCCGCATCACCAAGATTGACGTACTTTTCGGCTTCCTTTTTATCCTTTGCGCCGATGTCAATATACATATCGGCAATTTTGGGAAGCGTGTCCTGCTCGTCGCCTTCAAGCTGATGGAACGCCTTTGAACCGATAACGCCTCTTGCGCCCGATTCGAGTGTTACGCTTCTGCCGAAAACTACTCTCTCGTCAATTCCGCCGACATTATGAAACTTAAGCATACCGTCGTCGCAGATGTAGGTTATGATAAAGCCTACCTCGTCCATATGAGCAGAGAGCATAACCTTATTCTTTGCTCCGTTTCTGCCCTTTTTGTGGCAGATAACGTTGCCGAGTCTGTCAATTTCGTATTCGCAGTCGGCGGGGATTTTAGAAACAATATAATCCCTGACTGCCTTTTCTCTGCCCGAAGTGCCGTTAATCAGACATAATTCCTTAAGCATTTTCAGCACCTCCGAGTACATATTCGGCAATCAGTCTGCCGACATTTTCAATATCGCCGATTTCAACGACCTCGACGCCCGTATGCATATAGCGAAGGGGTATCGAGATAAGCGAGCTTACCATACCGTCAGCCGCTATGGTCATACTGTCTGCATCGGTGCCGGTGCGGCCGCCCATAATCTCAAGCTGATACGGAATCTTGCGCTCTATGGCAACCGCCTTGAGAGCCTGCGAAGCCTCATAGTCGAGCGACGCCGAAACGCCTATCATCGGGCCTTTGCCCAGCTCGCCGCAATCCTGCGCTTTTGAGTCGGGCGTAAGCGCGAAGCTGACGTCAACCGCTATAAGCGATGCAGCCTTCGCGTTGAACGAAGCAACCTTTGCGCCCATGCCGCCGACCTCCTCACGCGTGGAGAAGGCAACAACTATCTTACCTGCATATTTTCTCTTTTTCAGAATTTCAAGCGCATACAGTATCGAAACAACGCCCGCTCTGTCGTCGAAGGCATGTCCCGCAACTCTGTCGCCTGCAAGCTGAACGAAGTCCGAGTCAACCGTTACGCGGTCGCCTCTTGAAACGAGCTGTTCAGCCTTTTCCTTGGAAAAGCCAATATCAATGAGGGCTTCTTCGGTCTTAATCGCCTTGCGCTCCTTGCCCTCCTCCTGAAGATGAGGCGGAGTGCTGATAACAACGCCCTTTATATCCTGCTTACCGTGAACGGTAACGGGCTGAGCGCACAGCGTTCTGTTGTCAATGCCGCCGCAACGCGCAACGTTGAGGAAGCCTTCCTCGGTGATGTCGGTAACTATCATTCCGACTCTGTCCATGTGCGCCGTGAGCAGAACTGCGTCGCCCTCGCCGTCAATCTCGCATATAACGTTGCCGAGTCTGTCGGTATAAGCCTTGCCGTACTCGCCCAAAATCTCAACGAGCCTGTCGGCAACGCACTTTTCAAGTCCCGAAACACCGGCGCACGAAGTTAATTCTTTTAATAAGTCAAGCGTATTCATTATAATAATACCTCTTTATATCTCCGCTCCGCCGACGGGTCTTACGCTCAGCACGTAGCACGAGCCCTCGCCGAAGATTTCTTCGATTCTCGTCTTGTACTCGCTGAGAAGTTCGTTGGGAACGAAGGCCTGAATAGTGCCTGCGAATCCGCCGCCGTGAACTCTCCACGCGCCCTTGCCCTTGAGTACCGATTCCGAAATCGCAAGCGCGAGCGAAACGGGCTGAACGTCGGGCTGCTTGGGAGCAAATACGTTCTGATTATACATATATGAGGACGCGCCCGATTCAATAACGAACTGCTTGAACGCCTCGAAGTCCTTTGCCTTGAGCGCTTCGACCTCCTTGATAACTCTCTTGTTGTCGTTGTAGAAGTGAATTGCGCGAAGCACTGCGCGGTCGCCGACCTTTTTGCGAAGCTCGGGGATTTCCTTGAGGAATCTCTCCTCGTCAACCTCTCTTAAAACGTCCTTGCCGAACTGGTTGGCTATTTTCTCCATCTCAATTCTGATTGCGGCGTACTCGTCGGTAAGATTTGAATGGCTGCCCTTGGTATCAACTATGCAAAGCGAATGGCCGCAGGACGCGAAGTCGAAATCAACCTTCTCGATATAAGGCTGTGCGGGATTCTTGAAGTCAATCGTAATAAACGAACCGACCGAGCAAGCCATCTGGTCCATAAGTCCGCAGGGCTTGCCGAAATATTCGTTCTCGGCATACTGTGCGATTTTGGCTATAGTTACGGGGTCAACCTTGCCGTCGTTATAGAGGTAGTTTACCATAGTGCCGACAAGAACCTCGTAAGCTGCGGAGGACGAAAGTCCCGAGCCCGAAAGCACTCTCGAAGCCGTAACCGCGTCAAAGCCTCCGATGTTGTAGCCGTAATTCTTGAAGCCCTTCATAACGCCCCTTACAAGAGCGGGTGAATGGCCGGTTTCGCTGTCGTGAACGCTTAAGTCCGAAAGCTCGACAACGTCCATGGCATAGCCCTTAGACTTTACGCGAACGGTATTGTCGTCATTTTTGGAAGCGAGAGCAATCGCGTCGAGATTGATGCTCGCGGCAAGCACTCTGCCGTGGTTGTGGTCGGTGTGGTTTCCGCCGACCTCGGTACGGCCGGGAGCTGAGAACATTCTGACCTCTCTGTCGGCAGAAAAGATTTCGTCGAAATCGTCCGCAAGCGAGCAGTATCTGTCGTACTGCGCCTTAATTTCTTCGTCGCTGACATAAACTCTTCTGAGTCTGTCATCATATTTACCCTGTCTTAATTCCTCTCTTAATAAAGCTGTATTTGCCATATTTTATATCCCCCTTAAACGGACTTGATTTTGTTGTTGTAAAATTCTATAAACGCGTTGACCGCGATAAGCGCCGCGCCCGAAAGCTCAAACATAATTACAATCGGGAGCATAAACGCGAGCGAGAACGGATTGTAAACGTGACGGCCGACCATCGCGTAGGAAATGATTCGCGGCAGGAAGCCCAGCAGCGAAAGAATTGTATAGCGCACGAAACTGAAATCCATAGCGCCGTAAATCTGGCTGATTGAATTAATCGGAACAACGGGAACAAGTCTGAAGCCGACAAGCAGTACGTCCTTTGCCGAGGTGTCCGATTCAAGTATGCGCTGTATGTTTTCGTAGCGGCACAGAAGCTTGTAGATAATTCCGCTTCCGAGATGCTTGCCCCAGGCGTACTTGGCTGTCGTAAGGCCGAAGAAGCCGAGTATATTTATCAAAACCGCTATCGGCGTTGGGAAAACCATACCCGCTATAACGCAGACCGCCGACATCGGTATCGGCACAATAGACTTCGCAACGTAGATAAGAAGTATCGCGACTACTATAAGTCCCTTTAGCGGCAGATTAGCGACTGCGTCGTCAAGATTGGAAAGCATCTGTAAAAACGCTTCATATCTCAGCGAGAACTGCTGAGTCTGCATAAGCAGCGTCAGCGCAAGCAGCGCAAAGCCGAGTATTATAAGCACTACCCCGAGAAAATTCATAAGCAGGCTTCTGTTCATTGTTCTTGTATGCGTTTTTACTCACTCCTTTCCGATACAGTCTCCCATTTTAATTGCATAGCATATCATTATAATTCTATAACATATTTGCTTCAAGGTCAATTAAAAATGTGAAAAAATCGCATTATAAAGTATATATTATTTTAGAATTCTATGTTATACTGTAATAAATAATATAAAAATACCATATTGGGAGGTAATATTATGCCGAAAACCGTTATACTCGACGGCTACACGACCAACCCCGGCGACCTGTCGTGGGACTGGCTTCGGGAATACGGCGAGCTTGAGGTTTACGACCTGACTTCGCCCGATGAGGTTGTCGGGCGCACGCGCGATGCAGATATAGTTATCACCAACAAAACTCCCCTGCCCAAACCGGTAATCGAGCAGATGCAGAAAGTGAAATTCATAGCTCTGCTTTCAACAGGCTACAACGTAGTCGACTGCGAATATGCAAGGCAAAGAGGAATACCCGTTTCCAACATTCCGACCTACTCGACCATGGCGGTCGCACAGCTCGTTTTCGCCTATATTTCAGAGTTCTGCAACGGCGTTGCTCTGCATTCTCAGGACGTCAGAAACGGCGGCTGGACAGCCAGTCCGCACTTCTGTTACTGGAAGCAGCCGCTTCTCGAAATGAACGAAAAAACGATAGGCATTGTCGGCTTCGGCAAGATAGGTCAGGCAGTCGCAAACATCGCCGAAGCATATAATATGAAAATACTCGCCTGCTCGGGCCACGAAACCGACCAGAGCGGCAGAAAGAACTTCAGATGGGCAAGCCTTGACGAGATTGCCGCCAACGCGGATTTCATAACCTTCCACACTCCGCTGACGCCGAAAACCGAAAAAATGCTCGGCGCGGATTTTCTGTCAAAATGCAAGCCCTCGGCGTTCGTTATCAATACCTCGCGAGGTCCCGTCGTTGACGAGCAGGCGCTTGCCGACGCGCTGAATTCCGACAGAATTGCAGGCGCGGCAGTTGACGTGCTGAGCGTTGAACCCGCAAGGGCCGACAATCCTCTGCTGACGGCGAAAAACTGTTACATAACGCCCCACATCGCATGGGCGGGATTTGAGACGAGACAGAGACTTATGAGCGTTCTCAAAGAGAACTTCAGAGCCTTCGCCGAAGGCCACCCGATTAATGTGGTGAACAAATAACCCGAAAAATTTGAGTCTGTCGAGGAGAAGCAAGATAGGACATCTGCCTCCCTTGTCAAAGGGAGGGGGACCGCCGTACGGCGGTGGTGGGATTCTTTTTACTGTTATATCAAGCTTTCTTGAATCCCCTCGCCAGCGTTCGCTGGCCCTCTCCCCTTTAACAAGGGGCGCTGTTTTGCTCTATCAAACTCAGCGTTAATCTCCGATTTGGCAATTATGCGAGCATAACAAAAAACGCAGTCGTGAGACTGCGTTTTTAATTATATTTGGGGATAATATTTAGCCTAAAAGACCGCCGAGCATATCGCCAATGCCGCCGAGGCTGTCGCCTAAACCGCCGAGCGTATCGCCCAGACTGCCAAGGTCAAAACCGCCTATGCCGCCGCTGCCCGAGTCGCCTGAGTCGCCCGAACCGCCGAGACCGCCGATCTTGTCTTTGATGTTATCAACAACACCGTCAAGGCCGTTTTCGTCAGCCGAGTCAGCAAGACCGTAGAAGAAGTCCTTAGCGGATTCGCCTGCGCCCTCAATTGTATCGGCCGCGCCGTTGGTATCAACAAGACCGCCGAGCGTGTCGGTAATCGAACTCGGATCAAAACCGCCGAGCAGTCCCATAATCGTGTCGAGTATTCCGCCGCCTTCGCCGCTGTCAGCCGCTTTTGTGGTGGTCGGAGCCGCAGTTGTAGGAGCTGCGGTAGTCGGAGCCGGTTTGGTGGTAGTCGGAGGTGTTGTAGGTGTTACAACGGGAGCCTGAGTAGGCTGTACTACAGGCTGAACAACCTGAGTAACCACTACCGGAGCGGGCTCCTCCTCTTTAACTATCTTCGGACCGTCCTTCGAGCCAATGACATATACGCCGCCTGTGATTGCCACAGCGAGTACAATAGCGAAAAATCTTGCCCAGCCTTTTTTGCGCTTAAGCTTTTTCGCCGCCACTACCTCGGGAGGTACCGGAATCTTTTCTTTTTTAGCCATATCTGATTTCCTTTCCGGATAACCCAAAGATTAATTAATAATCAATATTCATATACTTTGCGGTTGCGTCAAGGTTACCCGTACCTGTAATCGCAAAGCCAAGCTTAATCTTAAGAGTTGCGTCAGCCTTCATGGAATAGGTGAGCTCCTTGAGCTTGCCATCGGTAATAACAGCCTTAACGTGGATGTTATGGTACTGAGCGTCAAGCGAATCAACCGTAACTTTATCCGTGTAGCCTTTAAGCTCCGACTCAACCTCCTCGCGTACTACGATATCGTTGCAGAAACGCGAGAACGCGGTGTTGCCGCTTCTGTCGGGGTTGGGAGAGTCGACAAGGTCAAACTCGTATGTATCGCCGCTTACGGCAAGGTTCTGGATGTCGCCTGCCTGAATGTTGGCAGCCTTAAGAGTATAGCTTGAACCGTGGTAGAGCTTCTCTGTGCCGCCGTCGTCCTTCTGTACGTCGATGGTATCAAGCGTCATGCCCTTCGGAACCGTTTCGGACTTGCTGCCGTTACCGAGGAAGCCGCCTACAACAGAGTTGAGATCGTCGCCCTTTGAAATTGTTCCTATAAGACTGTTAATAGCATTTGTTGCAAAAGAACCGCCGACGTCGATGTTCGCAACGGTACAGTCTCTTGCCCAGTTATAACCTGCTTTAGCCGCTACGGCTTCGCCGGTGACCTTATTTATAAGGGCCGCTACGCTGGCAGGGTCGTTGGCCGCAGCAGCGTCTCCGCCGCCGTTGCCCGAATTGTCTGCGGGTGCAGCGCTGTTGTTATCGGTCGATGAGCTTGAAGAACTGTTGCTCGACGAGCTGTTATCGGTCGATGAACTGTTGCTCGGTGTGTTTGAATTTGTGTTTGAAGAATTGTTGTTGCTGTTGCTGTTGTTTTCAGCATTCTCGCTGGTCTCAACCTCGGTAGCTTCCGATGCCTTTATGCCCTGTGAACGTGCGAAAGCGAAAACGCCTGCCGTAAGCGCAAGTGCAACAACTACAGCCCAGAAACGCGTCCATCTGTCGGAGCGTCTGATTTTTTTCTGTATAATCTCTTCGGGGGTTAACTGAACTTTTTCTTTCTTAGCCATATCTCTGTTTCCTTTCCGGATAACCTTAATCCGTTAAAGATTAATAGGTGATGTTACTGTACTTGGCGTTTGCATCAAGGTTACCTGAGCCTTTAATGCTGACACCGGCCTTCAGTCCAAGTTGTGCATCTGCCTTCATCGAATAGCTTAATTCCTTAAGCTTTCCGTCGGAGATAACAGCCTTAACGTGAATGTTGTGATATGAAGCGTCAAGAGAGTTAACCGAAACTTTATCGCCTACCTGCTCCTGAATTTCCTTGTTAACCTCGTCAACTACAACTATATCGTTGCAGAAACGCGAGAAAGCGGTGTTGCCGCTTCTGTCGGGATTGTTGGAGTCAACAAGGTCGAACTCATAAGTGTCGCCGTTAACCTGAAGGTTGGTGATATCGCCCGCCTGAAGGTTGGAGGCCTTAAGCGTATAGCTGGACGCATGGTAAACGTTTTCCATACTGCCGTCATCCTTCGGAACCTGAATTGTTTCAAGTGTCTGTCCCTGAGGAACTTTTGCCGACTTGTCGCCTCTGCCGAGGAAGCCGCCGACAACAGAGTTAAGGTCTGCGTTTTCGTCAACTACATGAATAATTCCGTTAAGAAGTCCTGTAAAGCTACCGACATCGATATTGTCAACCGTGCAGTGTCTTTCCCAGTCATAGCCTGCCTTGGCCGCTACGGCTTCGCCGGTAACCTTATTGATAAGAGCCGCTACGCTTGCAGGGTCATTTGCCGCAGCCGCGCCGCCGTTATCGGATGAACCGCCGTTGTCAACAGGAGCCGCTGTACCGCCGCTGTTGGACGAGCTGCCGCCGTTATTCGACGAACTGCCGCCGCTGTACGAAGAACCGCCCGAGGACGAGCCGCCGCCCTGTGAAGAGCTGCCGTTTGAAACAACCTTCTGAACAATGGTCGTACCCTGTCCGAAAGCTATGTAAACGATTGAATAGACAAGCAGGATTGAAAGCATTACGGCGAGAGCCTTAAGGAAGGTTGTGCCGAAGAGCTTGCGCTTCTGTGCCTTTCTTTCATTCTTAGCCGCTAACTGCTCGGGAGTTAAAGGCAATTTTTCTTTTTTAGCCATGCGATTTTATCCCCTTTCAAGACTAAAGCATAGAATAATGCATTTTTTATTCGATACATTATACAATTTACAATAAAAAATCGGAAATGTCAATGAATTTATTGTATTTTTATTTTCCAATATAAGACTTTTTCGGAAAATTGTTTGCTTCAGTTTTCACAAAGCCGTATCGCTATGACCGTAATATCGTCCGTATGACCGTCGCGGCGCGCCTTTTTCGCCGCCAGCAGCACACGCTGACTGACCGCGGAAACACTCTCGTCAAGGCTGACGGAAAAGGCGTTTTTCACAGCGTTCCCCGCGTACTCAAAAGCGCCGTCCGAGCCCATCATCACAAGGTCTCCCGCGCCGAGCTGTACGCTCTGGGCGTCGAGGCTGATGTCGCGCAAAATTCCGAGCGGCATCGACACCGCGCCGACCTCGGAGAGCCGGCTCTTCCGCTTGACAAGCGACGTGCACGCGCCCGCCTTGAAAAAGCTTGCCCTGCCTGTATGAAGATTTATTTTAATTATGTCGAGCGTTGAGAGCGTTTCGCTGCCCGGGCGCAGAAGCATAGCCGAGTTCACAAGTCTGACCGCGCTTTCGCAAGAAAAGCCCGCCTTTATCAGCTTGACTGTCATTGTAACCGCGAGCGAGGAGTCCACCGCCGCGCGCAGACCCGTGCCCATGCCGTCGCTCAAGACCGCACAGTAATTCCCCGCTCCGTCGTAAAAGCCTTCGTAGCTGTCGCCGCACATGCCGTCACTGTCCGCAACACTGCGCGAGGCCGCCGCCTCGACGCGGTATTTTGCACGCTCAAAGTAGGTAACTGTGACGGGCGACTGCGACTGACCGACCTCGGGCGGTGAGAGGGTGAGCCCGCATGCCGCTTCAAGCTCTTCACGAAGCTCGGCTTCACGGAGCTTTTTCGGTTTTTCGTTAAGGGTGATTTCGATTTTCAGTCTGTCCTGAGAGTCACGGGTGCAGACGACGGATTTCGGTTTGATGCCGTAACCGTCCTCAAATACGGTATAAACACTGTCCGCAAGAGCCGTGTCAACGCCGACAGGCGCATCGAGTTCAAGCGACATTTCGTTTAAGAGAAGCTCAAGTCCGCCGAGCTGTTCGGCGGTTGTTTTGCGTATAGAGTCAACCTGCCGCCGCATACCCGCCTCAATGGTTTGTTCAAGATAACGGCGGGTAAAGCACTCGGTCAGCTCCTGCTTTTTCACGCAGCAGCCGCCGAGAAACCGCGGCAGTGAATCGGGACTTAATCTGCGACTGTTTCTGAGTGTTTCCGACATCGTCTCGAAAGACTTTTTGCAGTCGGAAAAATTCTTCGTCCAGCACAGTGAAAAATGACCGCACGAAGCGCAGATTTCATCTCTGACGGCGGCGTAGATTTCGACCGCTTCGCCCTTGGTCTGCGCCCTGAGAAGCTCGGAAGCATTATCGACGCATTCGCCGATTTCCGACAGTGCGTTCGCAGCCTTCGACAGCTTTGAAAGTACGCCGAGCCGCTGATTGCAGGTGCTCTCCGGTTCTCTTGTAACGAGCAGTTTTGACTTTATAAACCTGACCGCTTTTTCGGGCAAGGCGCCGATGATTATACACGCGGCGAACACCTCAATAACGAGATAAAGCCTGTCCGTTGAGGCGACAAAAAACGCGTACAAAACCGTGTATGTAAGGAAGAATAAAACGGTTCTGAAAAGCTTGCCGACGTTGCCGATAATTCCGACGGCAAGTCCCGAAAACGACCACAGAAAAGCCGTTGTTCCTACCGCGCTGTCAGCCGAAAAGATCAGCCCCGCGCCGACTGCCGCAGCCACACCCGTTTCGGGTGAAATAAGGCTCATAAGAAGCAGCGCCGCCGCCGTTAAAATCCGCGAAAACGAGACCGAAAATACGGCAATTTCGCTTACGGACAGCAGAAGCAGAAAAGCACAAAGCACTGTTATAAGAAGGTCCCTCTTTTCAAGACCTTTTTGCACCTTGAAAAGCGACAGAACGTCTCTCGCGGCGGTAAAAATATATGCCGCGGCAAAGCCGATGCACGCTTCGCCGAGAAAAAGCATAAAGCTCTCAAAGCTCACCGAGCCCGCAAACAGCACCGTAACGCTCGTCAGAAACAGCACAATAAAGCTTGTACACGCCTCAAGCAAGCGGAACTTTTTGATTCGTTCAAACTGCCGCACGAGTGTTATGAGCACCGCGCCGCAGAGTATCGCGCAAATATAGCGAAGCGCGGAAAGGCTGTCCTGACTCATGACGTAGCCCGCCGCCGCGCCGAAGCACGCGCTAATAAGATACTTCGGCGCGACCGATACCGCGAAGGCAACGCCGAAGGGGGAAATCACCGAAAGTCCGTTGACCGAGGCGAGCAGAGCGCCGCCGAGCAGACTGAGAAGCTGATAAATAATAAGCCTGCAGACTTTTATAATTCTGCCCTCGTCGGCAGTGTTGAATCTTTCCTTAACAAATGCAAAACCGTTCAAAAAAATCACCGTTCCCGAAATTATAATCGAAAAAATTATAATCCGGAAACGGTGAAAACCGAGTCGTATTACGCCGTCATATCAGCGCAGTTTTCATAAATTCCTGTCGTTTACTGCTCAACCGTGAAGGGCGGATCGGGCATGATTACCGCGCAGATGATATAGAATACCACGCAGGGAATTACCGCCGTGAAAATCGCAACCAGCGCGAAAATCAGACGAACGATAGTCGAGTCAATGCCGAGATATTCGGCTATGCCGCCGAGTACGCCCGAAAGCACCTTGTCGTTGCCGCTCTTGTAAAGCTTCTTAGTCTTATCCATTATTATCTCTCCTTATTTTAATTTGAATTCTATTCCGCCTATGCCAACTTCGATATTAACCGGAAGCACCGCCGAAACCGCCGACGGGTTTTCGGGATTCGCACCCCTGACGTGACCTGCGGTCTGCACACCGCCGGAGCCGACGTTCATGCTCTGCTCAACGGTAATTCCCTCAACACTGTCAAGCTCTTCGGTCTCTGCGCCGCCCGTCTTTACGGAGTATGCAACGTCAACGAATCTGCCGTAGGGAAGCGCATACTCAACCGAGCCTATTTCGACCTTGTAGGAAGCGCTGACTGAAGTAACGAAGTCGGGAGCTACCGTAATATTGCCCGTTTCGACCTTGAAATCAGCCGAGGCAACCGTACCCGCCGAAGCCGTGATTTCACCGACATCAACCTTAACCTTAAGGTCGCCGAGTTCAACGTCCTTAATCTTCACGTCGCCGATTGCGCTTTCAATAAGAATTGCGCCGTCATAGTCCACGGGAATTTCTACCGTCAGCTCGCTGACGCAGCCCTTGATATTTCTGTCGGATTTAAGCCAGATGTCATAATTCTCGGCAAACAGTATCAACTCGTATTCATCAGGATTTGCGTTTGTCTTATCAGAATACAGGTTGTACGAAGCCGACATTTTTGAATTGTCCGTCATTACAAGTTTAACCGAGCCGACGTCGCTTCTTATCCTGATTTCCTTCAGAGACGAAACGTCAAGTCCGTCCGCTCGCTCGCCGCCGATGCAGTATTCGTCGTCGCCGATAATTGAGAAGTTTCTGCCGTTGAACATACCGTCGCCGACGTAGTTTTCGGCGCCGTCCTTAACTTTGTCAGAAAACTCGTTTGCGCCGTTTTCGATGTTTTCGAACAGTTCGCCGCCGTTCTCAATCTTTTCGAGTATTCCGCCTTCCTTAATACTGTCAATCAGCTTCGGAATTGCGTCTGCGCCGAGCGCAACCGCGCTGACTACGACAAGCAGGGAAGATATAACGAACAGTACCGCTGTAATTATTAACGCTTTTTTCATTTCTATTCCTCCCCCTTAAAAGCCCGATCTCTTGTAGCTGGTTTTGAGCAGCCACGTCATAAGCAGGAACAAAAACAGTCCCGCCGTGAACAAGGCTACGCAAAGCGAAATCATAAGAACTGCCATCCAGCCCGTCGGCACAACCGCTACTGCAAGTATGCCCGCAATTATAACGGCTATCGTCGCGCCCATCAGTCCGAGCGCCGTCGGATAAACTACAAACGCGCCGAACAGGAAAATAAAGAAAAGCACCTTCCAGATTGTCTGATTCTTTTTATTGTTCGGATCGTTGTTCGGATTAAGCGAAGCAGGTCCCGTATAAGCCGTATAGACCGGCCTTGCGCCCTGCGACGGCTGCTGCGGAGGAACCGCGCCGTTAAGATACTGCGCCGCACATGCCTCGGGAGCACCGAGCTCGTCGCAAATCTGCTGCTCGGTCTTGCCCATATCAAGTCCCGCCGCAAAGTGTTCCTCAAAATCCTGAATTATCTCTCCCCTTTCGGGTATCGAAAGCGGCATAAGACTGTTGTTAAGACGCTGTAAAAATTCAAATTTTGTCACCTTTGTCCACCTCCTAATATTTCGCCTACGCTCTGTGAAAACTCGTTCCACTCATGCTCAAGTAAAGCCTGGGTATCTTTGCCCTTCTGGGTAAGTCTGTAATATTTCCTTGCAGGTCCGTTGGGCGATTCTTTAAGATAAACTTCAAAGTACCCTTCGTTACGCAGCCTTTTGAGAAGCGGATAAATCGTGCCCTCGGAAATGTCTATACTCTTTCCGACGGTGTCCGCCAGCTCGTAGCCGTACTTATCACCCTGCTTGAGGAGCGAAAGCACACAAAGCGAAAGCACGCCCTTCTTGAACTGAATGTTCATAACATCTCTCCTTTCGTAAGAGTCGGGCATCGCTACCCTTGTAATTGCAAGTACATAATATCACACACTACCATACAATGCAATATACCTTGCAATATTTTACAATTTGTTCATATTTTCCGAATCGAAGTTTGTCGAGGAGATTGATAAACCTCTTTCGTTCCTTCCCCTCTCAGGGGAAGGGGGACCGCCGTAAGGCGGTGGATGAGGTAAACTACGACCTCATCAGTCTTTTTGCTTCGCAAAAATCCAGCTTCCCCTACAAGGGGAAGCAACGTTTGGCGATAAACCAAACTCCTCGACAAACTCAAATTTATTTATGTTTGAAATCGCGAAGAAGAGAAATAATTATAATATGTACTTGCAATTCATAGTAAATTAGTATAAATTATTCTGAGGAGATGATTTGATGCTTCAGAAGTACAGAATATCGGGTATGTCCTGCTCCGCCTGCTCGGCGGCGGTTGAAAAAGCTGCCTCAAAGGTTGAAGGCGTAAGCTCGGCGCAGGTAAATCTGCTTGCCAACTCGATGATATGCGAATATGACGAGTCGGTAACAAACGACGAAAACATTATAAAAGCGGTTACGGACGCGGGCTACGGCGCTGACGTCTGGGTGTTCGGCGCGCAGCTGCCAGAAGAGCGGGAAAGATTCACTCCCGTAAAGACGCGGCTTATCTGGTCGGCGGTGCTGCTTGTTATACTTATGTATTTCTCAATGGGGCATATGATAAATCTGCCCTGCCCCGATTTTCTGAGCATCAACACAAACCCGCTGGGCTTTACCTTAATTCAGCTTGTGCTGACCTTGCCGATAATATGGCTGAACAGAAAATTCTATTATTCGGGTTTCAAGGCGTTGTTTAAGCTTCATCCGAACATGGATACACTTGTGGCGGTCGGCTCATGTGCCTCGCTTGTTTTCGGACTTGTTGAGACGGGAATAATAATCTATGCAACGGTAAAGGGAAATCACGAGCTTGCGCACGACACCGCGCACAACCTTTATTTTGAGGGCGCGGCGATGATACTCACACTTGTCACGGTCGGTAAATTCCTCGAAGCGCGCTCAAAGAAGCGCACGGGCGCCGCGATAGCGAAGCTTGTCGACCTGTCGCCGAAAACGGCTACGGTCATTCGCGACGGGGCGGAAACGGTTATTCCCTGCGAACAGATTGTCAGGGGAGATATTATAAAGGTTCACTCGGGCGAAAGCATACCCGTTGACGGCGTCGTCCTGTCGGGCGGCTCGTCGGTTGACGAATCTGCAATCACGGGCGAAAGCATACCCGTTGAAAAGAAGGTCGGCGACAGGGTTATTTCTGCTACCATCAATCAGAACGGCTCGTTCACCATGAAAGCGGAAAAGGTCGGTTTTGAAACCACGCTTTCAAAAATTATAGATTTAGTCGAGAGCGCGGGCGCGACAAAGGCTCCCGTCTCAAAGCTTGCCGACAAGATAGCGGGCGTGTTCGTTCCCGTAGTTATGGGCATTTCTCTCGTCACGGCGGTTATATGGCTGATTGTTTCAAAGGATGTTGCGTTTGCCTTCAAGTGCGCGGTAAGCGTGCTTGTAATTTCCTGCCCGTGTGCGCTCGGTCTTGCAACGCCCGTTGCGATGACCGTCGCGGTCGGCAGATGCGCTTCAAAGGGCATTTTAATCAAATCGGCAGAAGCGATTGAAAATCTGAGCAAGGTTGATACCGTGGTGCTTGATAAAACGGGTACAATTACCGAGGGCAAGCCGGCAATAGTTTCGGCAAAGCTTTACGGCATTGACGAAAACGAATTCAGAAAAATCGCCGCCTCGCTTGAAAAGAACAGCGAGCATCCGCTGGCAAACGCCGTTATTGATTACTGCGGCGGCGTTGCGGAATATGAAGCAACCGATTTTACGGCAGTTACGGGCAGAGGCGTAAAGGCGACGGTAAACGGCAGGGATTATTATGCAGGAACAAACGCATATATCAATTCTCTCGGAATAGATACGCTCAATCAGCTTGACGATATAAACGAAGGTCTTGATGACAGTCAGTCCCTTATTTTCTTCTCGGACAGCGAACGTCTGATTGCAATACTCGGCGCTAAGGACAGCATCAAGCCGACAAGCGTTAAAGCTATAGATGAAATGAAAAAGTCGGGACTTGAAACATTTATGCTCACGGGCGACAACGACGCTTCGGCGGCGCTTGTTGCAAAGAGCGCGGGTATCGACGAATATATTGCAAAGGTTCTGCCCGAAAACAAATTTGAAAAGGTAAACGAATTAAAAGGCTGCGGAAGAACGGTTGCCATGATAGGCGACGGCATCAACGACTCCCCTGCCCTTGTCAATGCGGACGTCGGCATAGCCATCGGCAACGGCACCGACATAGCAATCGACTGCGCCGATATAGTGCTTATGAACAGCGACCTTCAGTCGGCTGCCGAGGCAATATCGTACTCAAAAAAGACTATGACGAACATCAGGGAAAATCTCTTCTGGGCATTTTTCTACAACGTAATCTGCATTCCGCTCGCGGCGGGTGCATTTTACCCCGCGTTCGGTATTTCCCTCTCGCCGATGATTGCGGCGGCGGTAATGAGCCTTTCGTCTCTGTTTGTCGTCAGCAACGCTTTAAGACTGTATAAAAAATAATTGATATAAGGAGTTAAGTTATGAAAAAGGAAATTAAAATCGACGGTATGCACTGTGAACACTGCGCCGCAAAAGTTGAAAGCGCTCTGTCCTCACTCGACGGCGTTAAAAAGGTCAAGGTAAAACTTGAAAAGGGACTTGCAAAGCTTGACGGCGACGTTTCCGACGAAGCAATCAGAGCGGCGGTAAGCGACGCGGGCTTCACCGTAACGGGAATTGAATAATCAAAGCGCATGAAAAAACGGACGGTTTGTTAACCGTCCGTTTTGATTTGCTGTGTATTATAACTCTGCCGCAAGTCTGTTGAGATAGTTTCTCGTTTTCTGTGCCCAGTCGTAACCGGTCATATACTCACCGCGATAATCCGCTTCGCCGCTCTTCTTTACGAAGCGGTAGTAGTCGCAATCGAAGGTTGAGGTGTCAACGCTTCTCTGATTGCGGACGTCAATAAGCATTTCCGAAATACCCGCGTCGGCAAGCGCAACACGAAGGGACTTCAGCACCTTTCTGAAAAGCGACTGAACCGTGTCGTCATAGTTTCTGTCGGGCCAGAGCATGGTAATTGCATTCTCTGTGCTGACCGAGCCGCCGCTTCTGTCAACGAGCAACGCAAGCAGCTCCTTGGACTTTGACGACGAGAAATAAACGGGCTTATCCGCAACGAACACATCAAAGTAGCCGAAGGTCTTGACAACTATTCTCGGCTTGTCGTCGGCGTCGGCTGTCGGCTTAACCTTGGCAAGCTCCTTTTTAATCATTTCCTCGGAAAACGGCTTGAGTACATAGCCTATCGCGTTGACTCCGAACGCCTCAAAGGCATACTCCTTGAAGCCGGTAACGAAGATTATCTTGATTTCGGGTCTGATCCGGTTGAGCCTTTTTGCCAGCTCAAGTCCGGTCATCAGAGGCATTTCAATATCGAGAAACGCAACGTCGATATCGTCGTTGAGCGCTGCATATTCGAGTGCATCAGCAGGGTTTGAGAAGGTCTCAAAGGTCTCAACGTTACTGATATTACGGCAAATGTCCGACATATCCTCCAATACAAGTCTTTCGTCATCAACTGCTATGATTTTCATATTTCCATCTCCTTTAAGGCATTTGTTCTTTCATTGAGTTCAAGGCTTTCCTGAAGCGTCTTGACGTTTCTGTCCTTGGGAAGCTTGACCGTTACGCGGCTGCCGGTGCCTACTACGCTTTCGATAACGATATCGGCGCCCATTATCAGCTTGAGTCGTTCGCTTATATTCTTGATTCCGACGTGACTGCGCCCGGGGTCATCGCGTTTATCAATGGAGTTCACGTCAAAGCCCACTCCGTCGTCTTCAACCACTATGTAATAATTCTTCTCGTCCTCGTCTGTCGAGATTGTTACCGAACCGCCCTCGGGGCGCTTGGTAACGCCGTGCTTGATGGCGTTTTCGACTATAGGCTGAACGCTCAGCGTCGGCACGTAAAAATCCTCGGGTCCGATTTCGTAGAAGACGTCAAGCTTGTCCTGAAAACGCAAAAGCTCAATGTTGCAGTAATGCTTGATGTGCTCAAGCTCCTCTGAAAACGGAATCGGATCGACCTTCGTCAGCGAATCCATATTTCCGCGCAGATACATCGAGAAGTCGATAACCGCCTGCTCCGCCTTTGGCGGGTCGCGCTTGATAAGCGATTTTATTGTGTTGAGCGCATTGTACATAAAGTGCGGCTGAATCTGAGAGAGCATTATCGAGTTGTTCGCCCTCTCAAGCTCTGTTTCAAGTCTCTGCGCGTCGAGCGCGAAGTCGAAAATTTTGCTGATACGTCTGGTATGAATAACCGCCGTAAACGCTACGAACAGCAGGAAGCAAGTCGGCATAACCGCCGAACAGTTGACGTGTATGGCGCCGTTAGAATAAAGTACGTCGATTATAATGCCGACCAACATAAAGACATAAGATAAAAGATACAGAAGCGCGTCCTCGGTCTTCCTTACAATCTCAACGCAGAGCTTATTGATAAGATAAATGTCAATAATTGACGAAAGCAGCTGAAGTATTGTGAAGTAGTAAATGTCAAAAATGCTGTTCGGCACGAAGCTTATTGCAAGCGCAAGTAAAAGAAACGTGGCGCTGAACGCTACAAATACGTTATCGGCGGTTTTTATTTTAAGACATTTCGTTATATAAACGAGCGAAATAAGCTTGATTATAAAGGTTGCCGCAAATGACATAAGCCCAATATCTTCAAAGCTTATATTAAACAAAAACGACTGAATGACGAAATAGCTCTCGCCCGTGAACAGCATTCTGACAAGCAGAACAAAGCACAGTACGGGCAGCCAGAGAGAATACAGATCTCTGTTCGCAAATCTCTTGAGTATAATGAAGATAAACGCACTCGTAGCAACTATACCGCACATTACAAAGCGGAACGCGGCGTCGCGGCTGCGATAGAGATTGTCATAGGTATTGTTCGCAAGTTTGACGGGCATGGAGAGTATGGCGTTGTTTTTGCCGCAAAGCTCGATTACTATATCGTACTCACCCGACGATTCAAGCAAAAACGGTATTCCCTCATGCGTGGAGTTTGACCACATATTTTCTGAAATCCTGTCAACCGAACCGCTCTCGGTTACCGAAATGTTGTTGATAAAAATTCTGTACGGGCAGGCTATTGACGGAATATAAATTGTAAGGTAGTCGCTTGCGGCGACATTTTTAATAGTGCATCTGTACGACGCGTAGCCCGTGCTGTTTGTAAACTGTTGCGAATCAAGCACTCTTGAATAGGCGTAGGGAACGAATACCGAAGACGTTATAGATGGATTTTCCAAGCCGTCGCTGACGATAAACTGACCTTCGTAGTACTCCCAGTTACCGTTAAGGTAAACGCGGTCTCCGCCGTCAAAGTTGACACCGGCGAGGTCGAAATAACCTTTTTCATCCTGCAACGAGGTTTTCTCGGCATAGCCGTTGCCGATAAGGGCAAGCGCAATTACCGCGACGCATATAACGGCAATAACCGCAACCGTCAAGAGGTTTGATTTAAGAATCAATCTGCCCTCGGAATTGCTCTTCATCACGGCACCGCCCTTTCTGTCAACAATTAAGCAGTATAATTATACATTAACAAATAAAATATTACAATAGTTTTTTATATATCTTCAGTTGACAATAAGCAATTATAAATGTATAATTTTTTAGATTAATTTGCACTTAACTGTTAAGGAGATATATTTATGGAATGGACAGGCCTTAATGAATTGAGAGAAAAATATCTCTCGTTTTTTGAGAGCAAGGGACATCTTCGTCTTGAGAGCTTTTCGCTTATTCCCAAGGATGACAAGAGCCTTCTGCTTATAAACTCGGGTATGGCGCCGATGAAGAAGTATTTCACCGGTGAGATTACTCCGCCCAGAAACAGAGTAACCACATGCCAGAAGTGCATCCGCACGCCCGATATCGAGAGCGTCGGCAAAACCGCGCGTCACGGCACGTATTTCGAAATGCTCGGCAACTTCTCTTTCGGCGACTACTTCAAGAAGGAGGCTATTGCGTGGGCGTGGGAATTCCTGACAGACGTGCTCGGTATCCCCGCAGACCGTCTCTGGATAACCATATACGAAAGCGACGACGAGGCAGAGCAGATATGGGAAAACAGCATAGGCATCCCTCACGACAGGATAGTCCGCCTCGGCAAGAAGGACAACTTCTGGGAGCACGGCTCGGGTCCGTGCGGTCCCTGCTCGGAAATACATTTCGACCGCGGAGAGTCATACGGCCCCTTTGAAAACTTTGAGCAGGCGAGCGACTGCGACCGTATAATCGAAATTTGGAACCTTGTATTCAGCCAGTTCGACAGCGACGGCGAAGGACATTACGCCGAGATGAAGAACAAGAACATTGACACGGGCATGGGACTTGAACGTCTTGCCTGCGTAATGCAGAACGTTGACAACATCTTTGAGGTTGACACCGTTCAGAATATAATGAAGCACATTATCCGCCTTGCAGGCATCGAGTATCACGCAGATGCCGGAAAGGATGTTTCGCTTCGTGTTATAACCGACCATATCAGAAGCACAACCATGATGATAGGCGACGGCGTTATGCCCTCAAACGAAGGCAGAGGTTACGTTTTAAGACGTCTTTTAAGACGCGCCGCCAGACACGGCAGACTTCTGGGTATCGACGGCACCTTCCTTTACAAGGTTGCCGAAACCGTTATCAATGAGAATAAATCCGCTTATCCGAATCTCGTTGAAAAGCACGACTTCATTATCAACGTCATAAAAGCCGAGGAAGAAAGCTTCGCAAAGACCGTAGATACGGGACTTGCAATTTTCAATCAGATGATTGAAGGCCTTGACGGCACAGAGCTTTCGGGTGAAGACGCGTTCAAGCTGTCAGACACTTACGGCTTCCCGATAGACCTTACAAAGGAATTGCTTGAGGAAAAGGGCCTCACAGTTGACGAAGCTCGCTTCAGAGAGCTTGTAACCGAACAGAAAACCCGCGCAAGAGCCGCTCACAAGGGCGCGGGCGCAGAGGCGTGGGAAGGCTCGGGCGTTGCAACCAACGGACTTGAAAAGACAAACTTTGTCGGATACACTCAGCTTGAAGCAGACGCCGAAATCAAGGCGATTTTCAAGAACGGAGATAGAGTTGAATTCGCCGATGACGACGATGCGGTTGTTATCGTGCTTGACACCACTCCCTTCTATGCGGAATCGGGCGGTCAGGTCGGAGACGTCGGCATTCTTACGGGCGACGGCTTTGAATGTGAAATATCAGGTACGACCAAAACTCATGACGGCATATATCTTCACCACGCTAT
Source organism: Clostridiaceae bacterium (assembly GCA_030530095.1). Lineage (GTDB taxonomy): Bacteria > Bacillota > Clostridia > Oscillospirales > Acutalibacteraceae > Fimenecus. The sequence continues at coordinate 58,056 of JAUMVO010000005.1, forward strand.
GATTACAAGCGGCGAATCGCTCAAGGTCGGCGATAAGGTCAGAGCAAAAGTTGATGAAACGACAAGACAGGCGACCATGAGAAACCACACCGCCGCTCATCTGCTTCAGGCTGCCCTGAGAAAAGTTCTCGGCAGTCACGTCGAGCAGGCAGGTTCCTTCGTCAATCCCGACGAATGCCGTTTTGACTTCACTCATTTCTCGGCAATGACCTCCGACGAAATTGCAAACGTTGAGCAAGAGGTAAACGCCGTTATTATGCAGGCTGTTCCCGTTGTTACAAGAGAAATGCCCATCGACGAGGCGAAAAAGCTCGGCGCTATGGCTCTCTTCGGCGAGAAATACGGCGACGTGGTAAGAGTTGTCAAAGCAGGTGATTTCTCAACCGAGCTTTGCGGCGGCACTCATGCCGAAAATACGGGTAATCTCGGACTGTTCAAGATTATTTCCGAGTCATCGGTAGCTTCGGGCGTAAGAAGAATTACCGCGGTCACGGGCTTCAACACGGTTAAGTATTTCAATTCGCTTAACGAAACTCTTTATTCAGCCGCTTCGGCTCTCAAACTTTCAAACGTAGGCGACCTCGTTTCAAAAGCAACTGCCGTTACGGCCGAAATCAAGGATAAGGACAGAGAAATTGCCCGTCTCAACTCCGAACTGAACGCTCAGAAGGCTAAGCAGTTTGACGTTGTTGAGCTTGAAGGGCTGGAGCTCGTTGCGAACGGTAAGCTTGATTCGTCGCTTGATATCCGTTCGCTTGCCGAAACAATCCGTGACGAAAAGGACAACCGCGTTGTTGTTCTCGGTTCGGTCAACAGTGAAAAGGGTACGGCGACCTTCGTATGCGCCTGCTCAAAGAAAGCGATAGAAAAAGGCGTACTTGCGGGCAACGTTGTCCGTGAGGTGGCCAAAATTGCCGGCGGCAACGGCGGCGGCAAGCCCGACTTTGCAATGGCGGGCGGCAAGGACGTAACAAAGGTTGACGATGCAATAATGAAGGCTGACGAAATAGTTAAGTCGTTTATTAAATAAGAGGTGTTATTATGGACTGCATTTTCTGCAAAATAATTGCGGGTGAAATCCCGTCAAACAAGATATATGAGGACGACAGAATTCTCTGCTTCCGCGATATCAATCCTCAGGCTGAGGTTCACGCACTCGTTGTTCCCAAGGAGCATATCTGCTGTGCCAACGCAATTAACGCCGACAACTCAGCGGTTGTAGCTTATATTTTCGAAAAGATTCCCGAGATTGCAAAGCTTCTCGGCGTTACCGATTACAGAATTATCAACAACTGCGGCGAGGGCGCGGGACAGACAGTCATGCACCTTCACTTCCACATTTTAAGCGGTTCAAATCTCGGAGAAAGACTGGTCTGAGCTATGAAAAGGCCGTTGGCAACAGCCGGCTTCACGATGCTCGGAGCTTTGTTCGCATTCTCAAAGCTTAATAACAATACGGCGATGAGCGTTGCTTTTGCGGTAACGCTTATCGCTTTTCTTGTCTTCATTTTCGCAAAACCGCTCAGGAAATACGGGACTGCTGTTCTTTCTATGTTCATTGTGCTTGTCAGTATAGTTTTCCTGTACACGGCTGACATTCACTACGGGAACGCCGTAACCGCGTACGCGGGCAAAACGGTTATGATAAGCGGCACGCCCTCTCAGCTTCCATACAGCGACTACGGCAAATACTATTATGTTATTAAAACCGACACCGTAAACGGACAAAGCGAAAGGCTCAACATACGCCTTGTCAGCGACGGGCCGCTTGACCTTGAACCTACGGACAGAGTGAGCGTAAAGGCGTGGGTGTTCCGTCTGGGAGAAAACGGCGAAAGTTATCTCGACTACTACAAGTCACGCGGTTTGTTTTTCGGCGCAAAAATCCGCGATACCGGAAAAGCGGTTATTGACAAAAACTACCGCTGCACTCCCGCGGACGCGCTTCTGAAGCTGCGTTACAGATTTTCGCAGAATATTATGAACGAGCTCGGCGGCGACACGGGCGCGGTAATCTGCGCCATGCTTCTGGGCGATAAAACTCAGCTGAGCAACCGAAGCGAAGCGGCGTTCCGCAACTGCGGAATATCACATCTGTTCTCGGTTTCGGGCTTCCACCTGAGTCTGTGGTCGATGATGATTTTCGGATTTCTTCGCAAGCTTCGCTTTTCGCAGAAAAAATCAGGCGCAGTATCAATAGGCTTCTGCATTTTCTTTATGCTTCTGACGGGCTTCAATCCGCCCGTTGTAAGAGCGGGATTTATGCTTCTATGCGTATTCGCGGCAAACCTCTTTGCGCGTGAAGCCGACGCTTCCAATTCAATCGGTCTTGCACTTCTGGTTATGCTTCTTATTAACCCGTTCACCGCGCTGAGCGTGAGCCTATGGCTGTCGCTTCTCGCCACATTGTCAATTATTTCGTACGCCTTCCCGCTCTCTCAAAAGCTTTACAGACCGTTTGTAAAGCTTCAAAACAGATACGCAAAATCAGTTGTCAATTATATACTCTCGCTGATTTCGGTAACAATCTGCGCTACGGTTGCAACGTTGCCCGTTTACGTTTTCGTTTTCGGCAATATGTCAACTCTCGGCCTTATTTCAAATCTCGCTATGGTATTTATCGGCTCGGTTTGTATGCTGTTTTCGGGCATCGCGTCCGTGCTGATAATAACGGGATTGACGGTTTTAGGCTCGCCGCTTATGAAGCTCTGCGGAGTGTTGTCATCAATACTTATAAACGTCGCCGAAAGACTCTCGGACTTCAGATACGCGCTTATCAGCGTCAGCTCAACGGCATCTAAAATTACCGTAATTGTCGGTATAGCCGTACTCGCAATTATTCTTATCGCAAAGCCTGAAAACAAAAAGCTAATACGCGTAGCAGCCGTTACGTGCATACTTGCGTTCTTTGTAACAAATGCTTTTGTGTTCGCAATTGATTACAACCGTCTGTGTATTTGCGTATGCAGCGGAGAATGCGTAGCGGCAACCGTTTCGTATAAGGGCAAAACGGTGCTGATTTATAACGGCTCGGACTCATACGATTCCAGCGCGCTTGTCAGCGCCGCAAACAGTCAGGGCATAGCTTACGCGGATTATCTGATAACGACCGACGACGCTGTAGGAACAGATAATCTTAAAGACAGTCTGCATGTCAGCGAAACGCAAATAACAAAAGACCTTTCGCTATGCGACGGCGAGCTTAATATAAGCGCCGACGGAAAACGCGTTGTGACAGATTTTAGTAAAACAAAGATTGTATTTTTATTTTCAGATGATATAATGTTAGAAAGGGACGTCGGCGTGCTGATAATTGACGAGGACCGCATTTCGTCGCTCGCCTCACCCGAAATGATATATGTATCGAAAGACGGAGGAATTCATTAATGGCCGTTCTTGATGAGCTGACGCTTAAAAATCAACTCAAAGAGAAAAAGTATTTCACTTCATACCTGATATGGGGCAACGAGCCCTATCTCAAGCAGCATTACGCAAATCTGATTGCAAAAAAAGCTGTTGACGAGGGTATGGAGGGCTTCAATCTGCGTCGGTTTGACGCCGAGAACGGAAACGATATTCAGGAGCTTATCGACGCTACCGATACTCTGCCTATGTTCTCCGAGCACAGCTGTACCGTTATCAAGGATTTTCCGCTCGACGAAATGTATTCGTCGGATAAGACAAGGTTCGAAAAATGGCTTGCCGAGATGCCCGATACGACGGTTGCGGTTTTCTGGCAGGACACCGAAGAAATCAATCCGAAAAAGCAGTCAAAATGGAAAAGCGTCATTGAACTTTTCGACAGGCACGGCGCAACGGTCTGCCTTGACAAAATGGACGAAAACTCGCTTGTCAGAACCGTTACGGGCGGACTTAACAAGCGCGGCGCTCAGATTGACCGACCGACCGCCTTTTATCTTATTGACTGTGTGGGCGACGACCTCAACCTGCTTCTAAACGAGGTTGAAAAGCTCGCTGACTACAAAAACGGCGGAACCGTCACGCGCGAGGATATAGACGCGGTCTGCATCAAGTCGCTTGAAGCGAGCATATTTGACCTGTCAAAGGCTCTGCTGTCAAAAAATCTTGCCCGCGCCATGGCGATACTCAACAAACTCCTGACCGAAAAGGAGCGCCCTGAGGTTATCTTCGGCGCGCTGTGTTCGAACTTTATCGATATGTACCGCGTAAAGGCGTCGATACTCGGCGGAAAAGACGCGGAATACCTGAAGGACGCATATAACTATAAGAATACCGCGTTCAGACTCCGCAACGCCCGCCGCGATGCACAGCGTCTTTCGCTCGGGGAAATCAAGGGCTGCCTTGAGCTTCTCGAAAAGGCGGATATGAAGCTCAAGCTTCGCACAACAGATGAAAAAATAATACTCGAAAAACTCCTGACCGAGCTTTTCGAGACCGTAGGATAATTGATATGATAAAAATCAGACAGGCCGTTATAGTCGAGGGCAAGTACGATAAAATCAAGCTTGAATCGATACTTGACACCGTTATTATTCCGACTGACGGCTTCGGCATTTTCAAGGACAAGGAAAAACAGAAATTCATACGCGCTTTAGCCGAAAACCGAGGCATAGTGATTATGACCGACAGTGATTCGGCAGGCTTCGTTATACGCTCGTTTTTAAGCGGTATCGTAAAGCCCGGGCAGATAACGCACGTCTATATTCCCGACGTGCTCGGCAAGGAAAAGCGCAAGGCTGAACCGTCCAAGGAGGGCAAGCTCGGCGTAGAGGGCGTGAGCACGAAAATCATACTCGACGCGCTCGAAAAAGCGGGTATCACCGGCGAAACCGAGCCCGATTCCGACAGGCCGACGGTTACAAAAACCGATTTGTACGAGGACGGTATCTGCGGCAGGAGCAATTCCCTTGCCAAGCGTAAGGAGCTTCTCAGAATGCTCGGTCTGCCCGAAAAGACAAGTGCAAACAGTATGCTGAAAATTATAAACACCTACCTCAGCGTTGAGGATTACAAACAGGCAGTCAAAAAGATAAACGGGGTGCAGATATGAAAAAGTTTATAGCGGTAATTACGGCTCTCGTCTCCTTTATGCTCACCGCCCTTTCTATAAGAGAAGCGGTTAAGAAAAAGGAAGAAATCGAAAAAGCGCAAAACAAAACGCAGTAACCGAAGTTACTGCGCTTTTATTATTTCTTGTTATCTTGCCAGATACAGCGCGGAAGTGTCAATGTTTGTGTTGTCAACGTACCACACGCCGCCAAGCGCAACCACATAAACCTCCTGCGTGGCAACGAGCTTTGTAGCGTCACCCTCGCCTGCGTAAATCTCAAGGCTCACCTTCTTAACATCGGTAATGTCGTCGGCGCAGTCAAGCTTCTCGTAAGCAGAAATCATATTTGACTTTGCGTTATTTTCCTTCTTGCCTTCCTTAACATCCTTTATACCGAAGACATCAGCCTTTGCCTCGCCGCTTTCGGCAGTAGCCTTAATTCTGTTACGGAAGCCCTCGGCGTAAGCCTTAACCTCGTCGGGTTCAAGAGAGGCAGACGAAATAAACTGCGTTGTCAACTTGTACTTAAGCTGCTTTTCGGTAACTGTCTGCTTCTTGCCGTCAACGATGTTCTCAGCCTCAACTTCCTTTTCTACGCCGAACATCTCCTGATACTTGCCGACCGTCTCCTCGCGGAGAATTGTCTTGTTGTCGGAGGCAATTTTTCTCTCAACGCCCGTCAGGTACTCGCCGTAGGAGGCAACATTCGCCTCAAGCGCGCCGAACATATATTCCATATTCATAAAGTCGTCACCGTAAACCTGCTTACGAACCTCGCGGAGCTTTGAAAAATAGCTCATAAAGAAGGTTTCGTAATCGTCCCAGCCGACGTTTTCGAGCAGTTCAACATAATAGTCGTACATCGTGTTATAGACCTCGTCTATAGCCTTCTGCTCGGCTTCCGAACCTGTGCCGACGAAATCCGCCTGCGGTACATCCTTGCCGTTTGCATCTTTTTCGTTTACGAAGCAAACCATATACGCGCGTCTGATAAAGTCGCCGTACTTGATTTTCTTATTCTGCGAAACAAGAGTATTCTTATACGCATTGTAGCCGTCGCCCGTCTGAACTATCGTGTCAACGAAGCTGACCGCAACCTTCTCTGCTGAATAAGCAGTATATCGGGTAACGAAGGCATAAATTGCCATTACGCTTAATACCACTGCAAGCACTATGCCGACAATAACGGCATAAAGACCTGCACGGAAGCCTTTTTTCTCTTTAGCCATTTCTACCCCTCCTTATTCTGCGGCTGCCGCACTGTCGGCAGCGTCGCCGTTCTCGCCATTTTCGGCTCTTCTCTCAATAAGAGCCTCTGTAATCATTTTCTTCTTTTCGCCGACCATATCATAGAACAAAATGGGAACGAACTGAAGCACAACGAAAACCGCGGGAATGATAGTGTAAATAGCAAGGAAACGGTTGAGCGTTTCGCTTGTCTGGGTGGCGTAAGCGATGTTCTGGCTGGTGGAGAACTGATAGTTACTCCAGCTATATACCAGCAACGGAGCGAGCCACTTGGTAAGAGCGGAAGCAATCTTTGAGAACAGACCGAAGCCCGCATAAGCAAGACCTTCCTGACGCTTACCCGTCTTATACTCCATTTCGTCGATACAGTCGGCAATCATAATGTTGGGTGTAACATTGGTGTTACCGTGCTGAATACCGCAGAAGAAGTTGAGTACAAGGAAGGGAACTATAAGGCTTGAATTGAAGCCTATGCCCCTGGATACGAAGTAAAGAATAGCAAGTGAAGCCGCACCGTAGCAGCAGAAGAGTATGTAGGTTTTCTTGGTCGAAAACTTCTTGAGTGCGAAGTTAACGAGCAGCGTGCCTACCGCCGTGCCTATGCCCATTGGAAGCATAAGAGCAAGCTTTAAGCCCTTTGAGCCGAGAAGATAAACCGCTATGTATAACGAAACCGTGCCGTAAACGCCTCTGCCGAAGCCCGTAAGCTTGGTCAGCGCAACCATAAGCAGATTCTTGTTAGTGAAAACAAGCTTGACGGATTCTATAAGCGAAACCTTTTCGGCAGTATAGGGAACTCTCTCCTTATTGTTGGCGAAGAATATCATTACAAAGATAATCATGCCCAGCGCGCAGACCGCCGTCGAAATAATAAGGTCGATACCCTGGCCCTCGGCGTTCTTGTACTGCTGCTGTCCCATAAGAGCCTTCATGATAAGCGGAACGACGATAATTACCACCTGTCCGCCGGACTGACCGACCGAACGAAGGAACGACGCTATCGAAATAGCGCTAGAACGCTCGGAGGGATTGGGCGAACACAGCGCGCCGAAGCAGTTGGCAGGCGACTCAACCGCGCACGAAACCGCCGTATAAAGCGAATAGATCACAAACATCCATATACTTGCGACCGTGAACGAATTTGTGTCGGGTGCCATAAAAACGAGCATCGCAACGAGCGCAAAGGGAATTGCGCCGAAGCCTACCCACGGCTTAACCTTACCGAGTTTGGTCCTTGTTCTGTCAACAAGTATTCCGATAACCAGCTCGCATATTGCACCTACGATACCCGCAACGCCGAATACGGTCGAAACGGTAAGCGCAAGCTGTGACGAGTCAAAGCCCTTGCCCTTGAACGCGAAATCCGCAAAGAAAGTCATCGTATAGTCCGGCATCCAGCCCGAAAGAAGGGCTACGCCGAAAAGACCTATACCGAAGGTGACAATCTCAGAGGGCTTCATATACTTCTTTGCCGCGCCGACAGCCGTATCGGCAGCCTTAGCGGCCTTGGTCTTTGCCATAAGAAAAACCCCTTTTCCTTTTGTTTTTACAAATATATATTATATCAAACAATCAGATGACATACAATACCCAAAATCCGGACGAATAGGGTTTGTAAATGGAAAGCGGGTGATTTGAATCACCCGCTTCGTTTGTTATTCTTTTTCAAACCACATTGAATACTTACACCCGCAATAGTTCTGTCTGTAAAGTCCGAGTTCCTCGGAAAGCTGTGTCGAGCGCTTGTAGCCCTCTTTTTTCTTGAAATCGGACCGCAGGAACTTAACGCCGTACTTCTTCTCGGTCTCAATTCCTATTTCGTTGAGCAGCTGAGAATTCTTGTGCGGACTTACGGTAAGAGTAGTGCAGAAATAATCCGCGCCGATTTCCTTCGCCTTTTTAGCGGTCTCCTCAAGGCGCAGTATAAAGCACTGCGTACAGCGCGCTCCGCCCTCTTTTTCGTTTTCAAGCCCCTTTGCCGCTTCGTCAAATTTTTCACTTTCATAATCGCAGGGGATTATCCCGATATCCTTTTGGAAACGCGGAGAAGCGAGAAGCTTGTCAAACTGTTCAAAGCGCTTTTTATACTCGGCTTCGGGATAAATATTCGGGTTATAGAAATACAGCTTCAAACGGAAATGCTCCGTCAGGCGTTCAAGCACTGCGCTTGAACACGGCGCACAGCAGCACTGAAGCAAGAGCACAGGCTTTTCACCTGTGCTCTCTATTTTTTTCAGTTCTTCATCCATTAAAAGCTGAAAATTCTGTTTCATTCTTTAACTACTTTGTTATCCTTGTACAGCTCGTTGAGGTTGTACTTGCCCTTGTGTCTGTACGGGAAAATTCTCAGGAAAATAATCGCCGCAAGCGCACCGAGTGTGTTGAGTACGATATCGGCCATAGTGTCCATAATCGGCCAGCGCTCCGCGAATACGGGATTGATAAGCGTTGCCTCCTTGGGTGTGCCGAGAGCAGCCGCAAGATTCCAGTGCTGAGCGTCGCCCGCCATAGCGATGGCGTTGCCCGCCGCCTTGGTGCTTATGCAGGAAATCTGGTCAAAGCTGAACTCGAAAAGCTCCCAGCCCGTACCGGCAAGGAACGAGAAGCCCATAGCGCAGAGAAGGGCGATTGAAAGCGGAATCGCAACCTTATCGCGCTTCTGCATGGCTGCAACCATTTCATAGCCGAAGAATACGCAGGCGCCGCCGCCGACAAAGTGAAGTATAACGTCCCACCATCTGAAATCGTAATACAGATTGAGGAACTTGCCGCCGAACGAGGCGCAGAAAATCCCGATTATAAGGAAGGTCTGAACTCTCGGGGAAACGTGGCGAAGCGCATTCTTTTCGGGTAGCATCATAAATACTTCCCAGACGAACATGCACAGGAAATTTGCACCGACCTGAAGCGGGTCGGTAATGTCAAACGGCTTCTTGAAGAAACCGGCGATAAACGCATAAATCATCAAGGCTCTGAGTATCCACCAGAATATCAGCTCAGCCTTGGTGGGCAGGGTTGTAATTCTCTTAAAATATTCTTTCATCATATCCTCCAATTTGCGACAGCTTTTTCAGGTCTGCCGTTTTGCCTACATATAATATCATATTTGTTCTTTATAATAAAGCCTTTTTTGAAAAGTTTACAAAAAAATTAAGGCAGGGTGTCCTGCCTTAACTAAAAATTACAGTTCGCCGTTCTTCCACTTCTCAACGTTTTTGAGATGCTCGTCATAGGTCGCGGCAAAAGCGTCGTGATACGGCTCGGAGGTATCGATTACAAAGAAGAGATAATCGGTTTCCTCCGGATAGAGCGCCGCATTGATTGAATCAAGTCCCGGATTGCAGATTGGTCCCGCTATAATACCGTCAACGCGGTTGCCGTTATAATAATACTTATAGAAATCAATCTTTTCGGGATACTGAACCTCAATAACCTGAGTGCAGTATTTGACCGTTACGTCGTATTCGAGGCGCATACCCTTTTTAAGCCGGTTGTGAATTGTCGAGGAAACAAGTCCGCGCTGCTCCTGAGTTTTGGCTTCCTTCTCGATAATCGAAGCGATGGTGAGTATCTGGTGAATGTCATAACCCATCTCGTCGGCGCGTATGCGCATATCGGCGTCAATTCTGTCCTCAAGCGCGTCAAGCATCTTGTCAATAACCTTGACGGGATCGGAATTCTTTTCGAAATTGTACGTAGCGGGGAAAAGATAGCCTTCGAGCTTGAAGCAGATGTTCTCCTTTTCGCTTAAACTCTTGAGAATTGTACGGCTCGTCAGGTCGTAATTCTCAACCGCCTCAAGAAATGCATCGGTTGTGCAGATTTCCTTTTCCTCCAGCAGCCATGCAAGTCGCAGCACCGTGTAGCCCTCGGGTACGGTAACCTTGACCGTATTGCTCTGTTCGGCTTCGCCGGAAGCAGCAGCCGTGGTTGTAACGGTGTCGGGGTCGTATGTATTGCCGCCGTCCTCATCCTGCTTCGAGCAGCAGCAAAGGCTCAGCAGCAAAACAGCGCAAAGCATTACTGAAAGAATTCTTTTCGTCATTTTCGTCATCCTTCGTTGCGTTTTGCGCTATTATATCATTATTCTTCGATGTTTTCAAGTTCCGCGCTAACTTTTCCCATTACCTCAAGCGGACTTACGTAAACGCCGTCAACAACAATCTCGAGATGCAGATGCGTTCCGTCCGCGGATTCAACGGGAACCTTATGAAGCGTGCCGACCGTCTGACCCGCAAAAACCGTTTCGCCCTCGCGTACGCAGTCGTCGCCGTTAAGGCCGCAGTATTTGGCTGTCATTCCGTCAAGGTGGTCTATCTCGACAACCGTTCCCCAGAGCGCGTCATCACGCACCGAAACAACCTTGCCGTTGTTAATCGCCCTGACCGCCTCGTTTTCCTCACCGACAAAATCCACGCCCGTATGGGCGCGCCAGTCGCCCATAGTCTTTGAATAAACGGGATCGCCGTCGGAATAGTCCTTGATAACGCCGTTTGAAAGCGGCAGAACGAAAGCGTCCGCCCTTGTCAACGGCGCTTCGGTGCTTTCGGGTTCGCTCTCATCCCTCGTGTCGGGAACACCCGTAACATTACGGTTGACCTCGGTCGGCGTGTCGGAAACGGTGACGGGCGGCGCAGTCGGCACCGTCATACTTTTTTCGTAATCGGCGAGCTTTTTAGCCTTGTCCTGCGCGGCGGTGAACGCCACCGTAGCCGTAAGTGCAAGTATGAGAACGGTTATCGCATAAAACTTGCCTGCGTTTTTTATGTGCTTTTTCATAAAAACACCTCCGCAGACAGTATGAGCAAATATTGGAAAAATATACAAAAAGGAAAACGGCCGGCTTTCACCGACCGTTTCCTTCATTTGGGTTGTTTTGAGGAGGGGGTATAAAACTCTCAAAATGAATTGCGGTTTTCATCTTGAGTAATTATACTATACAATAACATTATGAATTATGCTTGAACGCAATGTAAACATTAAATCGACAGTGTTTTCTCAGATGATGTATAATGCACAGACAACAAAAAATTTTTGCAAAAATCGAACAAATGTTTGACAAACTCGAACATTTGTGCTATTATACTCTCGGGTATATTTGAATACGCTGTAAGGAGGTCAATATGGCAGAAATTAATAAAACTCAGAAAAAGATTTACGAATACCTTATGGAGCGCACCCAGATAAGCAAGGTTCCCCCGTCGGTAAGGGAGATTGCGGCGGCGGTCGGGCTTAAGTCCACCTCCTCCGTTCAGGCTAACCTTGACGCTCTTGAGCAGGCGGGCTATATCGAGCGCGATCCTATGATCAAGCGTTCAATCCGCGTTTGCAACGAAGTTGAAAACGACTATATGCAGATACCGCTTGTCGGTACGGTTACCGCGGGCGCGCCCATACTTGCGGTTGAGCAGATTGAGGGTTATATCCCCTTCGCCGCATCCGCAGCTAAGGACAAGCCGATGTTCGCGCTTAAAGTTCGCGGCGAAAGTATGCTCAACGCGGGCATACTCTCCGGCGATATAGTTATCGTTGAGAAAACTCCCGCCGCCGAAAACGGCGATATAGTAGTCGCGCTTATCGAGGACGAGGCAACGGTCAAGACCTTTTATAAGGAAAAGGGACATTTCCGCCTTCAGCCCGAAAACGACGAATACGAGCCGATTATCGTTGACGAGGTTATAATTCTCGGTAAGGTAAAGGGCTTAATCAGAAATTATTAATCAAGGGTATTAAGAAAGACCGCTGAACTTCAGCGGTCTTTTATTATTTGTATTTACGCCTTTTTCGTTTTTTTCTTTGCAATTGCGCGCTGGCAGGCTTTGATAATCTCAACCAGCGGAATAATCATAAATGCAAGTCCGAGCGCAGTTGCATATTCCTTAATGTCGATTGCGGCAAAGTCAAACGCTTTTGCAAGGAACGGAATGTAAATAACCGCAGTTGTCAGTACAAGCGAGCCGAGAGTCGCAAGCGCAAGATACTTGTTGTGATTGCCCTTGAGTATCATCTTGACTATCGAACCGCGCTGCGAACGCATGTTAAGCGAGTGGAAAATCTCGCACATTGACATGGTAAGGAACGCCATTGTCATACCGTTCTGATGCAGGAACAACGTATCAGCCGCATCGTTAACCGCAAATACGTCGAGCAGGTTCATAACCCTGCCTGCCGCCATCATAACGCCGAGCACGTACGCCGTAACCGTCAGCACGGTTACGAGGAAGCCCTGATAAATAACGTCAATTCCGACGCCGCCTGCAAAAATGCCGTCGGTGGATTTTCTCGGTGCGCGCTTCATAAGGTCGCTCTCGCCCTTTTCCATAGCAAGCGCAAGCGCGGGGAAACAGTCGGTAACGAGGTTAATCCAGAGAAGGTGTGTAGGCTCAAGAATAATGAAGCCGAAAATGTTTGCAAAGAAGATAGACAGTACCTCACTCATATTCGAGCCGAGAAGGAACTGTATTGCCTTCTTGATATTGTCGTAAATTCTTCTGCCCTCTTCGATAGCGGAAACTATCGTGGCAAAGTTATCGTCGGCAAGGACCATATCGGCGACGTTCTTTGTAACGTCTGTGCCCGTGATGCCCATGCCCACGCCGATATCGGCGCTCTTTATAGACGGTGCGTCGTTAACGCCGTCACCCGTCATAGCGGTAATCATACCGCGCTTACGCCAGGCATTGACTATTCTTGTCTTATGCTCGGGCTGAACGCGCGCATATACCGAAAACTTTTCAACTGCCGTCTCGAATTCCTCATCGGAAATCTCGTCGAGCTCTGCGCCCGTGATAGCCTCGTCGGGATTATGGATTATTCCCAGCTCCATGGCGATAGCTACGGCGGTATCCTTGTGGTCGCCCGTAATCATAATCGGTCTGATGCCCGCCTGACGGCACTCAACGATAGAATCCTTGACCTCGGGTCTTACGGGGTCAATCATACCGACAAGGCCGCAGAAGATAAGCGAGTATTCAACGTCCTCGGGCGCCTTGAATTCGGGAACACTGTCAAAACGGTTGTAACTTAAGGCGAGCACTCTGAGCGCTCTGTCCGCAAACGCCTTGTTGGCGGAAATTATCGCCTTTCTGTCCTCGGCGGTGATGTCGCGGACCTGACCGTCCTTAAGAATCTTGGTGCAGCGGCCGAGCACTACGTCGGGCGCGCCCTTCGTAAACTGCAAAACGCCGTCGGATGTCTTGTGGAAGGTCGTCATCATCTTTCTCATCGAGTCAAACGGAGCCTCGGCTACACGCGGCATTTCCTTTTCAAGGTCGTTTTTGTTAAGCCCCTTTGAAAGCGCATAGGCAACGAGTGCCGCCTCGGTGGGCTCGCCCTCGACGTTGCCGTCGGCGTCAACGCTGACGTCCGTGCAAAGCGCCATACCCTTTGCGAGAAGCTCGCCGTCGTCGGTGTAGGAATCGACAACGGTCATCTTATTCTGCGTAAGCGTACCCGTTTTGTCCGAGCAGATTATCTGAGCGCAGCCAAGAGTTTCAACGGCTGTCAGACGTCTGATAATCGCATTACGCTTCGACATGGTTGTAACGCCTATGGAAAGCACTATCGTAACAACCGCAACAAGTCCCTCGGGGATTGCCGCAACTGCAAGCGAAACAGCTATCATAAACGTATTAAGTACAAACTCAAAGTTAACGGGCTGACCGGTAACGATATTTCTGACAATGCCGAAGGCAAAGATGAAAATACAAATACCGATAACCGCAAAGCTCAGCACCTTGGAAAGACCTGCAAGCTTCTTCTGAAGCGGAGTCTGGCCGTCCTCAGCCTGAGCGAGAGCTCCTGCAATCTTACCCATTTCGGTATCCATACCCGTCGCGGTAACAACTGCCTTGCCGCGTCCGTAAACAACGGACGAGCCCATATAGGTCATATTCTTGCGGTCGCCGAGCGGTACGTCCTTGGCTTCGCCGAGATTGATAATCTCGATGAACTTGTCAACGGGAACCGACTCGCCCGTCAGCGCTGCCTCCTCGATTTTAAGGCTCGCCGACTCAAAAACTCTCGCGTCCGCGGGAACAGCGTCGCCCGCTTCGAGAATTATTACGTCGCCGACAACAAGCTCCTCGCTCTTAACGTGAACGAGTCTGCCGTCACGAAGAACCTTCGACGTCGCCGCCGACATTTCCTGCAACGCCTCAATTGCCTTCTCGGCCTTATTCTCCTGATAAACGCCGAGCGTTGCGTTAACTATAACGACGAAAAGTATGATTATAACGTCTGACGGGAATTCGTTGTTGAATACCGAGGTCACCGCGGATATACCCGCCGCAACAAGCAGTATTATAATCATCGGGTCCGCAAATTGCTTGAGAAAACGCACTATAAGCGATTCCTTCTTGCCCTCGTCGAGCTTGTTTTTGCCGTTTTCTTCAAGTCTTTTCTTGGCTTCGGCGCTCGAAAGACCGTCGTCGGTCGACCTGACCTCGTTAAAGGTATCTTCAACCGAGCTGAGATAATGCTTCATTTTGTTCCTCCTTTTAAGGTGAGGCTAATAAAAAAGCCTCCGACAGAGCCAAACTCTGCCGAAGGTCTTGCTTCCAATAAAAATCGGTCTGATGACCAGACGAGAACGTCGGTTGTTGATCATCAAAAATTAGCTACTCCCCTTGCGGTTGTATCTTTTAACGGGAGTATACTATCATTTTTTCGGCAAATTGTCAAGCGGCAGTTTACTGCTGCTGCTGCGACTCGCTTTTAATTATTATGTAGTTTTCTATTCCCATATTTTCAAGCGTCGCGATATAAATTTCATCGTCAACTATGGGAATGATTCCCTTGGTGGTAAAGTTATCGTCAAGCTTCTGAGTTAAAATCGGAACACTCAGCTGAATGAGCGTGTTTTCGTTTATGTCCTTTTTCTCAATGCTGCGCCCGTCGATTGTGATTATACCGTCAACTGCGTCTGTTCGAAGGTCAACGGCGTTGAACAGCGCTTCGGAGTCGAACATCGAGCCCTCGTAGAGCGTCTGATTGCCGTTGAGCGCGCCGTCAGCCGTCAGATATACGGCAACGGGCACCTCGCCGCAGGCTTCCGCCGCCTTCTTTACAAACGAGTGAAGCACGGCGTTACGGCTCTCAAGACTTTCCTGCTCGCCGCCGAAAACCGCCCTGTCGCCTCTGTCGCTTTTCGGGAAGCTGACCGAATCGAGCAGCACCACATCGGCGCCTAAAGACACACTCTCGCCGATAATTGAGAGCAGGTACTCCTGCGCCTGCTTTGAATAGGGATTGAGCCACGGGTTTCCGTCGTCCTGCGCGCTTTTGTCGAGCCACATTGACCCGTCTGCTTCACTGACGGCCGCCGAAACGAGCATTGAAGCGGCAAGCGTGTCGTCAAAGCAGTTGATTCTTGCGATAATCTTATATCCGTCGTCCTTAAGCTGTTTTATTACCGAATTGGCGGCGTCGTATGCCGTGCTGTCCGCGCCGATTTCGGCAACACTCTGCAGACCCGATTTATAGTTAAGCCTGCCGTCGGGACCCTTGAATTCAATGAGCACTGCGTTTGCCTTGGCGTTGATAAGCTGAGTTTTGAACAGTGAAAAGGCTATGCCGCCGCCCAGCGCATCGTCGGGCATATAATACGCCTTCAGCTTGCCGTCATACTCGCTCGCCTTAGTCGCGTCAACGTCCGTCAACGGTTTTCTTGAAAGCGAAAGCGCCACCGAGGTAACAACAAACACGACGGCAAAAAGCACAACCAGCGAGCAATAGAATATTACCCGGTTGCGCTTTTCCTTAATACTGCGCGTACGCGATTCACCGATAGCGTAGATATTATCGCTCTTGGAAGGATAGTTCTTCGAAAACGGGTAATAGCTGCGCTTTCTGTGTTTTTTGTTGTCATTTTCAAACAGCATAGTTAAACCTTAAAGCGTCATACCCCTGCCGGACAGACCGACAAAAGCAAGTGACAGTAATGCTACGTAAATAAATATCGCGGGAGTGCCCCTGAAAGCTTCGGGAATAGCATCGCTTTTTACTATTCTGCGTATTCCGAGATTTATAAGCACTGCCGATATTGCAAACGCAAGTCCCGAGCCTATGCCCGAGCCAATCGCCTCGGCTATGGAGAAGCCCGCACGGTAATTGATAAACGGTACGGCAAGCACGAGCGTGTTGAACGCCGCTATGCCGAGCCTTCTTACCGTCCTCTGCTTTGCGCCGAGTACAACGGTAACTACGAAAAGCACAATTAAATATACCGCGGCGAGTACGGTAATGAATATCAGCGCGTGGCCAATGGTACCTAAAGCGCGTACGCGCCTGAACTGTTCAAGCAGCACGCAGATAACCGACGCCGACGTTGAAAACAGCGTGATGAACAGCGTCAGTCTGAACAGCTGTTTGGGCTTGGCGGCAGTTCTTATAGCCTCGGACGCGCCGTAGCCGCCCGTAAGTATGAAGTTCTGGAACAGCGATGCGTAAAGCGCCGCAAGTAAAAGATCGGTAATTACTCTCACTGACCGTCACCGCCTTCCGTTTCGTCTGCAGGTTCTTCGGCAATCTCTTCAATCGCCTCTTCTGCGGGCTCTTCGGTCTTTGCCTTGGCCGCTTCGAGCTCGGCAAGAATGTCGTCAAATTCGGACTCGTAAACTCCGCTTCTCTCGGGAGCGGGCTTTTCGTCCTTAACAGGCTGAACTTCAGCCAACGGCTCTGCTTCAACAGTTTCTGCTTTCTTTGACTTCTTTTCCTTTTCGGGTTTTTCCTTTTTATCGGACTTTTTGAATATGCTCTTTTTCTTTTCGGGAACCGCTTCGGCTTCGGCAGTCTCCCCGCCCTCGTCCTTGGCAGCGAAGAAGTCAACGAAGGGATTGAAATCCTCCTCAACCGCCGTCTTTATCTCGTCAAAACGCATTTCCGAAATCTCGGACAGATTGAACGCCGCTTCGGGCTTTTCGTCGGGATACTTCTTCTTAATCGCATTCTTGAAGAACGCCGCTAAGAAGCCCAGCAGCAAAAATCCGCCGAACGGGAGCAGAAGTCCCGAAAACTTAACGGGGAATTTCAGGTCAAAGCTGTAGAACGTACCCGAACCGATAACCTCACGCAGAATTCCGAGAAGCATTATGATAAAGACGTAGCCTATGCCGGCGGAAATTGCGTCAACGAGCGTTGTCCTGAAATCGTTTTTGACCGCAATTCTCTCGCAGTGAAGCGCGATAAGCGAGTTAACTGCGATAACGGGAATGAATATACTTACGTTAGCCGTTTCGTTCGGAGCAAAACGGTTGAAGAACATAAACAGCGGCATGTTGATAAGCACGCCGAGTACTGCGTAAATGAGCACGCGGAAGCTCTGCTTGACCTTTTTGAGAAGCAGGCAGGCGAAGCTCTCAATAATTACGAGCTCAACGGTAGCGATGACGGAAAGCATAATTGCCGTCTTGACCGAAACCGCCATAGCGACAACGGGCGCTATACCTATAGCCTCAAACAGAACGGGATTCTTGATGACGGCGCTGTTTCTAACGCCCTCGCGTACAGACATTTTATCAGCCATCAAGCTCACCTCCCGTCACGGCTTCGGCAGGTGTTTGCGAAGGCTGTTCTTCACCCTGAGAAGCCGATGCCTCAGCAGCTGCCTTTTCCTTTTTGGTAAGACCTGTGAATTCGTCGAAGAAGGGCGCTACCGCATTTGCAAGCAGTATTGCGAAAACCGTGCAGTCCTGGAAGCCCGAAAAGCTTCTCATAAGCATAAGCACAAGTCCCGCAAAAGCACCGTAGCAGATTTTAGCCCAAAACTTAGCGGGCATAACTGCTTCGTTGCTTAAGAACACTACCGCGCCGAACAGCAGAAGTCCCGCCGACAGCTCCATAAACGCAGATGTCAGTCTGCCCGTAGTGATTCTCGGGAAAAGCAGCGCATACACGAAGCACACCGCAAGATAGCTCAACGGGGCTGCCGCGTTCTTCGGCCGTCTGATAATCATATATACAAGTCCGCCGAGCATGGCGAGCACACAGCCCGCGCCCATGGGACCGGGGAAATTGCCGACTAAGATATCAATGTAGTTAATAACGTTCGTTCCGATTGAGTTGCCGCGGCTGAGCATATATGCAACCGAGTCGCCTGCGACAAAATCTTCGCTGCCGTAAATTGCGGTCTTATAGACGGCGTTCGGAATAATGCCGTAACCGAACACGCGTTCCGCGTTACAAACAGTCACGAACGCGATACCCGCCGCAGCGGGAACGAACAGCGTATTCTTATGGCTGCCGAACGGTATTCTGACCGCCATTATTGCAAACGCCGATGCCGCGCAGGGCAGCCACCAGGCAG
Source organism: Clostridiaceae bacterium (assembly GCA_030530095.1). Classification (GTDB taxonomy): domain Bacteria; phylum Bacillota; class Clostridia; order Oscillospirales; family Acutalibacteraceae; genus Fimenecus. The sequence goes on from JAUMVO010000005.1 coordinate 76,640, forward strand.
ACGAGGCCGGCAGACACATGGCAACGGCCAGTCCCGTTGCTACGCCTGTAAGGTCGGTCGGATGTATCTCAACCTTGAAAATCCTGGCTCCTGCCCACTCGCAGACAACGGCTGCCGCTACCGACAGCGCCGCAAGCTGCAGGGCTCGGATTCCGTAGTAGTAAAATGCCGTAATCAGCGGTGCCGCAAGGACGATAAGCACGTCAAGCATCGCTTTTCGGTTGTATTTAATTTTAAGCGTCTGTTCCTCGGTCAGCGGGCTGACATCAGCCGCCTGAACCTTTTTGTTGGTGCTCAAAATACTACCTCTGTTTCCATTATTTATTTATTGCAGGACAAGCGCCGCCGCAATATGATATATTAAAAGACTTTTTCGGGGTGCGAAATGAAAATCCACACTAATTCCTCCGATCGGCTTATAGCGCAGCTTGATAAGGCCGATATGGAGCGTTACGATATTGCCTTCGGCTCGCTCGGACTTGACGACGAAAAGACCGGAAGGCTGATAAGCGACCTGCTGAGCGTTTCGGGAATAAGCCTTAACGGACGCAGCTGCCGCCTGAATGTTGACGCGGTTTCAAACGGTGAAAACGGGATGTATATAATACTCACGCTGACCGACACCGTCCGCCGCACAAAACGCCTCAGAATACGTAACCGCCGTTATGTCTGCGCGTTATTTTCAAGGGAAGATCTGTTCCCCCTGTGCGACGCGCTGAAGCGTTACGACGCCGTAATCACGGACTGCCGTCTGTATTCTGACGGCGAAAATTACGCAGTTGAACTCTGCCAAAGCGTTTTAGATAAAATCAATCTAAAACACGTGCTGTCCGAATTCGGACTTGTGCGTTCCTGCCCCGCACGGCTTCGCCGCGCCGAGCTTGACGAGCATTACAAACTTATCTGCGACGATTTTATACGTCGGCTTTCGACTTGAATCCGGCTATCGTAGCCGCCGCGTCGTCGCTTGAGAAAATCGCGTTGCCCGCGACAAACACATTGGCGCCGGCTTTAGCCGCTTCGATTATTGTAGTGCCGTTAATGCCGCCGTCAACCTGAATGTCAATGTCAAGACCGCGGCGTTCGATTTCGGCCTTAACCGCGGCAACCTTCGGCATCATATCCGCCATAAAAGACTGACCGCCGAAGCCAGGCTCAACAGTCATAACAAGCACCATTGCAAGCTTGTCGAGATAGGGATAAACCTCCTCGACAGGCGTTTTCGGCTTGACTGCAAGTCCCGCCCTGACGCCGAGCGAATTTATAAGCTCTACCGTTTTTTCAACGTCACTGTCGGCTTCAACGTGGAAGGTAATGATGTCCGAACCCGCCTTTGCAAAATCGGGAACGTACTTGTACGGGTCGCTTATCATAAGGTGCACGTCGAAAGGCAGAGTGCTGCATTTTCTTATGCATTTGACTATAGGCGCTCCGAGAGTGATGTTCGGTACAAAGTGACCGTCCATTACGTCGATATGAAGCATATCGGCTCCGCAGTCCTGCATCCGTTTAAGCTCGTCGCCGAGTATTGAATAGTCGCTTGAAAGAATTGAAGGTGAAATCTTAATCATAGCTTTTCTCCGTTAACCTGCGATTTCGGTCGTTGCGGGTTCTTCACTTGCTGCCTCTGCCGAAGCCTCTGCGCTCTCGCCCTCAGCTGCCGGTTGGGTATCGCTCGCAACAGGCTCGCTCGTCGCCTCCTCGGTTGTCGTCTCGGGCTCGGGCATAGGCTGAGTCGTGGCAATCTCGGGTGCCGAGGTTGACTGCATAGCCGCGATATAGTAATTGCCGTCGCTCTCGCGAAGCGTAATCTTAACGTATTTGTCGGGTTCGGGCGCTACCATATTGCCCTGTGAGTTCTGCTTCCAGCCGTCTGCCGCAAGATAGGCAACTGTCAGAACTATCGTGTTGCTCTTCTTGTCAACGTCGGTAACTCTCGGAGTGTAGGTGGGCTCAATACCGGTCAGCGGGATTGAATACGTCTTCTCGGCTGCGTTATATACGAACTCGTAGCCGTAACCCGAAACGGTTGCGTGAACGGGAGGAACTTCCGTGCCGAAAAGCTTGGTATATGCGGCGGTGACATCCTCCTCGGGAATAATCATATTATTTTCAACGTACTCGTACTTGTCGGGCGAAATATCGCCGCGAAGCACGGACCAAATAGCTATGTCAAGAAGCTGCTCCATATCCGCCTTTGAAATATCGTCGAACATATCGGGATCGTTCATTACGACGGGAATGAGCATTTTGTTGTACTCGTCAATATTCTTCGTCTTTATATTGACGTACTTCGCTACGCCTATGCCCGTGAGCACAACCGTAACAAGGCCGATTACCGACAGAACGGCAATCAGCAGCCCAAGCCAGAACGCCCAGGGATGCGCGCGCTTACTGTTTTTCTTTTTCGTAGTGCTCTTAACGGGAGCTTCGTCGGTGAAGGTTACAAGCTCGTCTGCCATTATCAGACCCTCCTGCTATATAATAAAACTAATCATATTTATAGATATTACATTTTAACATATATTAATGCAAATGACAAGTGCGCTTAAAAAAAGACATAAAAAAATGAAAAAAACCGTACTGAATACGGTTTCTTTCACAAAAAAGGGGGTTAGG
>JAUMVO010000006.1 GCA_030530095.1 Clostridiaceae bacterium
AAACTCCGGAGAGACTTTTCAGAGATTCGGGCATATTTGATTAAAATCAGAAAAAGTGCCAAATCTCCCCTGCCAAACAAGCCAAAAGGCGTTTCAGCAATTCTGAACCGCCTTTTAATTAGTTATGTGGAAAGATTTGAAGCCGGGGTGGTGCAATAATTGCTATAGCGTAACCTGGGCCATACACAACCTCAGGTTTTCTTTCAGCTCTCCAAAAAATGCGATTCCAATTCATCCGATTCAGCCGTCAACGAACCGTCTGCCGTTAAAATCGGAGTATCAAGTATTGATTTGACGGTAACCGCCATGGAAGCTGCCATTGCAATTTTTTTCTTACTTTCAGTGCAATACAGAGAATAGTCATCTCCCTCGTTGTTAAAGACCGTTTCCATATCGCATATCAGAGGAAGAAAATGAGCGTCGGTATTTGCTAATGCAGTATAAAACATATTAGTTCTTCTTCTGATTGCTATACATTGAAAAGCACCGTTTTCAAGCTCTTCACAGTATTCGGTTGCCATAGCAGCATTCGCCTGTGCATCCTCGAGGTTTTTACCGGCTTTTGCACCGACGATAGTACCCATAATAAGCAAAGCCGGACCGGCGACAAGGCCGCCGAGTATAGCAGTTCCGCCTGCGACTCCCAAGCCACCTGACGCAATAGATCCGCCGCCAAAGAATGCAAGTGTTGCATTGGAAGCAGCTGCGCCGCTTAAAGTGCCGATTGCCGTTCCCGTAGAAGCAGTTGCCAAAGCACCGGCTGCACTGTATGCGCCAAAAGCAGAAAGTGCTCCTCCGCCGATGCCCATCAAACTTCCTTTGGCCATTGAAGAAGCGAAAGAGGAGATTTCTTCCAGTTCTTCAAAATCCGTACTGTCAACATGGAACTTACTCAATTCTTCCAATCCTTCGGAGTTTTGAAAATCCACATTTTTAATCTTTTTAAAAGTGTCCAGAAATCTTTTGACATTGTTATCAAGCACAAAGATTTTTTCTTTTCCGAGATTGTCAAGTGCTTCACCGCATTGCCTGCGCAGTTCTTCAAGGCGGAGAGCTGCGTTTTCAATTCTCTCGTCAGAATTCTGATTTAGTTTTTTTGCATTGGATTGATCCACTGCGGCTCCGATGGTTTTTGATACTCCCGATATGCCTGTAACAGCGGCAATCCCTATAAATAATAAAGGTAATGGCATATTTTACTCCCCGTTATTTTTTAAACTTGTTGAAGAACTTTCCGATTTTTTCTTCTACTTCAAGTTCCTTGACTTTTGATTTGATACCGTCTGCAAGTTGCCCGGTTTTTGAACTTATCTCATCAATAACTCCTGATTCATCAATCTTTTCTTTAACCTGTGAAACAACAGCGGATGTCTTTTCCGTGACCGCTTCAGCGACAGGAGCTGTAACTTCTTTAACTTTGTTGGTTACAGGAGCAGTTTTCTCTTTTACGGCATCCGTTACCGGCTCCGTTTTTTCCTTAACCGCATCCATTGCTCTTGAATAAGCGTTTTTTCTGACCTCCAGCTGCTCAACTGTTTTAACATTTTCATCCTCGATTAAGTAATACACGCTATTCAGAATGACACTGCGCCTGTTATTCAATTCCGCAATCAATTCCTGATAATTCGGACTTGCTTCCTCTTTTTCATTAACAAACTGTATTTCACAGTCAACAGCATTAATAGCTTGAATACTCTGCTCCAATTCGCTCATGATGTCGGTTCCCAAATCCGTCTTTTGGGCTATGTGCTTAATTATTCCCTTTTCATTGTCATGATAATCACCGTTGCTCAAAGCAATAGCAAGCATATTCCATATTACCCATCTCGAAGAGAATATTTTTTCTCCGACATACGCTTCGCCCGAAAGAGACGGAATTGCATAAACACTCTCACTGAAGCCAAAAGCATCATCGATTTCATCGATAAGGAAATCATAATAATCTTTTTCTGTATTTTTAGCCTTTCCGTCAAACTCACTTATAACTTTTTCTTTATAATCGGTTGTCAGGTTGAGGCATAATTCATCTTCAAGTGTTTTAACTATTTCGTTGAATTTTTCTAGCTCTTTCTGAGATATTTCACCATCTGCATTCATAAGAATGTAGAATGCTTTTATTACAGCATAAAAATCAAATTTTTTCATTTGTTCTCCTTATAGTTTAAAGCTGTCATCAGACAACATTAATGTGTCAAATTCATCCTGCGAACTGAACTGAACTTCGTGTCCCAATAATCTTTGAATTTGCGCGTTCCCTTTTATAAAGCCGTTAGAGTCATTATTCAGAATAGCGTTATCCATTTCCGTAAAAGCATTTGTAAATGTATCGAGATGCTCAGTCATATACCGCTCAACTGCACGGCTCATTTCCTCACGATATTGTAGAATCAATTCAATAGCTTCTTTACACTCTGCTTCAATTACTTTGCGATTCTCAACCGACAAATTGTATTCCTTTAATGAGGTGGCTAACTCATCATATACCGCCACAGCAGCAGAGTAACCGAAGGTACTGCCTGCAATTCCCGCAACAACAGTCAATGCAGTCGAACCTGCGCCGGCTACGGCAGCAACGGCGATTGTGGAATAAAACGCAGACCCGATTTGAGCAACGCCGTTTTTCCCGAGCAGTTCTATACACTCGGCACCGTCAATTTCACCGTGTATGTATTTTGACATTGTCTTGCCGACATTTATTGTTGTTGAAACCAATGTTGACGGAAGCTGAGTGCCTGAAAGAGTTCTTACATATTGGCTGCCTGAGTTTTGCATTATGCCCTTTACAACTGAGCCGGAAAATGCTGTTGCATAGCTGTATGCCGCACCCTTGCCGGTATCTTTGGCAAAATCTATAGAAGCGGTTTTTACATCTTTTTCACCGTTTGCACAGGCTACAATATTCTTTATCATAGATATTGAACCGGAAATAATTGCACCTGTTTTTGCCTGTTCCATTCCCGCACGATGTGCAACGGAAACTATATCTTTTGCAACGGACAATTCGGGATGTAAACGGGCGAATATCGCTTCATCATTTGTGACATTGCTCTGCTTTAGATTATCTCTTGTTTTTTCGATTTCCTGTATTCTTTCCTGATGTCTCGCAGCAAGAGCTTTGTCACCTCTTGATTCAGCACTTTCAACCTGCTTTTTAAGCTCCTCAATTCTTTCGTTGTAATCTTTAATGACATCATCGTAAAAATCTTTTGGAATTTCAATTTCAACATCATTATTGCGATACTTATCGAATTTTGATCCTAACAGTTTACTGGCACATGATTTTGCATCGCCGCCGACAAACTTAACCTGTGTCGCAGAACCGTCTATGTATATTCCTTCAGAATCAAGCTCAGCTAAATCAAATAATTCATCGTTAACTTTACCCACAGAAACGCCTCTGGATTTATCATATGACTCAGTCATATCATCGGTCCTGATAATCCGAGTATTGTCATCATTAATGGCTTTTTCTGCATTGCTTTTTGCCACCGACTTTGTTTCAGCGGAGAAACCGGCTTGTTGCTTTATATTTTGATACTCATTATCCTTATTAACCTTAGATTCTGATATTTCTTTTAAGCCTTTGGTCAGCTCTTTGCCCTGGTCTTTTCCGACATATGAAGAAACATGCTCTTTTACAGCACTTCCGTAACGCCTAATAACATCAGCAGAAGCACCTTCGAGTATTTTTCTTTTAATTTGTTTCTTGTCATCCTTATTCATAAGTCTAACTCCCAATAGATTGTGATTAAATTTTATCACAAATATATTTCTTTTACAATACGCCTGTTTTTAAACTGGCCACCTGAATCCCATTATCAGGACTTTACTGACTGTTCTGTCCTTTACAAAATTTAATTAATCTATATAATTTATTCAAAAATAATTCGGAGGGAGAATCCTATGAAATACGATTTGGAAAAGGCGCATAAATTCAGCTGCAACAATATGCCTGAACTTAAAAAGGATAAGCTGTGCGGATGCTTTCATTGCCTTACAATGTTCGACCCTGCAGATATTGAGGACTGGATAATCCTTCCGTGCGAATGCGACAGGCTGGGAACTGCCGTCTGTCCGTATTGCGGCATTGATTCGGTTATCGGCTCTTATTCCGGATTCCCGATAACAATAGATTTTCTTGAAGCAATGTACAAAAAATTTTTTGCTTGACAAAAAGGGACTGCGATGCAGTGATTTGCCGAGCTTGCTGAAAAGTGGAAAGAAGAACTTGCCAAAAAGGAAGGCGAAATCAATACTCTTAAAAAGAAATACGGTATTCTTGAAGAAGAGCTGTTTGATGTTAAGAATAAGCAGAGTCACAACGAAGAACGGCTGACAAATGAAAATAATGCGCTAAAAGAAGAACTCAACAAGAAGGATGAACTTTTGAATTATTACAGTCAAAAGAAGAATTATCCGAAATCACTTGATAAAATACTTGACTGGGCAAGCGACAAATTTGAAGGAAGGCTTTACTTCCATGAAAGAGCATATAAAACAATGAAAAATGCAGACCCAAGCAAGTATGATGCACAACAGATTTGTGACTCTCTTGTATATCTGGCAACCGACTATTGGGAGTATATTTTCGGAACAATGAGCCTGACGGAGCTGAACCGCAAATGTTCAGAAAAATACGGAAGGCCTTATGAAATAACACCTCTTTCAGATTACACAATCGAAAGTGCTGCTTTTGAGTATAAAATCAAGTACTTTGTCGGTCAGGACGGAAAGAAACATGAAAGTGTACTTGATCAGCATCTTAAAGTTGGAAATAAATCGGACAACCTGTTAAGGATTTACTTCCTTCTTGACAAGGAAAAGAAACTTATTGTGATAGGTTCACTTCCGGCACATCTTAGTAATGTAAAAAAGTTTTGAAAAAAAGCAAAAGAAAAGACCGCTGAAAAGCGGTCTTTTTGTTGTATCATTTTAATTATTTATCAGTATTATCCTCGGCAACATGAGCGGTAATTTTAGCTCTGCGGGAACGGATTCTTTCAAGCATTTCTTCCTTTTGTTGTTTCTTTGAAGGTATGGTTCCGTCAAATACTATGTTACGATTCGAATTGGAAGAATGATACGAAGGCCCTGAACTTTTACTGTGACCGGTTATCAGCTTTTTCTGAGAACTGCGAAGCGCATCATCCCAGAAATCGACTTTTCCGTTTCCGTCATAGTCGAACATAATATTGTTTATATCATCAAAGAAATCGCCCATATTTTCACCTCCGCAGAACAGATTCAGATTTGTTCAGCCTTAAATCTTTCTGATAATTTTCTTTGTTCTTTCCAACGGAAATGGCGCACCGACTTTCATATACTGACCGACAGAAACAATTTCTCCTTCTATTTTCTTGTTGCCGAAGGGAACGAGCACTCTATCGCCGGCTTTCAGCGTTTCATCATCTGTCAGATAATGATAAATGCGGTCTGCGTTCTCAACGAGAACTCCGCAGTAAGTATAAAGCGTCTTGTCCTGCGCAGCCTCTTTCAGCTGTTCAAAGCGTTTCTCGCGTTCCGCCAAATACCGATTCTGCTCCTCTTCCCTGCGTTTTTGATTACGGGCATTTTGGAATTCTTCGGCTGTTTCGTAATCTTCAACTTTCAGTCCGTAACAGTCAGCATTTTCATACTGCGAACGCCATGCGTATCTGTTATCTTCATTTTCGGATAACGTCTGATTATCCTCGGATTCACTGTAACCGAGTTCTGCAAGATATTGCTCAATCCTGCTTTCAAATTCCGGTATTTCATCCTGTACCATACCATTTTTAATTCTCTTTACAATCGGGAACAGCTTATCTCTGAAACAAACCAGAACCTTTGGGTTTTCCTCACAATTGCACCGGCAATCATAAATAATTGCATCTATAAAATCATTTATGGATTTCCAGTCGGAACCTGCTTTTTTCAGATTTCCCGAATAGAGAATGGCTGCCACAGCATAATACCCGCAATTAAGCGCCTGAACAATGTAATCGGATAGATTGATGCAGCATTTTTTCATCAGTTTCAGTGCTTTCTGACACTTGTCGGGATTTTCGTGAAGATAATCGACAAGAGCATTTCTGTATTCGTACGGATATGTGAATTTGTCAAAGAACCAATTAGTCATCGACTCGGATGCAAAATCCTCAAGTTCGGCATACGGACCGAATTGTTCAATACACCATCCCCATGCCTCAAATGCAAGTTTCGTATCATAACGGCACAGTTTCCAAATAACCTCATCTATTCCCATCTCTCTTGAATCTTTTTCGTCGGGAAGCGAGCAAGGAACAGCGAAATTATCCTTAATTGCTTTGGCATACAGGAAGCCCTGTACGGGATCAAGATATCTTGCAGCGAGTACTGAATCGGATTTAAGTTCTATGAATTTCTTACACTTATCAATTCGTTCTCCGCCTAATTCAAACGAAACATTAAGCGTAAGTCCATCGTCCCGATCGTCTTCATCTTCCGACAATTCAACTTCAAGTTCAAGAGCGTCGAGATACTCCTCTTCCGTATCATAGTCATCGGGAGATACTCCGTAATCGCTGCCGTCTATTGTTTCATATTTCCATGAATCGTCTTTTTCTTCATCGTCATTCATTACCTGATTGTAAAGGAAATAATCAAGGTCAAAGTCGAAATCGGTAATTTTGCCGTCACCGTCGACGTCAAATAATGAATCCCAAAAATCCAGTGCCATAATTCTACCTCACAATTATATTGTCATCTGTTAGGTCAATTACAGATTCTCCAACATCAAAATCTGAAACAAACAACAAATCTTCCCTCCACAAAGGAAGGGCGTATCTGCATCTTTCTCCGCGAGTATTTATAAAACGATTTCATTTTTTACAGAGTAATCTTCCATTTGTTTTTGTTATGACATAACTTTCATACTCTCCGCACAGTTCACAAACATGGTCTTTTGTTTCTTCCTTAACTCTTAAGCTGATGTTGGGACCGCAAGCTATCATGTGAGGGCCTTTATTGTTCTTAAAAAAACAGCTTGGAAAAGAAAGATTATGTGTTGTCCCGTCATCTTCCATTATTTTTATTAAACTACCCTCTATTCTTTTAACTTTTGCGGGGCGTTTTATTGTATGTTCACCATTTTCATCCGGAGGACAATAAAACACCTTATCATTATAAGTCTTTCCTGCTGCCATACGTTCACCTCATAATCTTTTCATATAGACATATTTTCTCAGCCAGTTTTCATCGGTATAGGAACCATACTCACTCATCGGACAGCCCGTAGTCAGATCATCGGCTATTTCAAGAATAACATCGTGAAGTTCAATGTTTTCTTTCCACTTACTGTCAATTGCATCATATCCGAGCAATGCACCGAGAATATTTCCGGTTATTGCACCTGTCGAATCACTGTCGCCATTATGATTGACGGCAGCAATAATTCCCTTTGAAAAATCGTTTTGATACTTAAGCGAACAGTAAACTGCAATCGCCAGAGCTTCTTCGGCAACCCAGCCTTTGCCGAGCTTATGGATATTATCCAAATCGCTTTTGCTGTTTGCGGCAAGCTCAACGGCAAGATTAACTATATCCGACATTTCGTTGACATGTTCGTCATCTTTGAAAAGCTTACAAACGAATTCGTTTGCTTCGGTAACTGCGCTGTAAATATCTCTGTTCCTGTAAACGATGCTGTGAATTATATGTGTAAGTATAGCCGCAGGCATATATCCCAGCGAATGGCTGTGTGTAATTGCGGCAATCTGAGCGCCTTCAATGTCAAGCGCTTTGGAATCCGTTTTACCGTACAAAAGCGCAACCGGCGCAACACGCATAACTCCGCCGCAGCCTTTACTGTCGTTCTGCTTTTCAGCTATAAAATCCTCGGGATGCTCATCACACAGTTTTTGCCTGGCCAATGCAGAAATACACGTATTTCCCGGTGATCTTCTGTGATAAAGCTCCGGAACATCGCAAAGCCAACTTTTTCTGCCTTCGTTCCCATTTTCGAAATAAGGGTTTTCCTGAGTATAAAGCCAGTCAAGATAAGCGTACTGAACATAGCAACGGGGAAACGCCATTATTCCGCGTAATTTGCCTCTCGTGTCGCCGATCAGGAGTCCTGTTGCCGTAAACAATGTCATCTGGGTATCGTCGGTTATAAGTGCCTTGCCGCTGCCTTTGTCAAAAACATACTCGGTAATACCGTTTTCACCGAAACGGTCAAATATTTCATTTTCATACATGAACTCAATCGGAGCACCGAGAGCATCCCCTGCCGCTCCGCCGATTAGACAACCTCTAATTTTATCGTTTTTACTCATATCCCATCTCACTTTATTCTTTGTTTGTCTTCAGGCCATACGCTATGATGTAAAGCTTATTCATGCTTCCATTCTTTTTTCGGCAGTAGTTTTTCAAGCTTTTCTCTTGCTTTTGCCTGGCCTTCGATTGCGGCATTCAAGCTCTTTTTATACATTACATTGCCTCTTGCGACCATATCATACAGATACGATTCCGCCTGCTGGAAGCAAACGAGAGCACTTTTCGGGCTTTCTTCAACTCCGTTTCCGTATAGGAAACAATTGCCGATTCTTAACAACACTGGTCCTGCTACATGCGGCGCCGCTTCGTCAGTCATAGTTACCATACATCTGTCGTAGATGCAAAAAGCTTCGGTCGGGTTCTTTTCGACATAATATCCGTTCTGATACATATCCCCGATTTTATAAAGCGAAATCAGACTTCCCGCAAATGCACCGAGTGCGAAATAATGAAACGCTTTCTCGTAATCAACAGGCATATTTCGGCCGTAATAATAGCAATAGCCGAGGTTTTCCTGAGCAATCTGGGAACCGTTCTCAGCCGCCATTTTATAGTAATACACGGCCTTCGTAAAATCCTGCTCACAACCTCTTCCGTCGTAATAAAGCGCACCGAGATTGTTCATTGCGTTGACATTACCGCTTTCTATCGCATCCTTATAAAGACTGACGATAAAGTCAAAAAGCATACGCGGCATATCTTTATCCCTGTCGCAAGCTTCAAGTCCGCATGCAAGCTCATAAGAAGACAGTTCGATGTTTTCGTTCTCCTTAAAGAACTCAATTGCTCCCGGTGAAAACTCAGGATCAAGTTCAAGTTTTATTTGTCCGTAATCGTTTATCAGCTCGAACGTTGAAAGATTGATAGCGGTTGCAATTCTGGTATGTCTGTATGCAATGTGTTCGTATTCTAACAAGGGCTCCCTCATAAACACTCCCAGGAAGCAAAACTTACCGTTTATTCTTCCAAAAACAAGTCTTTTTTTATCAAACTTAGGATTATCCGTCCACTCTACATCCCAAGACAAATCATGATTCATTTCAACAATACTCTTACCGTCAGCAGAAAGCGTATTGCTACAGCATGCAGTTCCGCCGTATTTTCCGTTTGGCTTTATATCTTCTTTAGTAATTGTTGGGAACCAAGCAGCAAACTCATCGTTAATATCGAACCATGCCTTCATCCAGCCGGCATAATCCTTACCAAAAAAATTATTAATTATTTCATAAATCCTTAAATCAGAAACATCAGTCTCAATCGAAAGAACGTCTTTGTTTTTCATATTCGGCATACTTGACACCTCTTATATCAATATTTAAAATAATTATATCATATCCTTCACAATTGTACAATGTAAAAGCGAAGCAGAGACCGCAATTCGGGACTTTAATATCTCGGCACTCCCCTTTTTAATAGTTATGTGCACGGATTTCATGGCGGGGTGGTGCAATTTTTATATCTGCTCATTTACAATCACCTGACCGTGTGATAGAATAAAATAAAGAAAAAGGAGGTTATCAAAATGAAGTTTTACATCTGTAAGCATTGCGGTAATATTGTCGCAGTGGTAAAAGAAAGCGGAGCGCCTATCAGCTGCTGCGGTGAAAAGATGAACGAGATTATCCCCGGCACGACCGACGCCGCTGTTGAAAAGCATGTTCCGGTTATTGAAGTTAACAGCAACATAGTTACCGTTACTGTCGGCGAAGTTGTTCATCCCATGATACCCGAGCACTATATCGAATGGATAGCAATCAGCACCAACAAGGGCAATCAGAGAAAGCTGCTCAAACCCGGCGAAGAGCCCAAGGCGTGCTTTGCGCTTTGCGAAGGAGAACAGGTTGAAGCGGCGTATGCCTATTGCAATCTGCACAGCCTCTGGAAAGCATAAAAATCATAATAAACAGTTAAGGGACTGCGATGCAGTCCCTTTCGTTTTTTCTTTCAGTATTCAGCATTAAGAATTATGTACCGAAAATGGCACATTTGTTGTTTTATAATTAAGCCGAAACAAAAAGGAGAAAGCTTTATTAACGAAAAAAATACGCAAAACAAAGGACTCGAAGTCCGTGAAATGCCAGGAATTTATGAGGAGGATTATTATGCTTTCAGAAGAAAAAGAGATTGAACTTGAAATTCTTGAAATTTGCAAAAACAGCGGTGACGTCAATGTCGGAGACCGCTTTGACGGAGTTATGTATAACAGCGAGTTTGGCGACAGGCCCTGCGTATGTATCGGAAAGACGAACAATACCCGTCTGTTTGTAACCGAGGATAAGCGTTGCTATTTTACAGTTTCGGGCGGCTGGGGCGTAAAGGACGGAAAGCTTGCAAGTGTCGATATCTACGGGCGGCTTCGCTTTGACAAGCCGTCGGGAGCAGACGAAATCCGCAATTATATGAACAGCCTGAAACCCGCAAAAGGCTGGAGCAGTGCAATGCTCCGATATGGTCGTATGACCTTGGCAAGAAGTTATCTTAACGTCATGCAGAAGTTTGAGGAGGATGAAAATGGAGATAAAGATATTCAACCGCACGAATGCGGTTAAGGAAAGCTATCGGGAGCTTGAAAAAAGCAAGGTTATTATTTCAATCAGCGACCCCGATAAAGAACGGGCAAGCTTCAACCGGGACAACAAGTCAATAAAGGCTAAGCTTTTTTTGTTCTTTTATGATATTGACAAAAAAACACAGGACATTTTCAAAGGCTATGATCCGATGGCTGAAAGCGATGCCGAAAGAATCTGCGAGTTTGTGAACAGCTGGCAGGACAAGGTTGACGAAATATGGGTAAACTGCGAGGCAGGAATATCCCGAAGTGCAGGCGTTGCGGCGGCAATTACGGAGCATCTCGGCATGGATTCATCCGTTATATTTGATGACACAAGATATTTGCCTAATATGTACTGCTATCGGCTTACCAAAAATGCTTTCGCAGATTTAAAAAAGGACGAAAATGTGTTATAATTATATAAAGGTGATTAAATGATTTACGTAATTTCCGACCTTCACGGTTATCCTCTTGAAAAACTGAAAAAGCTGCTTGAAAAAGCGAATTTTGTTGAGGATGATTTTCTTTACATACTCGGCGATGTCATTGACCGAAACGGCGACGGCGGTGTCGGTATTTTAGAGTGGCTTCTCGAACAGCCCAACGTTGCACTGATTATGGGCAATCATGAGGCGATGCTGCTCTCCTGCGATTTCATCTTTAACGAGGTTACCGAAACGAATATCGATAAACTCAATGAAAAGCAGTTTGAAATTCTCAACAACTATTTGCTCAACGGCGGCGGAGTAACGCTTCGCAACCTCAAAAAGTTAGATAAGCAAACCCGCTTTGATATTGTCAATTATCTTCGTGACAGTCCGCTGTATGAAGCGGTTACCGTCGGCGACACAGACTATATTTTAGTCCACGCAGGTTTTGAGAATTTCCGTCCCGACAGAAAGCTGAGCGACTACTCCCCTGACGAGCTTATCTGGGCGGAGCCGGAGCTTAAGGACGAGTACTTTGACGGTATTCACACGGTATTCGGACACACGCCCACTCACCTTTTCGGTGAAGAGTACAGAGGCAAAATAGTACGCACACGCACCTGGACCTGTATTGACTGCGGAGCGGCAACGGGCAATGAGCCTGTTTTGTTGCGCCTCGACGATAATGAAGAATTCAGATTGCGGTAAAAATTCCAAATGCTATGTAATGTCCCATTTTTGGGATTTCAAAAGTGGTATTCTGTAATTACCGAACAGAATACCGCTTTTATTTTTGGCTCTCTGCGGCAGCGTAAATGTTAAGGTCTCCCTATATGACTTTGACGGGACGGCGAGTCGCCGCCTTTAATCAAAAAAAGCGGGAAAGCGCTTAGCTGACGCAAAGCGCATCTTCCCTCCCTTCGCTCCAACGAATCGGAAATCGCTTCACGATTACAAATTCGCCTGCGCTTCAGTCGGGCTTTATGTGCCGCAGAGAGTCGTTGTTTTTTGATGACACTATGAAAATTATTGACAGCAATAGTATTAAATTTGAATTAAGCGATATGGCTTTTGTTGAAAAATTTGGCATTAAGGATGCGGCTCAGATGGTGTTCGACTATAAATCGGTCAACGAAACACCGTTTGTTTTTGACTGCTTTCAACTGTCAAATCTCGTCGGCGTTGATGAAATTCAGATGTTTCACATGATAAGAAACAAGGAAAGATATTACCGTAAAATCACGCTGAAAAAGAAAAACGGCGGCACGAGAAAAATCACTGCGCCCGATTTTACAATGAAGTGCGTTCAGGGCTGTATTCTTTACCGTATTCTGAATAATATTCCCGTTTCGAAATACGCAACCGCGTATCACAAGGGCGCAACGCTTTATGACAATGCGGCGCCGCACACAAATAAGAAGTATATTCTGAAGCTTGATATTACCGACTTTTTCGGCAGCATCACCTTTTCGCAGGTTTTGTCGTGCGTATTCAATTCAAGCCGCTATCCTAAGCAGATAGGCTATCTCCTGACGGAGCTTTGCACGCTCGGCGAGGTTCTGCCTCAGGGAGCGCCTACCTCCCCTGCCATTTCCAATATCGTAATGAAAGGCTTTGACGATTATATAGGCAAATGGTGCGAAAAGAACGCAATTGCATATACACGCTACTGCGACGATATGACCTTCTCGTCCGACAAGCCGCTTTATCACGTATATAAAAAGGCGGAAAAGATGCTCAACGACATGGGCTTCTGGCTCAATGAGAGTAAGACGAAATTTATTTCCGCTTCTCAAAGGCAGACCGTTACGGGGCTGACGGTTAACGAAAAGGTTTCCGTGCCGAGAGAATACAAGCGGGAACTACGGCAACAGATACACTATCTGCTCAAATACGATTTTGACGCCGAATCTGTTTGCCACGCTTACGATTACGGTAAAAGCTTTCTTGTCAGGCACTACCGGGAATGCTTCTGCACCGTAACCGGAAAGGTGAAATACGTCTTACAGATCGAACCTGACAACGCTTATTTCAAAAACGCCCTTGAGGAACTGCATCGCGTCTGCAACTATTATCTTATGTAAAACCCGAACAATAAAACAGCCGTGAAAGTACGTAGCTTTCACGGCACGTTTATTATTTTTTATAATTATTTATAAATATAAAGGTTTTATTATAAGGTGTGCTATACTGCTCCCGAAATCAAAAAGGAGGTATTTTATGGGATATGAGATTTCCGAAAATGCGCAGAAATTCTTAACTCTTTATAAGGAGGCGAAGGACAAAAGAAATCTTAAAGCGCAGTATGAGCTTGCAAATTACTATGCAGGCTCAAAGGATGAGACGTTGCGTAAAAAAGCGTATTCGCTTTATAAAAAAGCAGCTGACAAAGGCTATACCGAAGCGCTATTCGGTCTGGGCGTATGCTATGAATTCGGCATCGGCATAAAGCAGGATTTTCTCAAGGCAATGCTTCAGTACCGTCGGGTTGATATAAGCGTTACAAATGATATTATGACAAATCCCGATCCGATTGGCGAGGCCGAAAACAGACGGCTGCAGGAGATTATGGCAGACGGGGAAGCCTATGCTGAGTTCGAGGCTTTTCTTGACGAGGACATCCGTGAAACCGATGTGCTTGAAACGGATATTGCGCTTGCAGAAACGGGCGACAGAAAAGCGATGCACCGCATGGGATGCCGCTATCTTGACGGTAAAGGAGTTGATAAAGACGAAGAAAAAGCGCTTGAATTACTAAAGCTGTCCGCAGAACAGGGCTGTGACGAAGCAATTATGAAGCTTGTTGATTACTACCGCCTGAAGCATGACCTGAAGAAAGCAACAAGGTGGTACAGACAGTACGCCATAGAGCGAATCAAATGGCGCAACCGACGGTTAGGTTGGTAATTGACGAAAAATGTCGATATGATATAATGATACTATAATTCAGAAAGGAGAAAAGGTTATGGATTTTGATTTAAGCACGGTTCCGACCTGCGAGCTGGTCGAAGAATTAAGAAAAAGAGAGGGCGTGTTTGACAAATACGTTGAGCCCTACGAGCCGTACAGTATAACAATCGGTGATAAGACCGAATCCGAACAAGGCCCGGCAGTTATTCTTACGGTTATTGATTGAGGAGATAATAAAAATGAAAAAGATTGATTTTAATAAACCTGCAAAAGAATTGGCAAAAGATTTGATCGGCAAAGTGATCTGTTACAATGGTAAGAAATATATGATTACCGTAACTGAAGCATATCCTTTTGATGAAGGGAAAGACGCAAAAGGTAAAGAAATAAGCTACGTAAACAAGTATAAAAAAGGGAGCAAAGGCCATGATGCTCTCGTTGGAGAAGATAAAATCGGTGATGGCTTTGTTTATGCGGGGATGTTGCATATAGCATGTAAAGGAGGGTATCGTGACGGTGAAACCGAATACAAATGCGATAATGTTCTCATAAGAGGAGGCGTTTGTGTTGACGATAACAATGAACTTCAAATTGTTGATAATAGGTTAAGTTTTGAAAATGGTAAACCGTACAAACTATGCTGTACTTTATTGAAAATACCAAAGGATTTTTGTGATATTGCAGAAAGTATTATTAAGGATTTCCAATCTTTTGACAAAAAATATATCAATCAAACGAAAAGAATCAATGTTGATAGCAATAATGAATACAGGTATTATTTGGATTTGAATGAACTGAAAGGTAATAATTGATGCTCTGCTTTTCATCCCAACTAAACAACCCTACATACAAACCTGCGGCGGACAGACTGTTCGCCGCACTCGATTTATTTAATATAAAATATAAATTATTAGATAATACAAAAGACATCTGGCTGCGTGATTTTATGCCCGTAAAGACACGCTCGGGCAGATATGTTTCATTCCGCTATGAGCCGTCTTATCTTGACGGATCTCCCGAGCTGAAAACCGACTTCAAGTCCGATATGTCTGCCGAACTCGGTCTGTCAGATATTGAGTACAGCGACATTAAACTTGACGGAGGAAATGCGGTGTTTTCCCCTGCCCGTCAATCCGTTATTATCAGCGACAGAGTATTTGCGGAAAATCCCGACATAAACGAAACCGATTTGATTTGTGAGCTTGAAAGACTTCTTGAAGCGAAGGTGATAATCATCCCTTCGCTCAAAAACGATATGACGGGCCACGCTGACGGTATGGTGCGTTTTATTGACGAAAAAAACGTACTCGGCAACAGAACAAATTTCAAAAACGGACACGAAACGAAAATCAAAAACGCCCTAAAAAAAGAGGGCATTGAGGTAATTGATTTTCCGTATTTTGAAACGGACAACGGAAGTCCCGACGGGGTGCCGAGCGCCGAGGGCTGCTATCTCAATTATCTTGAAACGGAAATAGTTGTTTTTCTTCCCGTATTCAAAGCGAACAGGGAAATGAACCTTGAGGCAATTCCGCTGTTAAGGCAGCTCACGGGCAAGCGTATTGTTCCCGTCTGCGTTGACGAAATCGCCCTGCACGGCGGACTGCTGAATTGCATAAGCTGGGAGGATTGATAAAAATTCGACGGTTATGTACCGAAATCGACACGTCACTTTTTATATAATAAAGTCATGAAATAAATAAGGAGTGACTTTGTTATGGGTAAAACCTGCTGCTTTACCGGGCACAGACCGGACAAGCTCGATATTACAACCGAGGAGCTTGAAAAGAGGCTGAGAAAAGCTATTGACGAGGCAATCGCAGACGGCGTTACCGTCTTTATCACAGGCATGGCACCGGGTACGGATCTGATTGCGGGCAAAATCGTGCTTGAGCACGGCGATTCGGGCATAAGGCTTATTTGCGCCGTTCCCTTTCCCAATCACTCGAGGCCGTTCAGCTATGAGTGGAAGGAGATTTACAACCACCTTCTTGAGAACGCTGATATCGTTCATCTCGTCTGCAAAGAGTATTCAAGGCAAAGCTTTCTTCGCCGCGACGAGTGGATGGTTGACCGCGCAGACTGCGTAATCGCCGCCTACAGCGGCACAAGAGGCGGAACACGATACACTATCAATTACGCCAAAAAGAAGGGCATTCCTGTTAAGAACATTCTTGAGGTGAAGCAAAATGGGTGAAATCATTAATATCAATTCCTATCGTTCAAACGTCAAGCCGGTCAACACGGTCGGCGCATATTCGGGCTTTGCGGGGCGCTCGCTGATTGCGAAAATCCGCTACGATTCCGATAAGATAATCAAGGCGAACTACGCAAAAGAAGTGAGAGAAGCTTTGCTTAAGCAGGCAGACATGAAATCGGGAATAATCGTACTGCCCGAGAACTCTGCCGTTGAAGAGGATTTCACCGAATTTCTTTTCTTGCTCGACAACGAGCTTTATCCGTATATTGCAAGCGGCAGATTCCTTGACGGAGGATTCTTCACGGACAACGGCAATCTCTACGGCAGCGAAAGTCTTACGGCGGAATTTATCGGACTTGACTTTGACGAGCTGGTTGTGCTTTCGGGACGGCTGATTCACACGCTCGGCGTTCCCGAAGTTTTAATCAAGGACGGAAAAGAAAACAAGGTTTTCGTTATAGAAAAGGCATAAGAGAAAGCTCCCTATCTGGGGAGCTTTCTGTTTTTCATATGCCTGTCATATTCTTTAAGATATTGCTCACGCTCTTCGTTTGGAAGGTCGATGATTCCGTAATGCGTATATTTGTGAGTATTCATATACTCCGCAAATTCTTTATCGTTCATTTCCCAGCTTGAACAGACTTCGGGGCTGACTTTGCAGCTTTTTACAAGCTTATCGAAGCAGTCTGAGCAGAAATTGATTTCAAAAATCCGCATGTCAGATTCCGAGCTGTCATTCGGTGAAACGTCAAATCTGCAGATCGGTATCGGCACCTCGTTTTCGAAGCAGAAGAATTCGTCATCGTTAAGCTCCCTGCCGCAGATATTGCAGCATTGTTTCAAATTGTTGTCCATAGATATTCCCCTTTCACGTTTTTTATTATTATACCATAATTCATGTCCCAAAAACAGTATATTTCCTATTGTCATAATGTGTCGGATATGGTACAATTAAAATGTTAAAATCCGATACGGAGGCGATACTATGGCGTTTGAGCCGAAAAAGCTTGCTCTGTTAAGAATATGGCAGATATTAAAGGATTACAGCGACTATGACCATCCGCTGACTCAGGAGCAGATTGCCGAACACCTCGAAAGCGATTACGGTATTGAAATCGAGCGAAAGGCAATCGGGCGCAACATTTCTCTGCTTAAAGATGCCGGAATTGACATTCAGCAAAAGCGTGACGGATCATATATCGAGAGCCGTGAGTTCGACGACTCGGAGCTGCGTCTGCTTATAGACGGCGTGCTTTGCTCGAAGTACATTTCGGCGAATTATTCCAAGCAGCTGATTGACAAGCTCTGCGGTCTTTCAAACGTATATTTCCGTTCGCACGTTAAGCATATTTTCTCGGTCAATGACTGGGGAAAGACCGAGAACAAGGCTCTGTTTTTCAACATTGAGCTCATCGACGTTGCGATAAACGAGAAAAAGCGTCTGCACTATGACTACAACAAATACGGCATCGACAAGAAGCTTCATAAGACGTCTCAGCAGAACGTCAGCCCGTATCTGATGATAGTTCACAATCAGCGCTATTACCTTATGGCGTACAGTGAGTTCCACGGAAATATTGTTTTCCACAGGCTCGACCGCATGACGAATATGACGTTGCTCGACGAGAAACCGACGCCGCTTCGCTCGCTTAAAGGGTATAAGAACGGCATTGACTATAAGCAGCTTTCGTCTGCTATGCCCTATCTCTATCCCGACGAAATCAAGTCGGTAAAATTCAAGGCCGACGCGGGAATTATCGACCAGATTATTGACTGGTTCGGCAAGGATGCGGAAATCAAGGACAACGGCGATGAAACCGTAACCGTCAGCGTTAAGGCAAGTCCCGGCGCTATGGAGCATTGGGCAATGCAGTACATCAACCACGTCGAAGTCCTCGAGCCGAAGGAACTCAGGGAAGCAATCAAGGCGGATTTGAAGGCCGCGGAGAAGAAGTATAGGTAATAATAGTTTTATAAAAGACCGCTTCGGCGGTCTTTTCTTTTTGTCTTTTTTGCTTTTTGTTGTCTAACTGTGGCTATGCACCGAAATTGGAACACTAAATATGGTATTTTATATACAGAGCCGCATGGACGGAGGGACGGAAAGACGATCGGAATCAAAAAATATTTCGGTCAAGTTATCCGTAAAGGCTTATGTACCCGAAAAGGGACATTAAAAGTGTTATTATATATGCGTAAGGAAAAGTTAGAAAAAGAATTATTATTTTTATGTTTGGAGGTTTACTATGCGTTTCTACAGAATTGAAGCAAAACTTGACAGTCAAGAAAGAATCCCGGCAAGGCGCGGCGATGAGTTTGACGGCTTCACAGATGAAATGAAGTCAGTTTCCGAAAGATTCTACGAGGATACGGGCAGAAAGAATTATATCTTTGCCGTCCGTTCCGAGAAGAACAACGGTTTCCGCTTTGCGGCAATCATCTCGGATAACAGCGAATGCGCAACGGTATTTGAAAGCTATCTTAAACTTTGCAACGTTAAATGTGAGTCTTACTGCACCGAAGAGGTTATGCTCAAAACACTTCAGGCAGACCTCAGAACCGCGGACCATACCGACTATATTGAGGATGAGGACTCTTTGCTTGAGCTGTTCGGCGTAATGCCGTTTGTCGGCTACCGCAGAACAACGAACTATGACGAGAATATCGTAAAGCTCAAAACCAGAAAGCAGATTGAAGAGAAGGCGTACAACTCTCTTTTCAGCGAAACCTTCCTGCCTGAGATTGACCGTATTTATTCTGGCAAAAATCAGAAGGGCGCTATCGGACATCCCGTTCACTACCTTGTCCGTACAAGAGGAGACGATACAAGGCGGGACCTTTGCCGTCTGCTGATTTCCGCACTTTACGAAAACGGCAGAATAATCAACAAGCGTTACGCTTACGTGGACTTTGACGACAGAAGCGGCTTTTCTGACAGCGAATATGACGCGATTTACAAAAGCTGCAGCGGCGGCGCAATTATAGTAAGGTATCGCGGCGAAGAATACGACGATGACAGCGGATTTGCGAGAAGAAGCAGCGAAATAATCCAGAACCTTTGCAAGACGGCTTCCCGTTTTCGCAACAGTGTGCTGACCATATTCTGGACGCAGCTTGATTCGGTACATATCAGAGATACGTTTATCTCAAACCTCGACGAGATGCCCATTGTTGAGATAACCGAGGATTATGCTGACGCTGAGAGGGCAAAGAAGTACCTTAAAAACAAGTCAAAGGAGCATTCGGTACGCACCGACAAAAGACTGTTTGTGAACATAAAACCCGAAGGTACGTACAACATTAACGAACTCAACCGCATTTTCGACGACTGGTACACGCATAAGCTTCACACCGATATTTACTCGCAGTACAAGGACATCAACACTGCGAAGGTTGAGGTAATTAAGGAAAGACCGAAAGGCAACGCAGCCAAGGAGCTTGAAGAAATGATCGGCCTTGAAAACGCCAAGAAGGTTATTAACGACGCCGTAAGTTTCTTCAAAATGCAGAAGCTCTACACTGAGCGCGGACTTTCTGCCAACCGCCCGTCAATGCACATGGTATTTACGGGCAATCCCGGCACGGCAAAAACCACCGTTGCACGCCTTTTCGCACGCATAATGCGTGATAACGGGCTGCTTACCAAGGGCGATCTGTTTGAGGTCGGCAGAGGCGATCTCGTCGGCAAATACGTCGGCTGGACCGCTCCGACCATACAGAAGTATTTCAAAATGGCGAAGGGCAGCGTTCTGTTCATCGACGAGGCGTACTCGCTTGTTGACGACAGAGACGGCTGCTTCGGCGACGAGGCTATAAACACGATTGTTCAGGAGATGGAGAACAACCGCGACGATCTCGTTGTAATCTTTGCAGGCTATCCCGACAAGATGGAAGGTTTCCTTAATAAAAATCCCGGTCTGCGCTCGAGAATTGCTTTCCACGTCAATTTCGACGACTATAACTCCGAAGAGCTTGTCGATATAGCCGATCTCATGATTAAGAAAACGGGATTTGAGTTTTCCGAAAGCGCTCACGACAAACTCGCCGATATTTTCAGCGCGGCAAGCCTTATACCTGACTTTGGAAACGGCAGATATGTCAGAAATCTCATTGAGCTTTCAACCCTTCAGCAGGCTTCAAGGCTTGCCAAGACCGATATCGAAACGCTCAGCGACGATGACGTCAGGATAATAACGAAGGAAGACATCTGCATCCCCATGGCGAAGCACAATGATTCTGCAAGAAAGTCCATAGGCTTCTGACACCATGCAGTCGGCAAACAGAATGACAGTCAACAGAATTGAAATACGAAACTTCAACTCTGTTGACTGCTTCAAGGCAAGATTTAAGAAAGGCATAAATGTAATAGATAACGAAAAAGTTCTTGAAATTATACTTTCCATTATTTCGGGACAGTCTTCCCTTTTCTTTTTTGATACAGCCGGCAGAGCATCACCGTCTTTTGTCAGGGCGGAATGCTCGGTCGGCGATTGTTGTTTTTGTATTGAAATCACAGAGTCAGACGGAGAATACAGGCTTACTTCTCCCCTGCCCGATTTAACGGAATCTGAAAGAAAAATGTGCGTGTTTGAAAACGGTAAAAACGACTGGTCAAGAGAGCTTTACGGCTATCTCAATGAGGACGAATTCTATCCGAACAAAAAGCTTATGAAGCTGACGGGAGGTGCTTCGGCAACGCACAGCTTCAGGGCATATCTCAACCGCTTTGTCGATGAAAACATGCGAAACGGCACGCTCAATTCAAGAGGCGTTTTTATAAACAGAAACAACGCCGAAAAGGCAGTTTTTCAGTTTGAGTGCTTTAAGAAAATGCTTGAATTCCGTGACGGGTTCAACGGTCTGCGTAATATTGACAATACCGTTCTGCCCGTTATTGTAAAAGGAATAAAAGCAGAAAAAATCTCCCTCAACAGACAGGTATTTGTTGGGGGATGATTCTTTATTGTTCGTTATTGAAACGCTTGTTTTTATGTGTTAGAATGATGATGTCAGAAAAGGAGCGATTGATATGGATTACACAGCACAAGCACAGGAAAGATGGGGAAAGACCGAGGCATATTCCGAATATGCAGAAAAGGTCAGCAAATATTCACCTGAAGAATTCAGCAAAATCAATGCCGGTCTTGACGATATTTTAGATGAGTTTGCCGTTTGTATGAAAAGCGGTCTTACACCTGATTCGATTGAGGCGAAAGCTCTTGTCAGGAAGCTTCGGGAATATATCACCGAAAACTACTACACCTGCACCGATGAAATCCTTGCAGGGCTTGGACAGATGTATGTTAACGACGAAAGATTCAAAAAGAACATCGATAGGCACGCAGACGGCACAGCTGAATTTATAAGCGAAGCGATTAAAGGTGAATTATAATGCCGGTTTTTACAGTATCGTTCTGTGCGATAATTATTATAATCTTTATTCTTGATAACTTTTTCCTTATCCCGAAGAGCGAATCCGTCACACGAAAGGAATTGTTTTTCGGGCATAATAAGGGCTACATAAACCGCGCCCTTCGCCTTTCCAATAAAAAAATCAAAAGCGGTCAGGTGTGGCGGCTTGTTTCCTCTGCCCTGCTTCACGTCGGGGTTCCTCATATAGTGACAAACACTGTCGCTATGTTTATTGTCGGTTATGCTGTTGAGTCCAAACTCGGTGCTGTAAAGACTCTTATTTGCTATGTCGGTTCGGCTTTCATTTCAGGGTTGTTTATGGCGTTTGTATATAAGCTGAACGAAGGCGAAGGCGCATCACCCGGAATATTCGGTCTGATTGCCGTATTTGTCATACTTGCAGTAAAAAGCGGCACGGTAATGTTTTCAAATCTTCCGTTGTTCGCGCTTATCATACTCGCCGTTTATACGGTGACAGGAATAATTACGAACAAAACAGTTATCTGTGAACACCTTTCGGGCTTTGTCGGCGGGCTGCTTACAGGATTGCTAATTGTTTGTTTCGGATAATTAATGCGGTTTATACATATCTAAGGAGTTGCTATGAAAAGCTGTATTAAATCACTTAAAAGCATAAATCTGAAACTATATTTTGCCCTGCTCGTTATGGGCTTATGCCCGACAGTATATGTAACGGTACGCACATTCTTCCTCGGTCAGCTGCCGGGCGAATGGGCGTATTCAATCGCTGGTCAGCTGTCTTGGGTTAATCTGATATACGAGATTATCAACGAGGCTATTATTCTTCCGCTGTTTTTCTTTGTCGGTAAGATAGTCAACGATAAAGACGAATTCACCAACCGACTAAAAACTGGTCTGCTGACATCGTTCTGCATTTATCTTGTACTTGGTGCGGTTATCTTTGTATTTGCCGAGCCGATGATCAAACTAATGGCGGCTTCGCCCGATATCATTGATGCTTCGGCTACATACATAAGAATTGAAAGTATAGCCAATATTTTCGGCATTCTTTACAGCTTTGCGTGCGTTGCGCTCATAGCAATCGAAAGGGAAAAGCTCGTCTATATTCTGACGGGCGCAAAACTGGTTTTGTCTGTTATCTCAGATACATTTCTTGTATCTTCACTCCCGTTTTCCGCAAAGCTCGGCGTGAACGGAATCGGCATTTCAAATATCCTTGTAAATGCCTGTCTGCTGGCGGTAATACTGATTATGCTGAGCCGTCTCGGATACAACATTTTCGGCAAATCAAAGCTGACATTCGGCTGGATGAAGGATTTCGTGAAAATCGGCGGTGTGTCGGGACTTGAATCATTCGTCAGAAACATTGCGTATATGGTGATGGTTTCACGAATGGTTAACATGGTCGGCGAGCAAGGCACATACTGGGTTGCAAATAACTTTATATGGGGTTGGCTGCTGCTTCCCGTTTTACAGCTCGGTGAACTGATTAAGCAGGAAACCGCCAAAAACGAAAAAGCCGTAAGCGAGAACACAAAGGGTTATTTCTCACTCACGGGGATTATCTGTATTTTATGGTTTGTGCTGATTCCGCTTTACAAGCCGTTTATGAAATATGCGCTGAACTTTGACGATGCGGACAAGCTGTTCGGACTTGTAATGATACTGCTCGGATTCTATGTTCTGTTCGCATTTCAGAATATTTTCGATGCAACCTTCTATGGCAGAGGAAAGACAAACTATATGCTGTTTGAGTCGGTTGTAACGAATTCAGTTTACTACGGCATTTTCTTCGTGCTTTATCTCAAAGGCTTATGGGTTCCGACATTGACCGGAATCGCCCTGATGTTCGGCGGTGGCAACGCCTTCGACAGCGTGGTGTCGGGAATTGCATATTACGTGTTCAGGAAGAGAAACTAGGTTGAAAAATGATAATTGCAATTGAAGGCATTGTATTGTGCGCTCTTTTTACGTTGCCGGTCTGGTTCTGTCACGACAAGCGCTTTGTAATCAAAGGCACAGAGGATATGGTTAAGGACTATCACGATTACTGGTTTCACATAAAGGGTTTCTTTATCGGCGAAGCGCTTGCGCTCGCGGTCTGTGCGCTGTCAGGAGTTATTGTTCAGTTTGTTCTGTGAACAAGAATTATGAGAAGATGAACCGTCATAATTTTTCGGTATGGGAGTAGTGCAACAGATTACTACCACTGCCTTTTTAATTCCTTGAAACGCGTATAGGTTTATTATAAAATAAAGACATCAATCAAACGGAGGAGTCGTATGGATTACAAAATACATGTCGCATACGGATTTCATGTCAACTGTTATCATTCCTACAGAGGAGATACAAACGACGAGCAGGGCTTCGGCTCAGACCTGAGAATTATACGCAAGATTATCTCTGCACTCGACGCGCTCAACGCGGAAGGTATACCCGTCAAGGGTACGTGGGACAGCGAGAATTTCTTTTCGCTTGAACAGATTCTGCCGACGTTCGCACCCGATATAATCGAAGGAATGAAGCGCAGAGTCCGTGAAAACGGCGACGAAAATATCATAATGGGTTATTCAAACGGAGCTCTGGGCGCAATGCAGCCCGACGAGCTTGCCGCTTCGATTAACCTTGCCGTTACAAATGAGCAGGGCTCGGGACTCGAGGACATATTCGGAAAGTACGAGAGAATAGTCCGCCCGCAGGAGGTTATGTTCACTCCGTCTCAGGTGCATACCTACAATGAACTTGGCGTTAAGGCGCTATGTCTTTACTGCTCGTGCGTACCGTTTGACGCATTCAGAACGCTCGTGAAACCGCTCGAAACCGAAAAAGCGTTCAATCCCCTCACCTTTACCTATAAAGGCGAAGGACTGACGGTAATTCCGACCTATTCAAACGCAGACGTATGCGACGCGGGTTGTCTTCGCGCCTGGGTTAAGGACTTACGCAAAAAGCAGCTTTCGGGCGAGGTCAAAAACGATCTGTTTCTGTTTATCAATATGGACGCAGACGCTATCTTCTGGGAGAGTCTTAATCTGCCGATAATCAAAAACCGCCTGGCAAACACCGACGGTATCAACGGACTTGTAAGAGAGGTCGCCGACCTTGACTATATAGTGTTTGACACTCCCGACGGATATCTTAGAACTCACTCCCCCGTCGGCACGCTTGAATTCACCCAGGACACGGCTGACGGCAACTTTACAGGCTACGCTTCGTGGGCGGAAAAACCGTACAACAGAAAAATCTGGACGGCCATTGAGAGAAGCAGAACGGCGTACAGAGCGTTTCCCGATAAAGAGAGTTTTTCGGACCGAATCAAGCTGCTCTCGACGACGCATTTCGGTCTTGCCACGCCCGTACTCAACATTCAGCGTGAAACTGCGGCAAATGCGCTTGCGGACAAGCTGATATCGGCATCAACCGACAAAAGCGGAAGGCTCACAGTTCACAACACAAACGGTACCGCGCTGCAGTGCTTACAGCTTGCCTGTAATACTAAAAACGGTATTAAAATTACGGCAGACGGACTCGAAAAGCAGACGGTTGTTCCTATGAATGACGGCAGCGTTTTCGTAATGCTAAAATTCAATGAGGTTAAGGATAAATACGAAATCATCGCCGAAGAATGCGAAAATACGGACGACTCCGACGAAAGAGTGCTCGAAAGCGGGAAAGAAAAACTGACCGTAGCGGATGACGGGATTAATCTCTTTTATGACGGTAAAGTTATCAGCTCTGTGAAATCATATCTGACCTATGATAACGATAAGCCGTATAAATTTAACATTGAAAGCACTGAACGTATTGCCATTACGGGCGGAAAATGTATTGAAGTAAACGGCAGAATTAATCTACCTAATGAAATCGAGGAAGGCTCGTTTTGTTATAGGTTCTTTGTTTCCGACGTTGCAGAAGGCATATTCGTTATAACTGACGTGAAATATCCTTATACGGCTGAAAGGGACGCAATTTCAACCGAGAATTCAACCCTCGGCAGATATACCGACATGAAGTGGAAGGAAGCCGTACCCTTCGGTTTGTCGTTTGAAAATGAAGGCGAAATATCGGTTATCAAGCGGAATTTCGAGGGCGATATTTCAACGTTCAGGGTTGCTTCATATAAAGAAGCCGACGAAAGAAACCGCTCGCTCGATTCTTTTAATAATCAGCTCACGGCAGGTCTTGTCGGGCTTACGGACACAAATAAAGGCTTAGTTATTGCGAACGCGAGGAACGTGCTTTCGTCAATGGCTTACTGCCCGATGCGGCTTTACGAAGACGGCAGAGTAACGATGAATCCCTTCGGAACATACTTCGGAAAGCAGAGGCATCATCACAATCAGTCGGGAGACAGAATTCCGCTGACATACACTCTCATAGCTCCGCAGGGCAAGAGCCTCGCACCGTCATATAACGGCAGCCGTGAAAGCGCCGTTATGTGTCTGTCGGCATTTGACGGCAGATTGCCCGAAGGCAGCGCGCTTGCAGATCTGATTGCGTTCTGCGACGGCGCTTATGCGACGGGAAGCGACGGCATACTCTCTGCGTTTGACGGTGAGAACGTCAGCGTACACAAGGTTGACAACGCACTGCAGAACGTAAAGATTCGCTCTCCCCTTTTAAGCGGAATAAAGGGCAATCTCGGCAAGTATATAGCAAGAGGAACGAAGGCTGTTATCTATATCGTGAAACGTCAGAGATACGGCAAAAAAGGCTCTTAATAACTGTTTGTAATAATAATTGAGCGCAGGGATTTCCCTGCGCTCGTTTTGTTTTTTATACATATATCAGATTGTTAAGCTTTTCGTTTTTTCTCTTTCACATTTGTAAAAAACGTAGTATAATATTACGCAGATCGGAGGAAGGATTTATGAAAAAATGGGTTAAAGCGCTAATGGTCGTGTTCGTTCTGGCGGTTGCGCTTATTTTCGCAACGGCAGCCTACGCGGGTGATTATTACAGCGCGGTTGACGTTGATAAGTATATGGCCGACAGCGCCGATGTGCAAGTTACAGAAATAAAGCAGGGTTGGTTCTTTGACGGACCCGGCAGCGAAAACGCGCTGATATTTTACCCCGGCGCGAAGGTTGATGAAACCGCTTATGCACCTATACTGCGTTCAGTGTCTGAGCAGGGCGTTGACTGTTTTCTTATGAAAATGCCGCTTCATCTTGCACTTTTCAACATGGACAAGGCTGACGAAATCCTTGCCGCATACAATTACGCCGACTACTACCTCGCCGGTCATTCGCTGGGCGGCGCGATGGCTGCAAACCACGCTCACAAACATCAGGACGGTCCGTCGGGAGTTTTTCTGCTCGCCGCATATCCGACAGAGGATCTTACCGCATCACCGTTCCCGATTGTTTTTATATACGGCGACCGGGATACCGTTCTCAACCGCGAAGCACTTGAGCAGGGATTTGATCTGTGCCCTGCAGACAGTATGAAAATCGAAATTGCAGGCGGCAACCACGCGCAGTTTGGCTCCTACGGAGATCAAAAGGGCGACAGCGAAGCAACAATAACGCCTGAAGAACAGTGGCAAATCACAGTTGAAACGATACTCGATACAATCAATCAATAATCATAAAAAAGCTAGCCATCCTTTGCACAAACGCAAAGGATGGCTTTTATTAAAATCTTATTAGTAAAACTACGGTTTCATTTGGTTTTACAGGTTAACAAGAACGCCTGTTACGCCTGCGATAACGATAAGCAGTATGGGCGAAATGCCCTGCTTTTTAACTTTTCTTGAACCGAAATATATCAGCGCCAGCACCGCAGTGATAATGAGCGCCTTCCAGTCGAAAACAGTTTCGGCAGAAACGAAGAAAATGTTATTGAACGCCATATACGCACCTGTCGCGAGAATTATGCCGACAACGCATGCTTTTATGCCGTCGATTGCCGACTTTACGCCTTCGTTTTTAATAACGTTCTTAAGCAGATTCATAAGAATAATTACAATTAAAAACGCGGGCAGTATCGTCGCCGTAGTGGCAATCAATGCGCCGAGCACTCCGCCCTGCGCCGAGCCGACATAGGTCGCGAGATTAACGGCTATAGGTCCGGGTGTGCTCTCGCTTATGGCTATCATATCCGACAGCCTTTCATCGTCAAGCCAGCCGTATGCTACGGCGGTTTCGCGGATAAGCGGTATCGCGCCGTATCCGCCGCCGAACGCAAATGCACCGACCTTCAGAAATCCGAGGAAGAGTTCAAGGTAAATCATTGCGACTCCTCCTTTTTCTTATTCTTTTTTGCAAGGTAAACGATAAGCGAAACCGTCGCGCAGATAAGCATAATCACAACCGACGATATTCTTACGGATGCGATATCAATCGCCATCATAGCTGCAAATGCGAATGCGGCAAGTATATATGTCAGAGGCTTCTTTTCAAGCTTTCTGAACATGCGTATTGCAGCGTCGATAATCAGTAACGCAACCGCAAGCTTTATACCGTAAAATGCACCCGCAACCCATTTAACCTCCATAAACTGTTCAAGGAAGAACGAAATGGCGAGTATGATTACAAACGAAGGCGTTACCATACCGAGCGTTGCAAATAGCGCGCCGATAAAGCCCTTCTGCTTATTGCCGACGTAGGTTGAGCAGTTAATGGCAACGGGGCCGGGGGTTGATTCGGCGAGTACCGTGATATTGGTCATCTCGTCGCCGGTTATCCACTTTTTCTTCTCAACGCAGGTACGCTCAATAAGCGGAAGCATGGCATAGCCTCCGCCGAACGTGAACAAGCCTATTTTTGCAAATGTGAAAAACAGTTCAAACAGTTTTTTCATAATGTGTTTCCGTTTCGTTTTATTTCGCAACAATTATACACTACTGTTCAATTCCGTGTCAACGGAAAAGACGGGAAACGTACCGCTTCCCGTCAGTGTTTTTTCTTCTCACAAAGGATTATTTGTCAGTAAACGGGAAACCGAAGATTTCCTTGAGCCACGCTACACTGTCAGAAGTCCAGTGTGAAGTACGCGAACACATATCAAGCGCATTTGCGTTAACGGTTTCGTCTGCAACCGAGAAGCCGTGCGGCGCGTCGCTGTAAATATGACATTCGTATCCTACGCCGTGTCTGTTGAGCGCGGTGAGGAATTCAACCGTGTTTTCAATCGGCACGGTATTGTCGTTTCGGCTCGCGAAAATGAAGCACGGACAGGTATTTTCGTCAACAGAGGCAACAACATCCGTTGCCTCTGAGCTGTATCGGTTTACGGTTTCACGGTCAAGCACGGGATAGCCGAGAATTACCGCGTTCGGCTTGCAATCGGAAACGGTTGCCGCGCAGCCTGCAAGGTGACCGCCCGCTGAAAACCCGATAACCGCAATTCTGTCGGTATCAACCGCCCATTCCTCGCTCTTTTCAATTATCAGTCGGTATGCCTGCTCGTAGTCGTCGAGCGGATTTCTCCACGCCCTGTGTTCAGATACCGAGTAGCGCAGGACAAAGGTTTGAAAGCCCGCGCCCAGATATACCAGCGCTATCGGGTCCGCCTCCCTGTCGGAACAGAAGCTGTAACCGCCGCCGGGAAGAACAATTACGGCAGGACGCTTGTTTATATTTGAGAACTCGCCGCCCGTTTTCTGTATATAGGCTGTAAGCTTAACGTTTCTCTTTTCGTTGAGTATAATTTCTTCAGCTTTCACAGTTTTTCACCGCTTCCTTTTTGTTTGCCTATTTAATGGTATTATAACACAATTATACAGTTCACTCAATAGACAGATACGGCGCTTTTGCATTTCGGATACACGGGATAGCTTGTTGACGTTGACTTTATTGACCGTGTTTATTATAATTGAGATGTTGGAAAATACGTTTGTCTTAACGGTGGAATTATGAATAAATGGGATTTTTATACAACCAAAGAAATAAAGCCCGAAGGCTGGCTTTTCCGTCAGCTTGAAATTCAGGCAAAGGGTTTAAGCGGTAATCTTCACAAAATCTGGCCCGACGTGCGTGACAGCGCCTGGATAGGCGGAGAGCGCGAGGGCTGGGAGAGAGTTCCGTACTGGCTTGACGGGTTTATCCCGCTCGCCTATCTTCTCGAAGACTGTGAGCTTATATCGGTTGCAAAGAAATATATTGACTCCATAATCTCAAAGCAGAGAGAGGACGGCTGGATTTGTCCGCTTAAGGAAGGTCAGTCCGAATCGGAATATGACAGCTGGGCGGTACAGCTTATCGCAAAGACGCTGACGGTTTATTATCAGTGTTCGGGCGACGAGAGAATACCGGAGGTTATTTACAAGGCTCTGCGCAATTATTACGACCTGCTGAAAAGCGGTAAAATCAAACTGTTTCACTGGGGCAAATTCAGATGGTTTGAAACCTTTATAGCGCTGAATTTTCTTTATAAAAGACAGCCAGAGGAATGGATGAAGGAGCTCGCAGCAATTTTGAAAAAGCAGGGCTACGATTACAGCAATGCAGTTGAGTCATGGAAAAGCCCGAAACGTCTGTGGCAGTTCAAAACGCATATTGTCAATCTTACTATGATGCTTAAATATGAAGCGGTTTCCTGCGATTTAATCGGCGGGGAATATACCGACGAAGCTGAGAAGCTGCGCGAAATACTCGACCGATACAACGGAACGGTTTTTGAAGGCTTCACGGGCGACGAATGTCTGTCGGGCATAAGTCCCGTTCAGGGAACGGAGCTTTGCTCCGTCGTTGAACAGATGTATTCCTACGAGCTGCTGTACGCTTACACGGGTGACAGTAAATGGGCCGAAAGGCTTGAGGTGCTCGCATTCAACGCCCTGCCCGCCACTATAAGCGAGGACATGTGGACACATCAGTACGATCAGATGAGCAATCAGATTGCCTGCGAGAAATTCTTTATGAAAACTCCGTTCGGCACCAACGGCCCGTCGGCGCATCTTTTCGGGCTTGAACCGAATTACGGCTGCTGCACGGCGAATTTCAATCAGGGCTTCCCGAAGCTGGCTCTGTCGGCATTTATGCACAAGGGCGACATAATTATCAATTCAATTATGCTCCCCTGCCGGCTGAACGCTGACGGAGTTGAAATAGAGCTTGAAACGGATTATCCGTTTGAGAATAAAATGCGGTATTCAATCAACGCTCAGAGAGAATTTGATTTCGTTATCCGTATTCCGTCGTTTGCCCAAAACGTTAAGCTCGACGGTAAGACGGCCGAAGCAAAAGATATTGAGCTTCATATCAATAAAGGCGAAACGGAAATATGCCTTGAATTTGATACTCCCGTCTATCTTAAAGAAAGACCGAACTCGCTTTTTGCCGCGAAAAAAGGCTCGCTGCTGTTTTCGGTGCCGATAGCATACAAAAAGAGAAAGCACGAATACACACGAAAGGGCGTTGAACGGAAATTCCCCTACTGCGACTATGAACTCATACCGCAAGGCAAGTGGAATTACGGCTTCAGTAACGACATGCTGTCGGCAACGTTCAACGGAGTCGGCGACGTTCCGTTTTCACAGAGTAATCCGCCTGTAACGGTTACGGCGAATATGAAAAGAATTCACTGGGGACACAGATTTATGTTCCCGACAATGTGCGCCAAAACACCGAAATCGACCAAGCCGATTTCCAAAGAAACAAAAATCGAGCTTATTCCCTACGGTTGCGCAAAGCTGAGAATGACGGAAATGCCGATATGTGAAAAATAAAAAGATACGAAAAGAGCGCAGGTGAAACCTGCGCTCTGTTTTTCTGCTTATTATTTTCAGATAACGTAGTCAACCGCGATTGACGCTTCGGCAACCTCGTGCATGTGGGCTTTGACAACCGAGCAGTGATACTCATCGTTCTGATACGCGTCAAGCGCCTCGGGACTGTCAACAACAACCTGAAGAATGATATCGTACGAACGCGGTGAGTGAAGGAAATCGCAGCCTACTTCGATTGAAAGGGCAGTCGGAACTTTTCCCTTCATTGAATTGAGAATATCGGCAGCCTTTTTGACCTCTGCGTCGGAATTGTCCTTTAACTTAAAACAAACTATATGCTTAATCATATTATTACCTCCGTCTTTTTGTTGCTATTATTATACAGTTCTGTCGTGCGTGTGTCAATCCGTTCTGAACTGAAGCTCGTACAGTTCTTTGTATGTTCCGCCCTTTTCCATCAGCTCGTCGTGAGTGCCCTTTTCGGTAATTTTACCGTCGGTAACGACGGCTATCGTGTCGGCGTTGCGTATAGTAGAAAGACGGTGTGCGACAACAAGGGTTGTCCTGCCCTTGCAAAGTTCGTCAAGCGCCTTCTGGATAAGCACCTCGGTTGTATTGTCAAGCGCGCTTGTAGCCTCGTCAAGAATGAGAATTGCGGGGTTTTTAAGGAAAACACGTGCTATTGAGATGCGTTGTTTCTGACCGCCCGAAAGCTTGATTCCCCTCTCGCCTATCTCGGTGTCATAACCGTCGGGAAGGCTCATAACAAAGTCGTGCATATTGGCGTTTTTTGACGCTTCGATAATCTGCTCATCGGTGGCATCAAGACAGCCGTAACGGATGTTGTCCTTAATTGTGCCCGAGAAAAGGAATACATCCTGCTGGACAATACCGATATTCTTTCGCACGGAATCCATCGTAAGTTTGCGTATGTCTTTGCCGTCGATAAGTATGCTGCCGTCGTTTTCGCCGAGCTTATAGAAATTCGGTATCAGATGGCAGATAGTCGTTTTGCCGCCGCCCGACGGGCCGACAAGTGCGATTTTCGTGCCCTCGGGTATTTTCAGCGAAACGTGGTCAAGCACGCCGTTTTCCTCGTTTTCGGTATATGAGAAGCAGATGTCCTTTAACTCAATATCTCCCCTCGCCTTGCCTAAATCAACGGCGTCGGGCGCGTCCTTTTCCTCCTCGACGTCCATTATTTCAAGAAAACGCTTGAAGCCCGTCGCGCCGTTCTGCCACTGCTCGGTAAAGCCGACAAGCGTCTGAATAGGCTGAATAAACAAGTTGACCGAAACGATAAACGTCGAGTACTCGCCGAAGTTGATTTTTCCGTTATAGAGGAAAATACCGCCGGCAATAAGAATAATAACATTGAACACATCGGTTACAAATGAGGTTGACGAGAAAAACATGCCCATCGCGCTGTATGACTTGGCGCAGGCATCGACGTACATTTCGTTGCCGACCTCAAATTTTTCAAGCTCTTTGTCGGCGTTGGTGTAAGCCTTCGTAACCCTTACGCCCGTAATTGACGATTCGAGCGCGGCGTTGATAACCGCGTTGCTCTCGCGTCTTTTTGTGAAGGCGGCGCGCATCTTTTTACGGTAATGCGCGGAGACGATAATAAGAAACGGAACGCAGGTAAAGATTATGAGCGTCAGCCAGACGTTGATTGTACAGAGATACGAAAAGCTCAGCACTATCATTATCGACGATGTAAGCAGGTTTTCGGGACCGTGGTGCGCCAGCTCGCTGACCTCAAAAAGGTCGTTGGTCATTCTCGTCATTATAGCGCCCGTTTCGTGGTCGTCAAAGAATGAAAACGGCAGCCTTTCAAGATGCGTGAAAAGCTCGGTACGCATCTGCGCCTGCATATAGGTTCCTATCATATGTCCCTGATACTGAACGAAATAACGAAGGTACAGCCTTACCACATAAAGCGCAAGCACTGTAACACCCGCGATTATAATTGCATTGTACTGCTTGTTTGGTATATAGTCGTTGAGCATACGGTTCGTCATAATCGGGTAAACCATACCCAGAAGCGATATCAGTATTGACGCTCCCATATCCGCGCAGAAAAGAGGCAGATGCGGTTTGTAGTAAGAAATAAAGCGTTTTACCATTTCCGACTCCTCTCCTCGGGATAAATTACTCCCCATTCTTTTCTTGTCCTTGTCATCATATCCATTACGTCCTTTGTTAAATCAAGGCGCATAACGTTCTCGCCGCTGACCGATTTTTCCATATCGTCGATTTCGTAGGTCAGAACCGAAACGTCGGAATTACTCGTCAGCGTTACGGGTTCGCGCCCGTCAAGGAAGGTTATTACGGCCCTACGCGAACGGTTGTAATTATCAAATTCAACATAGCCCTTTTCAAACGAAACGGTAGCCGTTCTCGGAAGCTTTGCCGTAAGCGAAAGAGTGACTGATGCCATCTCACCGTAAGAGTTGTTCAACAGCATCAGCGCCTGCTCGTCAACGCCCGTAGGGGCAAGCTTTACCGTCGACTTAATCTCGGTTGCGTTTTCGCTTAAGAAATAACGAGCGAAAGACAGCGCGTATACTCCGATATCGAGCATAGCTCCGCCGGCAAGCTCGGGATTGAAAAAGCGGTTGGTCATATCGTAGTCCTTATTGCTGCCGAGATTGACCTCAATCATTTTAAGTCTGCCGAGCTCTCCCCTTTTTATATATCCGGAAACCTCGGCGTAAACGGGCATATGGTAAACCGTCATAGCCTCAGCCAGAATCACACCGTTTTCCATACACGCAGCAATACCCGCTTCAAGCTCGTCGGAATTAAGAGTTACAGCCTTCTCACAGAGCACGTGCTTCTTATGCTTTGCCGCTTCGAGTATATATTCAATATGGCGGTTGTGCGGAACGGCGATATAGACTATGTCGATATCGGAATCCGAAAACAGTTCGTCGGCTGAACTATATACCTTTTCGATTCCGTATTTTCCGGCAAAAGCTTCGGCTCGCTCACGGGTGCGCGAACAAACGCCCGAAAAGCTTCTGCCCTTCTGTGCGAAAGCTTCAGCCATTTCGTTTGCGATATGACCGCAGCCGATAATGCCCCATTTATACTCTTTCATAATAAACTCTCCGTCGTTTTTTGTACTATATAATTATATAGTCTTGTCAAGGCAAATGCAATATGATATTATCGACTTACAGTACATCGGGAGGCGATAATAATGAGCCGTAAATCAAACAATTGTGTAGTAATCGACAAAGAAAAATGTATTGGTTGTGCAAAGTGCGTTAAGGATTGCGTTGCCTTCGCACTTTATATTGAAAACGGTAAGGCAAACGTTAGAGAGGGCTGTATAGAGTGCGGACACTGCTTTGCTATATGCCCTGTCGGCGCGGTTGATATGCCCGCCTATGACAAAAGCGATTGCGAAGGCATAACAAGTCTGAGTGAAATCAATTCCGAAACACTTCTTGCGGGTATAAAGAGCAGACGAACAATAAGACAGTATAAGAGTACACCCATCGAGAAAGAAAAACTTGATATGATTCTTAAGGCGGGACAGTACGCACCGACCGGCGGAAACTCGCAGAACGTGGCGTTCACGATTCTCGGTTCGAAGCAGGATGAAATCGAAAGAGAGTGCGTCAAGCTGTTTCGTGCGGGTGTCGGCGTAGGCTCGGTATTTTCTAAAATGCTGAAGAACACGGAGATAAGCGACAACTTCTTTTTCAAGGGCGCGCCGTTGGTCATTGTGGTTTCCGGACACAGTGAGGTCAACGCGACGATTGCCGCCGCATATATGGAGCTTGAGGCAAATTCTCTCGGACTGGGTGTGCTTTACAGCGGTTTTTTCTGCAGCTGTGCTAAGATAAATCCGAAAATCAGATCAGCCTTGAAGCTCCCCAAGGGACACAAGGCAGTCTGTTGTTTAATCATGGGATATCCCGACGTAAAATACGAAAGGACAGCGCCGAGGAGAAAGCACGAAGTAAAGACGTTATGAATACTTATACAAAAAGTAACAGAGCGCAGGAATTAACCTGCGCTCTGTGTTTTTATGCTGTTTTCTCAGATAATTCCGAGCGGTATGAGAACTGCAAGCAGTACCGCAACCGTGCCCCAAAGGCAGATAAGGAATTTCTTCTGAGTTTTGCGCGGCTTGTCGTAAATAAGGTTTGCCGCAAGGAAGAACGGGATATAGGTCGTGATAAATACGGGAAGCGCTCCCCACCATTTGTAAACCCAGATAAACGCGGGAGTCGATGCGAGGAATATCTCGAACACCGAGAAGAACGCCGCATTGCCTATCGCGAAGAGTACGCGGTTGTTGATGCCGAGTATTTTCTTGTTTTTGTCCTCGGGCAGAAGCTCAACGCTCATAAATCCCGCAACCGAGAACATAAGCGAAAGCTCCCACGACACGCCGACGAGCAATATAAAGCTCGTGCTTTCGGGTGAAACGTGCCACAGCGCATAGCCGGTAAAATGGCAGATAACGGCGTTGGCTATTTCATAGAGCCAATGTACGCCGTAAAGCGCAAGCGCAGCGGCCATACCGTTGTAGTTTTTCTTTTTGTACTGCGGAATCCAGATTCCGACAATTACAAGCGCAAGAAGTGTAATGAACGTCCAATTGAAGTTGTCCGTGCTTCTGACGGCGGCTTTTGCCGCTTCGGCGGCAGCCATCGCAGCAGCGGAACCGTCTCCGAATAACATAGTGTCACGCTCCTTTTTTATTTAATATTTATATTTTTTATCTTTCCTCCAACGGAAGATAAACCTGCGGCTCGGAAACACTGCGGTAAGCAGGTCTGATAATCTTATCCG
The DNA here is from genome assembly GCA_030530095.1 of Clostridiaceae bacterium. Classification (GTDB taxonomy): domain Bacteria; phylum Bacillota; class Clostridia; order Oscillospirales; family Acutalibacteraceae; genus Fimenecus. The sequence continues at coordinate 36,267 of JAUMVO010000006.1, forward strand.
TATTGATAAGCTCCTCAATTCTGTGAGCCGACCAGCCCGACACACGCGCAATGGCAAAAATCGGCGTGAACAGCTCACGAGGGATACCGAGCATACTGTAAACAAATCCGCTGTAGAAGTCGACGTTTACGCTTACGCCCTTGTATATTCTTCGCTTGGAAGCTATTATTTCCTTGCCGATACGCTCTATGTTCGAGTAAAGCTCAAAATCGTCCTCCCTGCCCTTTTCGACGGCAAGCTCCTTTACGAAGGATTTGAAGACCTTCGCTCTCGGGTCGGAAACGGAATAGATAGCGTGTCCCATACCGTAGATAAGTCCCTTGTTATCAAACGCGCGTCGGTCAACTATCTTTTCAAGATAATTCTTCACCTCGTCAAGGTCCTTTGTGTCTCTTACGTTTTCCTTAAGGTCGTCTATCATTTCGACAACCTTTATATTGGCGCCGCCGTGCTTTGGTCCCTTGAGTGACGAAAGCGCCGCCGCCATAACGGAATAGGTATCAGAGCCCGCTGAGGTTACGACGTGAGTCGTGAACGACGAGTTGTTACCGCCGCCGTGCTCCATATGAAGAATAAGCGCCGTGTCGAGCACTCGGGCTTCAAGCGGTGAAAAGTTCATATCGGGGCGAAGCATTCGTAAAATGTTTTCACTTGTGGAAAGCTTGGAATCGGGACGGTGAATGTATAACGAATCGTTTCTGTCGTAGTAATTGTATGCCTGATAAGCATAAACCGAAAGCATCGGGAAGCAGCTTATCATACGAAGGCACTGAACTAAAACGTTGCTCAGTTCAAGATTTGACGCCTCGTCGTCGTAAGCGGCAAGCGTGAGCACGCTTCTGGTTATGGAGTTCATAATATCCTTGCCCGAAGCCTTCATTATAACGTCGCGCGTAAAGTTGGTAGGCAGCGTGCGAAGCGACGCAAGAAGGCTGGCAAATTCCTTTAACTGCGCCTTATCCGGAAGTTTACCGAAGAGCAGAAGATAGGTTGCCTCCTCAAAGCCGAAGCGCCTGTCTCCCCTGCCGTTAATAAGGTCAATGACGTTTATTCCGCGGTATGACAGTCTGCCGTCGCACGGCACACGTGTACCGTCTTCCTTTTCCTCAAAAGCGATAATCTCGGAAATCGAGGTAAGGCCGGCGAGCACGCCCGTTCCGTTTTTGTCACGCAATCCGCGCTTTACACCGTATTTATCGTAAAGGTCAACGTCAATACTTCCGTTTTCAACGCATAACTTTGCATATTCTGTTTTATACTGTTCAATTTCAGCCTTTGTAAGCTTCATAATACGCCTCCTTTAAGGGGGTGATTTTTATTCACTGTATATTGATAATTTTGTTTTATCGGTTGCTTCGTATTCCTTTTCAAAATCAAAGCCTAACGCTTTGCCGTCGGGAAATAAGCCGTGAAGCGGAACGAGAACGAAATCGCGCTGTAAAATAAAGGGATGCGGAACCGTCAGTTCTTCGCTTTCCAGTTCAAAGTCTTCATACAAAAGCACGTCGATATCAATAATTCTCGGGCCGTTTCTGAATTTACGCACTCTGCCGAGCGCCGCTTCAATGCCAAGACACGCGCCGAGAAGCGCATGCGGGGTCAAATCGGTTTCGACAAGAACGGCGCAGTTGAGAAAGCGCGCCTGCTCGGTATAACCCCATGGCTCGGTTTCATAGACAGACGAGGTTTTTATTATCTTTGTTTTGGGTAATAGAGCGATTGAATTCAAGGCGTTTTCGAGATTTACAAGCCTTTCGCCCATATTCGTACCCAAGCCTAAAACAGCCTTCATTATCTTTTCCTCGTTATCTCGACCGCGACGTAACCGAAATCGGCAGAAATCGGAGCGTCGGGCTTCATTACCTTGACGGTAATCTCGTTTACGGGCGGATATTCGGCAAGTATAGCATCGGCGATAACGCCCGCACATTTTTCAATTAAATCATACTTTTCGGCGGTAAAGACACGTCTGACCGTCTTTATCATTTTAGCGTAACTGACGGTATCGTCGAGGTTATCGGACTCACACGGTGCAGACAAATCAAGATATGCTGTCAGATCTATAACAAATTCCTGACCGTTCTGCTTTTCCTCTTCGTTTACGCCGTGATACGCGAAAAGACGAAGTCCGCGAACTATAATCTTATCCATAATTACCTCACAATTCTGTCAGCCGCTTCGGCGGCAATCTTAGCCTCTCTGACGTTGTGTACTCTGATAAAATCGGCACCGCCCGCTATTGCAAGCGTATCGTAGGCTATAGTTGAATACAGCCTGTCCGCCTTTGTCATATCGGGCAAAACAGAGGTCACACGCTTGTTGGAAAGTGCGACCAGAAGCGCTCTGCCCTCTTTTCTGAACGTGCTCATATTTTTCAAAAGCTCGTTATCGTCAAACTGATTTTTTGAGAATCCTATGCCTATGTCAAAGAGAACCTGCTCTTTTGAAATGCCTGCATTTTCAAGCTCTTTTTCACAGTTTTCAAAGAAGGCTTCGACGCTGTTTGCAACGCCGCCGCACTCGGTATAATCGGCTGCCTCTTTTGAGGAAAACAACGGATTGTGCATCACCGTATAACCTGCCTTGTGCTTTTTGATAAGTTTAAGCATCTCGGGGTTAATTATTCCGCTTACGTCGTTAATAATCTTCGCTCCGCTTTCAAGCGCAAAACGCGCAACCTCGGGGTAAAAGGTGTCAACGGAGACGGGAACAGCGGTAGCTTTAATGATTTCGGGGAGCATATCTCCGATTACCTTAAGCTCGTCCTTGACGCTGAGAATTTCGACCTCGGGGTTGGTCGAATTTGCGCCTACGTCGATTATATCGGCGCCGTCCATTTCAAGACGCCTTAAATGGCTTACCGCCCTGTCGATTGAATTGTATCTTCCGCCGTCATAAAAGGAATCGGGGGTGATATTGAGTACGCCCATTATGTATGTTCTTTTGCCCGTTTCAAAGCAAAAGCCGTTACCCTTGAAACTCATATTATTCACCTCTGAGCAATAAACTCATAGCCTCGCTTCTCGTCTTGGCGTCACTTCTCATAGCGCCGCGAAGAGCGGAGGTCTGAGTCTTGGAACCTGCAGCGCGTGCGCCGCGCATTGTCATACAGAAATGCTCGGCTTCAATAACGACCGCAACGCCCTTTGCCGAGAGATTTTCATCAAGAAAATCGGCTATCTGACTCGTCAGTCTCTCCTGAAGCTGAGGACGGCGGGCAAATGAATTTACTATTCTTGCAAGTTTTGAAAGCCCTATAACCTTGCCGTCGGTTGAAATGTAGGCGATATGCGCCTTACCGACGAAGGGAAGCAAGTGATGCTCGCACATCGAGTAAAGCGGAATGTCGCGAACAACGACCATTTCGTTTACGTTGCCCTCGTTAAAAATCTTGAGATGCTTTTTGGGGTCCTCCTCAAGACCTGCGAAGATTTCCTCGTACATTCTTGCAACTCTTGCGGGAGTCTCCTGAAGCCCCTCTCTGTCGGGGTCCTCGCCAACGGCGATAAGTATCTCCCTTACCGCGTTTTCAATTCTTTCTCTGTCCATAATTTCACCTCTTAGCTTTTGCCTATGAAAACACAAACCTGATATAGTCCATACTGTCGAACATTTCATATTCGACCTTATAAAAATGCTTTCTTGACTGCCTTGAATTTATGTTTTCGATAACGCTCAGCACGTCGCCCGTATCGAGAAGCTCCTGCTTCATCTTTTCGTAGGCCTCGTGGTTGGTAAACATCATTTCGGCGGTATAATCGCCGTTCTGAATGTTTCTGACCGCGTTATCCTGCAGTGCGCCCTTTGCAACGCTGTCATAGCTGTGAAAAAGTGAGTTTTTGCTTGAATAATAGTTGCTGAAAAGCGAATTACAGCCGTTGTCAGCCGAGGGCTCTATACTGAAGTGGTCCCTGTCGATAAGCTCCTGATTTACGTTGAAATAGAAATAGCACTTTTCGAGCGTAACGTTCTGCTTGTCGAAGTCGTCCCACGTGACGTCAAGGTAATAATTCTGTCCGTCTATTGTAACGACGTTCCACATGTGTCCTTCGGTCGCACCGTCAGGATTACGCGCGTCGCCGGTTACAAGATAGTTATGCACGCCCGCTCTGTTGAGAAGCAGCTGCGTTGCTCTCGCGTAGCCCTCGCAGACGGCTTCGCCGAGTATAAGCGCATCGTAAGCGCTGGTTCGAAGGTCGCTGCCGTCGTTAAGATATTTGCAGTGCTGACAAATATAGTCGTGAATAAACAGCTCTTTTTCGTAATCGTTGCCTGCATAAAGCTTTGAAGAAAGTCTGACAAGCAGATTCTCGAGAGCCGCGGTGTACGCTTCGTGCTGCTCGGCCGAATGAGTATAACTCGGCACGAAATAGTGTCTTGAACCTTCACTTATCAGCTGACAATCCTTACCGTAACAGATGAGCTCGGGATTGTCGTAGGAAATCGCATACATAAGAGCATCAAGTTCCTCGTCGTTAAGCTTGGGTATCTCAATTCTCTCGGTGTGTTTGGGTATCTCGGGAACGATGAGAGTATATGCAATTTTGGCATTATTGCTCAGCCGTTTGTAATAATAGCGGTCGTTAACGCCCTTCTCTTCAACTCGGTTTTCGTAAATAAGCTCAACCGACTGAAACTTTTTGCCGTAAACGGGCAAATCGTAATCCCTTATGGCAAACCATCCGCAAATGACAATGAATACCGCGGCAACTGCGCCGATAAGCTTTTTATTATCCATTGTCGGCCTCCCTCTCGTTGGCGGCAACAATTTCGGACTCTGACTGCGAGAACGCAACAAGTCTGTCCTCATGCGCCTTGAAATCGACTATGGACAAATCGGTCTGGGAATTGTTTGCAATATACGAGAAAAGGCTTTCAGCCTTTGCCGCGTGCTGCTTTGAAAAAACAATCTTCAGAAACTGTGCAAACGCGTCAGCCTTATGATAAGAGTCGCAGTAATTGAGATATTTCAGATACAAATCAGCAGAAAGCGCCTGCTCGCCCGCGTTGAGTATCAGTCCGTCGGACGGATAATCTATGGCGGATTCAACGTTTACGGTGACGTCCTCAAATTTAGTCAGAAAATTTTTGAACTGCGAGTCATTGTATTTTATATATCTGTCCGCTTCAAGTTTCAGACTGTTCACAACCGCATCCTTTAACGTGGTTGCGCCGTACTGAGTAAAATAGGCATTCAGACTGCCGTCAAATCCGTTATAGGAAACCGAAGTTGAAACGGGAATATCGAGCACTGTCATTTTCATCTGCTCATAATCGCAGGAAATGAGCATCACATAGTCAAGCGTATGCTCGGAATTCTCGCAGAAAACGAGTACACTCGCGCTTCCCGTCTGAGGCTCGGGCTCGGTTGTCGCCTCGGTTGTCAGCTCGGTAGTCGTTTCCGCCGACGAGAAAACGTTGGATAAATCGAAGTTAAGATTTTTCATAAACATAAGCACGGAAACGCTCCCCAGCAGTATTACAAACACGCTGAAGGCGATTATGAAATGCTTTAAGTTTTTGCTTTTCTTTTTTTGCTCCCCTACGAATGAGAGCGACTTCGATTTTCTTCTCATATCAAAAAACATAAGCCGACCGATTTGCCTGCCAAATCAATCGGCTCTGATTTAACTTACGTCGGTTTTCGGCAGACCGTCAGGTCTCTTGAGCTTCTTCTCGCCGTTTGCCCTCTCAACAAGCGGGCTCTCGGATTTTTCAACGCAATCCTTTGTTACGACTATCTTCTTGACGGATTTGTCGGCGGGAGCCTCGTACATAATGGGAAGCAATACGTTCTCCATTATAGAGCGCAGACCTCTCGCGCCCGTATTCTTTTCAAGCGTGAGCTTTGCGATAGCCTCAAGCGCGTCGTCGGTGAATTCAAGCTCGATGCCGTCCATACCGAACAGCGACTTGTACTGCTTTACAAGCGCATTCTTGGGCTCGGTGAGAATTCTGACAAGCGCTTCCTCGTCGAGATTGTCAAGCGAAGTGATTACAGGCACTCTGCCGACAAGCTCGGGAATAAGACCGTATTTGACGAGATCCTGAGGAATAACCTTCTGATAAATCTTCGCCATATCAATCTTGGACTTGTCGATAATTTCGCCGTTGAAGCCCAATGTGCTCTTACCGGTTCTCTGCTCGATAATCTTCTCAATGCCGTCAAAAGCGCCGCCGCAGATAAAGAGTATATTTGTCGTGTCAACCTGAATAAACTCCTGCTGAGGATGCTTTCTGCCGCCCTGGGGAGGTACGTTTGATACGGTGCCCTCAAGTATCTTGAGCAGTGCCTGCTGAACGCCCTCGCCGCTGACGTCGCGTGTAATCGAGCGGTTCTCGGACTTACGTGAAATCTTGTCAATTTCGTCAACATAGATTATGCCCGTCTGAGCCTTCTCGACGTCGTAGTCAGCAGCCTGAATCAGACGAAGCAGAATGTTCTCAACGTCCTCGCCTACGTAGCCAGCCTCAGTGAGAGTCGTGGCATCCGCTATGGCAAAGGGTACGTCGAGTATCTTTGCGAGCGTCTGGGCGAGCATTGTCTTGCCGACGCCCGTCGGTCCGAGAAGTACAACGTTGCTCTTCTGAAGTTCAACGTCGGATTTCGATTGATAGTATATTCTCTTGTAATGGTTGTACACCGCAACGCTCAGCGCGATTTTTGCGGAGTCCTGACCTACAACGTACTCGTCAAGCTTTGCCTTGATTTCGTGCGGCTTGGGCAGTACCTTGTTTTCGTTTGCCTTGCGCGTTCCGGTTTTCCTCTTGAGGCTTTCTTCCTCAATAATGCCGGTGCAAAGGTCGACGCACTCGTTACAGATGCAGACACCGGGGCCCGCTATGAGCTTCTCGACCTGATCCTGCGACTTACCGCAGAAGGAACAGCGCATAAGCTTTTGTTCGTTATCTCTCGCCATTTAAGGCTACCTCCGAATTACTTATCCTCGGTATTTCTCTTGTAGAGAACCTTGTCGATAAGTCCGTATTCAAGCGCCTCCTCGGCTGACATGAAGTTATCTCTGTCAGTATCGGCGGCAATAATCTCAATGGGCTTGCCGGTATTCTCGGCAAGAATCTTATTGAGCTTTTCCTTGGTCTTGAGAATGTGCTTGGCAGTAATCTCTATCTCGGTCGCCTGACCCTGAGCACCGCCCGAAGGCTGGTGAATCATAATGTCGGCGTTGGGAAGCGCATAGCGTTTGCCCTTTGCGCCTGCACTAAGCAGAAACGCGCCCATAGAAGCAGCCATGCCCATGCAGATAGTTGAAACATCGCACTTGATATACTGCATCGTGTCGTAAATTGCAAGGCCTGCGGTAACTGAGCCGCCGGGGCTGTTGATATAGAGGCTGATGTCCTTGTCGGGATCCTGTCCCTCAAGGAACAGAAGCTGTGCAACAACAACGGAAGCCGTTGCGTCGTTAACCTCGTCGGATAAAACAATAATTCTGTCGTTTAAGAGTCTTGAGAAAATATCATAGGCGCGCTCGCCTCTGTTAGTTTGCTCAATGACGGTCGGTACTAATGCCATAATAAACCTCCAAATAAAATTACTGTTCCCTTTTCCCTAATGATTATTGAAAAACCGGCGTAAAATTATTCAGCCTTGTCTTCCTTTTTCTTTGCAGGTGCCTTTTTTGCAGGAGCCTTCTTCTCGGCAGGCTTCTTCTCGGCAGTTTTCTTAGCGGGAGCCTTCTTGGCGGGCTTTTCCTCAGCCTTATCGTCAGCCTTTGCGGCAGGCTTCTTGGCAGCTGCCTTGGGTGCGCCGAAGGATGCGTTGGAGATTACGAAGTCAACAGCCTTTCTGTTAAGAAGCTCGGGTCTGATTGACTCGGCGGGAATTGCCTTCTCAATCTGCTCAACGTCCATATTATATGCTTCTGCATATTTCTTATATTCTTCCTTGATTTCGTCATCGCTGACTTCAAGCTTTTCAAGCTCGATAATCTTTTCAAGCGCGAGGTCAAGCTTAACCTGCTTCTCAGCCTGATCCTTGTACTGCTCGCGGATGGTTTCCTCAGTCATACCGGTGTACTTCATATAGGTCTTGGCGTCGATGCCCTGCATCTGAAGACGGTAATTGAAGTCGTCGATATCCTGATCGATTTTCTTGTCTATCATGCACTGAGGGATAACCGCCTCAACGAGGTCGGCAAGCTTGTCAAGTACGTCGTTGTTGGCAGCGGACTCAATTGACTGCTGCTTTCTTTCCTCAAGTTCCTTCTTGATGCTCTTCTTGAACTCGTCAACGGTGTCAAACTCGCTGACATCCTTAACGAAATCGTCGTCAAGCGCGGGAACTTCCTTAACCTTAATCTCGTGAAGCTTGATTTTGAAGGTTGCGTCCTTACCGGCGAGCTCCTCGGCATACTCCTCGGGGAACTGAACGTTAACGTCGAATTCCTCACCCGCCTTATGGCCGATAATCTGATCCTCAAAGCCGGGAATAAACTGGCCCGAGCCGATAGTAAGCTCGTAATTCTCGCCCTTGCCGCCCTCGAAAGCTACGCCGTCAACGAAGCCTTCGAAGTCAATAACGGTTATATCGTTCTTCTTAACCTTTCTCGCGGTCTCAACGGTCGATATTCTCGCGTTCTGTTCAAGCATACGGTCAATATGCTCCTTAACCTCGTCAGCAGTAACCTTAACGGCAGCCTTCTCAGCCTTGATGCCCTTGTACTTACCGATTTTAACCTCGGGCTTGACAGTGCACTTAAGCGTCATAAGAACGCCGTTCTCACCGATTTCCTTAACGTCAAGGTCATAGGGAGTGTCGATAAGGTCAAGCTTTGCCTCGTCGATAGCTGCGGAAACAGCCTCGGGGTAAACGATTTCAAGCGCATCCTCATAGAACACGCCCTTACCGTAAATCTTTTCGATAAATGCCTTGGGAGCCTTGCCCTTTCTGAAGCCGGGAACGTTGATTTTCTTTCTCTGCTTGAGATATGCCTCGTTTACAGCCTTGTTAAAGGTTTCGGCATCAACGTCAACCTCAATTTCCCATGTGTTTTCGTCAACTTTCTTTGATGATTTCAAACTCATTTAATATATCCTCCTAAAAATTTTACGCTGGTTTGATATTATAACAGATAACGGAAAATATTTCCACTGTTTTTTACTATTTTTTGTTTTATTATAATACTTTAATAGGCATCGGATAAAATTTCAGATAATCTGCCGATAAAAGCTCGAATTTTATACCGTCCTGCTCACCGTTGAAGGAATTGTATGCGGATGCGGAATGAAGGTGCGCGTAATAACAGTGCTTAATCCCCTCTTCTCTGAGCACGTCAACTATCGGCTGACAGATATCGGTTTTTGTTATCGGCGGGTAGTGAAGAAATACTACCGGCTCGCCGCCGAGCTGCTTGCCCGCCTTAATCGAGGTGCGAAGCCGTCCCGCTTCACGGGCGATTATTTTTTCGCTGTCCTCGGTTTCCGCGTCGAAGAACCAGCCGCGCGTACCGCAGATGCTCATTCCCTCGACGAGATAGGCATTGTTGTAAAGGAAGCTGATTGTGTCAAACGAATTCTCCCTGAGGAAAGCGTTCATCTTGGTCAGCGTGTTCCACCAGTAATCGTGGTTGCCCTTAAGTATGATTTTCTTTCCCGGCAATTCATTTATAAAGCGGAAGTCGTCAACCGCTTCGTCTAAGTTTATTCCCCACGAAACGTCGCCCATTATAACAACGTTGTCGTCGCCGTCTATTAAGTTTTCCCAATTTGTTTTCAGGCGTTCGACATAATTGTCCCATCCCTTAAAGACGTTCATCGGCTTATCGGTGCCGAAGGACAAGTGCGGGTCGCCTATTGCGAAAACTGACATATTTTTACCTCAGTTTTTTGAATATCTGCGTTTATTATACACAAACTAATGGTACAAAAACGGTACAAAGGAGTTGTAACAATGGACAGAAAAATTCACTGTGACGTAAGCAACTGCGTTTATCACGACGACGACTGCACGTGCACGGCAGACTGCATAGACGTCAACTGCACCGCCCCGTCGGACACCTGCGACGCGAAATGCTCAACGTACAGATGCTGTGAATAAGCGGAAAGCGCTTAAACATTGCCGATTATTTCGAGTGCTCTCGGGTAATCGGCTTTTTTTACATATACCTTAAACCAGAAGCACTTTTTCTCATAGCCGGCTTTTTGGAAAATATTCGGTCCGGCAGGCTTTATTCTGTATGTTATAGAATTATCGTCAAGGAGCTTGACGATTCTCTGCTTTTCATCAAAGCTTTCGGCTTTACACAGATATTTGTACATAACAAAGCCCTCTATAAATTATAAATGCTCAGTCACTTTTTGTTTTTAACTGTAGTAATTGAAGCAATCAATTTCTTTCTGATTGTTCCGCACTTGTTAAGTAAGCTTTTATACTGACTGTCATCAAGCGATTTTACTCTGTACAATATTTCTAACCAATACTCAGTTTCATAACATTCTTTGAGTGCTATTTCCAGTTTGTTTATAAAATCAGCATTACTCTGAGCATATTTTGCTTCGTGTGAATTAGCACCGATAGAAGAACAACTGCGTAATAATTGATTGGTATAAATTGATTTTGCTTTGATACCGTCGCAAATTTCAGTTGCCTCTACGGTCAACTCAATCGCAAGTTCTTTTATAGTTTTTTCCATCATTTTGCCTCTGTGGCGATATACTCGCTTCGCGAGTGCGATATATTTGTTTTACAAATGCGATATACGCAAACTATGTATGCGTGCGATATGATAAAAATTCCTTATTCACGCCCGTAAGGGCATATCGCACTTTTTGCATATCTCGCCTTTGGCGAGAATGCAAAAGCATATCGCAAATTCCGTCAGGAATTTATATCGCTGTCTGATATTCCGAGCATATCAAAAACAACCTGTTTCATATCCTCTTTGGCTGTTACGCCCGTGAAGCGAGGAGTTTTGCCCTTAAGTGTGGCAAGCTGTACGGGAACAGGCTCGCCAGTCTTTTCGTGAAGCTCGTCAACCATAGAAAATTCATCGGCTGATTTTATATCGTCGCTGATTGCAGAAAGAACGCTCTTTGAGAACTTGTAGGGATTGGCGGTAGATGCGATAACCGTCGGTGTCGCGTCACCCGTGTTTGCGGTGTAATCCTCATATACGCGTACAGCAACCGCGGTATGCGTGTCGATTAGGTAGCTGTGCTTCTCAAACGTTTCTCTGATAGTTGCCTTTGTCGCTGTATCGTCACAGCAGCCCGCAGCGAAAACGTCCTTGATTTTCGCAAGTAAATCGGCGTCAACGTCGTACATACCGTCAGTCGAAAGCTTTTTCATAAGCTCTGCGGTCTTCTTATCGTCGTAACCCGAAAGAATGAAGAGCAGTCTTTCAAGGTTTGACGAGATAAGTATATCCATACTCGGTGAAGTCGTGCAGTAGAATGCACGGTTCTTATCGTAATTACCGGTTGTAAGGAAATCGGTCAGCACGTTGTTGGCGTTTGAAGCGCAGACGAGCGTTTTGATCGGCACGCCCATATCACGCGCATAATACGCGGCGAGAATGTTGCCGAAGTTACCCGTGGGAACAACAACGTTAATTTCGTCGCCGAGCTTTACGCTGCCCCCGTTTACCATATCGCAGTAAGCAGAAACATAGTAAACGATCTGCGGAACGAGACGTCCCCAGTTTATGGAATTGGCAGACGAAAACGCGAGCTTGTTTTCGGACAGCTTCTGTTCAATTTCTTTATTTGTAAAAATTGCCTTGACGCCGTTCTGAGCGTCGTCAAAGTTGCCCTTTATCGCACATACGCCGACATTTGAACCCTCCTGAGTGGTCATCTGCAGCTTCTGCATCGGACTTACGCCGTCAACGGGATAGAAAACGAGTATTCTCGTATTCGGTACGTCCTTAAAGCCTTCAAGCGCAGCCTTACCCGTATCGCCCGACGTGGCAACGAGTATAACTATACCCGTGTCCTTAAGACTCTTTGAAGCGGAAACTGTCAGCAGATAAGGCAGAAGCTGAAGCGCCATATCCTTGAACGCACAGGTAGGTCCGCGCCAGAGTTCGAGAATATTTGCCTTGTCGTCAAGCTTATAAAGCGGCGCAACCTTATCGCTTGAGAACTTGCCAGCCTTATATGCGCCCTGAACGCACATTGTGAGCTCGTCCTCCGTGAAATCGGTAAGGTAAAGCTTAAGAATCTCCTTCGCCCTGCCGATATAGTCAAGCGAACCGATTCTATTAATGTCGTCAAGGCTTAGCTTCGGAATCTCGGTAGGCACGAACAGTCCGCCGTCCGCGGAAATGCCCTTTGCTATCGCCTGGGAAGCGGTAACCGCTACCGAGCTGTCGCGTGTACTTGTGTAAATCATATTATCACATCCTGTATTAATAAGCGTTTTCAATGTAGTTGAAGTCCTTGACTTCAAGTCCGTCGACGTAAACCTCGGCAACGTCAAAACGCGGCTGAAGCTTGATGCCGTTTTTTGACAGATACGACTGAGCCGTTGCGGCAATTCTCTGCTGCTTGCCGTAGTCAACGGCAAGCGCGGCGTTGATAAGGCTGCCTTCGGTTCTCGTCTTGACCTCAACGAAGACTATGAACTTACGGTTTTCGGCTATTATATCAATTTCGCCGAGCCTTGTGCGGTAGTTTGCGGAAAGTATAGTGTAGCCGTTGTCACGCAGATAGCGCGCCGCTACAACCTCGCCGTATGCGCCCGTAAGCTTAGTGTCCATATCATTCTCCGATAATCTTCTTTAGGAAGCTTTTCCTGTGTATATCGCTGATGCCGTATTCGGCAATCCTCTCATAATGAAGCTTAGTGCCGTAGCCCTTGTGCTTCGGGAATTCGTACTCGGGATACTTTTCCGCAATTTCAAGCATAAAGCGGTCTCTGGAAACCTTGGCCAGTATTGAAGCGGCGGCTATGCTCATTGACTTTGCGTCGCCCTTGATAACAGTAACCTCTTCAATACCGTCGGCTATATGCGGCTTCTGATTGCCATCAACGAGAGCAAGGTCGGGTTTTACGCCCATATTCTCAACTGCACGTCTCATAGCCAGAAACGTCGCCTGAAGGATATTGATTTCGTCAATTTCCTTTTCGTCGGCGGAACCTATTCCCCAGTAAAGCGCCTTTTGCTTAACAACGTCAAAGAGCGCCTCGCGCTTCTTCTCGGTCAGCTTTTTGGAATCGTTGAGACCTTCTATTTCACAGCCGTCGGGAAGAATCACCGCCGCGGCATATACGGGTCCCGCAAGAGGTCCCCTGCCCGCTTCGTCAATTCCGCATATAAGCTTAAAGCCCTTTGCGGCATATTCTTTTTCAATCTCGAAATCAACCATTTAATTCACTCACCGTGTCAAGCGTGATTTTGCCGAGCTTGCCCGCGCGGTATTCGTCAAGCAGCATTACCGACGCACGAAGCGTATCCACCTCGCCGCCGCGCATCATCATACCGCGTTTTTTGCCGATAAGCTCAAGCACCTCCCACGCTTCGAGGTCCTCAAAGTCTGTTATCTTATATCTTTCGGTCAGTCGGTCGGCGTATTTGCTTTTAAGCACTTCAAGAAGTCTTACTGCAAGAGTTTCGTTGTCGAAAACCTCGTCCTTGACCGAGCCGATGAAGGCAAGTCTGTCGCCAACCTTCGGGTCGTCAAACTTCGGCCAGAGTACACCCGGTGTGTCGAGCAGTTCAATGCCGTTGTCAATAACAAACCACTGATTCTGACGCGTAACGCCCGCCTTGTCGGCAACCTTTGCGCGGTTTCTGCCCGCCATTTTGTTTATAAAAGAGGATTTGCCCGTGTTGGGGATACCGACGACCATTATGCGTATAGGTCTGCCCGCCATACCCTTTTCGATATTACGGGCAATTTTGTCCTTAAGAACGTTTCTGAGAAGCGGAACGTATTTATTAAGTCCGCTGCCCGTCCTGCAGTCAACCGCAAGCACGGCAACCGCCTGCTTCGAGAAATAATCAAGCCACTGCTTTGTGGCATTCTCATCGGCGATATCGCACTTGTTGAGAAGCACTATCAGCGGCTTAGAACCGATAAGCTCATGTATCTCGGGGTTCATACTCGATATCGGCATTCTCGCGTCGAGTATCTCCGTTACGGCATCAACGAGCGGAAGGCTCTCCTTGATGAGCCTTCTTGTCTTTGCCATGTGGCCGGGAAACCACTGTACATTTTGCTTTATAGTATCCGACATAATTACTCCGATTTCAAAAGCTTGCTGTCGCCCAAACGGTAAACCGCTTCGCCGACTATGTATCGCTCGTCTATGAATCCGACTCCCTTATAACGGCTGTCGGCGGATTCGTTACGGTTATCGCCCATTACAAAGACGCAGCCCTCGGGCACCGTTACGGGATAGGTGAAGCCGTCGCCGAGCGTCTTTGTTTTGACGCTGAGATACGGCTCAACAAGGTCCTCGCCGTCAACTATCACGACGCCTCTGTTAATGTCAATATCAACGGTCTGTCCGCCTACAGCAATAACGCGCTTGACGAGCACCTTCTCGTATGCGTTGGGCTGAGAGATGATAACTATATCGCCCTGCTCAACATTGAAGTCGTGCGCGGTAATAACAAGACGGTCGCCGTTGTTGAGAGTTCTTATCATAGATTCGCCGTTAACAATCGAAATCTTGAACAAAAACGTGAAGATGACGGTTACCGCTATTATCGAGGCCATAAGTATCCCCGCAAAATCATAAACTGTCTGTGCTATTTTTTTCTTATTCATATCAATCAATCTTCCATTCGCCAAAGGGGTAGAATCTGAACTGAGCCTTACCGAGCAGGTAGCGCGTATCAACGAAGCCGACTATTGAAGAACGACTGTCGGTCGAGTTGTTGCGATTGTCGCCCATAACGAAAACGCAGCCCTCGGGCACGGTTACGGGAAAGGCAATATCGAACATTCTGGTCGTGGGTTCCTTGATGTAGGTTTCACTGATGACCTCGCCGTTAACCTTAACTATTCCCTCGCTGAAATCGATGTCAACCGTTTCGCCGCCTACGGCAATAACGCGCTTGATAAGCGGTTCGTTAAGCTGATTGGGCTGAGTTATAACGACTATGTCCCCGCGTTTATAATTCAGATTAATCGCGCTGACGAAAAGTCGGTCGCCGTCGGTTAAGGTGGGTTTCATCGAAGGTCCGCTTACGCTTACGACTCTGAAGGCAACGGTAAAGAGCACCAGCACCGCGATAAGCGCGATTGCCAGCGAGTCAACCCAGCTGTAAACAAATTTCCATATTTTTTTGTTGGAAGCGTATACGCTTTCCATCTCGTCAAAATAGACTTTTACTTCTTCTCTTTTTCTCAAAATCATACACCTGCCCTATTATACGCTCTATATAATACTACATATACAATTAAAATGCAAGAATAAAGCGATATGAAAATGTAAATAATTAATTAAGAAAAAACGCCGAATCGGAGTTTGTCGAGGTCTTTGACCTCGAAGTGAAATTCTTGCTTCGCAAGAGTGAAATTGCCTTACGGCAGTGAAATTCGTCCTGTTGACGAGTGAAATTTGCCTTCGGCAAGTTGTGGGGAAGCTCCGCTTCCGAACATTTTATAATACTTTCGGCGTAAATATCACTAAGCGTAGGGGCGATTCACGAATCGCCCGTCAGCTTTGCGGTAAACTAACGGGGCGCCGAGTCGTCGCCCCCTACGGACTCATTTCAGACTTAGTTTGCTATCATCCCTATAAACTCAAATTTGTAATTACTTCAAAAAAAAATTCCGAAGCGAAACGCTTCGGAATTTTTTGTTTGTGAGTTATCTGATCTGCTCCTTAACCTTAGCTGCCTTACCGACTCTGTCGCGAAGGTAGTAAAGCTTCGAACGGCGAACCTTACCGTGTCTGACGCACTCAACTTTTGCAACGTTGGGTGAATTAACGGGGAAAACTCTCTCTACGCCGACACCGTAGGAAACACGGCGTACGGTAAATGTCTCGGAAACACCGCTGCCTCTGCGGGCGATAACGGTACCTTCGAAAATCTGAATTCTCTCTCTTTCGCCTTCACGGATCTTAACGTGTACTCTGACAACGTCACCGATTTCGATTACGGGCTTTTCCTCTTTGAGCATGCCCTCTTCAATAATTTTCAATGCGTCCATAATGAACCTCCAAAATTTTGTTTCAAGCGTTCATACCGTAAAATACATACGCAGAGGACCACTCGCTTTAATGTTGCCATTAACTGCCGTTTGGGCGCAATAACACCCAAGCGCCGAAATTGCTCAAGTATAATATCATATAATAACGCAAAATGCAAGCATTTTTTTAATTTTGCCCATCGGATGCTTTTTCAACAGGTTCGTCAAATTGCTTTTTATCTTTTATTTTTCGTACAATGACAACAGTAATCACAACAACAGCTGAAACAACAATCAGGTTAAATGCGATATTAAACGGGCTGATATAATACTTTGCTTTAACCTTCTCCCCGTCTGCAACCGCATTATAGAAAAATGCCGCAATAACCGCCCTGTCCTTAACGGAAAACGGCTCGCTTATCAAAAGAATGTTGCCGTCTGCGCCAATATAAGCCAGTTTGATTTTCTTTGCCGACTGTAATATATCAAGCGAATCTGCGGTTTCGCCGTCTTGGCTCTTCACAAAGAAATAAGCTGTGCAGTCAAATTCCTTATCGCTTCCGTAATAGTAATCATGATACGAATTGAACTGCTCCGTTCCGAATTCGGTACCTGCGCCGTCAAAGTGCGCAAGAATGCTGTAATAGTCGTCAAGTCTGTACTGTGCTATTTCATCATCAGCCAATAACTCAATTTTCTCAAAAGGCTCCTGCGAAAGTCCGGCATAATAGCGGTAACAGCTGTCAATGGAGCAGTTTTCGTTGAACTCAACAAAACGCTCGCCGAAGGCTTCCTTGGGCAAAAGCACATCAACATAAACGGTTCCCTCGGGTATGCCGCTGCTTTTAACCTTAACAGTGAGATTAGGGTCAATTTTCAGCGCAAAAGCATTAACGGACAAAATCGCAATAAGCAGTACTGCCGCAAGTAATGAAAGTGCTTTTTTCATATCGAAACCTCCCTTCGTTCAGGGTTTAATCTTACCACATATTTATTTTTCAGTCAATTAATTGCAAAATCGCCGATTGTATAGTAAAATGAAGAAAACAAATTAAGGAAAAATGTATGATAAGAATTATGTTTGTCTGCCACGGCAATATCTGCCGAAGTCCGATGGCGGAATTTGTGATGAAAAAGCTTGTGCGCGACAGAGGGCTTGAAAACAGGTTTTATATACTGTCTGCGGCGACGCATACCGACGAGATATGGGACGGGCGCGGCAGTCCGATTTACCCGCCCGCAAGAGAGCAGTTAATCAGGCACTCGATACCGTTTGACGAGGGAAAGCGCGCAACTCTGCTGACAAAAGAGAACTATAACAGCTTCGATTATTTCGTCTGTATGGACGACGAAAACGTGCGCTGTATGAACCGTATTTTCGGCACATTCAACTCGCCGAAAATAAAAAAGCTGATGAGCTTTACAAATCAGGGCGGAAGCGTTTCGGACCCGTGGTACACGCGGGATTTCGGACAGGCTTATGACGATATTTATTCAGGCTGTACGGCGCTGTTAAACTATCTTACGGAGGAGAAAAAATGAAAAGAATTACAGCTGTTATTCTCACGCTTATTTTAATAGCTTCAATCCCCTTCACGGTGTTTGCCGCAGGAGGAAAGCGGGTTATCAGGATTTCTACCGATTCCGAGAGATACGATATTTCCGATATACTTTACGGCGCGTTTATCGAGGATATTTCATACGCCTGCGACGGCGGTCTTGTGTCGAATCTCGTCAACAACAATTCGTTTGAATACGACGGAATGAACGGCGTTCTCTGGCTTTGCGACAAGGAAAATTGTTTTACCGTTGAGGACGAATTCCCGATGAACGACAACAACACTCATTACGCTAAAATGAGCATCGACGGCGAAGCTACGCTTAAAAACGTCGGCTTCCTCGAGATATACGATTACAAAACCTGGACTATTAATGACGAAAAGCTCAACACGCCCGATATGGGATTCAAGAAGGACGAGAAATACGAGTTTTCCTGCTACATAAAGAATATTGATTTTGACGGCTATTTTACCGTTTCGCTGATGAGCGATAACAATACCGTCGAAGCCGATCTCGACATCAGTTCCTGCGAGGAATGGACGAAGCGTACCGTTTCGCTCAGAAGCTCAGCTACCGAGGACGGCGGACTTAAAATGAGTTTCAAAGGTAAAGGCACAATCTTAATTGATTTTGTCAAGCTCATTCCCGAAAGCTCGCACGGCTACGGCAGCGAGGAATGGAAATACGTTTCGCTGCGCGACGACCTTTATACTGCGCTTAAAAACTGGGCGCCGAAGTTCCTGCGTTTCCCCGGCGGCTGCCTTTGCGAAGGCACGGACATTAACAATCTCTATTCGTGGAAGAATACTATCGGTCCGCTTGAAGAGAGACGGCAGGAGCTTAATCTCTGGCGTGACGACTACTGGCACAGACACTATATCAATACCAATTCAATGGGCTATCACGAATTCTTACAGCTCTGCAAAGAAATCGGCGCAGAGCCCGTGCCGATACTTAACGTTGCGCTCACCTGTCAGGGCAGAAACGGTTACGGCCCGCAGCGTGACAAATACAGAAACGGCGAGTTGACCGAGGAACAGTGGCAGGAATATCTTGACACGATAGCGCTGCGTCCCGGCACTCCCGAGTTTGAGCAGTACGTTCAGGACATCTACGATTTAATTGATTACTGCAACGGCGACGGCACTACCGAATGGAGTGCAAAGCGCGTTGCAAACGGGCAGAAGGAGCCGTTTAATCTGAAATTCTTAGGTCTCGGTAACGAGAACTGGGGCGACGTTTATTTCCGCAATTTTGAAGCGCTTTACAATGCGGTCAAGGCGAAATATCCAGAAATCAAAATCATTTCTTCAAGCGGCACCTGGCTTGACGGCGAGGACTTTGACGCGGCGTGGAAGCTGATGAATGAAAAGTTCCCCGACACTACTGTTGACGAGCATTACTATACCGAGCAGGGCTTTCTTTTCTCACAGAACGAACGATACGACAGCTACGACCGTAACGGCGCAGGCGTGTTCGTAGGCGAATACGCCGCCACAAGTCAGGGCTTCGGCACTATTCAGACGAAGGCAAATATCTGGGCAGCTATCGAGGAAGCAGGCTATCTTACGGGCTTTGAGCGTAACGGCGACGTAGTTAAAATGGCTTCGTATGCACCGACCTTCGCAAAGATAAATGCAATGAGCTGGAATTTCAATATGATATGGTTTGACTCGCAGGAAGCGGTGCTCTCCCCCGACTATTATATGCAGCTGCTCTTTGCAAACAATACGGGAAACAGATATATAAAGACCGAGCTTGAAAACGGCAAGACCTTCGTTGAGCGCGATATGTATGAGTCGGTTACGGTTGACGAGGACGAGCAGGTAATCTACGTTAAAATCGTCAACGCTTCGGGAAAGAATCAGACGGTAGATTTAGACCTGTCGGGTTATGATATCAACAAGGTTTCCATGCAGTACCTCTCGGAGCTTTTCAGGGGTGCCTGCAACGAAGTCGGAAAGCACTACGTTGCTCCCGCCGAAAAGGAAATCAAGGCAAACGGCAATACGGTAAAGGTAAAAGCGGGTAAATACAGTATCAACGTCATACGTATAGCATACGGCGACAATGACGGCAGTAACTTCTTCAGGCTTCCCGACAGTCTGCCGAAGGACAAGGGACTGTATGTTCCGATAGCCGTTACCGCGGGAGTCGGAGGCGGAGCGTTGCTGCTGGCAATCGTAATTGTTTCGACGGTTCTGACAGTTAAACATCACAAGAAGAAAAAGGCAAAAGAACAGTAAAACAAATTTGAGTTTATCGCTGAGTTCGATAGAGCAAAACAGCGCCCCTTGTTAAAGGGGAGAGGGCCAGCGAACGCTGGCGAGGGGATTCAAGAAAGCTTGATATAACAGTAAAAGGAATCCCTCCACCGCCGTACGGCGGTCCCCCTCCCTTTGACAAGGGAGGCTGGTGTCCTATCAAGCTTTCGCTCGACAAACTCCGATTTTGCGATAAAAAAGGGCGGTTCAAAACCGCCCTTTAATTATGTTCAGTTTTGTTCTCAGTCCGCGAAAAGAGGCGTTGAGAGATATCTGTCGCCCGTGTCGGGAAGAAGAACGACTATCGTCTTGCCCGCGTTCTCGGGACGCTTTGCAATTTCCGCCGCCGCAAATGCCGCCGCGCCCGACGAAATGCCAACAAGCACGCCCTCTTTCCTGCCGATAAGCTTACCGAATGCGAATGCATCCTCATTCGATACGGGGAAAATCTCATCGTAAACGTCAGTGTCGAGCACCTCGGGAACGAAGCCCGCGCCTATGCCCTGAATCTTGTGAGGACCTGCGATGCCCGTTGAAAGTACCGCGCTTGAAAGCGGTTCAACGGCTACGACTTTAACGTCGGGATTCTTCTCCTTAAGATACTTGCCTGTACCCGTAATTGTGCCGCCCGTTCCGACGCCCGCTACGAAGATATCGACCTTGCCGTCGGTGTCCTCATAGATTTCGGGACCGGTTGCAAGATAGTGAGCCTTCGGATTCGAGGGATTGGTGAACTGCGAGGGAATGAAACTGTTTTCTATTTCTGCGGCAAGCTCCTCAGCCTTTGCGATAGCGCCCTTCATACCCTTTGCGCCGTCGGAAAGAACGAGCTCAGCGCCGTAAGCCTTCATAAGCTGTCTGCGCTCAACGGACATCGTTTCGGGCATTACGATAATAATTCTGTAGCCTCTCGCCGCCGCAACGGACGCGAGACCGATACCCGTATTGCCCGAGGTTGGCTCGATTATAACCGAGCCCTCCTTTAATTTCCCTGAAGCCTCGGCGTCGTCAATCATTGCCTTTGCAATTCTGTCCTTGACGGAGCCTGCGGGGTTGAAATACTCGAGCTTGGCAAGTACGGTTGCCTTGAGGTCAAGCTCCTTTTCAATATGTGTGAGCTCTACGAGCGGGGTTTTGCCTATAAGCTGATCTGCTGATTTATAAATATTTGACATAGTGATTACTCCTTTTAACTGTTATTATAACACTGCTCTGAAGCCTTTTTCAAGGTCTGCGATAATATCGTCAATATGCTCTGTGCCTATTGAAAGTCTTACGGTTGTGGGTGTGATGCCCGCCGAGAGAAGCTCCTCCTCGCTTAACTGCGAATGAGTAGTTGAAGCAGGATGAATTACGAGCGACTTGACATCGGCAACGTTGGCAAGAAGCGAGAAAAGCTCAAGACTCTCGGTGAACTTCTTGGCCGTTTCGGCGTTGCCTTTAATTTCAAATGTGAAGATTGAAGCGGCGCCGTCGGGGAAGTATCTGTCGTAAAGCTCCTTCTGTCTGCCTGTTGCAAGCGACGGATGGTTAACCCTCGTAACCTGCGGGTGGTTACTGAGATATTCGACGACCTTAAGCGCGTTCTCAACGTGTCTTTCAAGACGAAGCGAAAGCGTTTCAAGTCCCTGAAGAAGAAGGAAAGAGTTGAACGGTGAAATTGCCGCGCCCTGATCCCTCATCAGAGTTGTGCGAAGCTTGAGTATATAGGCAAGATTGCCGCACGCTTCAGTGAAGACAACACCGTGATACGATGGGTTGGGCTTTGAAAGTCCGGGGAATTTATCGTTCTGAGCCCAGTCAAATTTTCCCGAATCCACTACCACGCCGCCCATTACCGTACCGTGACCGCCGATAAACTTTGTAGCCGAGTGAACGACTATATCAACGCCGTGCTCGATAGGTCTCAGATAATAAGGCGTTGCGAAGGTGTTGTCAACTATTACGGGAATTCCGTTTTCGTGAGCTATTGAAGAAATGGCTTCAAGGTCAATTATATCGGAATTCGGGTTGCCGAGAGTTTCGGCATAAAAGAGCTTGGTGTTAGGTTTGATTGCTCTTCTGAAATTTTCGGGGTCGGAAGGATCGACAAAGGTAACGTCAAGTCCCTGATCCTTCAAAGTGTGCGCAAGCAGATTATAGGTTCCGCCGTAAAGATTTGATGACGAAACAATATGGTCGCCGGCAAGCGCAATATTCTGGATTGCGTAAGTGATGGCGGATGAGCCGGATGCGGTTGCCAGCGCCGCGGCACCGCCCTCAAGAGCAGCTATCCTCTGCTCGAAAACGTCGCTTGTGGGATTCATAAGGCGCGTATAGATATTGCCGCCCTCGGTAAGTCCGAAGCGTCCTGCCGCCTGGGCGGAATCCTTGAATACGTATGAAGTGGTTGCGTAAATCGGCACGGCTCTCGCGTCCGTTGCAGGATCGGGATTCTCCTGACCTACGTGTACCTGTAAGGTTTCAAATTTATAGTTACTCATTTTTTCAATTTCCTTTCAAATGTGATTTGTTGTTATTTGTGTTCGTGATTACAACATCGCCACATTCGTCCGAAACGGAAATTGCTTCTTAAAAGGTTTTGAAATTTCAGGTTCATATTTCTGCCGCCTTTCTTATCGTTTGACGGCATTATACACCCTATAACCTACCTTGTCAATAGGTTTTGTAGGATTTTTTATATTTTTTTATTTTTTATTTTTTCGGATATATGAAAAACCGCGTAATTACGCGGTTTTTTATAGTTTAAGTTTTTCACCAGATAAACGGAATTATTCTGTATTTCACCTTTTTCATATACTCTTCGTAGCCATCGAGGCCCTCTCTGAGCACCTGCTCCTCATTTTTTATGCGCATAATGATTATAGGTATATAGAAAAGCATTATGCACAGCGAAAGCACCGAACCGAGCACAAGCGGAAGCGCCAGAAAAAGTACAAGCGTGCTCATATACATCGGATGGCGGACAACGCCGTAAAGGCCCGTATCAATAACCTTCTGGTTTTCCTGAACCTCAACCGTGCGGGAAAGATAGACGTTTTCGCGAAGCACCTCGGCGTACAGCGCATAGCCGAAAAGGAAAACGGCGGCAGCGGCGATATTCACCCACACGGGCAGAACTATCCAACCGAAACGGTAATTAAGTCCCGCTACAATGAACGCGGCAAGAAACATAATACCGCTTAAAAGAAGCACCGCCTTCTGTTCGGATTGCTCCTCCTTTGCGTTAAGGCGTTTTTCAAGGAGCTCGGGGCTCTTAATCATCATAACTATACCCAAGATGAACATAGGTATAAAAAGTACGCCCATAAACAGCCAGCCGCCGAAATATGAAAGGCTGCCCGCAGGAATGAAAATAAGCGCAGCAAGGAGCAGCGCTCCCGATATGAATTTAATAATTGCCTGAAAGAAAAGCTTTTTGCTCAAAATGTTCACCTCAGATTACATAGCTGCCGCCCGCAGCGCTGGAAAGCACGTCCTCGAGCGTGATTGAGCCGAGATAATTCTCAACCGCATCCTTAAGTCCCTGCCAGACGGGAAGCGTAAGGCACTCCCCTTTTCTCGGGCAGTTGTTTTCCTCGCTCTCAAGGCATGAGACGGGTGCAAGGCTGCCCTCGGTGGCGGTCAGTATTTCGAGCACGGTATATTCCGACGGCTTCTTAATAAGCCGATATCCGCCCTGAAAGCCGCGTGAGGTCTGCAGAAGTCCCGAGCGGTTTAAGACGGGAATAATCTGCTCAAGGTATTTTTTGGAAATGTCCTGCCTTAAGGCTATGTCCTTTAATGCGACGTAGCCCTCGTCGGAATGCTCGGCTAAATCGAGCATCATTCGAAGCGCATATCTGCCGCGTGTTGAAATCATCATAGTATCACCCGAAAACATAATACTACAAAATTGGTAGGTTTTCAAGGTTTAATTGTTTTCGCTTATCTTTTCGGCTATATATCTGAACACGGGAGCGCAGTCGGCAGAACCTCCCGAACCGTTTTCCTTAAAGACGGTCACGGCGTATTTCGGGCTTTCGTACGGAAAATAGCCGCAGAACCACGACTGAGTTATCTCGCTGCCGTTTTCATCGAACTGCCCTGACTGAGCGGTGGCGGTTTTACCTGCTGCCGATACGCCCAAAGGTTTCGCCTTGCCGAAAAGCATACTTTCAACCGTGTTAAAGAGAAGTCCTCCGACGGTATTCGCGGTGCTTTCGTGCATCACGCGGCGGGATGCGGGTAATTCAGCGCAGAGAAGCGTATCGCCGTTTTCGTCAATTACCGCCTTCATAAGACTCGGCGCACGGTAAACGCCGCCGTTGGCTATCGCGGCGTAAACCGCCGTCATCTGCAAAGGAGAAGCGAGCAGTCTCCCCTGCCCGAACGCGAGATTTGCGAGGTCCTGCGACGAGACTATGCTGTCGGCGTCGGGCATAATCCCCGACGGAGTTTTCCAGCCGTCGCAAAGCTCGATACTGCTGCCCAGGCCTAAATTCGTACCCGCTTCGCATACCTTTTCCTTGCCTGTCAGAAGAGCAAGATTAATGAAATAGGGATTGCAGGAATTCGCCGTTGCACAAAACATATCAATTTTGCCGTGTCCCTGCTTTTTGTGACACGAAAAGCTGTTTTTACCTATTGTAAAAGTGCCGTTGCACTCGTATTCAAGCGAGGTGTCAATACCGCTTTCAACCGCCGCGCAGGCGACGACCGCCTTAAAAACCGAACCCACGCAATAAGGCGTTATCGCCCTGTTGATAAACGGTGAATTCTTATCGTCAAGGCTGTCGGCGGGGTTTGACTGTGAGTATTCGGGAACGCTGGCTAACGCGAGTATTTCACTCGTTTCAACGTCGAGCACAACTGCCGCACCCGTACCGATTTCATAAAGCTCAAGCGCGCGTTCGCATATTTCCTGAATATCGCGGTCGATTGTGATTTGCAAGCCTGCCTGTGAACGGTAATTGTCGCTTTCGGCTGTCAGTGCGTCACCCTCCAGAGGCTTTGAGCGCGCGTCGACGTTGCAGATTATTTTTAAGCTTCCGCTGTTTTTCTTCAGGTATTCGTTGTAGTATTTTTCAAGTCCGCTAACTCCGTTTGACTCGCCGTCAATATAGCCTACGGTATGAACGAGCAAGCCGTTATCACGGTAACGCGGGTATTTTTCAAACAGCAGGCAGGAATCGTTCTGTTCGCTTTTCAGCGCTCTGCCTATGCCTATTCTCTTTGAGGAAACAAGCTTATATACTGTATCTCTGTCATCGGGTAATATCAGCGAGCCTGACTTGTTAAGGTCGTTTACCGACGGCTTTACCGCAATCATCTGTTCGGCAGTCGTACTGACAAGCGGCTTCATATTGCGGTCGTAAATCATACCCCTTGACGTGTCTGCAACGCTTGATACGGAGTTTTTCGTATAAGCCGCAGAAACACCCGTACCGGCATTGATAACGACCATTCTTGCGGCAAGTATGCCGAGTATGAAGCAGAACACAAAAAACAGAACGCAGACACGTTTAAGCATAAAAAAGCACCTCTGTTCTATTATTGAACAAAGGTGTCTTATTTATTTTTATTTATGCCTGTTTTCTTAAAAGCGCACCGCTTTCAAGTATTAAATCCGATCTGATTTTCGCTTTCATCATCGGGTGAGGCGTACTCTCAAGCGCTTCGCCGTCAAGGTCGGTCATTTCGGTTACGGTGAAGCTCACGGGCTTTTTGCCGAATTCAAGCGCTTCAAGAGTATCGCCGACGGAAAACTTATTTCTCTGCCCGATATAAATCCAGCCGTCCTCGCATTTCTCAACGACCGCCATAACGTCCCACTCCCTGCGGTAGCCGCCCTCGTAGGAAACATTGGCATTGATTTCGGGAGCTTCGTAATAGAAACCCGTGCCGTACTCGCGGTAGCTGACCTTGCGCGTTTCATCGACAATCCACTGCTCTGGTTTGTAATCGTCAGATGGATTTTTCAGATAGCCGTCAACAGCCATACGGTAGGCATTGGTAATAACGGCGGTATAATATGCGGACTTCGCCCTGCCCTCAATCTTAAAGGAATCGACGCCCGCCTTAACGAGCTCGGGTATATGCTCAATCATACACATATCCTTTGAGTTGAGTATGTAGGTGCCGTTATGATTCTCGTCAATGGGGAAAAAATTGCCCTGTCTGTCCTTCTGCATAAGATAATACTCCCAGCGGCAGGGCTGGGCGCACTCGCCGCGGTTTGCGTCGCGGTTGACAAGGTAGTTTGACAAAAGGCATCTGCCCGAAAACGAAACGCACATCGCACCGTGCACAAAACACTCTATTTCAAGCTCCTTCGGCGTTTTCGCACGAAGCTCGGCAATATCGTTTAATGAAAGCTCACGCGCTAAGACAACGCGCTTGGCGCCTAAATTGTAAAACTCGTTTGCAGAAAGCCAGTTGACAATACCCGCCTGAGTTGAGATATGAACGTCAACGTCGGGTGCATATTTCTTACAGTAACTTAAAACGCCTATATCGGCAACGATAAACGCATCCACGCCAGCAGAAGCCGCCGCCTTTATATACTCGGGCAGCTTTTCAATCTCGCTGTTTCGCGGCAAGGTGTTAAGCGTAAGATATATTCTCACGCCCTTGCCGTGAGCAAGCGTACAGATTTCGGTTAAAGCGTCAAAATCAAAATTCTGAGGTGCGGCTCTCATTGAAAACATGGTAGAGCCGACATAGATTGCATCAGCGCCCGCTCTGAATGCCGCGTCAAAACGCTCTCTGTCGCCCGCGGGAGCGAGCACTTCCGGTTTTTTAATCATAGTATCTCCTAAAAGCACGGCGGAGAAAAATCTCCGCCGCATAGTTTAATTATTCTTGGATGCCGCCTGATCAGCCTTGTTTCTCTCGAAATCGTTTGCAATTCTCTCGGCATCTGTCGAAGCAAGATAAATCTTCTTGTTCTTGTCATGCGAGAAATAAACATAGTTCGTATCGGCGGGATTGAGCGCCGCATTGATAGCCGCGTCGCCCGGATTACAGATAGCGCCTATGGGCAATCCCTCGCACTTATAGGTGTTGTAATTCTGGTTGAACGAGTTTAGCGAAACGGAATCGCTGACCTTCTTGGCAACGAAATGGTCAACATAGTCCTTAGTGGCGTTACACTGAAGCGTCGGGAAAAGTCCCTTCTGCTTAAGTCGGTTGTGAAGTACCGAGGAAACAAGCGGCATCTGCTCGTCACCGTATGCCTCTTTTTCAATAATCGAGGCGAGCGTGATGACGTCGTCAATGCTCATACCGAGTTGATTTGCCTTAGCCTGATATTCTTCGGTCCACTTGGACTTGAAGTTGTCGAGTAACTTGCGGATTACCGATGACGGATTCTCACCGATATAGAACTCATACGTATCGGGGTACAGATAACCCTCGAGCACGTGATAACGTTTGTCCTTGTTTTGTTCCTGCGCTATGAACGAATACTCGGAACTGAAGTCAACGTCACGTACGGTTGTAAGGAACGACTCAGCCGTGCAGACCTCGTACTTCTCAAGCTTCTCGGCAATCTGGTCGATATTGAAGCCCTCGGGGAAGGTAAGCTGAACGACCTCGCCCGTGATAGTCGGACGCTTGAAGGCTGAGAGCATATTCTCAAGTCCCATTGAACTCTTGAGATAATAAATACCCGTCAGGTAGTTGTCGTCTCTGTAATTCATCATCTTGGCAAAGATCATACAGAAATACTTGTGCTTGATAAGCTTATTCTTTTTAAGCAGCTTTATTGCGTGGGCAGTATCGGTATCTGCGGGAACATTAACCGTTACAACGGTTTCGTCGTCTCTCTTAACCGCGAGCACGTCATTCGCGCAGCTGATGGCATAACTTGAAATAAGAACTGCCGCAAGCACCAATATAAGTACGGTTGCCAGCGTGCGTCCGCTCTTTTTAAGGAAGGTTGACAGGTCGGTCTGCGGCTTTGAGTTGTTCACTCTCGAAATAATCGCACCCGAAGCTGTTTTTACTGACTTTTTAGGCATCTGGGCTTCAGCGGGAACGGCAGGCTTTCTGCCGATGGTCTTGCCGAAAATCTTAACGGTCTTTCTTGTCTTTTTCTTCGGCTGTGCCTTGCCGTCGTCAGACTTACTGTTTGAGACACGGGGAACAACCCTCGTATCCCCGTCCGCAGGCGTATAGCGCTGATCGTTCTCAAAAGCCGGCATCAGCGATATTCCCGAATCGTCCGTATTACGGACATCAGGTTCGCTCTTCTGCTTTACCGCCTTGTAAAGTCTTACGGGCTTGGTTTTGGGTTCGTTTGAAGCCTTTCTGTAAACCCTGGCACCTGATGATGAGCGGTCGGTTTTGGCATCGGCATTGTTGAACTCGTTATCAAGATCCTTGATGTCAAGCTTAAAGTTCTTGGTTTCGCTGTTCGACGATGAACTGCCCAGCGGCGCGCCGAAGTACGAGCCCATAAGCTCGTCATAAGCCGATTCGTTGTTGTTTCTTTTATCGTTGCTCATATCATCTGCCCCCTTCCGTTTTAGTGTTTATAACTGAATTCTGAGTAATAATCTTTTCAACCCTGCGGTCATATTTGCCGTGCGGAATACTGTCCTTTACACACTCATTATAGCACAGTCCGACGGTTTCGCCGCTGAAGTTCGACAAAAACCTGTCGTAATAGCCTCCGCCGTAGCCCAGCCTGCAGCCGCTGCGGTCAAACACAAGCGCAGGTACAACGCATACGCCCTTTGAAAAATCCTCAAGCTTTTCGCACTCGTCGGGCTTAGGCTCAAGCACGCCGAAGGTATGCTTCTCAAGCTGGGAATAACCGCTTATCTTATAAAACTCCATCTCTCTCGTGCCGTCAACACAGCGCGGAACCGCAACGGTTTTGCCGTCCTTCAGCGCGGTTTCGATAATAAGCCGTGTTTCGACCTCGATAGCGGTGGCAATGTAGATAAGTATAACATCAGCCTCGCGGTATTGCCACATATTCAGGAATTTGTTCTGTATTTTTCTATCAAGCCGTTTCTTTTCGTCTGCGCTCAAGCCCGTGCGGTATTGCCGCGAAGCCAGACGCAATTCGTTTTTGAGCGGTCTGATATCAACTACATGGTTCATGCGCTCTGTATTTTACCCTTTATCTGTTTTGATTTTTCCTCGCCGAGTACGGCGGCAATAATTTCAAGTCCGAATTCGTTTGCGACACCCATACCCTTGGCTGTTATGAACTTACCGTCGCGTACAACGAATTTATCGCTTATCTTTGCACCGACAAGCTCTTCCTCGTAGCCGGGGAAGCAGATCGCCTCTTTCGAATCAAGGTAACCCTTATGACCTAAAATTGACGGTGCGGCGCAGATAGCGCAGAGATATTTGCCGTTTTCGTATGCGTAGTCTATAAAGCTCTGAACGGTCTTGTCCTTTTCGAGATTGACCGTGCCGGGCATACCGCCGGGCAGAATAACGCCGTCGAGGTTGTCGGGAATTTCAATTCCCGTCGTTGACATATCGCACACCACGGTAACACCGTGAGAGCCGCGGATGAAATTATCGCCTACGCCGACGGTTTTAACGTCAATATCAGCCCTTCTCAATAAATCAAGCGGAGCGAGAGCCTCGACCTCTTCAAAGCCTTCTGCCAAAAACAAATAGAACATATCTGCACCTCATTCCAGCGTAATGCCGAGATAAGCGTTATCAATTATCGGGGCATCAGCGTTAATCCTTTTTATCATACCCGTTTTGCGGGAGTTATTATCAAAACCGTTTTCATCACTTTCGCCTTCACCGAGCCAGCGGTCAAGCTCAATGATCTCTTCACTCCATTTGACTAAGTCGCCGTCGAACTTATCCTCTTTTTCGTAAAACGCCGTTTCATAGCCGTTTTTCGCATAATATGCGTACAAGTTTTCTTCGGCGGGGTGTAAGAACAGATAGTCAATGCTTCTCTGTTCTGCAAGAGAGTCGGCAAACTCAAGAAGCTTCGCCATTATTCCGCGTTTGCGGAAGCTTTTCAGCGTAGCGGCGGCATAGACGTAGTACGCGCTGTACAGCTTGTTTTCGTGCAAAATATCCGCGGGAATAAGATAAAGCGCGCTGACCGCCTCGCCGTCAATTTCGGCGACAACCGTGTTTTCATATTCAATTACCGTATCAAAGAAATGCTCAATAACCCCGTCGCCGTCGCCGAAGGCTTCACTCCAAAGACGGAAGAGAGCTTCTTTATCGTTTTTTACGGCAGTCCTGATTTTCATAGTCAAACCTTATGCTTCGCGGTGAACTTCGGAAGAAGAATAGCGGGACAGTAGGATTCCTTCGCCTGACGCAGTCCCTCGTCGCCCGTGTCATCCTCGCGGTTGATGTATTTATAGCTCATAAGCTCGTTCTGACAAAACTGCTGGTTAATCATCGGGTAAGCGCCGCGCACGTCGGCAAACGCCTTTTCAACGTGAGTGCAGAACACTTTACCATTTATCGGCTCGCCGAAGGTATATGCAATTACCTCGCCGTCCTTGCGTAAGAGTCCGCCGACAAAGCCGAGACGCTCAAAGTGCTCGAACGCTCTTTCAATGGCTCTGAGCTCGTCGTTGAGCTCTTCGTTGCCGTCGGGATTGCGCCGCTTTTCCCAGAGCATATTCATATCGTAACACTCGGACAGGTTGTCCTTCGTGATTTTCTCATAGCTCCAGTCAAAAGTCTTTTTGAAAAACGAAATATGGTTGCGCTTTGAATGAAGCTTCCTGCCAGCCAGAGAGGCAAGCTCCTCGGAAAGATAGATATAGTCGAAATAATCGCGGTCCGCTTCGAATTCAAATTCGTCGGGATAAAGCGCTTCAAGCTGACGCACCCTGTCGGGAGTAAGACAGTACATTTCAAGCGGCTTGTTATCGACCTTTTCGAGTTCGATAAGCTCGGCTATCGCAGCCTTCATATCGCCCTCGCCGCAGGGATACAGATAAATCGGATTCTCGCCGCCGTCACGCGCAAAGAGCATACCGTCGCGCCCGGCAATAGTGTTGCCGTAAACCTCGGTCCAGATGTAGAGATTGCCAAAGCAATACTCGCACGCCATTTCGCCCGATGAGCGCATGGCACGCGTTACCCAGTCCATATCAGCAAGTGTCGGTTTTTTGAATTCTAACACAGATTATCTCCCGATTTTTCTTTTAATTTCGTCGTATATTGCTTCGCTTATTACTTCTCTTGCAAGCGGCTCGTTGCCGTCGGAGCATTTAATCACGCTCCAGCCGAGCTTGTCGGCGGCAAAGAGAGCTGCCTCGCGGCATTTGAGAAGATAGGCTACGTTTGCCTCGTGTATGTCCTTTTTTACCTCGTCGCCCTCATAGCGCTTGGTCATAAGGCGCTGAGAAATCTCAACGGGCATATCGAGATAGATTACGCAGTCTGGCTTGGGGATGCCCATTTTAACGTATTCGTAATCTGTAAGCCACGAAATGTAGCTGTCCCACTCTTCACGCGGAAGCTTTACGGTCTGATGAACGGCGTTTGAGGTAGTATAACGGTCGGCAAGTATCACGGTGCCGTCAAGATATTCCTTAGACCAGTGGCGCTTAAAGCTCGCGTAACGGTCAACGGCATAAAACGAGGATGCGGCATATATATTCACGTCCTCGGGCTTTTTTCCGAATTCACCGCCGAGGTACATACGCACGAGCGTGCTCGACTCGTCATCATAGTCGGGCAGCTTAATCTGCTTGAAGGATATACCGTCGTCGGTAAATCGTTTTGCAAGCAGTTCAACCTGAGTTGATTTTCCGCTTCCGTCCAGACCTTCGATTACTACTAAAGTGCCTTTCATCATACTTCCCCTATTTTAATTATTTCAGTATCAAATTATTATAACAGATTATTTTTTATTTTACAACCATTTATAATGAAAAATAAGGAGCGCGTTTGCACTCCTTTCTGTTATTCAAATGCCGTTTGCGCCTGACGGTATTCCGAGTCGGAAAAAGCGCACAGCCGTACGTCAAGTTCATAGCCGGGATAATCGCTTAAAAACTCGTTATAAGCCTTTAAGCACTGGCAGGCGGAAACGTAAGCGGGGTTTTCAAGCCGTCCGCCGAAAATACCCGCGCTGATAAGCGGAAACGAAATGCTGTGGAGTCCGTTTTCAAAAAGAATTTCAAGCGAATTGCGGTAAGCGTCATAAAGCTTATCAACAGCATCGGGCGTTGCGCCGAAATCGGGTCCGACGGCGTGAATGATGTATTTGGCATTCTTAATCCCGAACGCGGACGTGATTACCGCTTCGCCGTCATTTAGCGGTGTTTCGATACGGTCGCACGCCGCCTGCAGCTCTAAACGACCCGCCTTTTCAAATATAGCGCCGCACACTCCCCCGCCCGCTTTAAGCCAACGGTTAGCGGCATTTACAACGGCATCGACATTCTCGTCGGCGCATGAGCCCTGAACAAGTTTTATCATATTATCACTTCCGTTATCAGTATTTGTTCTTAAAGAACAGACCTCTTATAAGTCCTACAATAAATCCTAAAATGAACATAAACTCACGTCCTTTCTTTTCGTTAAGAATATATCACAAACGAAAAAAGCGCGCAATACATCCATACAGGGTAAAGTCCGATTATCAGGACTTATTTCGTAGCAGAAAAAGCAGCCATTTTCCAATGACTGCTTTTGTAAAAACTATTATTCTTCGGTTGCTGTTTCGGCAGTTTCCTTAGCCTTCGGGAAGAGAATCTTATCAAAGGGGAAGTAAAGGAAGAACTGAACCGCAGAGCAAATCATTGTAGAAGCGTTTGCCGCAAGGTCTCCGCCCATCCAGCCTTTGTTTACAAAGAGATGCTGAAGCGTGGGATTCAGCCATGCCGAAAATGCTATCAAAGCTAAAGTAAAGATAATATATATCGGCAGAGTCAGCGCAACGTTTACGTTTGAATTGAACGTCTTTTTACGGTTTACGAAGAAGGATACTATCTGCGCAATGATATTGGCAGTGTTATTGGAAATAAAATATCCGAGACCGCCGATAACAACAGCGCCTTCAACCGTGTTGACCGGAGATTCAAATACCCACCACTTGAAATCGGTTCCGAAAAGATTAACTATCGGAGGAACGTGATTCAATATGTTGAGCAGTGCAAACTGAACGATCATCGCAATCAGACTTACGAAGATAAACTTTACGAACTGCCATACGGTTTCAATGCCCTTGCCCTTTTCAGCAGCGGCATTGTCAATGCCAGATAAACCTTTTGCCATTGGAATTACCCCTTTTCTTATAATTTTAACATTAATATTTTAACATATCGGAAATGCTATTGCAAGATTTTATTTGTCAGCGATTTTAGAGATAGCGTCGTCTATCATCTTCATCTTTTCCTCAGCCTTCGCGAGTTTCTCTCTCTGCTCGTCAACGAGAGCCGCAGGAGCCTTTGATACGAAGTTGGGATTGTTAAGCTTATTTGCGATGAAATCGATATCCTTCTGTACCGCGGCCTTCTCTTTTGAAAGGCGTTCAAGCTCAGCCTTGAAGTCAACCAGCTCGTCCATGGGAATATAAATCTTGGCGTCGGCGGTAATTATAGTAACCGCGCCGTCGTCGTGATAATCCTTAACCAGATTAACCTCGCTTG
This sequence comes from Clostridiaceae bacterium, assembly GCA_030530095.1. Classification (GTDB taxonomy): domain Bacteria; phylum Bacillota; class Clostridia; order Oscillospirales; family Acutalibacteraceae; genus Fimenecus. Next base: position 69,793 of record JAUMVO010000006.1, read on the forward strand.
CGGACGCAAGTCTCATAAAGAAGTCTGCGCCGTTTGAGAAGGTTTCCTCGGACTGAGTGTCAATAAACAGCTGCGCCTTTTTGGAGGGAGCGACGTTCATTTCGCTTCTTCTGTTACGGACTGCCTTTATGGCGGTCATTATCTTTTCCATTTCAGCCTCTTCGCTCGCGAATACAAGAGCATTGCTGAAAACGGGCCACTCGGAAATCATAATCGACTCGCCGTCGTGCGGTAACGTCTGCCAGATTTCCTCAGTGATGAAGGGCATAAACGGATGGAGAAGCTTGAGCGTGTTGCTCATAACGTAAACGAGAACTGCCTTAACGGTTGCCTTTGCTTCTGAATCGTCGCCGTTGAGACGGATTTTCGCGAGCTCTATGTACCAGTCGCAGAAAACGTCCCAGATAAAGTCGTAAAGCTTCTGAACAGCCATGCCCAACTCGAACTTTTCAAGAGAATCGGTAACGCCCTTAACGAGCTCGTTGTACTGGCTTAAAATCCACTTATCCTCAATGGCAAGCTTTTCGGGAATGTACGGCGCAGGCTCGTCCTCGTCAAGATTCATAAGGATAAAGCGTGCGGCGTTCCAGATTTTGTTTGCAAAGTTACGGCTCGCCTCGACCTTTTCGTCAGAGAAACGCATATCGTTTCCGGGGCTGTTGCCCGTTGCAAGAGTAAAGCGAAGCGCGTCAGCGCCAAACTTGTCGATAATCTCAAGCGGGTCAATACCGTTGCCGAGTGATTTCGACATCTTTCTGCCCAAAGCATCGCGGACAAGGCCGTGAATAAGAACGGTATCAAACGGAGCCTTGCCGGTATATTCAAGTGCGGAGAATATCATTCTGCTTACCCAGAAGCCTATGATATCGTAGCCCGTAACAAGTGTATTCGTCGGGTAGTAGTGCTTTAAGTCCTCGGTTTCCTCGGGCCAGCCGAGAGTTGAGAACGGCCAGAGAGCAGATGAGAACCACGTGTCAAGCGTGTCGGGGTCCTGAGTGAGCTTCGTGCCGCCGCATTTCGGACAAACCTTAACCTCGTCCTTGGAAACAACCGTTTCGCCGCAGTCGTCGCAGTACCACGCGGGAATTCTGTGGCCCCACCAGAGCTGACGGGAAATACACCAGTCGCGGGTGCCGCGCATCCAGTTCATATAATTCTTGGTAAAGCGCTCGGGGATGAATTTAACCTCGCCCTTTTCAACGCTTTCAATTGCGGGAATTGCAAGCGGTTCCATACGGACGAACCACTGCTTTGAAACCATGGGCTCAATGCTCGTATGGCAGCGGTAGCAGGTTCCGACCTCGTGCTTGAGAGGCTCGATTTCCTTGATAAAGCCGCCTGCTTCAAGGTCTTCGAGTATAGCCTTTCTCGCTTCTTTTGTGGTCATACCGGCATACTTGCCGCAGTCGAGAACCTCAGGCTCATTCATGGCGTTCTTCTTGCCCGAATTGCGGATTGCATCTGCCTCCGCCTTTTCCTTTGCGCCGGTAAGATGGCCGTCATAGGTGAAGGTGCGTACGATAGGCAGATTGTGGCGAAGCCCTACCTCAAAGTCGTTGGGGTCGTGAGCGGGAGTAATTTTAACTACGCCCGTACCCTTCGTCATATCGGCGTGCTCGTCGCAGACTATCGGGATCTCCTTGTTGATAAGCGGCAGGATTACGTGGCAGCCGTGAAGGTGCTTGTATCTCTCGTCCTCTGCGTTGATGGCAACGGCGGTATCGCCGAGCATAGTCTCGGGACGGGTGGTCGCAAGCTCCAGCTTCTCGCCCGTTTCCTTAACCGGATAGAGAAGATGCCAGAAATGCGAATCCTGCTCCTCATACTCAACCTCAGCATCGGAAATAGAGGTGTTGCAGTGGGGACACCAGTTAACCATACGGTTGCCCTGATAAATCAGATCCTTATTGTAAAGTCTTACGAATACTTCCTTAACGGCATTGCTGCAGCCCTCGTCAAGAGTGAAGCGTTCTCTGTCCCAGTCGCACGACGAGCCCATTTTCTTAAGCTGCTCGATAATTCTGCCGCCGTACTGCTCCTTCCATGCCCAGGCCCTTTCAAGGAACTTGTCTCTGCCGAGATCCTCCTTGGTGATGCCTTCCTTGCGCATAGTTTCGACTATCTTAGCCTCGGTGGCTATCGACGCGTGGTCGGTGCCGGGAAGCCACAGAGTATCGTAACCCGCCATTCTGTGATAGCGGATAAGAATGTCCTGAAGCGTATTGTCAAGCGCGTGACCCATGTGAAGCTGGCCCGTGATGTTGGGAGGCGGAATGACTATCGTGTAAGTCTTTTTGCCCTCCTCACGCTTGGCGTGGAAGTATTTGTTGGCAACCCATTCATTATAAATACGCTCTTCAACGTTTTTCGGGTTGTACTGTTTTTCAAGTTCCTTTTTCATATTTCCCTCCTGAAAAAGAGTTGTTTTTGTAATAAAAAAACGTCCCATACAAAGTATGAGACGAAATAATCCGCGGTACCACTCAAATTGTCTTAATGACCTCTTGAAGCCTTTAACGCAGGCGATCGTTTCCGCTTAACGGCATAACTTTAGGCGGAACCGCTCAAAAGCGACGGCGGACTGTGCGCTGTGCTGCCTTTCACCAAACGGCAGCTCTCTGAAACAGTGGGCATAATCCTTAACTTTATCAAAGCGTTTATCTGTAATTTGCAAGTATTTTAACACCGCAAAATGCTTTTGTCAATCGGCAAATTCCATTTTATCGGTATGCTCGGACAAAAACAGTTTTATATCGGTTGCCTCCTTGGGATCGCCGCTGATATAAATATTCTCGCCCCTGAAGGTGTAGTTGCCGATATCCTCGAGATTATAGGTGTCGAAGGATATCTTCAGCTCATTGCTTCCCTTATGGTCGGCCACGATAGTATCGCCGCACTTTATGTTGAACGGCGTCGAGGTGCCGCCCGAGCTGAACGCCATATCGAACTCATAGGTGTTGAAGTCGTAAAACCACGTCCGCACGCTGCCGTCGAGAACGACGTGATATTTTGTCCTCGTCTCGGTTTCGGGAATACGCGTAACCGTAACGGTGTCGATTATGAAGTTGAGTTTATGCCAGCGGTTCTTGATAAGATTAACGCCGAGCACAAACGTAAATATCAAAACGAGAACGCACAAAACGCCGAAAACTCCGACGACTGCCCTCTTCATTTTTTTACTCATAAGAGCACCTCTGTAATGGATTTAGTATATTCTATCAGTATTAAGTCTTACTGTCAATCTTAAGTTTGGAAACGGCGAAGGTAACGCAGTCGACGTTCGCAGCACCGTGAATTTTAAGCATCTTGGCGCATTCGTTGAGCGTAGCACCCGTTGTCCTGATATCGTCGACGAGAAGCACGGACTTTCCCTCGACAGAAACAGCAGCGTTAACGTCGTAAACGCCGAAAACGTTGCCCGTGCGCAGTCCCGCGCCTAGGCGGTGCTGAACGCCCGAATCGTAAAGTCTGACAAGCGCGTCACGGTATTCAACGCCGAGTTTTTCAGCTAAATGCTTTGCCAGAAGTTCGCTCTGATTAAACGGGCGTTTTTTGATATCTCGCTTTGAAAACGGAACACAGCAAACAAAATCATAAAAAGTGTTTTCGTAGTTTTCGCGCACGCAGTCAGCCATATCTTCGGCAAAGGCTTCGCACAGAAAATCCCTGTGCTGAAACTTCATACGGTTAACCGCTTTCTCTATTGCACCCGTATAGTAAAACGGTGCAGTGACGCGGTCGTAATAAGCGCTTTTGCCCTTACAGTTGCAGTCGTCCTTTGACTTGCCGCACTTAAAACAAACAGGCGCTTCAATTCTCGGCAGATTCTTTCGGCAGCTGTCGCAAAGACGTTCTTCGGGTTTTATCACCTCGCCGCAATACTTACAGCGTCGGGGGAAAAACACGCAGAGTATTTTGTCGTAAAGCTCACTCTTATTCATTCCAGCTCATCCAAAAGCATCGCTTTTAACATAGAATAACGCCTTGCCTTTTTGTCGTTGAGCGCCATTTCGCGAAGCTCGTCGGGACTGCCGACAAGCACGAGATTCTCGCGCGCTCTCGTTACCGCAGTATATAAAAGATTGCGGTATTTGAGCTGAGGAATTACCGAAACGACGGGCATTATCACGCACGGAAATTCACTGCCCTGACTCTTGTGAACGGTTACGGCATAAGCAAGCTCAACTTCGAGCAACTGATCCTTGAAATATGACGCCTCGCGTCCGTCGTCAAAGCTTATAACCGCGAATTCGCCGTTTCTGTCTATCTGCTTTATAATGCCGATATCACCGTTGAAAACGCCTTCGCCGAGTTCCTCATCCTTCTCCCATTGAATTTCGTAATCGTTCTTAATCTGCATAACCTTATCGCCTTCGCGGAACATACGGAAGCCGACGGTTATCTCGTTTTTTCCCTTATCGGGCGGGTTGACCAGCGACTGCAAAACAGAGTTTAGCTGAACAGTTCCCGCCTCGCCCTTCTTGGACGGACAGATTACCTGAATATCGGTAAACGGTGAGTAGCCGTAAGCCTTCGGCAGTCTCTGGGTATATAAATCGCAGACCGTTTGTGCGGCGGCATGCGCGGAGAAACGCTCCATCATAAAGAAATCGGAATCCTTACGGTCAAGGACTATGTCCTCTCCCCTGACTATACGGTGAGCGTTTGTTACTATAAGGCTGTTCATTGACTGACGGAAAACCTCGTTGAGTTCAACCACGGGAAGAAGCTTAGAGCCGATAAGATCCGCCAAAACATTTCCCGCACCGACAGGCGGAAGCTGGTCGGAGTCGCCGACCATTATAAGCCGGCAGCCAAACGGAAGCGCCGCAAGCAGCGAAGCGAACAGATTAATATCAACCATCGAAAGCTCATCGACAACGAGCACCTCGCATTCAAGCGGATTGCGGAGGTTACGCTTGAAGGACTGACGGTCGTACTCGTCGAATTCAACCTCAAGAAGGCGGTGAATGGTCTTGGCTTCCCTGCCCGTAAGCTCGCTCATTCTCTTTGCCGCTCTGCCGGTAGGCGCGCAGAGTGCTATGTCCAGATCTTCGTTTTCAAACAGCTTTATTATGCCGTTAAGTGTGGTGGTTTTACCCGTACCGGGACCGCCCGTAAGTATGAGCATGCCCTTGTTGACGGCGGTCTGAATAGCCTCCTGCTGATTCTCGGCGTATTCTATGCCGAGCTGTTTTTCAACCTTTTCTATCTCCTCAAAAAGAGTTGTTCTCTGCGGAGGAGGAAATTTAAGAAACACCTTTATTCTGTCACTTATTGACTTTTCGTCGTTGTAGGCGTCGGTGCGGAATATGTATTCCTTACCTTTATATTGCCCGAAAACAAGTTTGTTTTCTTTGATAAGCTCGTCGAGCAGTATATCGACCGTATCCTCCGAAACGTCAAGATAGTTCGCGCCGATTTTTATAAGCTTATTTCTCGGCAGACAGGTGTGGCCGTCGTTGTAGAGATTGTGAGTTATTATGTGTTCAACGCCCGCCTTTACCCTGTAATTATCGCTCGGCGGATTCGGAAGACCGGCGGCTATAACCTCCACGCGCTCGAAGCTTATTCCCGAGCCGGAAGCGCATAAATCAAAGGGATTTTCAAGCACACGTTCAACCGCGCGCGAGCCGAAAAGCTGATACGCTTTCAGGCACTCGTTTGGCGTCATTGAGTAGCTTTCAAGACTCATCATAATATTTCGAAGCGCAAACTGTTTTCTGTATTCAGCGGACATATTTCTCGCCTTATCAATAGATATGCCCTTTATGGTTGCAAGCCTGTCCGGCTCGTTTTCGAGCACGTCAAAAGCCTTTTCACCGAAGGCGGTGATAATCTTTTCGGCGGTCGCGGGACCTATGCCCTTGACGGCGCCCGCCGCAAGATAGTTATATAACTGCTCGGTGGTGTGCGGCATTGAGCGCTCATAGCTATCAACTTTGAACTGTCTGCCGAAGGTTGCGTGATAGGTCCACACGCCCGAAAGCTTTACATTTTCGCCGACGCTTAAATCGGCAAAAATGCCGACAGCCGTGATGAGTCCTTCATCACAGCCTAATTCAAGCACGGTATAGCCGTTCTGTTCGTTGCGGTATTTGACCGCTTCGACGGTTCCGCTGAGTATTTCGTTTTGTAATTCGTCAGTCATCCAAGTAAATCCTTTAACTGCTCCGCCGTTATAAGATAAATGCCGTTTGTCTGACGGCAGATATTAAGACATCCGAGCCGCTCGTCGTCGCCCATGCCTTTGTCCAGCACAAGTATTTTTCCGTAGCCGTCGTCACCGAGAAGATTGATTTTGGTCTTAGCCGCATATACGGCGGCAGACAATTCCTTTTCGCAGGAATCAGACTCGATAACAACGTAGTAATCATAGCGTTTCTTGGGTACAAGCGCTTTAAGCATTATTGCATAGCACAGCGTCAGCGTGCCGAGAAGCACGAGAGCTACGAATAAGGCGCCGAAAAAAGCCTTTAACATATTAAAATCACCTCATATCATTGTATGAGGCGAAATTAACATTGTGAGTAAATCTGTAAGCCGAGTTCTGTCATTGAAAGCAATTATCTATCTACGCTTACCGTTACCGATAAGCTCAAGCCATCCTTTGAAGTATCTGCCCAGCTGACAACTTCGCTCGATGTTGCATCGGGTAGGGTTTACTTGGCATTGCCGTTACCGACAACCCGGTGAGCTCTTACCTCGCCTTTCCACCCTTACCGCATAAGCGGCGGTATATCTCTATGCACTTTCCCGGAGGTC
>JAUMVO010000007.1 GCA_030530095.1 Clostridiaceae bacterium
CTTTGATTTTCGAGGGAATGTGCGGAAAAATCATTAAAAAGGCAAAGAAGGAAGACGATAAAAAGGACAAGAAGGAAAAGAAGGAAATCTCCGAGGAGGAGAAAAAGATCAAATCTCTCCGCAAACAGGTACAGGAAAACCTTCTCAAACTTGCCGCCCGTATTCCTTCCTTCATGTATCTTACCGACTATCGTGAGCAGACCATCAAGGATGTTATCACACAGTTGGAACCAGACCTCTTCAAAAAGGTCACAGGCTTGTCTGTCAGAGACTTTGATGTGCTTTGTGATATCGGCTTGTTTGACCCTGAAAAGATGAACCAGGGCATCTTCGGCTTCCGCAGATATGAAAATTCCAGTCTGAATTACACCGGCATTGATATGCATGAAGGTGAGGATATCGGTGGTTGGGATACTGTCCTTCGCCGTGAGGAATATAATACCTTGTATGCAAATCAGCAGGCAACGTTGTCTTTGCAGTCCGCTATTCTTGCTGCACTTGATGACGAGCCGGAAGAAAAACAGCCTGTCGTAAAGAAGCCTGTTGTAAGTACGCCGCCGAAACCTGCTACGACAATTACTCAACGTTATGGTGTTCCGCAGCCGTCAAAACCCGTCGGTACACCTTCCACGGTTCAAGTTGCCGTTCAAAAGCCGAAAGAAGAAATCAAAGTGCCGGATGTCAAGGTCGGTGACAAAGTCAAGCATAAGACCTTCGGCGAAGGAACAATCTCGTTTATGGACAAAGCACAGAAGAAAATCCGTGTTCAATTCCATGTTGGTGAAAAAATGTTCCTTTACCCGGATGCGTTCGTCAACGGGCATCTTTCGGTATAATGCGGAGGTGTTGATATGGCACATGGAAAATCAATCGAATTGTTTCTGGCAAACGGAACAGCAGATAGCCTAATAATTGCGGAGCTATCCAATTGGAATGGTAAAGCCATAAAGATACCGCGTATCGAAGTCACCGAGTGTAAGCGTGACGATATCAAAGGTGCAGGAGTGTATTTTCTGTTCTGCAAAGAAGAGGATGATACCGATTCCGTATACATCGGAGAGTCCGAAACGGTACAGGATAGGCTCATACAGCACCTTCGTGATTACAATGCCGAGAAGGAAAAGTTCTACTGGACAACGGCGGTAATTTTCCTCGGTCGAGACTTGAACAAAGCCCTCATTCGATATCTTGAAGACCGCTTTGTTCAAATCGCTCGTGAGTGCAAGCGGTATAATGTGTTGACAAAAAACACCTACAGCCGAACCGTGATGAAAGAGGCTCATGTTGCGGCTATGGAAGAATTCATCGATAATGTGCGAGTTCTTATAAACGCCCTTGGCTATAAGGTTCTTGAACCCACAGTTCAAAAAACCTCTGATTCGGCGGATGAGGATGAAAAGCTGTACTTGAATACGGGGGCGGTTAGGGCTGTTGGCATTGTTACATCGGAAGGCTTTGTCCTTCTTGCCGGTTCAAAAATAAACGAGAAGGCATCGGAAAAATCACTCAATAAAGGAGCGATTGCTCTTAGGAAAAAGCATTTTGCTGCCGGAAGGGTCAAAGACCTAACCACAACAGAGGACATTCTCTTTTCAAGCTCATCAGCGGCGGCAGATTTCGTAACAGGGTACAGCGTTAGCGGTCCCGCCAGTTGGAAAAACGCGGCGGGTCAAACATTAAAAGAAATCGAATCAAAATAAAACAAGTCCACTCGAAGTCTGTAAACGTAAAGGGGTGATGACGGGCGTGTTTGATGTTTTCACGGTGTCCTTCTTCGGTCACCGCCAGATCGACCGCTTCTTCGATGCAGAAGAAAAGGTTGCTGCCATTGTCAGAAGACTCATCACAGAAAAAGAATATGTTGAGCTTCTGATAGGTCGTGATGGTGAATTCGACCAGATTGTCTCCTCCACGGTGAGACGGGCAAAAAGAGACATCCGGGATGACAATAGCGAACTCATCTGGGTGATGGCTTATCTGAAAGCTGAGTATGCCAATAATGCTGACTCGTTTGATGAATACTATGATCGAGTAGAAGTGTGCGATGAGGCAGCTCGAAGCCACCCGAAGTCAGCTATTCAGATCAGAAACCGCAGCATGGTGGATAGGTCTGACTTGGTAGCCTGCTATGTTGATCACCAGTCCGGCGGTGCGTTTCAAACGATGCAATATGCCCTGAAACGCGGCAAGAAAGTAATCAATCTCGCCGAAGAGGATACATTTTAATTTTTCCTCGAACCTTTTAATTATTCTACGAAAAATTAAAAGGTTAGGCAGAGTGGGTTCACTTTTTCCGGCGGCGGCATTTGCCCGGAAACCCTATAAACAAAAAAAGCGAGGTTGGCAGGTTCGCATTTGAACCCACTAACCTCGCTTTAGGCTTTATATCAAGGGATTTTCATAGGGAATAATTAAAAAGTACGGTAGCAATTTGTATCATTGCTACCGTACCTTTGTGGCGGAGAGCAAGGGATTCGAACCCTCGAAGCCGTTTTAGCAGCTTACACGATTTCCAATCGTGCTCCTTCGACCAGCTCGGACAACTCTCCGTGTGTCAAATGCTTGTCTATTATAAATAATAATTTCAAAAAAATCAAGTCTATTTTTTCAACCGCAGATTAAAAGACTAAAGTTTATCGGTTTAACCGAAAAAAGCACTTGCAAACGCAAGTGCTTTTTTCATTAATTCCTATCTTTTCTTATACAACACCAATTCCGGATTGCTGCCGCCTTCGCCGTAGGTGCAGACAAGTATGAAGTCCATATTCGCCAGCACGCCGAAGCAGCGGTCGCCGCCGAATTCACATTCAAGCTGGTTGCCCAGATATGTCGTGCCGTCGTCAAGGAATTTCACACTCTGACCGCCCGGCAGTCTGTACTCGAGATTGACGTAGCTGCCGACGAGCGCATTGAGCTTATCGAGCTTCGGCATACCCTCGATATCAAGAGCGTTTATTTCGTCAATCAGCTGCTTCTTGAACGCTTCAAACTCGCCGTTGTCGCTGAGTTCCTCGTACTTTTTCCAGTAGTTGAGCGTTGGCAGCATCTGCTTCATATACGCCCTCGCCTGCTCCTCGGTGAAGCCCTCCCTCGCCATGTGGGGAACGCAGACGTCTATAAGACTGTCCATATCGCTGTAGGTGTATGTTCCGTCGGCGTAACACCATTTGCAGTATTCCTCGTTAAGCGTTCCGTCGGCGTTTCTGCCTATCATTTCGTCCTCAAGCGGCATTCCGCAGCACTGGCAGACAAGCTTCTGCGGTGAGCCGAGCAGAGTATTAATCGAAACGCCGAAAACGTTTGAAAGGAGTTTGAGCGTTTCGGTGTTCGGTACGGTTTCGCCGTTTTCCCAGCGCGAGACAGCCTGACGGGTTACGAAAACCTTTTCGGCAAGCTCGTCCTGAGACATTCCGTTTTTATTTCTGAGTTCAAGTATAACGTCTTTTGTATTCATACTGTCGCCTCCCTGATTACAATATATCACAGGCACAATATGATTTCAAGCAACTGACTGTTGCTAAATTCCCGACGGTGTTCTATAATTTAAGCGAAAGGGAGTTTAACAATGAAAAAATTCGTATGGTCCGCGGTTATCTTTGCCGCCTTCGAAGCGGTTGCCGTAACCCTTTGGCTGACCAAGGACAATATTTTCTATCTTTTTAATTTCAGTTATATCGGCTTCTCCGTTGCGCTCGGAGTTTTTCTGATTAACGGAAAATACCGCCACGCACGCCGTATAGTTCAGCTGCTCGTCGGACTTTATATGCTTGTTTATCTCGGGCTTATCTGCCGTGAGAATATGCAGATTGAGGGCTTCTGGTACTATCTGTTTACGGGCGTATTTGAGGCGGCGACAATCCATTACGCCGTGGCCAAGATTTTCGGTCCCCTGCTCTTCGGAAGAGGCTGGTGCGGCTATGCCTGCTGGACGGCGATGGTGCTCGATTTCCTGCCCTACAAGACGCCCGAAAAACCGCGAAAGAAAATCGGCTGGATAAGATACGTCACCTTTGCCGCTTCGCTGATTTTTGTTGCCGCGCTGTTTTTAAGCAAGGTCGGCAATATCGAGCGCATTATGTTCTGGGCGTTTATAATCGGAAACGTAATTTATTACGCGGTCGGTATAATACTCGCATTCGCGTTTAAGGACAACCGCGCGTTCTGCAAATACATCTGCCCCGTTACCGTATTCTTAAAGCCGATGAGTTATTTCTCGCTGTTCAGAATCAAATGCGACAAAGAAAAATGTATCGACTGCGGAAAGTGCAAACGCGTCTGCCCGATGGACGTTGACGTTACCGATAATTCGCGCAAACGCAAAAACGCAACCGAGTGCATTCTGTGCATGGAATGCGTCAGGAACTGCCCGAAGGATGCGCTGTGAAAAGTTTGTTAAAAATTAGTTGACAATACGTGCCCAACGGTTATATAATAAACAGGCATTCGGGCCTGTAGCGCAGTTGGGAGCGCACTACATTCGCATTGTAGGGGTCGAGAGTTCGAATCTCTTCAGGTCCACCATACCGTGCAAATCCGAACACCGTATTTTTCGTAAAACATACATTCGGGTTTGTGCTTACATTGAAGAACGCTGACTTTTAGTTGGCGTTCTTCTTTTTCGGCATTTCATAAGTCATATGCTCCACCAAAGAAAAGCCACTCGAAAGAGTGGCCTTTTTCTTTGGTCGGGAATTTCGTTTGAAGAGATTCGAACAGGAAGGAGCTTCCGAAGGAAGCGGAAGAAAACAGTCCGGTGGACTGTTTTCGCTGACGCGTGCGTGCCGAGCGCCGAGCGCTCGGGCGAATCTCTTCAGGTCCACCAACAAGAAACCGCCTTTACGGCGGTTTTTTTGTTGGTCGGAATTACGTTTAAAGACCAACGGGCGATTCGTGAATCGCCCTTACGGATTGTGCGTAAGGCGGGATGTCCACATCACTCCATCAGTTTATCACTTATTTTACGGGGCGCCGAGTCGTCGCCCCCTACGGACTCACTTCGGACGAACATTTCGTAGGGGCGAGCAGTGCTCGCCCGCTAAAGTCAGATGTAATTAAAACGGGCGACCAAAGGTCGCCCCTACGTTTAGTAAGATATACTCTGTAAGTATTATAATGTTCGGAAGCGAAGCTTCCCCGCAACTTGCCGAAGGCAAATTTCACTCGTCCGCAGGACGAATTTCACTGCCGAAAGGCAATTTCACTCTTGCGCAGCAAGAATTTCACTTCGAGGTCGAAGACCTCGACCGCCTCAAATTTATAACCCTTCCTTGACTTTTTATACTTTATATTATAAAATTAACTTTCAGCGAAAATAAAAAGACATTTATTTAAGGAATGATTAATATGCTTAAGAACAGTGAGAAATTGCTTGAAAAGCTCGTTGCGCTCTCTAAAAACAGAGGCTTTGTTTTCCCCGGCAGCGAGATTTACGGCGGACTTGCGAACACCTGGGACTACGGTCCCTTAGGTGTCGAAATCAAAGAAAACATCAAAAGAGCCTGGAGGAAGAAGTTCATTCAGGAGAACAAATACAACGTCGGTCTTGACTGCGCTATTCTTATGAATCCGCAGACATGGGTTGCCTCGGGACATCTCGGCGGCTTCTCGGACCCGCTGATGGACTGCTGCGAGTGCAAAACCCGCCACAGAGCCGACAACCTTATCGAGGAATTCGACGGAACGAACGTCGCGGGCTGGACAAACGAGCAGATGAGCGCCTACATAGAGGAGCATAAGATCCCCTGCCCCAACTGCGGCAAGCACAACTTCACCGACATCCGTCAGTTCAATCTTATGTTCAAGACCTTCCAGGGCGTTACCGAGGATTCGAAGGACGAGATTTATCTTCGTCCCGAAACCGCTCAGGGTATCTTCGTAAACTTCCAGAACGTTCAGAGAACGACGAGAAAAAAGGTTCCCTTCGGTATCGCGCAGATCGGTAAATCCTTCCGCAACGAAATCACGCCCGGTAAGTTCATCTTCCGCGTACGTGAGTTTGAACAGATGGAGCTTGAGTTCTTCTGCAAGCCCGGCACGGACCTTGAGTGGTTCGACTACTGGAGAGGCTTCTGCCGCGACTGGCTTTATTCACTCAATATCAAGGAAGAAAACTTAAGACTTCGCGACCACGATCCCGAGGAACTTTGCTTCTATTCAAAGGCGACAACCGACTTCGAGTATCTTTTCCCGTTCGGCTGGGGCGAGCTCTGGGGCGTTGCGGACAGAACCGACTATGACCTTACGCAGCACATCAAGACAAGCGGAAAAAGTCTTGAATATTTCGACCCCGAGACCAACGAAAAATACGTTCCCTACGTTATCGAGCCCTCGCTCGGCGTAGAGAGACTGTTCCTCGCGCTTCTGACAGAGGCTTATGACGAGGAAGTCGTTGACGCGGAAAAGAACGATACGAGAGTTGTTATGCATTTCCACCCTGCCATCGCACCGATAAAGGCGGCTGTGCTTCCGCTTTCAAAGAAGCTAAACGACAAGGCGGGCGAAATATATGACGAGCTTTCAAAGTATTTCAACGTTGATTTCGACGACGCAGGCTCTATCGGTAAGCGTTACCGCCGTCAGGACGAGATAGGTACTCCGTTCTGCATCACGGTTGACTTTGAAACCGTAGGCGACGAGAATACACCCGCCGACGACTGCGTAACAGTCAGAGACAGAGACACTATGGAGCAGGTAAGAATTCCCGTTTCACAGCTCGTTGACTATATAAAGGAAAGACTCGAATTCTGAGCCTTAGGAGGCAAATACTATGGAAGCAAACGGCAAGAAACTACTTCTGATTATCAATCCCGTTTCGGGAAAAAGACGCGGAAAACAGTATTCGCAGATGATAATCGACAAATTCGGCGAGGCGGGCTTTGAGGTTACCTGTATCTTCACCACCGCCAACGAAAACGCGTACGCAATGACAATGAAAAGGGCAAAGGATTTTGACCTTGTTGTCTGCTGCGGCGGCGACGGCACATTAAAAGAAACCGTCAGCGCGGTTATTCAGCTTAAAAACAATATGCCCATCGGCTATATTCCCATGGGCTCGACAAATGATTTCGCTCACTCGGTCGGCATTCCCGACAAGGTTGAGAAGGCCGTTCAGGCAATTATCGACGGCGAGCCGAGACCCGTTGACATGGGACTTTTCGGCGACAACGTTTTCATTTACGTTGCAGGCTTCGGTAATTTCACCGCTATTTCGTATTCCGCAAGCCAGCGTCTTAAGAACATCTTCGGCAAGAACGCCTATTACCTTTCGGCGGGCAAGGATTTCTTCCACATGCACGGCTACCACGCGAGAGTTATTGCCGACGGCGAGGTATTCGAGGGCGACTACTTCTACGGCGAAGCTTCGAACTCATACAGCGTAGGCGGTATGCCGATACTCCACAATATCGGCGTTGCATTTGACGACGGCAGACACGAGCTTGTACTCGTAAAAATGTTCCGCAGCCCGAAGGAATTCTTCTCGGCGGTAAAGTCGGTACTGACAAAGGATATCACGAACAACGACCTTGTTATTTTCAGGCATTGCAAGAATATCCGATTTGAGTTCGACACACCGACAGCCTTCACTCTTGACGGTGAGTTCGGCGGCGACCAGACAGCGATTGATATCAAGACCATTGAGCACGCGGTAAATATAATTACCGTTAATCCTCTTCCCGTTGAGGAGGATTGCTCGGTAAGCCCCGACCAGAAGCTTACAGCAAATGACGAAAAGGAAAACGCAACGGTTGAATAAGCTTTATAAACGACGAAACGGCAGGTTCTGAAACCTGCCGTTTTTTATTAACCTCATCCACCGCCATTCGGCGGTCCCCCTTCCCCTGCAAGGGGAAGGAACGGGGCGTAGGAGACGCAGTCCCCTGCAATTAATACTCAAATTCACCTTCAAAGACAAGGACTGCGCTGCCCGTAAGCAATACCGCTTCGTCGGAGCAGTTGACGGTTACGTCGCCGCCCGCAAGCTTTACGGTAATATCCTTATTCTTCTGACAGTAACCGTTTTCGACCGCAGCCGCAGCCGCCGCGCAGGCGCCCGTGCCGCAGGCAAGTGTTTCGCCGTTGCCGCGTTCCCAGACGCGCATACGGATTGTGTCGGAATTGATAACACGGACGAATTCCGTATTGACACGGTGAGGAGCGTATTCGTTGTGCTCAAACTTAGGTCCTATATGTCTTAAATCAAGCGAATCTATCGCGTCAATAAAGGTTACGAAATGCGGATTGCCGACGTCAACGGTCGTAACGGTGTAATCGCCGCCGTCGATTTTTATTTTCTTTGCAACCTCGCCTATTTTCGCCTTACCCATATTGACGCAGACGGAATTAACCTTTCCGTCGCGCAGATAGAGCTTAAGTCCCGAAACGCCGCTTGCGGTTTCAACGGTCATTTCTTCCTTTTTAACTATCCCCTTGTCATAGAGATATTTGCCGATGCAGCGCAGGTTGTTGCCCGCGGTTTTGCCCTCGCTGCCGTCCTTGTTGAACGAACGCATTTTCGCGTCGGCAACGTCGGATTTTTCGATTAAAACTATGCCGTCGGCGCCTATGCCGAAGTGCTGCTGACAAAGGTTTACGCAAAGAGATTCGGGACAGGTAATCCTGCCGTCGAAATTCTCGACGAAAATATAATCGTTACCGCAGGACTGCATCTTGGCAAAATGAATTATCTGCTTTTCCTTACGCATATTGTTGATATCGACAAGCTCGGTATTGCTCAGTGTAAAGCGGCTTTCGATAATATCGGCAAGCGCATTCGCCGTATCAAGCGAAGTAAGACAAGGTATGTCAAGCTGCATGGCGCGGCGGTGAAGCACGGTATAATCGCCTACCGTCGCGTCCTTTACGGCGCCCGTATAGACGAGGTAGCTGATTCTGCCCGATTCCATCAGCTTCGTGATATCGTCGCTGACACTTGCATTCTCAACGGAAACGACGTCGATGCCGAGGCTCTCAATCGCCTTTGCCGTACCGCTCGTGGCGTAGAGCTTAATACCTAAATCATAGAAACGCTTGGCGAGCGAGATAATCTCCTGATAATCGTTTTCCTCAACGCTGATAAGCACGCCGCTCTTTTCGCGTTCGTCGGCGAAGGGTACCTTGAAGCCTGCGGCGGTAAGGCCCTTGAACAAAGCTTCCGCCTTCGTCTTGCCTATGCCGAGCACCTCGCCCGTAGATTTCATTTCGGGGCCGAGAATGGAATTGGCGTCGTTGAGCTTTTCAAACGAGAAAACGGGAACCTTGACCGTGCAGTAAGGCGGAGTCTTGTAGAGTCCCGTGCCGTAACCGAGGTCCTTAAGCTTTTCGCCGAGCATTACGCGCGACGCTACGTCAACCATAGGCACGTTTGTAACCTTGCTGATATAGGGAACGGTTCTCGACGCACGGGGATTGACCTCGATAACGTAAAGCTCGCCGTCATAGATAAGATACTGAATATTTACAAGACCTTTTGTGCCCAGAGCGAGCGCAAGCTTTTCGGAGCTGTCGCAGACGGTCTTTAAGAATTTGTCGCTCAGATTATAGGGCGGGTAAACGGCAATCGAGTCGCCCGAATGAACACCCGCACGCTCGATATGCTCCATAATACCGGGGATAAGCACGTCCTCGCCGTCGGAAATAACGTCAACCTCAAGCTCGGTGCCGGGCATATATTTGTCGACAAGCACGGGATTCTCAATTCCGCCCGATAATATGGTTTTCATATATCTGACAGTGTGTTCCTCGCTTCTCGATATGGTCATATTCTGACCGCCGATTACGTAAGACGGGCGCAGAAGTACGGGATAGCCAAGCTTCTTCGCCGCCTCAACCGCCTCGTCAACCGTATTGACGCCCATGCCCTTCGGGCGTCTGATATTGAAGCTTTCAAGCAGTTCGTCAAAACGGCTTCTGTCCTCTGCCGTATCAATACTCTCGGCAGATGTACCGAGTATCTTTATGCCGTTTTTGTCCAGATACTGCGTAAGCTTGATAGCGGTCTGTCCGCCGAAAGCGACAACTACGCCGACAGGCTTTTCAACCTTAATTATATTCATAACGTCCTCGGGCGTAAGCGGTTCGAAGTACAGTCTGTCAGCCGTATCGTAGTCGGTCGAAACGGTTTCGGGGTTGTTGTTGACGATAACGACATCGTAACCCATTTCGCGAAGCGTCCACGTGCAGTGAACCGAGCTGTAATCGAATTCAATACCCTGGCCAATTCTGATGGGGCCCGAACCGAGAACCATAATTACGGGCTTGCCGCTTCTCTCAAACTCGCGCGCCTCGCAGTAGCTGTCGGCGGTTGAATAGAAATACGGCGTTTCCGCGTCGAACTCAGCCGCGCAGGTATCGACCATTTTGTATGAATAATCAAATTCGGGCAGACTGTCGGCGCCCGTAAGCTTCATAATTGCCGAATCGGTGTAGCCGAGTTTCTTAGCCTTTAGATAAATTTCGTCTAAGAACACTCTTCCGCTTGCTATTTCATTTTCAAAATCGGCAAGATTTTTAAGCTTATATAAAAACCAGTTGTCAATTTTAGTTAAAAAGTGTATATCGTCAACCGACACGCCGCTTTTGAGCGCTTCAAAAACGGTGAAAATACGCCTGTCGTTCTGTTCAAGCAGGCGTTCCCTGACGGGTTTATCGTTGAGCGGTTCGCAATTGAGCGTGTCAAGCGAGATTTCCGCTCCTCTGACCGCTTTGAGAAGCGCCGCCTCAAACGACGAAGCGATAGCCATTACCTCGCCCGTCGCCTTCATCTGAGTGCCGAGCTTACGCGACGAGCCCTGAAACTTGTCAAAGGGCCATTTCGGGAACTTGACTACAACGTAGTCGAGCGTCGGCTCAAAGCAGGCGCAGGTCTTGCCCGTGATATCGTTTTTGATTTCGTCGAGCGAATAGCCGAGCGCAATTTTGGTCGTAATTTTCGCTATCGGGTAACCCGTCGCCTTTGAAGCGAGAGCCGATGAACGCGAAACACGGGGATTAACCTCGATTACCGCATATTCAAAGCTGTCGGGATTGAGCGCGAACTGACAGTTGCAGCCGCCGACGATGCCGATAGACGAGATTATATCAAGCGAAGCCGAACGCAGCATCTGATACTCCTTATCGGCAAGTGTGAGCGCGGGCGCGGTGACGATTGAGTCGCCCGTATGGATGCCGACGGGGTCAAGATTTTCCATCGAGCAGACGGCTATGACGTTGCCCTTGGCGTCGCGCATGGTTTCAAACTCGATTTCCTTCCAGCCCGAGATGCACTTTTCAACGAGTATCTGCGTTATCGGGGACATATCAAGTCCCGTCTTTGCTATGGTGATGAATTCCTCCTCGGTTTCGGCGATGCCGCCGCCCGAGCCGCCCAGAGTGAACGCGGGGCGCACGATTACGGGGTAACCGATTTCGCCGGCAACCCTGACAGCCGTGTCGATATCGTTTGCAATTTCACTGGGAACGACGGGCTGACCGATTTCCTTCATCTTATCTCTGAAAAGCTCTCTGTCCTCGGCGGTATTGATGGCCGAGACGTCGCTTCCCAGAAGCCTTACGCCGTACTTTTCGAGCACGCCGTTTGCCGATAACTGCATGGCTATTGTAAGTCCCGTCTGTCCGCCCAGCGAAGCGAGCAGACTGTCGGGACGTTCTTTTTCAATTATTCTCGCGACAGTTTCCGCATTGAGAGGTTCAAGGTAAATCTCGTCGGCAAGATTCTTGTCGGTCATTATGGTTGCGGGATTCGAATTGACGAGCACCGTGTTGATGCCCTCTGCGCGAAGCACACGGCAAGCCTGAGCTCCCGCGTAGTCGAATTCGGCAGCCTGACCTATTACGATGGGGCCCGAGCCTATTACGAGTACCTTTTTAACGCTGTTATCTCTCGGCATTGCGCTCATCCTCCATCATCTTTATAAACCTGTCAAACAGAAACGCCGTGTCCTTCGGTCCCGAGCAGGCCTCGGGATGGAACTGAACCGTGAAGCACTTTTTGTCCTTGTATTCAATGCCCTCGCAGCTGCCGTCATTGGCGTTGGTAAAGCTTATTTCGCCTATGCCGTTCACGCTGTCGTTAACTACGGCATAGCCGTGATTCTGGCTCGTGATATACGTTCTCGAGCCGTCGGCAAGGGTTACGGGCTGATTGGCGCCGCGGTGGCCGTACTTGAGCTTTTCGGTCTTTGCACCCATGGCAAGCGCCGTGAGCTGATGGCCAAGACAAATTCCGAAAATCGGTTTTCTGCCGACAAGCTTCTTAATCTGTTCTATTGAATAAACATTGTCTGTCGGGTCACCCGGTCCGTTGGAAAGCATTATTCCGTCGGGGTCGGCGGCTAGTATATCCTCGGCAGGCGTATTGTAAGGCACAAGCGTAACCTCGCAGCCGCGCTGCTGCAGTGAGCGTATGATATTGCGCTTTGCGCCGTAGTCGATAAGCGTAACGTTGAACTTTTTGTCGCGCTGAGCTTCATAAACCTGCTTTTCCTTTGTGCTGACCTCGGGTACGATATCTTTAATCAGGTAATTCTTAACAGCGGACAAATCGTCGGGAATTTCGTCACAGATAACCGCGTTCATAACGCCCTGCTCGCGAATAATTTTCGTAAGCTCACGGGTATCGACTCCGCAGATGCCGACTATGCCGTTGTCCTTTAAGAAACGGTCAAGCTCATATTCGCTTCTGAAATTTGAAGGGTAATCGCAAAGCTCCCTGACGACGTAGCCCCTGACGGCGGTTTTGCCCTCAAAATCCTCGGGAATAACGCCGTAATTTCCTATAAGCGGGAAGGTTTGCATAACAATCTGTCCCGCGTAGCTCGGGTCGGTCAGGGTTTCGAGATAACCGACAACGCCCGTCGTAAAGACGAGCTCGCCGAGTGTTTCACCGTCCGCTCCTATGCGCCAGCCCTCAAACACCTTTGAATTTTCAAGTACAAGATACGCTTTTTTCATTTTCCCGTAACTTCCTTATAAAGTGGCGGCAATAACCGCCTTGATAGTGTGCAGTCTGTTTTCGGCTTCGTCGAATACTATGGACTGTTCGCCCTCAAAAACCTCGTCGGTAACCTCCATACAGTCAAGGCCGAATTTTTCGCAGATTCTGCTTCCCATCTCGGTTTCAAGGTCGTGGAACGAAGGCAGACAGTGCATAAAACGGCACTGCTCGCCCGCATTTGCCATTATAACCGAATTGACCTGATAGGGAATAAGGTCCTTGATTCTCTCCGCCCAGACCTCATCGGGCTCGCCCATTGAAACCCATACGTCGGTATAGATAACGTCGGCATTCTTCGTAGCCTCCATCGGATCCTCGATAAACTCTATCGTTGCGCCCGTCTGTTCCGCAATTTCAAGGCACTGCTGTGTAAGATCGGCATCGGGAAGATACTTTTTCGGAGAGCAGACAACAAAGTGCATACCCATCTTTGCACAGCCAACCATAAGCGAGTTGCCCATATTGTAATGAGCCTCGCCCATATAAACGAGCTTTATGCCCTTAAGACGGCCGAAATGCTCCTTGATTGTAAGGAAATCGGCAAGAATCTGGGTCGGGTGGAATTCGTTGGTAAGACCGTTCCAGACTCTTACGCCCGAATAGGCGGCGAGCTTTTCGACCTTTTCCTGACCGTAGCCTCTGTACTCAATGCCGTCAAACATTCTGCCGAGTACTCTCGCGGTGTCGGCTATGCTCTCCTTCTTGCCTATCTGCGAGCTGTTGGGGTCGAGATAAACGGGATAGATACCCAGATCATTCGCCGCAACCTCGAAGGCGCAGCGTGTTCTCGTACTGGACTTCTCAAATATGAGAGCTATGCTCTTTCCCTCGTGAATACGGTGGGGAATTCCCTTCTTTTTCTTTTCCTTCAGTTCGGCCGCAAGGTCGATAAGATAGTTTATCTCCTCGGGTTCAAAGTCAAGTAATTTAAGAAAATTTCTGCCCTGTAAATTCATATTTTACTCCTTACAAACGTTCTTTATAATTTCAACTGCTTTTTTAAGATCCTCAAAGTCAATATTAAGTGCGGGTAAAAGTCTCAGCTTATCCTTTGCGGTAAGACAAAGCACACCGTTTTCAATACATTTTGCGAGCACCTCGGCGGCGGGCTTCACGGTCTTGATACCGATCATAAGTCCCATGCCGCTGACGCTCTCTACGCCCTCGGCGCCGTCAAAAGCAGAAAAGATATATTCACTCTTTTCGTTTACTTCGTTTAAGAGCTTTTCGTCAATACGCTTTATGATACTCAGCGCCGCCGCGCAGCTGACGGGATTTCCGCCGAAGGTCGAGCCGTGGTCGCCGAAGCCGAAAACGTTCTGCGTCTTCTCGCCGAAAAGCGCCGCGCCTATCGGCAGACCGCCCGCAAGTCCCTTGGCGGTGGTTACGATATCGGGGGTTATGCCGTAATTCATATAGGCATAAAGCTTACCCGTTCTGCCGTTGCCCGTCTGTACCTCGTCAACTATAAGCAGAATATCGTTTTCGCAGCAGTATTCGTAAAGCGAGATAACGAAATCCTTATCAAGCGCAATTACGCCGCCCTCGCCCTGAATACACTCTATCATAACAGCGGCTATTCTTTTCTTTTCACAGATAGTTTTAAGAGCGTTCATATCGCCCGCTTTGATATGCTCAAAGCCCGCCGTCAGCGGATTGAAAAGCTCGTGATAATGCTCCTGCCCCGTCGCGGCAAGCGTGGTTACCGTTCTGCCGTGAAAGCTGTTTTCAAGGGTAACTATTGTGTAGGCATCTTCGCCGTATTTGTCGCAGGCGTACTTACGCGCCGCCTTTATCGCGCACTCGTTTGCCTCGGCGCCTGAATTTGAAAAGAAGACCTTTTTAAGTCCCGTCTTTTCGCACAGCGCCTTTGCAAGCAGAGCGCACGGCTCGGTGTAATAAAGGTTGGACATGTGCTGAACACGGTTAATCTGGTCAACTATTGCCGCCTTCCACTCGTTATCGGCTATACCGAAGGAGGTTACGCCTATTCCGCTTGTCAGGTCGATATATTCCCTGCCGTTTTCGTCATAGACCTTGCTGCCCTTGCCCGATACGATTTCAACGTCGAAACGCTTGTACGTACCCGCTATATATTCTTTATCAATTTCTTTTATGCTCATTTCTTTTTCTCTCCGGTTACCATAGTACCTGCGCCCTCGTCCGTCAGTAATTCCATAAGTATCGAGTGAGGAACTCTGCCGTCAAGAATTACGACGTTCTTTACGCCCTTGTGAATTGCGTCTATACAGCACTCAACCTTCGGTATCATACCGCCCGTAACGATGCCGTCCTCATAAAGCTTATTGGCTTCGTTTATTGTGATTTCGGGTATCAGCGTAGACGGGTCGTCCTTATCTCTTAAAATGCCGTCAATGTCGGTCATCATTATAAGCTTCTCGGCTCCCAGCGCGCCCGCAATATTCGCCGCGGCGGTGTCGCCGTTGATATTATAGGTATTGCCCTGCTTATCGCAGCCGAGAGTTGAGATAACGGGAATATAATCCTTCTCAAGCAAATCGGTTACGGGCTTTATATGTATCTTGGTAATCTCGCCGACGTAGCCGAGCTTTTCGTCCTTGATTTCGGCCTCGATAAGTCTGCCGTCCATACCGGAAAGTCCGACCGCGCGTCCGCCCTTCATTTCAAGCATATTGACGAGCGTTTTGTTGACCTTGCCCGCAAGCACCATCTGAACGATATCGACCGTTTCCTTATCGGTAACTCTAAGACCGTCAACGAATTTTGCCTCTTTACCGAGCTTTTTCATAAGCTCGCTTATTTCGGGACCTCCGCCGTGAACGAGAACGATTTTAACGCCGATAAGCCACAGAAGCACTATGTCCTCCATAACCTGCTGCTTAAGCTGTTCGTTTATCATGGCGTTGCCGCCGTACTTAACAACGACGACCTTGCCCGTGTATTTTTTAATGTACGGAAGCGCCTGAGTTATGACCTCGGCGCGCTCCGCGTTTGATAAGCTGTCTACCATAATCTCTCTCCGTTTAAGTTCTGTAATCTCCGTTTATTTTGACGTAATCGTATGTAAGGTCGCAGCCCCACGCCGTAGACGAATAACCGCCGTCGTTTAGCGCTACGAGAATTTCAATCTCATCCTTCAGGAGTATTTCCTTGGCAATCTCTTCGGAAAACGCAATGCCCGCTCCGTTTTCGCAGACGGCTATCTCACCCGCTTCGCTTCTGAAGGCAACGTCGATTTTATTTACGTCGACGTCCGCGCCCGAATAACCTATCGCGCAGAGCACTCTGCCCCAGTTGGCGTCGGCTCCGAACATAGCCGCCTTCAGGAGTGAGGAACAAATAACGCTCTTGGCAACGGTCTTTGCAATATCGAGAGTTTTAGCGCCCGTTACCCTGCACTCGAGAAGCTTCGTTGCGCCCTCGCCGTCGCCCGCAATACCGCGGCAAAGCTCGACGGTAACGGAATTGAGCGCCTTCATAAAGATATCGAAGTTCCTGCCCTCGTCAGTTATTTCGCTGTTGCCCGCAAGTCCGTTTGCAAGCACGGTGACCATATCGTTTGTTGAGGTGTCGCCGTCAACGCTTACCATATTGAAGGTGTTTGCTATATCGCCCGAAAGAGCCTTCTGAAGCATGCAAGGCGAAATTGCGACGTCGCTTGTGATAAAGACGAGCATTGTAGCCATATTCGGATGAATCATACCGCTGCCCTTTGCAATACCGCCTATACGGCAGGTCTTTCCGTCAAGC
This sequence comes from Clostridiaceae bacterium, assembly GCA_030530095.1. Taxonomy (GTDB): domain Bacteria; phylum Bacillota; class Clostridia; order Oscillospirales; family Acutalibacteraceae; genus Fimenecus. The sequence continues at coordinate 16,724 of JAUMVO010000007.1, forward strand.
TCAAACTCAACCGCAACCTCTTTTTTCTTTGTGTCGGTAGTCATAATGCCCTGAGCCGCGGCGTCGCTGCCGTCAACGCCGAGGGAAGCGACAAGCTCGGGAATACCGTCAGCGATAGGCTCTATATCGAGCGGCTGACCGATAACGCCCGTTGAAGCGACCACGATATCGTTTTCGCTTATTCCCAAAGCGTTTGCGCACAGTGCTGACATCTCGTTGGCAATTTCAATGCCGTTTGCGTTGCAGGTGTTGGCGTTGCCCGAGTTGCAGATAACCGCCTGAGCGTATCCGTCAGCAAGATGCTCTTTTGTGACGACCAGCGGTGCGCCCTTGACTAAATTGGTCGTATAGACCGCCGCCGCCGAAGCTCTGGTTTCGCTTACAATGAGCGATAAATCCTTTTTGTCTCTGTTCTTTCTGATGCCGCAGTGCACACCGCCCGCGGTAAAGCCCTTTGCGGCGCAAACGCCGCCCTGTACAAATTTCATTTCAATCTCCTGTATCAAAGTATATTGAGTCCCGTTGTTTCGTCGGCACCCATGAGTATATTCATATTCTGTATCGCCGCGCCCGAAGCGCCCTTGCCGAGATTGTCAAAGCGGGAAACGAGAAGTATCCGCTCGTCGTTTCCGAAAACGCTTATCTCCATATTGTCGAAGCCCGAAAGCTTATTCGACGACAGAAATCCGTTTTCGTCGGGAGCCTCGGCGTATTTCACAAGCGCACCGTTATAATACGATTTATAAAGTTCTTTTATATCTTCAATGCTGCCGTTAATCTGCTCTCTGAAAAGCGAAACGGTGATCTGCATTCCCGAGTAATAATCGGCAACTATCGGGCAGAACGCCGGTTCGTTTTCAAGTGTGCAAAGCTTCGACATTTCGGGCAGATGCTTGTGCGACTGCGTAAGACCGTACTGTCTGGGAGAATTAAGTAAAGCATCCCTGCCCTCGGCTTCATAGTCGGCTATCATCTTCTTGCCGCCGCCAGAATAACCCGTAAGCGAAAAGCAATTAAGATACGCATCTGCGGGAATAATTCCGTTTTCACGAAGCGGGGCAACAAGCGAGATAAAACCGCTCGCGTGACAGCCCGGATTGGCTATGCGCTTTGAGGAGGCTATCTTCTCACGAAGTCCCGTAAGCTCGGGGAAGCCGTATGCCCAACCGTCAGCCGTTCTGTGCGCAGTCGAGGTGTCGATAACCGCCGTATCGGGATTATCTATGAGCGAAACGGCCTCGACTGCCGCCGCATCGGGAAGGCAGAGAAACGAAATATCGCTTTCGTTTAACGCCTGTCTTCGTTTATTAATATCTTTTCTGTCGGCATCGGGCAAAACAATAAGCTTTATATCGCTTCTGTTTTCAAGCCTTTCGTATATGCGAAGTCCCGTCGTACCCGCGCTGCCGTCAATAAAAACCTTGAACATATATCTTTTTCCTTTTATAAATTTAATGTATTATACTGCGATTGACTGCGCTTGTCAAGTATAAAATGAATATTTATGCATATATTTTGTAATTTTATTCATAAATATGCATATAATTGCAGTTTTTTTATAATTTTTTATCATTTTTTGTAAGTTTACTCATCTTCTCCCTTTGAAGCACGTTTTTTGTCAGTTTGCGCCGATTGTTATTTTGCACAAAAAACAGTTCAAAAACGGCTCAATATCTTGTGTGCCGACAGCCAATTTTTAGTTGACAGAGACTAAATACAATGTTATTATAAAAACAACATAAATCTTTAAACCAATACAGAGAGATTGGCAAGATTCTATTATATATTGTTTGGTGTAAGCCTTGCTTTAGATTAGTGTACCTTGCCGTTTCAGGTGAGGTTATTTTTTTAAGAGGTTATTATGCAGAAGAATTTGCCCTTAAAACTGAACTACTCTGCAAGCGAAATTCAGGAAGTTTTCCCCGATTTCGCACATTTCTCTCTTTCAAAGGATGAATATTCGATTTTTCCCGGCTTTTGCGATGTGCATGTGCATTTCCGTCAGCCGGGTTTTTCTTATAAAGAGACGATACTAACGGGTTCGCAGGCGGCGGCGCACGGCGGCTACACGGCGGTGTGCACAATGCCTAACCTGAATCCCGTGCCCGACAGCGCAGAGCATCTTAAAGAGCAGACCGATATTATTAAAAGCGACGCAGTTATCAACGTACTCCCCTACGGCGCGATTACCGTAGGTCAGCTCGGAGAACAGCTTTCCGATATGGCGGCTATGGCGCCGAATGTAATAGCCTTTTCCGACGACGGACGCGGCGTTCAGTCAGAAGAGATGATGCTCGAAGCGATGAGAATTGCAAAGAGCCTTGATAAGATAATCGTCGCGCATTGCGAGGACAATTCCCTGCTTCACGGCGGTTACATACACGACGGAATTTATGCAAAGGAGCATAACCACAGGGGTATCTGCTCCGAAAGCGAGTGGGGGCCGATTGAGCGGGACATTGAGCTTTCAGCAAAAAGCGGCTGCGCCTATCACGTATGCCACATTTCCTGTAAAGAGAGCGTTGAGCTTATCAGGCAGGCGAAGAAAAGCGGCGTGAACATCACCTGCGAAACCGCTCCGCACTACCTCGTGCTTGACGAAAACGACCTGAAAGAGGACGGAAGATTCAAGATGAATCCTCCCCTGCGTTCAAGGGCTGACAGAGAGGCGCTTATCGAGGGAATTGCGGACGGAACGATAGATATGATTTCGACCGACCACGCACCGCATTCAGCTGAGGAAAAGTCGAAAGGACTTGAAGGCAGCGCCTTCGGCATAGTCGGAATTGAAACCGCATTTCCCGTGCTTTACACAAAGCTGGTTAAGGAAAACGTAATCACGCTTGATAAGCTGATTGAACTGTTGGCAATCAATTCGAGAAAGCGTTTTTCGATACCGCTTGACAATTCGTTCACGGTATGGAATCTGAATAAAGAATACGCAGTTAATCCCGACGATTTTCTTTCAATGGGCAAATCCACGCCCTTTGAGGGAATGAGAGTTTACGGCGAATGCCTTATGACCGTTTATGACGGCAGGGCGGTTTATAAAAAGTAATTAATTTTCGGAGGTATATATATGGCAAAGAGAACGGACATCAAAAAGGTACTTATCATCGGCTCGGGCCCCATCGTTATCGGTCAGGCGGCTGAATTCGACTACGCAGGCACCCAGGCGTGTCTTGCGCTCAAGGAGGAGGGCTACGAGGTAATACTCTGCAACTCAAACCCTGCGACAATCATGACCGACACGCAGATAGCGGACAAGGTTTATATGGAGCCGCTTACACTTGAATACATAGCAAAGATTTTAAGATATGAGCGTCCCGACGCAATAGTCCCCGGCATCGGCGGACAGACGGGGCTCAATCTCGCAATGCAGCTTGAAAAGAAGGGCATACTCAAGGAGTGCGGCGTTCAGCTTCTCGGCACGTCGTCAACCTCAATTGAGAGAGCCGAGGACAGAGAGCTTTTCAAGGAAATGTGCGAGTCCATAGGCGAGCCTGTTATTCCCTCGGAAATCACATACTCGCTTGACGAGGCAAAAGAAGCGGCGAAGCGCATAGGCTATCCCGTAGTGCTTCGTCCCGCGTTCACCTTAGGCGGCACGGGCGGCGGCTTCGCAAACGACGAGGAGGAGCTTGTTGAAATCGGCATCAACGCCTTCAAGCTTTCACCCGTTCATCAGGTGCTTATCGAAAAGAGCGTAAAGGGCTACAAGGAAATCGAATTCGAGGTTATGCGTGACTCAAACGACCACGCTATCACAATCTGCGGTATGGAAAACGTTGACCCCGTCGGCGTTCACACGGGTGACTCGATAGTTGTCGCACCCATCCTTTCGCTCAACGACCACGACCTTAAAATGCTCAACGACTCGGCAATAAAGATTATCAGAGAGCTTAAAATCGAGGGTGGCTGCAACGTTCAGTTTGCGCTCAATCCGAATTCAAGCGAATATTTCTTAATCGAAGTCAACCCGAGAGTTTCGCGTTCGTCGGCGCTCGCTTCAAAGGCAAGCGGCTACCCGATAGCAAGGGTTACCGCGAAGATTGCTATGGGCATGGCGCTCGAGGAAATCCCCGTTGCAGGCGGCACTGCGGCAATCGAGCCGAGCCTTGACTACATTGTTGCGAAATTCCCCCGCTTCCCCTTCGACAAGTTTGCCGACGCTCCGAATACGCTGGGTACTCAGATGAAGGCTACGGGCGAGGTTATGGGCATAGGCTCGACGCTCGACGAGTGCTTCTTAAAGTCCGTTCGCTCGCTTGAAACGGGCGTATGCCACGTTCACCTTGCAAAGTTTGATAATATGAGCGAGGCTGAGCTTCTCGACTATATAAAGGAATTCAAGGCTGACAACATCTTCGCAATAGCCCAGCTTTTGAGACTCGGAACCTCAATCGAAAAGCTTCACGAGGTAACAATGATTACCGAGCTTTTCCTCGAGTGCTTGAAGAAGATAATTGAAAAGGAAAACGAGCTTAAGCAGAAGCCCAACGACCTTACGGTATTGAAGGAAGCCAAGAAAATGGGCTTCTCGGATCAGTTTATCGCTAAGCTCTGGAACTGCGACGAAATTGCGGTTTATAATCTGAGAAAACAGAACGGAATTATTCCGATATTCAAGATGGTCGACACGCTCCACACGGGCAAGTATATCGCCTATCTGTATTCCTCATACACGGGTGAGAACGCTTCGCGCCTTACGGATAAGAAAAAGATTATCGTGCTCGGCGCAGGTCCGATAAGAATAGGTCAGGGCGTTGAATTCGACTACTCGACAGTTCACGCCGTACAGACCATCAAGCGTGCGGGCTATGAGGCAATCATTATAAACAACAACCCCGAAACCGTTTCGACCGACTACACTACTGCGGACAAGCTCTACTTCGAGCCCCTTACGCCCGAAGATGTAATGGCAATTATCGACTTTGAAAATCCCGAAGGCGTTATCGCTTCCTTAGGCGGTCAGACGGCTATCAATCTCGCCCAGCCGCTTATGGACAGAGGCGTCAGGATTATCGGTACTGACTGCGCCGCAATTGAGAGAGCCGAAAACAGAGACAGCTTCGAAAAAATCCTTCTCGACCTTAACATTCCTCAGCCCAAGGGCAGAGCGGTTACAAAGATTGAAGACGGCGTCAAGGCTGCCGAGGAAATCGGCTATCCCGTACTCGTAAGACCGTCCTTCGTTTTAGGCGGCAGAGCCATGCAGATAGTTGCAAACGAGGAGCAGCTTCGCCACTACCTCAAGACCGCAGTTGAAATCGACGCTGACAAGCCCGTACTTGTTGACAAGTACATTCAGGGCAAGGAGGTCGAGGTTGACGCAATCTGCGACGGCAGAGACGTATTCGTGCCCGGTATTATGGAGCTTGTTGAGAGAACGGGTATCCACTCGGGCGACTCGATAAGCGTATATCCCTCGTTCTCAATTTCCGACAAGGTTAAGGGCATCATCCTTCAGTATGCAAAGAAGCTCGGCTTAGGCATCGGCATAGTCGGTCTTTACAACATTCAGTTCATCGTTGATAAGAATGAGAACGTATATATAATCGAAGTTAATCCGCGTTCTTCAAGAACGGTTCCCTTCCTTTCAAAATCGACGGGCTACAGCCTTGCCGATATCGCAACCGAGGTTATACTCGGCAAATCATTGAAGGAGCAGGGAATCTTCGACCTCTATCCTGAGGAGAAAAAGAGATTCTACGTCAAGGTTCCCGTATTCTCATTCAATAAAATCAAGGGACTTGACGCTTACCTCTCACCTGAAATGAAATCCACGGGCGAAGCTATCGGCTACGACGACAAGCTTAACCGTGCTATCTACAAGGCGCTTCAGGCTGCGGGAACTCACCTTCAGAATTACGGTACGGTGCTTGTAACCGTTGCCGACAAGGACAAGGAGGAGGCGCTTCCGCTTATCCGCCGCTTCTACAATCTCGGATTTAACATTCAGGGTACTCACGGCACTGCCGAATTCCTTAAAGCGCACGGTATCAGAACACACGAGCTTAAGAAAATCAGCGACGGCTCCGAGGAAATCCCCGAGGCAATCCGTCAGGGCTATATAGCATATCTTATCAACACGCGTGACATCGGCGCTTCGGCTCCCGAGAGCGACGGCGTACAGATAAGACAGCTCGCAACGGAGAACAACACGACCATATTCACCTCGCTTGACACGGTCAGAGTACTTCTTGACACGCTCGAGGAAACCACGCTTACAATTTCAACGATTGATTCATAAGGAAGAAAATGAAGGACTGTATTTTTACAATCAATTCAAACGAACTTATCGCAAAATCGGTTTACAGAATGACGCTTACGGGCGACACGTCCGATATCACGAACTGCGGTCAGTTCGTCAACATCAAGCTTGACGGCTTCTACCTTCGCAGGCCCATATCGGTGTGCGACGTGCAGGGCGACGTTCTCACGCTCATTTACAAGGTAGTCGGCAACGGCACCGAAAAAATGAGCCAAATGTGTGAGGGCGAAAAACTCAGCGTGCTGACGGGACTGGGCAACGGCTACGACCTTACAAAATCGGGCGACGCTCCCCTGCTTATCGGCGGCGGAGTCGGCGTTCCGCCGATGTATCTGCTTGCAAAAAAGCTGATTTCAAAAGGCTGTAAGGTCAGCGTGATACTCGGCTTCAACACAAAAGACGAGGTCTTTTACGAAAAAGAGTTCAAAGCGCTTGGCTGCGACGTAACGGTAACAACCGTTGACGGAAGTTACGGCGTCAAAGGCTTCGTTACCGATGCTTTACCCGAGAATTACAGTTATTTCTATACCTGCGGTCCCGAGCCGATGCTCAAAGCGGTTTACAGGTCGGCAAAGACCTCGGGACAGTTCAGCTTTGAAGAGAGAATGGGCTGCGGCTTCGGTGCGTGCATGGGCTGCAGCTGCAAAACCGTCACGGGCTACAAGCGTATCTGCAAGGACGGCCCCGTGCTTGAAAAGGAGGAGATTTTATGGGAAAACTGAGTGTAAACCTGTGCGGTATCGAGCTTGACAATCCCGTAATCCCCGCCTCGGGCACGTTCGGCTTCGGCTATGAATTTGCGGAAATCTACGATATAAACGTACTCGGAACATTTTCATTCAAGGGCACGACGAAGGACGCGCGCTTCGGCAATCCCACACCGAGAATTGCGGAATGCGCTTCGGGTATGATTAACGCCGTAGGACTTCAGAATCCCGGTGTTGAAAAGGTTATAAGCGAGGAGTTGCCAAAGCTAAAAAAAGTATTTCATAAACCGGTTATGGCCAACGTCAGCGGCTTTTCGGTTGAGGACTACGCATACACCTGCGCTCTGCTCGATAAAGAGGAGCAGGTCGGCTGGCTTGAGGTTAACGTCAGTTGCCCGAACGTTCACGGCGGCGGCATGAGCTTCGGCACAAGTCCCGAAGCAGCGGCAGAGGTTGTTGCGGCGGTCAAGGCTGTTACAACGAAGCCGGTTATTATCAAACTTTCACCGAACGTAACCGATATAGTTGCAATTGCAAAGGCTTGCGAGGCTGCGGGCGCGGACGCAATAAGTCTTATAAATACACTTCTCGGTATGAGAATTAATCTTAAAACGAGGAAGCCCGTAATTGCAAATAAAATGGGCGGTTTTTCGGGACCCGCGATTTTCCCCGTAGCGCTTCGTATGGTTTATCAGGTCGCTTCGGCAGTTAAAATTCCCGTTGTCGGCATGGGCGGCGTTTCGTCAGCTGAGGACGTAATCGAAATGATGCTCGCAGGCGCAACTGCGGTTGAGGTCGGTGCGGCAAATCTCGTCAATCCCCTAGCCTGTAAAGAAATTATAGAAGCCTTGCCGAAGGCTATGGAAAAATACGGTATCGAAAACTTATCTGACATAATCGGAGGTGCTTTATAATGGGAAAGGACGTAATAGTTGCCTGCGACTTTGCGGGTAAGGAGCAGACGCTTGAATTTCTCAGTCTATTTACAGACCGCAAGCCTTTTGTTAAAATAGGAATGGAGCTTTTCTATGCGGAAGGCCCCGAAATCGTTAGGGAAATCAAAAAGAGAGGTCACAAAATCTTTCTTGACTTAAAGCTCCACGATATACCCAACACGGTTAAAAAATCAATGGCGGTGCTTTCACGCCTTGACGTTGACATATGCAACCTGCACGCCGCAGGAACGGTAAGAATGATGGAGGCTGCGCTCGAAGGACTGACGAGAGAGGACGGCACAAGACCTCTGCTTATTGCGGTCACTCAGCTGACCTCGACCGATCAGGAGTCGATGGAAAACGATCTGCTCATTCACGAGCCGATTGATAAGGTTGTTATGCACTATGCGCTTAACGCCAGAAACGCGGGACTTGACGGCGTTGTCTGCTCCCCGCTCGAAGCTGAAAAGGTACATTCAATCTGCGGCAGAGACTTCCTTACGGTAACGCCCGGCGTACGCTTCGCGGACGGCGACATAGGCGACCAGAAGCGTGTTATGACACCTGCCGCGGCGAAGGAAATCGGTTCGGACTACATAGTAGTCGGCAGACCGATAACGGCGGCTGACGATCCCGTTGCGGCTTACAAACGCTGCTGTGACGAATTCATAGGTTAAGGAGAAGAGTATGGAACTCAAAAAGCTTATTGCAAAGGATTTACTTAAAATCAAGGCGGTCTTTTTCCGTCCCGAAGAGCCCTTCACCTGGGCAAGCGGAATTAAAAGCCCCGTTTACTGCGACAACCGACTTACACTGACCGCACCCGATGTCAGAAATGACGTTGAAAACGGTTTAGCCGAGCTTATTAAGGAGAATTATCCCGACTGCGAAGTGCTTATGGGTACGTCAACCGCAGGTATCGCCCACGCCGCAATTGTCGGTCATATTATGGGTATGCCGATGGGCTACGTCCGCTCGGGCGCAAAGGACCACGGCAGACAGAATCAGATTGAGGGCAGGCTTGAAGCGGGACAGAAGGTTGTAGTCGTTGAGGATTTAATCTCAACGGGCGGCTCGGTTATCGAGGTAGTAAACGTGCTTCGCGAAGCAGGCGCGGAGGTGCTCGGCATCGTGTCAATCTTTACCTACGGTATGCAGAAGGGACTTGACAGACTTAAAGAGGCAAACGTAAAGAACGTTTCGCTTACAAACTTTGACGAAATTGCGGTTGTAGCCGCTGAGGAAGGCTACATAAAGCAGGAAGATATAAAAAGACTTATAGCTTTCAGGAACAATCCTTCCGACGAAAGCTGGATCGGAGCATAATATGAGAAGCGTTATGGACGTGCTCGATTTAAGCGTTGACGAGCTTAACGAGCTGATAAAAACCGCGCTCGACATCATTGACAATCCCGAAAAGTACGCTCACGTCTGCGACGGCAAAAAGCTTGCGACGCTTTTCTTCGAACCGTCAACGAGGACGAGAATGAGCTTTGAAGCAGCTATGTATGAGCTGGGCGGTCACGTAATCTCAATGAGCGACGCAGGCTCATCGTCTGCGGCGAAGGGCGAAAGCGTTGCCGACACGGCGAAAACCGTAAGCTGTTATGCGGACATTATCGCAATGCGTCACCCGAAGGAGGGCGCTCCGTATATTGCGTCAAAGAGTGCGACTATTCCCGTAATCAACGCCGGTGACGGCGGACACAATCACCCGACTCAGACGCTTGCGGATTTACTGACAATCTACCGTGAAAAGGGAACGTTCGAAAACCTGACAATCGGTCTTTGCGGCGACCTTAAATTCGGCAGAACGGTACATTCGCTCATCAATGCGATGTCGCGTTATGAGGGCAACAAATTCATACTTATCTCGCCCGAGGAGCTGAAGCTTCCCAGCTACGTAAAGAAGGACGTGCTTCAGAAAAACGGCATACCCTACGAGCAGACGACCGACCTCGTCGGCGTTATGCCGCAGCTTGATATACTCTATATGACGAGAGTTCAGAGAGAACGTTTCTTCAACGAGGAGGATTATCTCCGCTTAAAGGACAGCTACATTCTCGACACAAAGAAGATGGAATACGCAAGGGACAGCCTTTCGGTTATGCACCCCCTGCCGAGAGTCAACGAGATAAGCGTCGCCATTGACGACGACCCGAGAGCCTGCTATTTCAAGCAGGTGCTTAACGGCAAGTATATGAGAATGGCGCTCATACTCAAACTCTTAAAGGAGGCGGGAACTATATGAACGTAGATTCAATTCAGAACGGTATGGTTATCGACCACATCAGAGCGGGCTACGGCATGAAGCTCTATGAGCTGTTAGGCCTCGACGAGCTTGACGTTTCAATAGCCATTATCAAGAACGTTTCGTCCAAGAAGCTCGGCAAAAAGGACATAATAAAAATTGACGCGGACATCCCCGTCAATCTCGATATCATAGGCTACGTTGACCCGAGCGCAACCGTCAATATTATTAAGGACGGTAAGCTTGTGGAAAAGATGGTCATAGGACTTCCCAAGACGCTGACGAATGTTATAAAGTGCAAGAATCCGCGCTGTATAACCTCCTGCGAGCAGGAAATCGACCACGTTTTCAAGCTGACCGATGAAGCCAACAAAATATACCGCTGTGTATATTGCGAGACAAAGGCAAACTGAATAAAGCAAAAAAACAAAGGGTAAGGAAAATTCCTTACCCTTTTATCATTGTTGTATTATTTATTCCTCAACCTTAAAGCCTGCGGCCTCGCGCTTTTCGGCGAGCTGAGCCTGCATTTCCTTTTTCTTGTTACCCGAAAGAGTGTAGAAGAACATCGGAATTGCGCACAGCAGCATACTCAGTCCGGGAATTACCGAAACGAGCGAGAACATAGCGAAGTTCTGACCCCTCGTCAGCTCGGTTGCGGCGGTGATAACCTCGGAGTTGAGCATCTGGTCGGGCTTGAAGCCGATTACCATATACATAACGATTATTCCGCAGGTCGAGAATGCCGAGCCGAACTTGTTGATGAAGCCCTGACACGCCGAACCTAGCGCATTGTCGCGGTGGCCCGTCTTAAGCTCCATATAGTCGAGGCAGTCGTAAATCATAGCTATTGAAAGCGTGTTGATAACGCCCAGCGGTATGCACTGAACAAGTACGAAGGGTATGCAGGCATAAAGATTGTTCGTAAACCACGCGATAAGCGTTGTGCCGATACTTGCAACAAAGCCTGCAAGGCATGTTGTAATAAGCAGCTTCTTGTAGTCGAAGCGCTTCATAAGCGAGGGCATAAGTATCGTTGCGCCGAACATACCTACAACCGCGCAAAGCTGGAATATAGTCTTTACCGAGGAAACGGAAGCCGAAATAGCGGCAGTCTTTTCCTCAAGCGTCATGTTGCTGTAATCGGGTCCGATATAGAAAGCGTATCTTGCAACGTGAATTGCAGCCGCCTGAACCATATAACGTCCGCTTGAAAGAATACCCATAATTATAACGAGTATAAGCGGCTTGCAACGGAAAACTCTCGAAAGCGTTGAAGGCTCGCCCTCAACCTTCTTTGTAGGAGGCGGAACCGCTCTTTCCTTGATATGGAAATAGGAATTGATATAGAGCACCATACCGATTACGACAACGGTAACCGAGATTATTCTGTACAGATTTTTGTTGTACTGCTCGGGATTGCTCGCGTCAATGAATTTCGGCAGCAGCAGTCCGAACGCAAAGAAGAAAATCTCGGGCAGCGCCGAGCCGACGGAGTTCCAGATTTTTGAGAAGGAAACAACGTGGCTTCTCTCGTCGGGATTGGGTGTTATAACGTTCGGGAAGCTCCAGAACGGAACGTCCGCCATAGTGTAGCACATACCCCAGAGAACATAAACTATTGCCGAGAATACCATTAACGGCTTTATGTCCATATTCGGGCTGACATACATAAGTATCGTCAGTACCGTAACGGGAGCGGCGGCGAAAAGAATATAAGGCTTTAACTTACCCCATTTCGTTTCGTGGCGGTCAACTATTATACCCATAAGCGGGTCGTTGATTGCGTCCCATACACGAGCAAGGAGCATAAGCATCAGCACGAACATAAGCGGAAGATGAAGAATGTTTACGTAGTAGTCGCTTATGTAGCTGGACATCATGGCGTAAATCATGCCCTGACCGAGTCCGCCCAGAGAGAACATCCACAGTTCCTTCTTGCCGACATAGGTCTTGGGAGCATTAGCTGTATCGGTTTTTCCCATAGTGATTCCCCTTTATCAGTTTATAAAAACAATATATCACATTTTTAACGATAATAAAAGCATTATTTCAGCGGGATTTCAAAAGTTGAATTCGGCACTGAAGGGTCGGTGTATTTTCCGTCGGCGAAAACTCTTGAACGGCAGACGATTTTATTATCAAAAACTTCAAATACGTATCCCTGCGAAAAAGGCTTGAAGACGCCGTGATTTATAACGCCTACGGTCGGAACGTTTATTGCCTTGAAGGCGCCGCAATCCTCATAGGTGTACTGACTCGTGCAGTAGTGAAGATGACCGGTAACATATATAACGTTTTCGTGCTTTTCAAAAATACTTCTCAGCTTATCGGACTCGTTGCCGACCGAGCCGCGCCACTTTCCCCTGCCCAGAAACGTTACGGGCAGACCGTTGGTGTGCTTTATGGGCTGATGGTTGAAAACGAAAACGGGCTTGCCGCTGTCGTCATTCTTCGAAAGCTCTGAGTCAAGCCATTCAAGCTGTCTGTCGGAAATATACGACGCTTCAAAGCTGTTTTTATCAGCGCCGAGCATAATGAATTTATAGCCCTCAACGTCCTTTGAGAAATAATATCTGTCGTCGGGCCCCTGTTCTCCGTCTGAAAGAAGTCCCAAAAAGCGGTTGAATTTTGCAAGCTGAGTTTTATAGTTTCTTATTCTCACGTCGTGATTGCCAGAAACGGCGAAAACGTGCTTTATCTTTTTTGCGGCAGGCTCAAGCAGATGCGCGAGAAAGCGGTATTCGCACCACGCTCCGTATTCGGCAAGGTCGCCGCAGAGCACAAGTGCATCAAGCGGCTCTTTCACATTTTCAAGGTCGCGTACCGCATTGAACACACGGTACGAGCGCAAGGGAGAGAGCGCCGAAATCTGCGGGTCGCCCCAGACGACGAACGAAAGCTTTGAATTTCTATCCTTTTCAATGGGCTCGTCTGCATAATGCGGCTCAAGCGAAGCGGTCATTCTTGAAAGCTGCTTTTCCATTCTTTTGTAGAAGAATTCCGATATTCTGTCAGTCATTTTCACCCGTCCCCCATTCGCTGATATTTCCCGTCTGCATGGCGCCGATAATCTTCTGCCGAAGCATCGGGTAATCCTTTTCAAGCTCTTTTATAAGCTCCTTGGTTTTCTGTCTCTGGGTAATCTTATCGGCGGGACACTTGCTCTTTACAACGGGCAAATCCAGCCTTTTTACCGCATTTTCGATATCCCGCTCATAGAGAAAAACAAGCGGTCTTATCATATACAAATCCTTGATTGAAAGATATGAAACGGGTGAAAAGCACTCCGCCCTGCCGCCTTCAAGCAGATTCATCATAAAGGTTTCGGCGGCGTCGTCGAGATGGTGTCCGAGAGCGATTTTGTTACAGCCGTATTGCTTCGCGGTGTCGTGAAGAAGTCCGCGTCTCATTTTGGCGCACAGGCTGCAGGGGTTCTTCTCTTTCCTGTCCTCAAAAATAACCTGCCAGAGATTGGTCGGCTTTACGTGATATTCAACATCAAGCTCCTTACAGAGCTTTTCAATTTCCGAAAAGTCGCCGTCCTCACCGTTGAAACGGTAGTCGAGAGTAATTCCGACAAGTTCAAAGTGCTTAGGATAAAAGTCCCGAAGCTTCGCAAGAGTATATAAAAGGGCGACGGAATCCTTGCCGCCCGAAACTCCGACGGCAATTCTGTCACCCTCTGATATCATGTTGTACTTGTCAATTGCCGCACGGGCAAGACTTAACAGCTTTTTCATATAATTCCTTTTTTATGCAAATTTGAGTTTAGCGAGGAGAAGTAGGATAGAACATCAGCCTCCCTTGTCAAAGGGAGGGGGACCGCCGTACGGCGGTGGTGGGATTCTTTTTACTGTTATATCAAGCTTTCTTGAATCCCCTCGCCAGCGTTCGCTGGCCCTCTCCCCTTTAACAAGGGGCGCTGTTTTGCTCTATCAAACTCAGCGATAAACTCCGATTTGTCTATTCTTCGCTTTTTAGTGTTTCCAGATATTCAATATCCTTTTTCGTAAGCTCGGCTTTTTCAAGCATATCGGGACGGCGCTCAAAGGTGCGCTTGAGCGACTGCTGACGGCGCCATTTGTCGATATTTTCGTGGTGTCCCGAAATGAGAACTTCGGGCACCTCTTTGCCGTGCCATTCAAACGGACGTGTATATTGCGGATATTCGAGCAGACCGTCATAATGGCTCTCGAGCGACTTTGCCTCGTCGTTGGGAAGCACGCCGTCAATCATTCTCGCAACCGCGTCAGCAAGCATCAGCGCGGGCAGCTCGCCGCCCGTCAGCACGTAGTCGCCGACCGAGATTTCCTCGTCAACGATTTCCTCGAGCACTCTTTCGTCAACGCCCTCATAGTGACCGCAGAGAATAACAATTTCGTCAAGCTCCGAAAGCTCCTTAACTCTCTGCTGGGTGAGCGTTTTGCCCTGAGGCGACATATAGATAAGATGCGGCTTGTCGGATTTTGATTTTTCCGATATCGCCTTATAACAGTCGTAAATCGGCTGAGCCTGCATAAGCATACCCATTCCGCCGCCGTAGGTTGCGTCGTCAACGTTGTTGTGCTTATCGGTTGTATAATCGCGGATATTTACCGCTTCGATTTCGATTATTCCCTTCTCCCTTGCTCTGCCGATTATGCTTTCAGATAAAACGGAATTGCACATTTCGGGAAAGAGCGTCATTATACTAATCTTCATCTTCCCTGACACTCTCCTCCCCGGAAAAAAGGCCTTTCAGCGCCTTTATATAAACGGTCTTGTTTTCAATATCGGCTGACACAACCACGTCCTTTATAGCGGGTACGAGGACGTCCTTTCCCGACGGCTCCTTAACCGTCCAGACGTCGTTTGCGGGGTATTTCTGCACGTCGGTAATACTGCCGTAAACGGTATCGGTACCGTCCTCAACTACCCTGCAGCCGAGCAGGTCCTCAACAAACCACGTGTTTTCGGGAAGGTCGGCAGACTCACGGTCGATATAAAGCACCTTCTGCCTGAGAGACTGCGCCTTTTCCATAGTGTCAATGCCCTCTAATTTAAGCAGAACGATATTGCCGTGCACCCTTGCGGACTGCACAGCCACGGACTGTTTTCCCTCTGCGTCAAAGTACAGGGTATTGAATTTCGTTGCAAAGTCGGCACTGTCGCACCACGGATTGAAACGCATTTCTCCGCGCACGCCGTGAGTGGAAACAATCTGACCGAGTTCAAGATACTGCTTCACAATAACAACACCTTAAAAATGACAATACGGGCGATTAAAAAATCGCCCTTATGTGTCATAATCTTTTTTAGTCGATATCGACCTGGACCTTGCTGCCGTCCTTGGTAGCGCGGGCCTTGATAACGGTTCTGATAGCCTTGGCAATTCTGCCCTGCTTACCGATAACTCTGCCCATCTCGCTCTCGTCAACGTGAAGGTGGTAAACGGTGATGCCTCTTTCGTTAGGCTCGTCTACGCTGACGCTGACCGAATCGGGATTCTCAACAAGTCCCTTTGCGATCATTTCAAGAAGCTCTTTCATCTGAGAAGACCTCCCCGAAATTAATCAATAATGCCGTTCTGCTTAAGGAGAGCCTTAACGGTATCGGTCGGCTGAGCGCCGTTCTTAATCCACTGTGCAGCCTTTTCAGCGTCAATCTTGACAACTACCGGCTCCTTCATAGGATCGAAATAACCGATTTCCTCAATGCACTTGCCGTCACGGGGTGAACGTGAATCCGCAACGATGATTCTGTAGAAAGGAGCCTTCTTGGCGCCCATTCTGCGAAGTCTGATTTTTACTGCCATTTTGTTTTCCTCCAAAATATATTTGAATTTTTATTTATACCAATCACTCAAAGGTGCTTGATTACTTAATTACATCGGGAAGCCGCCCATAGGTCCCTGACCGCCGCCGAGGTTCATTTTGCCTAACTTGCGGCGCATACCCTTGGAATTAAACTGCTTCATCATCTTCTGCATATTGCGGTACTGGGCAAGAAGACGGTTGACGTCCTCAACCTGCATTCCGCAGCCCGCCGCGATTCTGCGCTTTCTCGAAGGATTGATGATATCGGGATTTGAGCGCTCCTTCGGCGTCATTGAATAGATAATCGCCTGAATAACGTCAAGCTGTTTATCGTCAACGTCGATATCCTTAATTTTGCCGCCGATGCCCGGTATCATTGAAAGAAGGTCCTTCATCGAGCCCATCTTCTTTACCTGCTGCATCTGTTCAAGCAAGTCGTTAAGGTCGAATTTGTTTTTACGGAGTTTTTCCTCCATCTCGGCGGCCTTTTTCTCGTCGAGCGTCTGCTCCGCCTTTTCGATAAGTGAGAGCACGTCGCCCATGCCGAGTATTCTCGAAGCCATTCTGTCGGGGTGGAAGTAGTCGAGCTCGTCAAGCTTTTCGCCCGTGCCGACGAACTTGATAGGCTTGCCGGTTACGGCTCTGGCTGAGAGCGCCGCGCCGCCTCTGGTGTCGCCGTCCATCTTGGTAAGCACCATACCGTCGATACCCAATGTTTCGTCGAAGGTACTCGCAACGGTAACGGCGTCCTGACCGGTCATGGCGTCAACTACGAGCAGTATTTCGTGCGGATGAACCGCGGACTTGATATTCTGAAGCTCCTCCATAAGCTCGGCGTCGATATGCAGACGGCCCGCCGTATCTATGATAACGTAGTCGAAGCCCTTGTCCTTTGCATACGAAACCGCCTTTTCGGAAATCTCGACGGGATTGCCCTGCCCCATTTCAAATACGGGCACGTCAACCTGCTCGCCGACAACCTGCAGCTGCTTGATAGCGGCGGGACGGTAAACGTCGCACGCTACAAGCAAAGGTCTATGGTTTTCCTTTTTGAGTTTTAATGCAATTTTGGCGCAGTGTGTGGTTTTACCCGAGCCCTGAAGGCCGCACATCATAACGATTGTGGGCGGATGATTGGCGTAGGCAAGTCTTGTCTGAGTGCCGCCCATAAGGTCGGTCAGCTCCTCGTTGACAATCTTGATAACCATCTGCGCGGGAGTAAGGCTCTCCATAACGGCGGAGCCTATCGCCCTGTCGGTAACCCTCTGGGTAAAATCCTTGGCTACCTTATAGTTAACGTCAGCTTCCAGAAGCGCAAGGCGTACCTCGCGCATCGCCGCCTTAACGTCGTTTTCGTTAAGCGAGCCCTTGCTGCGAAGCTTTTTGAAGGCAGATTCAAGTCTGTCTGATAAGCTTTCAAATGCCATCGTGATACCTCATTCAATAACAGAGAGCGCAAGAGACTTGATTCTTACGGTAGTCTCGTTTATCTCTCTGGACAAATCGTGTTCAAGATTATAGGCGTTAATCGCGTCGGCGCAGTCGATAATCTCGCGGATGCGCGCTTCAATCTCGTCGTTGCGCTTTGCAAAGCCGAGCCGCGCCTCCATATCGTAAAGCTGAGCCTCGGCGCGCTTGATAGCGTCGCGTACGCCCTGACGGGTGATACCCTCATTCTCGGCGATTTCCGCCAGGGAAAGGTCGTCGTTATAGTAGAAATTCAGAAAATCTCTCTGCTTTTCAGTGAGCATTTCGCCGTATATATCATATAAAATGGTAATCTCTACGTTGTTTGCCACAGCACTGACCTCCCGTCTGATAATAAAAGTCGCCCTGTAAAGTGATTTACTTTACAGGGTGCTATTATACTATGCAATTACTGTTTTGTCAAGAGAAAAATCTCTCAAATCAACCCCAGTCGATAACGGCTGCGTTATCCTCGTCAAGCGGATCGCCGTTGCCGATTACAACACCTTCGCCGGAAGACTGAGTTGTCTGGGGAGCGGATGTGGCGGGTGTTGAGCCGTTCGCGGTAGTTGCGGCCTGAGTTTCCTTAGCATGGCTGATTGACTCAGCTTCCTTTGTAACCTGTTCGCCGGTCTTGGTAACAAGGTCATCATATAAATCAACAGCGCCGTCAAGGCTTGTAGTAACGGGAATGTGCTCGCCTTCCTTATTGGTAACGTATTGTTCGCCGTTTTCCTCGGTAAGTACCTCTATTTCGGCGGCAGACGTTGTTGTGGTTTCGTCCTCGCCCTTTTTGGTGCCGCAGGCGCAAAGCATAACACATACAATAACGATTATGACTGCAATAGCAATAATTGTCTTTTTCATAAACTGACCTCCGTATTTGGATTACCAAAATATTATAACAGTATGTGATGATATTTGCAATAACCTTGCACAAATAAATTTGTGAATAAAAAATATTGAATTTGCATAAAAAGTATAGTATAATCGGCATATAGTTAAAAATTAAGTACCGGCGGTGAAAAAAATGAGCGAGCTATTTAAGAATTTTCTTGACAGCTGTATGTTTCAGCTTCCGTATATCATAAGAATCGTCGTGGCAGTCGTATGCGGCGCCGCAATCGGTTATGAAAGAAGCGTGCGTCAGAAGGACGCGGGTATCAGGACTCACGTTATCGTGGCTCTGGGCTCGGCGCTTATGATGATTATTTCAAAATACGGCTTCTTCGACGTAATAATCACGAACAGCGTACAGATTGACGCTTCGCGTATAGCGGCAAATATCGTCACGGGTATCTCCTTTCTCGGCGCGGGCGTAATTTTCGTGCGTAACGCCTCCATCAAGGGACTTACAACCGCTGCAGGCATCTGGGCTACGGCGGGCGTAGGCATCGCGATAGGCTCGGGTATGTACGTTATCGGCGTTTTCTCGACCGCATTTATGATAGTGCTTCAGGTTATACTTCACAAGTACTTCCAGAAGATTGAAACTCCTGCGACAAACGAATTCCTTATAGTCACAAAGGATAGCAGGGAAAGCGTAGAAAAGGTCAAGAGCTTTCTGAACGACAGCTCTCTTGCAGTACAGAGCTATGACTGCAGGCGCAACGACGACGGAACGATGGCAATTAAGGTGCTTGTACGTTCGGACGGCACGGTGGATTTCAACAAATCGGTTGATTATCTTCTTGAAAACGGCGACATACTCAGATTTGATATGGACGACATATCGCTGTAATACAACAAATACTAAAGCGGCAGTTTTCACTGCCGCTTATTTTTTATCTGCCTGTGACTGAACGTGTATTTATTTCAGCTCTGCTATGGTTACGCCGTCCTCGCCCTCGCCGTAAACGCCGAGGCGGTGCGACTTGATACTCGGATGGGATTTCAGGTGCTGCTGGACCGCCTTGCGAAGCACTCCCGTGCCTTTGCCGTGAATTACCGTGAATTCGTTAAGTCCGAGCCTTATCGCCGAGTCTATATAGCGGTCAAGCTCCATAAGCGCCGTTTCTGCATCCATACCGCGCAAATCAACGCTTGATTTTGCGGTTGTCGGCGCAGACTCGACTGAGCTTCTGGGCTTTACGGAGCGCTGTTTATTCTGAACGGGCGCCTTCTTTTCGCCCAGAAGGCGCATATCG
This sequence comes from Clostridiaceae bacterium, assembly GCA_030530095.1. GTDB lineage: Bacteria > Bacillota > Clostridia > Oscillospirales > Acutalibacteraceae > Fimenecus. Next base: position 36,303 of record JAUMVO010000007.1, read on the forward strand.
GACATATCGGCCTTCGTTTTCATTATGCCCGCCTGAACCTCAACGTTGTCGCCGTTGATTGAAAGCACCTCGCCCTCAACGCCAAGCGAAGCGATACGCACTCTGTCGCCGACCTTCAGCTCGCGCGGAAGCTTATAGTCCTCATCATCCTCAACATAGTATTCGTCGGCGAGTATATCGTCAACGTCGTTGAGCTTCGAGCGCATGGCGGCTCTCGCCTTTCGCGCCATTTCGGAGGCGTTCTTTTCCTTCTGCTGCTCTTTTTTGAGCATATCAATTTCCATCATCAGCGAGTTAGCCGCGCGTTTGGCATTCTCGACTATTTTCTTGGCCTCGTTCTGCGCCTTCGTTATCTCCTGCTCGGACTTTCTCTGGGCGTCAATGAGCTTCTTTTCCGCCGACTGACGTATGCGGTCAATCTCCGCCTGCATATCGGCGGTCTTCTGCTTTTCCTGTTCCATTTCGTTACGCGTTTTTTCAAGCGTATCGACTACGTCCTCAAAGCGCGAGTTCTCGTCGGAAACGAGATTTTCCGCTTCGCTGATAATCTCACGCGGCAGCTTCAGACGTGCGGAAATCGCAAAGGCGTTTGAACGTCCGGGTATGCCGATTAAAAGTCTGTACGTGGGCTTAAGCGAGTCAACGTCAAATTCACACGAGGCGTTCTCAACCCTCGGTGTGCGAAGCGCATATTCCTTCAATTCGGAATAATGCGTCGTGGCGGCAATCCGCGCACCCTTTGAGCGAAGATATTCAAGTATCGCAACCGCGAGCGCCGCGCCCTCAACGGGATCCGTACCCGCGCCGAGCTCGTCGATAAGCACGAGAGTTTTGTCATTTACGAGCTCAGTTATTTCAACTATCTTTGTCATATGCGCCGAGAAGGTCGAGAGCGACTGCTCAATCGATTGCTCCTCGCCTATGTCGCAAAGCACGTTTTCAAATACGGACAGCGAGCTGTTGTCATTGGCGGGCACAAAAAGTCCGCATTCAGCCATTAAGGTAAGAAGGCCGATAGTCTTTATCGAAACGGTCTTGCCGCCCGTATTGGGACCCGTGATAACAAGTGAATCAAAATCCGTGCCCAGCTGTACGTCTATCGGCACTACCGAGCTCTGCGCAAGCAACGGATGGCGCGCCTGTTTGAGATTCAATTCTCCGATATCGTTCATAACGGGCTTCGTCGCCTTCATTTTATATGCAAGCTGAGCCTTTGAGAATATGAGATTAAGCTCAACCGCACTGTTGTACGAAGCAATTATCGTGTCGGCAAATTCGGCGCACTCGCCCGAAAATTCATAGAGTATTCTCTCAATCTCGTCAAGCTCACGCGATTTGAGCACCTTGATTTCATTATTCGCCTCAACTACGGCGGCGGGCTCGATAAATAACGTCGCGCCGCTTGAGGACGTGTCGTGCACCATACCCGCGATGTCCTTGCGGTTCTCGCTCTTGACGGGAACGACGAAACGTCCGTTGCGCTGGGTTATGATAGCCTCCTGAAGCGAATTCTTATAGCTTGACGAGCTTATCATTTCGCTGAGCTTGTCACGTATCTTGGACTCCTCAAGCCTGATTTTGCGCCTTATATTTTTAAGCTCGGGCGAAGCGTTGTCCGACATTTCCGTATCGGACAGTATGGCTTCGCCGATTTTTTCTTCAAGATATTTGTTCGAATAAAGAGAATTGAAATAATCGTCAACGGCAGTTTCCATACCCGACGATTTTTCACGCCATGTGTTTATTGTACGTATTACGCGCAGCACCTGCGCGATATCAAGCAGCTCGCGCATATTAAGGCAGCCGCCTGCCTGAGCGCGGCGAAGCGCATTGTCGATATTGATAAGTCCGCCGAAGGACGGAGCTCCGAATTTCGCAATGAGCGTATGCGCCGCTTCGGTTTTATCGAGTGCGGCGTTGACCTCGAAAATATCGCTCTGCGGCTCAAGGGCGAGCGCCTTTTCGCGCGCGTCCTCGCAGGCTGTCTGCTCGGCGAGCATATCGAGTATCTTATCAAGTTCCAAGAATAAGTAATCCTTTTTCATTATGTATTCCTCAGTGAATTATAAAAATCAAGCGTTTTGAAATGCTTTTCGGTTTTGGTTTTGAGATATGTTTCGGTTATGTAGCTTAATTCCTCAAGGCTCTCGTCGGGAAGCTTGAAATCGTAAAGGCCTTTGAGCTCGGAAAAGACTATGTGCCGCATCGCGCTGATAATTTCAAGCGGTATGGGAAGTGCAATCTCGCTGCCCGCACAGTTTTCGCAGTACAGCAGTCCGTGCTCGAAATTGAAGAACATCGTGTCCGTCTCATATTCGCCGCACTTGTCGCAGGCTATTAGGTTGGGCATATAACCCGAAAGCGAGAGAAGCCGCAGCTCCATTATAGCCTTTAGCTTTGCGGGGTAATGAGTGCCGTTTGAGAGAAAATACAAAGAGTTCAGTATTGTTCTCAGATACTCATTGGCATTCGTTTCCTTGGGCGCGAGTTCAAATGCAAGCTCGGCAAAATACTGACCGAGCGCCAGCTTTTCAATGTCGTTGCGAAGTCCGAAAAAGACCTCTGTCGCCTGAGCCTCGTCGATTATGTACGCGTCCTTACCCGTATAAAGTGTGAGCTTTGAATAGCACAAAAGACCCGTAGCCGACTGCTTTTTGCTCTTTACGGATTTGGCGCCCCTTACAAACGCCTTTATCACGCCGAGATCGGCAGTCAGCACGGTGACGAGCTTATCGCTTTCGCCTATATTCTGTTCCTTAAGAATCAGTCCGTTTGTGTTCAGTCTCATTTTTCTGTAACGCTTTTTCCCCGTCCTCGACGGCTTTATAGCGTATATAATCCTCGATTTTTCCGGTTTTTGAGAAGATTACCCAGTAATCCTCGCTTCGTCTCATACAATCACCTTTTTCATTGTTTCTCATTAATATTCTGAGAAATAAAGGCGATTTTATTACTGTCAATCCAATCCAAAATTGTGAATAAGTCCCTCGCGGTTACGCCAGTCCTCCTTGACCTTTACCCAGCATTTGAGATTGATTTTAATGTCAAAAAATTCCTCCATATCCTGACGGGCATAAGTTGAAATCTTTTTGAGCATCGCGCCGCCCTTGCCGATGATAATACCCTTATGGCTTTCACGCTCGCAGTAAATCGTAGCGTCAACATCCATTATATCGGCATCGTCTCGCTCACGCATTCTCTCGATTGCGACAGCCGTACCGTGGGGGATTTCCTTATCGAGCAGACGCAGCATTTTTTCTCTTATAATCTCTGCGGCAAGCACTCTTTCGGGCTGGTCGGTCAGAGTGTCGTCGGGGAAGAAATGCACGCTCTCAACCGCCTGATTTTTGAGTTCGTCAAGCAAATCCGGAAGTCCGTCGCCCGTTTCGGCGCTGACGGGTACAACCGCCGCAAAGTTATAAAGCGCGGCAATTTCGGCAATTTTCTTCATTAAATCCGTCTTTTCCTTCACCGTGTCAATCTTATTGATTGCAAGGATAACGGGCATTTTTTCAGCCTTGAATTTATTAATAAGCTCAAGCTCCGCGGCGTTGAGCTTTTCGTCTGCGGAATCGACCACGAACATACAGCAGTCAACGCCCGAAATCGAATCGGATACCGCTTGTACCATTTTTTCGCCGAGCTTGGTTTTCGGCTTGTGAAAGCCGGGTGTGTCGGTAAAGACGAGCTGAACGCCGTCGTCGGTCGTCAGCACGCCCATAATGCGTGTACGGGTGGTCTGCGGCTTCGAGGAAACGATAGCGATTTTCGAGCCGATAAGCTTATTGAGTATTGATGATTTTCCTACGTTTGCCTTGCCGACTATTGCGACAAAGGCGGTTTTTGATTTTGGTGACATAATTATTTCCTTTTTAGTTTTTTAGCTGTCAAGCTTTTCTATAAAATCGACAATCAGCTTTGAGCAGTCCTCGGGTCTCTGTTCATAAATCATATGTGAGCCCGCAAGGCAGACAACTTCACAGTTACCCATCTTTTCGGCATAGGGCACGATAACGGTTTCCCTTAACTCTTTTGTCTGTTCAAGCATTTTATCGACAGTTTCCTCGTTACCTTCGTAAACCTCCGGACGGGGATTGATTTTCTGCTTGTTTTTCTCAATCTGACGGTTTATCCACTTGTCATTTTCAAGTACGTCGTCAACCGTCTGTATGCCCCAGGAGGCGCAAATATACAGCTTCGGAATATCGTTCGTAACAAGCGTATCAAAAGCTTCCTGTGCATTTTTCGCAAGTAATTTTGATTCGGAGAAGCCGGCGATATTCTCATACTCCATAAGTGTCAAAGCGTCGCCCAGATACTGTTCTTCGTCAGAATAATTGTCGGGATAAAAATAAAAATCCTGCCTTAAAACATACCTTCCGAAGCCAAGCTTTGCCAGGAACACTTCAAGCCGTTCAAATGCGCCGACTGAGCCGTTAAAATCAGCTTCATCTTCAAAAGCATCTTCGGAAAGCTGACTGCCGTCAACAAACACAACTGCCTCAATTTCATCGGGATAGTTAGAGCACCAGTAGTTTGCATACGCACCGCCTATTGAATGAGCCATAAGCAGATAAGGCGGATTGTAACCCGCATTTTTGAGAGCAGTACGGTAATCGCCGACTATCTGCTCGTTAGTCATATCGTTATCGGTATCGCCGCTGAAGCCGTAGCCTGCACGGTCAACAAATACAACGAGATTATCCTTTTCAATTTCCTTTGTCATCTGTCTTGCGGCAACCGAAAAATCAGCCATACCGAGACCTGCAAGACCGACAATAGTGTGCTCTCCGTCCCTGTTACCGAAAGCGGTAACGTTTATTGAATAATCACCTACCGAAACGGGATTGTAATAGCCCTGCTCCTTTAGTAATGCGACCTCTTTTTTTCTCTTAACCTTGTGGATGACAAACGTTACAGCGGTAAATGCGATAACTAATGCAAGCAGAATAAGCAATATTTTCAGTATAATTTTTCCGGCTTTTTTCATTTTGGTATTCCTTTCACTGACAAACTCCAATTATATTATTATTTCTTATCGGGTAAATCGTCGGCTATGGTGCTGACAAGCTCGCAGAGAAGCTCTCTGTTGTCAATATCTCCGACAAGGAGCATCGGCTTTGCGCCGTCATAGGGCAATTCCTGTGCCGCATCGGGCAGAATGCGTTTTGCCGACTGTGTAGGTTTTACAAGAAAGCGGTCGTCGTAAATTCCGCCGATTACCTTTCCCCTGCAATAGATTATGTATTCGCCCATCATAGCACGGTAAGTAATACCGTCGGCGCCGCTTAACTGTTCAAGCACGAAATCGAGATATTCTTTATCCGATGCCATATTCTCTCCCGAATAATAACAAAATTTATTTTACGTACGGCTCATATCCATAAAAGTGTCGCGTAGGGACGGGTCTCTGTGCCCGTCCGCGGGCGATTCGTGAATCGCCCCTACGGATTTAATCTTACTTACCAATTAAACGGTTTTATCGCTTGAATTATCACCCTTTGAGGATTTTCCGAATCCCTTGAAAATAAAGAGCGATGCCGGAATAATTGACAAAACGAATATCGCGAACATATACGGCTTGTCCGTATAGTAGGCGTACATAGCCTTAAACGCTTCGGGCTGACCGAGTATCGCTATGCCGACGAGTACCGCAAATATTGCCGCAATAAGCACCGCACCTGCGGCAGTGTCCTTGGCAATCTTTCCCTTTTCGGTATGCTCGCTTGAAGCCAAATCAACGCTTCGCTCAACCGCCGTGTTTACAAGTTCAAGCGCCGTTACGAGCGCATTTGCAAGGAAAATTACCGCAAACTGAGTTGCGCTGACCTCAAAAAAGTCGTAGATGAGCAAAAAGCAATACATATAGACCATGCAGGTAAAATGTATTCTCATATTGCGCTCGTATTTGAACGCGTAGTAAATGCCGCGGAAGGCATAGCAAAAGCTGAGAAACAGCTGTTTATAATTCTTCATAATTATTCCTCGTCAAGATAGTAGCTGCCGTTGCGCTGAAGTCCGAGCTTGGTTAAAACCGCCTCTTCCTTTTCACGCATATGTACCGCCTCAAGTCCGCCCGCTTCGTGGTCGTAGCCTAAAAGGTGAAGCATTGAATGAACGGTGAGAAATGCAACCTCACGCTGAAGCGGATGGCCGTACATTTCAGCCTGCTCAACCGCCTTTTCGAGCGATATGACTATATCGCCGAGCATCTTCGCGCCCGTGTCGTGATTAATGTCATATTCGCCGTTTTCGCCCAGCGGAAAGGACAGCACATCCGTCTCACGGTCAATATTGCGGTACTGCCTGTTGAGTTCATGAATTTTCGCATTGTCAACGAAGGTAACGCTGACCTCCGCCGAGCCGTCGAATTCCTCCTGAAGAAGCACGGCGTGGCAGCAGCGGCGCACAAGCAGTCTTATGCCCGTGGGTATCTTGACCGCCTTCTGGTCGTTGGAAATAATAACCTTAACCTTGTCCGTCATCTTTTGCGTCCCTCCTCGCTTTTTTCATAAGCCTTGATGATATCCTGAACTAGTCTGTGTCTTACGACATCCTTTTCTGTAAACTCGTTGACAGCTATGTCGGGAATGTTTTTCAGTATTTTCATGGCCTGCATAAGTCCCGATTTCTTTCCGTCGGGCAGGTCAATCTGGGTAATGTCGCCCGTGACGACCATCTTCGAATTGAAACCCAGACGGGTTAAGAACATCTTCATCTGCTCCTTCGTGGTGTTCTGCGCCTCGTCAAGAATAATGAAGCTGTCGTCGAGAGTACGTCCTCTCATATATGCCAGCGGCGCAACCTCAATGCTTCCGCGCTCCTGATATTTCTGGAACGATTCCGCGCCGAGCATATCGAACAGAGCGTCATACAGCGGTCTTAAATACGGGTCAACCTTCTGCTGTAAATCACCGGGCAGGAAGCCCAGTCTCTCGCCCGCTTCTACGGCGGGACGTGTCAGGATAATACGGTTTACCTCCTTGGCCCGGAAAGCCGTTACCGCCATAGCGACGGCAAGATAGGTCTTGCCCGTACCGGCAGGGCCGACGCCCAGAGTAATCGTATTGTTTTTGATAGCCTCGATGTATTTCTTCTGACCGAGAGTTTTCGGCTTGACGGGTTTACCCTTCGCCGTGACGCAGACGCAGTCGCCCGTCATTTCGTCAAGCTTTTCCTCGGAGTCCTCGTTTACAAGCGATATGACATAGCGCACGTTCTGCGGTGAAAGCGCCTCGCCCTTGTTGATAAGCCGCAGAAGTCCGTTGATTGCTCTCGTTGCCTTGTCAACGTTTTCAACGTCGCCCGTAACCTTCAATTCCGAGCCGCGCGAGATAACGCTCACGCCGTATTCCTTTTCAATCAGTTTGACGTTCTCGTCGAACGAGCCGAAAAGGCTGACCGCGTGTTCCATTCTGTCAACGCTTATACTCTGTTCAAACACCTTTTTACCATCCTCTTTTTTCATAAAAGATTATAAATTATTCCAACATTTATTGTATCACATATATATACTATTTTTCAACGAAAATTTCCTGCCTTAAACCTATATCTTTTTCAGCGGTGATTTCACAGCCGAAGGCTTCGTTTCCGTCGGTAAATACGACCTGCTTAATTTCGGCTTCGCGGAAGATTTCGTAATAACGCTTTGCAAAGAGGTTCGCATTCATAAGCCTTATTCTTTCGGGCGGCAGCGAAGCCTCGTTTTCGCTCTTATAGCTGTGCTCGGTTACAAGACCGACCGGCAGAGTTATTTTGCCGTTTGACAGGAAGCTCTCGCTTCTGTGATAATTGGTCTCCCCCACCCTGAAATCAAGCGGTATGACAAGTCCGAAAAAGTAAAGCGAATAGCGTGTTTTCAGCTCGGACTGAGTGTAGAATTTCATATCGGCGCAGTCGGCGCCGATGCTTCTCTTCACCTCGGCCGTAACGTTACCGCGTGCGGGCTTAAGATTTTCGGACATATCGAGATTCTGTGTGACGCCCGATATAAGCAGGTCGCCCCTGACTACCGCGTCGCCCGCGCTGACGGCCTGTTTTCCGATTTCTGCCTGAATTGCGACTATCACGCCGTCCTCGGCGGCTATGATATTACACGGTGTTTCGTCGGGAAACTCGGGCGCGTCGGTGCGTTCGCATACAACGATTTCAACCCGCGAGCCCTTGACGTTTACACTCGCCCACAGAAGCTCTGGCAGAAGCTTTTCGGCCTTTTCGGCAACGTCGGACGCCCTGATGCTTTTCGCAAAAACTCCCCTTTTTACGCCAAGCTGAGAAAACACCTCAAGCACCTTTTCATCTGTTAAGCTTTTATTACCTTCAACGCTTATCGACCACACTGTGGTTGACAGCAAAAAGACTATCAGCATTGACAAAATAAAGCCTATCACTATACCCTTTCGCGCGGAATTTTTATTAAGAAAAAACGGCAGTCCGCGCTTGCTTTCAAGCTTCAGCTTCACGCCCGAGCGGTACGCCGACTGCCTTATCGCCTTGTAGCCCTCAACGGTTGTTTCGCCGTAGAGCACGTTGCCGACCTTTTTCATATTCCAGAGCGGAATGCGGTTATGCGTGCAGAGGTTTACGAAACGCTCGGAAAAGCCTCCCGAAGCCGAAAAGCCGACATAACCGAGCAGATATCTTATAAAGCGAATTATTAACACACTAATCCCCCGCGCCTTCAAATTCAACCGAAAAAATATTACCCGTGATGACGGTCTGAATATCGGAATACGCCGTAATTTCAATACCGTCGCCGACGAAGCCTATAACAAGCCGTCCGCAGTTAAGACGGATTCTGCCCTCGTCGTATTCGAGTATGCCCCTGCAGCCCTCGATACACACCTCGCGGTTGCCGCGAAGCTGCAGTGAAGGCAGGGTAAAATCGGGCATTTCGTAAGCCTCAAACGCCGCAGAGAGCAGCTTGCCCTTTATGCCCTTTTTTATCGGTTTTTCAGCCTTGCCCAATGCCCTCACCTCACTCATATATCTATATTCGTCGGCATATATTTTAATTACCGAAAGAGTGATGATATGGCACGTAAGAATATAATAAAAGCCGCCGCGACGGCACTGTCAGCGGCAGGATTTATAATCTGTATCTTTGTCAAGAGTGAGGCATGCGTCCAGGGTGTGCGCGAGGGACTTAAGCTCTGCGCGCTGACGGTGATACCGTCGCTGTTTCCGTTTCTTATCGTTTCGCGCTTTTTAACCGCATCGGGTCTGTCCGACGCGCTGGGCAGACTGTTTTCAAAGCCGACGCGTTTTATTTTCGGACTGTCGGGCACATGCGCGCCCGTTATACTTATGTCGCTTATCGGCGGTTTCCCCGTAGGCGCTAAAATGGCGGCGGAGCTGTGCGACGGTAAAAGAATCACAAAGTCCGAAGCGCAACGCCTATGTCTGTTTTGCATAAACGCGGGGCCCGCCTTTATAATCGGGACCGTCGGCTCGCTTATGCTCTCATCTGCAAGGACGGGCGTAATACTGTATATAAGCTGTATTGCGTCGTCGCTGACGGTCGGCGCGCTGTCGAGGTTTCTCAGCTTTGAAAAGGTGAATAAGCAAAGCGAAAGCCGCGTTGTATTTATCTCAAATCCCGCCGTCGCCCTGACCTCCTCGGTGACGGACGCGCTCAATTCAATGCTCTCAATTTGCGCGTGGATAGTGATTTTCAATGCGGTTATAAGCGTTATACTCACGTCGTCCGACAGTGCGTTTGCGGCGGTGCTCTGCTCGGTGCTGGAAGTCACAAACGGCGCAAAGCTTACGGCAAAGCTGTTTTCCATCCCCGTACTTGCGGCAATTCTTTGCTTCGGCGGAATCTCGGTACACTGCCAGATAATGCCGTACGTACTCCAAAGCGGACTGAAGCTCCGGCTGTTTTTCGCTTCGCGGGTTGTATGCGCGGCGCTGAGCGCGCTCGTATGCAAGGCCCTGCTGAGTGTGTTTCCCTGCGAGACGGCAGTGTTTTCAAACTATACGGGAATAACCGCGAGCGCATATTCGGTTTCCCTGCCGAGCGCGGCGGCGCTGATAATTATGTGCGCGCTTCTGATTTTTGAGGTTGATACAAACCGAAAAGTGTGTTAAAATCTTTTCGGAAGTGATAGAGATGAAGAAAACCGTTTTCAATACCGAAAACATAGAGCCCAAATGCGAATACTGTCAGTTCGGCAAGCTGTCGGCTGACGGCGAAACGGTGCTCTGCCTCAAAAAAGGCGTGATGAACAAGGACTCGAAATGCCGCCGCTACAAATACGACGTTATGAAGCGTGTGCCGAGGAAAGCGCCGAAAATGCAGAGCTTCTCCGAAGAAGATTTTTCGCTTGACTGACATAAATAAAACCGCAGTTTTTACTGCGGTTTGTTTTTTTATTTATCTTCGTCGTCCTTATCGTGTCTGGAAAACATCATCCTGAACGCTTCCTTATAGTTGCCGAATTCGAGCTTCGGGAAGATATGACGGATTTTTGTGAACATCGAGCGCTCGTTGTTGAGCTTGTTGATAAGGTCGTCGATATGCGCGTTGGGCTTCAGCTTTTCGCTGATTCTGTCGAGTGAAATCTCGGTGTTTGAAATATCCTTGACCTTATCGGTGAACTCGTCGAGCTTTTCGTCGGTCTTATCTATTCCCTGCTGGAAGTTTTCAACGGCGTACCGCTGAACCTCTTTAAGCGAAAGCACTACGTCCTTGAGGCTCTGTATCGTAAGAGCAACGTCGATAATTATTACCGAATAAAGCGCAAATGCGATTCCCGCTCTCACGCCGAAGGGTATCATCAGAGTTACCCTTTCGACTGCGGGCTGAATAAATTTTATAAGCAGTGCAACTCCGCCGCCGAACAGAAGCGAGCTTACAAGGCAGATTCTGCCCTTGATATTGAACTTCTGATTAGAATAGTCCCACCACTTCGCGTGAAACGCCTTTTCCATAACGAAGCTTGTAATGTATTCGATAGTATCGCAAAGCAGAAGACCTATGCCGAAAAGAGCGAAGAAGTTCGTAACTCTGCCGTATAAAAGCAGATAGCACACAACCGCGCCAGTGCCGTATATCGGACAAAGCGGACCGAAGAGAAAGCCGCGCTTCACGGATTTTTTATCCCTTATTGCAAAAATAAGAGTTTCGGTAATCCAGCCGATTACGCTGTAAAATATGAACCACAGAAAGCAGTTTATTATAATCTCAATTATCTTCATTTTTTTCAATCTCCCGATTAATCCGCTCATAAAGCGGAAGGAATTTTTTGCTCAGCTTGAGCATATCCGCGCTCGTGCAGTACTTGTCAACCATAGTCAGTATCATGCCCTCGCGGGTTTTAGGCGGCTTAATGTGAAGCGGCCACATGTGCGAAAGTATCATATCGGTCTGGGTTTCGCTCATCTTTCCGAAATACATCTCGGAATTGATAAGCGCAATCTTCGGGTGATACCATGCGTGAAGCTCGTCGTGCTTGGTAAGATACCAGTCGTACAGATAGAAGTCGTGCAGAGCCGCCGCCCTCGCCGTTTCGACCGCGTCGCAGCCGAGCTCCGAGCTTATCCTGAACGTCAGAAACGACACGAACACGCTGTGAAAATGACAGCTTACCGGCTTATGGTGGTCAAAGCTTTTAAGCTGCTGATACTTCGGGTGGCTGAGTATGTCGCCGACCGCGTCTATATATGCCTCAACCCACGGCAGCTGAGTCTCAACGTCCGTGTCAAGAAGCTTTGGCAGTTTTTTTATTGTCTTAACCGCTGACATAGGCTACCTCAATAAAAGTAATGGGCAATAACATTTTTTGTTATTGCCCGTATATTATATACCAATATTCCGAAAAAGTGTTAAATAACTGTGAATAATAATTCACCGCGCTCAAAGCATTATGTAAATCAGCGCCGTCATAAGCTCCTCGTTTGCCTTGTCGCCCTTGAAAAGAAGCAACAGCGACAGAAGCAGCGCCTTGTCGGGCTCCTCGAAAATATTGTCGAGAAAATTCGGCGCGCTCTCGGTTTGAACGGGCGCCCCCTCCTGCTTTTTCGGAAGATTTACGGGCATCTGTATATGCCCTTTTGCCGTATCGCTTTTCACGGCGGGCGTAAAGGCGGGCTCATCGGCTATCGCCCTGTCCGCCGCAAGCTTCATATTTTGCACTCTTTCGAGCGCCTTTTGCTGCATTTCCCGTATTTCGTCAAAGCCGTATTCCTTCATTGAAACATACCTCTCAAAAGCGGCAAGGTATCCATAAGCTTGAGAAAGTGCATGGCCTCATCCGCCCTCTTCTGCCGCTCGTCCGAGAGAAGCGGACGCAGCGCCTTTATAAACGCGGTTTTGTCGGAGTCCTTATTCATCTGCGACGCGACCTTGAGAAGCATATTTGACATATCGTCCGAAAACGCGGGACTTTCGCCCGCCTGAGTCGGCGCACTGCCCATAAGTCCCGCCGCCGCGCTTTTGATTTTCTCCATATCCTGCTCGCTTAAAGACGCAAGTAAATCGTTAATGCTGTCCATCGTCCTCCCCCTTTATCTTTTTCAGAAGCTCCTTCGCCTTAGGTGAATTCAGTATTTCGTTAAGCTTGTTTTCGTCGCCCAGAATCTCGTCGAGCTTTCTGCCCTGCTCGGCGTTGAGCTTAGTTTTGATATACTCGCCGAGCTCCTGCTTTGAGCCGCCCTGCCTGAACTTTTCAATAAGGTCGTTAATATCTTTATCGCTTTTAATTGCAAACACCGTCCCTTTTTGATATAATTGTTATAATATATGATTTTTTCGGGAGGTATATGAATGAGAGCGCTCGTCTTTTCGGATTCGCACGGCAGAAGCAATATGATAGCCGAAGTGATTTCGCCGGTTAAAAACGTCGATATCTACATATACCTCGGAGACGGAGAAAACGATATCTATACCCCCGCCGTCAGCGAGCTGATAGGCTTCAAGAAGCTTATAGCGGTTGCGGGAAACTGCGATTTCGGCTCTTCGCTCCCCGTTGAGCAGGTCGTTGATTTCGGCTCAAAAAAGATTTTCTGTCTGCACGGTCACTCGCAGGGCGTAAAGTTCGGTTACGGAACTCTTGAGCACAAGGCAAGGCAGCTCGGCGTTGACGTGGCGGTGCACGGCCACACGCACGAAAGATACTGCAATTATGAAAACGGGCTGTGGATTATGTGTCCGGGCGCGGTCAAGGACGGTGAATACGGAATAATCGACCTTGACGAGAAAACGGGTTCAATAATCTGCTACACAAAGAACATCTACTTCTGAGGTGAAATATGCTGCTGTTTAAGAATGCAAACGTGATTTTTGAAAACGAAGCGCGCCTTTGCGACGTGCTTGTAAAGGACGGTAAAATCGCGCAAATCGGTGAAGGCATAAGCTGTGAAAACGCCGAAATTATCGACTGCGACGGACTGTATCTGTCGGCGGGTCTGATTGACCTGCACGTTCACGGCGGCGGCGGATTTTCCGCCATGGGCACGGCTGACGATATAGTTAAAATGTCAGAAGCTCACCTTGAAAACGGCGTAACCTCGATTCTGCCGACCTCGCTTGCCGCCGACCTCGGCACGCTTGAAAAGGTTATTGAAAACACGAGAGAAGCACGGAAAATCAATCCGAATATACTCGGCGTTCACCTTGAAGGTCCGTTTCTCTCGCCCGAAATGTGCGGCGCCCAGAACACGCAGAACCTCGCCGTCCCCGCCGACACGGACTACAAGCCGTTTTTCGAAAGAAACGCCGACATGATTAAGATGGTCGGCGCTGCGCCCGAGCTTGACGGCGCAAACAGACTCGGCGAATATCTCGACTCAAAAGGCATAGTCGTTTCCGTAGCGCATTCTTCGGGCGATTACGGCACAGCAAAACAAGCTCTTGATTACGGTTTTTCCGATATTACGCATATCTATAACGCCTGCACCTCCTGCCGTAAGGACGGCGCATTCCGCAGGGCAGGCACGGTTGAGGCGGGACTTACGCTCGACGGCTACACCGTTCAGGCCATCGCCGACTTAAAGCACCTTCCCGCCGAAATACTCGAACTCATTTTCAGATGTAAGGGCGCCGATAAAATGTATCTTATTTCCGACGGACTTGAATTCTCGGCGACACGCCTTCGCGAGGGTATGACGGTAGTGCAGAAAAACGGTGTCGAAGCAGTTTGCTCCGACGGCGCAATGCTCACCGCCGACCGCTCGAAGCTTGCAGGCGGTGCGGCAAGCGGAATTACGCTCGTTAAGAATATGTACGAAAACACCTCGGCAAATCTCTTCCAGGCAATAAAAATGATGACTCTCACGCCTGCGCGGCTTATAGGCGCCGACTCGCATAAGGGCAGGATTGCCGAAGGTTATGACGCGGATATAATTATATTCGATTACGATTTTACGCTCAGGGGAATTTACCGCGACGGTAAATCGGTAATTGGTTATTGAATTAATCCGTCATTAATGCTAAAATGTTTTTATCAAATAAAAGGCGGTGCGGACAATTACTACGGGCAGAAAGAAAAGCTTGATATGCGCTCTTGCGGCGGCTGCCGATCTCGCTCTGTTTTCGGTGAAGCTTTTTGTCGCCGTGTCCTCAAACAGCATAAGCATATACGTTGACTCGCTCAATTCACTTGCCGATATGCTCGTTGCCGTAATTGCCGTTATCGGCTTCCGCGTGGCACTGATGCCCGCCGACGAAAAGCATCCCTTCGGCTACGGCAAGATTGAGGAGGTTGTCAACCTCCTGCTGTCGCTGGTAATACTGCTGACGGGACTTGCATTTGTCTACACCTCGCTTCAGAGGCTTCTCTACCCCGTGCCCGTGTGGTATATGTTTAAGTACGCGCTGCTTATAGCCGCGACCGCCGCGGTTAAGCTCGCCATGGTATTCGGCTTCGGTGCGGCTGAGGAAAAATTCAACTCGGCAATTCTTAAGAATATGAAAATCGACAGCATACTCGACTTCTTTATCTCGGTATGTATCGTCGTTTCCTTCACGCTGACGCAGAAGCTCGGGTATTCGATAGACTCTGTAATGGGCCTTGTTGCTTCAATAATAATCGTCATCAGCGGCGTAAAATCGCTTATCTCGTCGCTCGGTCTGCTCATAGGAAAATCGCAGGACGAAGATATTGAAAGGGCAAAAGCGCTGATAGACGAAGCTGGACTGACGGATGCGGTGCGCGAAATCTACTGCCACTCGTACGGCGAAACGAAAGTATATAACCTTGTTATCACTGCCGACGCTTTTCATACCGACGGCTTGACTGATAAATTGCAAAACGTATTCAGAGAGCGGTTATCTGCTCAACTCTATATTAAATCAGGGGGATCCGAAAATGAGTAAAACAAAAGAAAAAGCCGAAAACGGCGCCGAAATCGCCGAGGTTAAGAAGCCCAAAAAGCACAGGGTAAGAAAGTTCTTTCTCGGGCTGCTGTGCGTAATCGTTGCATTCGTGCTCATCACGACGCTTATTACGGTTATCGGTCTGAATGCCAATATCAAAAAGGCAAAGTCCTTTGCCGCGGTGCAGTATGACGCCCAGCTTCCCGAGTTTGAAAACTACGACAACGGCAAGTGGAACATCCACACCGACCGCGAGCTCAAGGTCCTTCAGCTGACCGACGTACATATTGGCGGCGGCTGGATGTCCATCGCCAAGGACTCAATGGCAATCAACGCCGTTGCGGCTCTTATCACGGCGGAAAAGCCCGATTTCGTTATCGTTACGGGCGACGTAGCCTACCCCGTTCCCTTCCAGGCAGGTACGTTCAACAACAAGTCGGGCGCCAAGGTCTTTGCAAACCTTATGGAAGCTCTCGGCGTTAACTGGACGGTCTGCTACGGCAACCACGACACCGAGGTTTACAGCTATTTCAGCCGTGAGGACATAACCGATTTCTATACCTCGGGCGAGTTCCCGCACTGCCTTCTTCAGGCAGGTCCCGAGGATGTTGACGGCGTGGGCAATCAGGTATTCAATATAGTTAATTCCGACAACATCACCACGCGTTCGCTTGTGCTTCTGGACTCACATTCCTACGTTGACGGCGACTACTTCGGCATACTCTGGAAGTACGACAACATTCATGCCAATCAGGTTGAGTGGTATAAGAATGTTGTAAACGAAATCAATGCGAGAAACGCCTCTCTTATTGAGGAGTACAAGACGCTCGAACCCGAGACCGCAGCCAAGTATGCGGACCTCGAAACCGTCAAGACCTCGCTGTTCTTCCACATTCCGTTGACAGAGTATCAGGATGCGTGGAACGAGTTCAAGGCCAACGGCTACAAGGATACGGAAAACGTTAAGTACAACTACGGCACTATCGGCGAAAAGGGCGAGCTTATCTATCCCGGTATTCATACCGACGAGCTGTTTGAAACCATGCTTGAAACCAAATCGGGCGATTCGGTATTCTGCGGCCACGACCACCTCAACAACCTTTCGGTCAACTACAAGGGCATTGACCTTACATACGGCATGAGCATCGACTACCTCGCTTATTCGGGCATCTACAAGCTCGGCACACAGCGCGGCTGCGGCGTGCTCAAGATTTCACCCGACGGCGCGCTCAACGCATATCACGAGAATTACTATCAGGATAAGTACCTCTCGCAGTACGCCAAGGAAAGCGTAACAATGCAGACACTTAACGAGAATTTTGGATAAAGAAAAAAAACAGATAAAGGCAACGCTTCGGCGTTGCCTTTTTTGTTTCAGAATCGGAGTTTATCGAGGTCTTCGACCTCGAAGTGAAATTCTTGCTTCGCAAGAGTGAAATTGCCTTACGGCAGTGAAATTCGTCCTGCGGACGAGTGAAATTTGCCTTCGGCAAGTTGTGGGGAAGCTCCGCTTCCGAACATTTTATAATACTTTCGGCGTAAATATCACTAAGCGTAGGGGCGATTCACGAATCGCCCGTCAGCTTTGCGGTAAACTAACGGGGCGCCGAGTCGTCGCCCCCTACGGACTGTTGTTATATAAATCGGAGTTTATCGGGGAGTTGTCTGTGAACATTTTACCCCAACCTCCCCTTGTCAGGGGAGGTGGCATTTTGCTTTTGCAAAATGACGGAGGGGTAGTCAATTAACTGTAAAAGCAACCTTTACTACCCCTCAGTCAGCCTTCGGCTGACAGCTCCCGACGGGAGCCCGTACCCTCTGTCACTTCGTGACATCTCCCTGCACTGCAGGGAGTCACCCCTGACAAGGGGAGCTTGGAAGGTTAAATGATTTTAATCTTCCCTACAAACTTAAATTTAGTGAAATGTTTTCGGTTACAGAATAATACAGATAAGTCCGTTGCAGCCCTCGTTGATTACCCTCTCGAGCGTTTCCTGCATCTTCATTCTCGCGTCGGTCGGCATGTGGAAAAGCTTATTGCGAAGTCCCTCGTTGACAAGCTCGTTTAATGACTTGCCGAAGATATTGGACTCCCAGATTTTTTCGGGCTCCTCCTCGAAGCCCGCGAGCAGATATCGTATAAGCTCCTCGGACTGACTTTCGGTGCCGACTATGGGCGCAACCTCGGTTTCGATGTTGGCGCGCAGCAGATGTATCGACGGCGCGGAAGCCGAAAGCTTTACTCCGTAACGGCCGCCCTGCCTGATGATTTCGGGCTCTTTGAGGCTCAGCTCGTCAATGTCGGGCATTATTATTCCGTAGCCCGTGCTCTCGACCTCGTCGAGGGCATTTTTGATTTTATCGTATTTCTTTTTTGTCTCGCTCAAGTCGCATACAAGGCTCATCAGTTCCTGCTGCGAGCCGATATCGATTCCCGTCTGCTCGGCAATTATCTTATAGAACAAATCGTCTCTGAGCGTTACCGAAATTTCGGCACTGCCGTTTCCCAACTGCATTGAACCGACAGTCGAAGCTGTCACGTATTCGCCGCCGCATAAAGCGTCACGCAGCACACTCACGTCACGCACAAGGCTCATATTCTCAGACGCATCGCGTATAAGCGAAACCAGCTCGCGCTTTAGCCAGTGGGTATCGGGCAGACCCGTCAGCCATCTCGGCAGACCGACGCTGACCTGCTTTAACGGGAATTCAAAGAGTATCTGCGTAAGTATTTCCTTTATGTCGTTTTCGCCGAGCTCAAGGCAGTTTACCGGAAGTACGGGCACGCCGTATTCGGCGCTGAGCGTCCCGGCGGTTTCGGCTGCCGAAGCGGAATTCGGATAGGTGCAGTTTAGAAGCACTATAAACGGCTTTGAAAGTTCCTTAAGCTCGCTTATCACTCTCTCCTCGGCGGCCTTGTATTCCTCGCGGGGAATGTCGCTTATACTGCCGTCGGTCGTGACGACAAGGCCTATGGTCGAATGCTCGTTTATAACCTTTTCGGTGCCGAGCTCCGCCGCCATATTGAAGGGTATTTCCTCCTCAAACCACGGCGTACGCACCATACGCGGATTGCCGTCCTCGATATAGCCGAGCGCGCTCGGGACTATGTAACCGACGCAGTCAATCATACGCACCTTCATTTCGGCGTTGCCGTCAAGCGTTACGCTCACGGCATTTTCGGGTATGAATTTCGGCTCGGTCGTCATTATCGTTCTGCCCGCCGAGGACTGCGGCAGCTCGTCAACCGCGCGGCTCTGCTCGGCTTCGGACTCAATGTTCGGAATTACAAGTGTGTCCATAAAGCGCTTGATAAACGTGGATTTGCCCGTTCTGACGGGTCCCACGACGCCTATATAAATATCACCGTCCGTCCTTTCGGCGATATCGCGGTATATGCTTTTCTGTGCCATCTCGGTACCTCCCCAAGAGTTTTAATTTTTGTTTCTCTCAATTTATATTCCCAAGCTTTGCCGGATATGAATGAATGTAAAATATTGTTGACATTGTGTTTCAGTTATAGTATTATATAGAGGTGAATATGGATTATTATGTATTCACACAAAATTCAGTTTTTTTGAGGTAATTGTTATGAAGAAGCTTATTTCCGTATTTACGGCAATCTGTCTTGTAATGGCGTTCTGCCTGCCTACGTTCGCGGCGGCAGTTCAGCTGAGCAACACCGACCCCGTACTTGACGAGGTTGAGGCCATTATCGAAAAGATCGGCACAATCGACGAGGAGGATAAGGAATTCACCTCCGACGACGCGGTTGCCGAAATTCTTGAAAAGGTTAAGGACCTCGGCGTTGAGAACACCGAAGAGGCTCTCGACGTAGCCGATCAGCTCTACAACTACGGCGCTATAGACAATCCCGAGTACGGCGCTCTTAAGGAAGCTATCAAGAACGAGCCCGACCTTGACAAGGATGCTGCCAAGAACAACATAATCGATCAGGTCAAAGATATTATGGAGGACGACTCGCTCGACGTTGCGGGTAAGGCGGCCGCTATCGGCAAACTTCTCATAGGTCTTCCCGCAGAGCAGATTCAGGACATCCTTGATACCCTGCTTGATTCGGGCGTTATCGACAGCGATATGTATAATCAGATTTCCGATTTCATCAACAACGCAAATATTGACGATATCGGCAATATTTTCAACAACGGCGGCGACGCATTAAGCGGTCTTACCGGACTTATTTCAAACCTTCTCGGTATGCTCGGCTTAGGCGGCGGCGATGACGGCGGTTCTGATAACGGCGGCTCAAACAACGGCGGTTCAAATAATTCTTCTAACAATTCATCTTCAAGCAGCTCCTCAAGCAATCAGGTTCCCAACACCAAGACCGGCGACTATGCGCTTATCTCGGTTGCGGGTGTTGCCGCGGTTGCATGCGCTGCATTCGTTCTTACCAGAAAGAAGAATTCCGACGAGGAATAACAATTACCCATCAAATAAAAACACAGCGGCTTTGCTTCTGCAAGGCCGCTTTTTAATGCCCTGCGCAAGTTGTAAGTTATGAGTTATGAGTTGATAAATCGGAGTTTATAGGGGCGTAATCCGTAGGGGCGGGCATTGCCCGCCCGTCAAATAATATGTAAACTACGGGCGATTCGTGAATCGCCCCTACGCTTAGTAAGATATACGCCGTAAGTGTTATAAAATGTTCGGAAGCGGAGCTTCCCCGCAGCTTGCCGAAGGCAAATTTAGCTCTTGCAAAGCAAGAATTTAGCTGCCGTCAGGCAATTTAGCTCGTCCGCAGGACGTATTTAGCTCCGAGGTCGAAGACCCCGACAAACTCAAATTTGTTTTTGTTGCATTTATTATAATTCTCTGCTATAATCACCTTGACAAAAATAAGGTCGTGATAAAATGGTATTAACAGTTGATATAGGCAACACTAATATAAGCTTCGGTGTGTTCGACGGCGACAGGATAGTTTTCGTGTCCCGTCTTGCCACCGAGCGTCAGCGCACTCCCGACCAGTACGCCGTGGATTTCATGAGCATTTTCAGCCTTCGCGGTATTGACACCTCGGAAATTGAGGGCGCGGTAATCAGCTCGGTTGTTCCCGAGCTTACCAACACTCTCGTCAGGGCGCTCGACTCACTTTGCAATAAGGTAATACTGCTCGCACCCGGCACAAAGACGGGGCTTAACATACTTATAGAAAATCCCGCTTATCTCGGCGCGGACCTCGCGGCGGGCGCAGTCGGCGCAATAGCCCACTACCCCCTGCCCGCATTTGTAATTGATCTGGGCACGGCGACCAAAATCTACGCCGTTGACGAGCATAACTCGTTTGTGGGCGGACTTATCGCACCCGGAGTTGAAATATCGCTCAATGCGCTGACCTCGACAAGCTCACAGCTGCCGACAATAGCGCTTGAAGCTCCGTCGCGCGCATGCTCGAAGAACACCGTTGAATGCATGCAGTCGGGTTCGGTATTCGGCACGGCCTGCCTTATAGACGGAATGCTTGACCGCTTTATCGACGAGCTCGGTGAGCCGAAAACGATAGTTGCCACGGGCGGTCTGTCCTCGTTTATAATAAGCGAGTGCAAACACGAAATCGTATATGATGCCGACCTTATTATGAAGGGCTTAAAGGCCGTTTACGATAAGAATAAATAAGTTCTAAATTTTGCGTCTCACCCTTACGGGGAGACAGCAAGGAGGAATATATAATGTCAAACAAAACAAAGAAGCTCGTTATGACGGGCTTGCTGACGGCGATAGTCGTAGTACTTCAGCTTGTCAGCTCAACCATCAAAATCGGACCCTTTTCCATCACCCTCGCACTTGTGCCGATAGTAGTAGGCGCTGCGCTGTACGGCAAGCTTGCGGGCGCGTGGCTGGGCGGAGTGTTCGGACTTATGGTACTGCTTTCGGGTGACGCGGGCGCGTTTCTCGCGGTTAACATACCCGGAACAATAGTTACCGTTATGCTCAAGGGCATACTTGCCGGCTTTATGTCGGGACTTGTGTACGACCTGTTGAAGAAAAAGAACGACACTCTTGCGACCTACGTTTCGGGTATTTTTACCCCGATAGTCAACACGGGCATTTTCGTGCTGGGCTGCTTCGCATTCTTTATGCCGACCATCCGCGAATGGGCAAACGGCTCGGGCGAGACAAATGCAATCAAGTACATCTTTGTCGGAATGATAGGTATAAACTTCTTTATTGAGCTTGCGGTCGGACTTGTATTCAGCCCGTCGATAGCGAGAATCATAAAGATAGGCAGAAAAGAAAAACTCGACAGTTAATTAAAAAAACAGAAAATCCGCAGTAGCAACCGTTACTGCGGATTATTTTTTATTCTTGTTATTCTCCCTTTCTGATATCAAACCAGAAGCTGACGCCGCCGTCGGTGTTGTAAACTCCGTAGTCGCAGCCGTGAAGCTTCTGAATAGCGGAAACTATCGAAAGCCCGAGTCCGAAGCGTCCTTCCTTGCGCGAGCGGGATTTGTCCGCGCGGTAGAAGCTTATCCAGATACTGTCGATATCCTCGTCGCGTATATGCTCGCCCGTGTTATATACGGTAATTCGGTAGCAGTCACCGACGTCCTCGCTTGTGACTTTAATCAGCTTTTCCCCGTCGGCGTGGGAGATGGCGTTGGAAATATAATTATTGATGACCATCTCAATTTTAATCGGGTCGCCCATGCCGTAAATACCGTCTTGAATTTCATTGACGAAGGTGATGCCGTTATCGTTCATCTTGAACGAATTGTCCTGAGCGTAGTCCTCGACGAGAGTACGAAGGTCAATTCTCTCGGCGTTTACGGTAACGCTGCCCGATTCGTACATTGAAAGCTCAAGAAGCTGAAGGACGAGCGCATTCATCTTTTCGGTCTCGTCAACTATGATATTGCAGTATTCCTTAGCGGAATCATTGTTGCCCGTATCGAGCATCATCTGAGCGCCCTCGGAATAACCGCGTATAATTGAAATCGGTGTTTTCAGCTCGTGGGAAACGTTCGATATAAAGTCCTTACGGATTTTGTCGAGCGTTTTTTCCTTCTCGATATCCGCTTCGAGCTGAATGTTTTTTTCACTCAGATCCTTGAGCGTTTCGTCAAGGGAGTCAGACATATTGTTGATACTCTCCGAGAGCATACTGATTTCGTCGTTGCCCTCGACCTCGCATTTCTGAGAGAAGTCCATTTCGGACATCCTTGCCGTAACCTCACTCATCTTGATAAGCGGTTTTGTAAACTTGCGCGTGTAGAAAAAGATGAACAGCACCGCCAGCAGCAGCGCCGCAACACTTGTAGCGCTTGTGATTAAAATTGCGGTGTTGGCGTTGGCGTCGATATTGTCCTTCATAGAGTAAATCTCAATCTCACCGCCGAAGGAAAGCGGCGCGAAATAGACGAGATACTGCGACTTTGTCGTCTCGTTGGTAAGCACCTCAAAATGCGAACCGTTCCTGTCTTCATCGTAATCGGAAAAGGTCGTCTTACCGCCCTGTGAGAAAAGCTCGTCCGTACCGTAGTAAAGCGGCGTGCCGTCGGACTGATAGATGTCAATGGACAGGCTGTTTGCGCGCTCGTAGTTGTTAATCTTATGCGAATACAGCTCATCTTCCGGCGAGATGCCGTCAATAATGCGGTAAACCTCGCGCATGGCGCGCTTTTCGTTTCGAGTGTATATATCGGGTAAAAGGAAATTATTAAGCACCAGAATAAACGCTATGGCAATAAGTATTACAAACCCGACCTGTAAGAAAAGTCGGGTTCTGATGCTTATAAATCTCTTTTTGCCCTTTTCAGTCATCCGTGTTCTCCTGAATCTTGTAGCCTACGCCGTAGACCGTTTTAAGATGCTGTTCGCCCCATTTCCCGAGCTTGGTGCGAAGGCGCGCAACGTGCGAGTCAACCGTACGCACGTCACCGAAATAGTCGAATCCCCACACGTCGTCGAGCAGCTGCTCGCGGCTGTAAACGCGCTGGGTATTGTTGATAAGCTTTTCGAGGATTTTGAATTCCTTGAGCGTT
Organism: Clostridiaceae bacterium; assembly: GCA_030530095.1. Classification (GTDB taxonomy): domain Bacteria; phylum Bacillota; class Clostridia; order Oscillospirales; family Acutalibacteraceae; genus Fimenecus. The sequence continues at coordinate 59,628 of JAUMVO010000007.1, forward strand.
AAGTCGATAACCTGACCGTCAACCCTGACCTCATGCGCGTCGGAATTGATTTTAAGTCCCCAGTGATCGTCCGTCTTTTTAGGCTCCGAAGAGCCGCGGCGAAGCAGCGCCTCAACACGCTTGACAAGTACCGCCGGCGAAAACGGCTTGGTTACGTAGTCGTCAGCGCCCGCCTCAAAGCCCGTAAGCTGGTCGAAATCCTGACTGCGGGCGGTGAGCATCATAACGGGAACGTCCGAGGTTTTTCTTATCTGACGGCAGGCTTCCCAGCCGTCAACCTCAGGCATCATAATATCGAGTATAACGAGCGCGGTATCGGGGTTGGCTTTGAACAGCTCGATTGCCTCGCCGCCGTCGGTAGCCTCAATAACCTCGTGTCCCGCGTTTGTAAGAAAATCCGTGAGCAGCTTTCTTATCAGCTGTTCATCGTCAGCAATAATAATCTTTGACATAATATAAATCACCCTCACGAAAATTCTATCATAAACAACAGATTTTCGCAAGGGCGGTATTGTTTTAATTAAAGAATTCTTTAATCTTCGTTTTGATAATCGCAACGTTCAGCGGAATACCGAGCACGAGCGTTACAACCAGTTCTCCGAGTCCGACGAACGCTCCCGAAACGAGCATGCCGTAAAACGTGAAGCCCTCAGGCATAAAAAACGAGATTTCAGCGCCGACTATAACAGCATTAAAAAGCGCAGTGAATATAGGAAACAGAACGGGGAATTTCTTTATTTGCACCCTTCTTGTCAGGTAAATACATACGGCGGCAAGAAGTGTTGCACAGGTACCGCAGATAATATCAACCATTCCGAAGGGGCTTCCGAGATTGCCGAGGAAGCATCCTATCGTAAGTCCGGGTATTGCGGCGGGCGTATACACCGCAAAAAGCATCAGCACTTCGGACAGTCTGAACTGCACCTCGCCGTACGCAAGTCCGAACGCGTTTGAAAAATACGTGAGTGCAACGTACATGGCAGCAATCAGCGCTGCTGTCACAAGTGAATAGACCTTTTTGTTTTTCATTTTAAGTTTTTCTCCTTAGTTTTAATTAAGGTCAGGATGGTTTCGAACTGACCGCTTTTTTCAAAGCCAATGTATAATACATTATAAAAATATATTTGTCAAACATTTTCACAAAATCAGTACGATTTTTCTTGTAGTTGTATTCAACATATGGTATAATATATGGCAATAAAATGTTTAGGAGATTAATATATGTATATCACTGATGATATCAAGTATATCGGCGTAAACGACAGAGAGCTTGACCTGTTTGAAAGTCAGTATGACGTACCCGAGGGAATGGCGTACAATTCATACGTAATACTCGATGAGAAAATTGCGGTTTTCGACACCGTTGACAGGAATTTCACGGACGAATGGCTCGCAAATCTCGAAGCGGCTCTCGGCGGCAGAACGCCCGATTATCTTATAATTCAGCATGCGGAGCCCGACCACTCGGCAAGTATAAGGGCGTTCTGCGAGAAGTATCCGCAGACCGCGGTTCTCGCTTCGGCGAAGGCGCTGCAGTTCATCGCTCAGTTCTACGGCGAAGGCTTTATCGGTAATTCGAAGGCCGTAAGCGAGGGTGAGGAATTAAACTTAGGCAGACATACCTTGAAATTCTTTACCGCGCCTATGGTACACTGGCCCGAGGTTATCGTTACTTACGATATGACCGATAAGGTGCTTTTCTCCGCCGACGCTTTCGGCAAATTCGGCGCTCTCGACGCGGATGAGGACTGGGCATGTGAAGCAAGACGCTATTATTTCGGCATAGTCGGAAAATACGGCGCGCAGGTTCAGGCGCTTCTTAAGAAGCTTTCGGGCGTTGAACTCAACGCAATCTGTCCCCTGCACGGCCCCGTGCTTAACGAAAACCTTGAGTATTATCTCAATCTTTACAATATCTGGTCCTCTTACGGCGTTGAGAGTGAAGGCGTCTGCATTGCCTACACATCCGTTTACGGCAACACAAAAAAGGCGGCTGAGCTTCTCAAAAGTGAGCTTGAAGCGCTCGGATGTCCGAAGGTGGCCGTCACCGACCTTGCCCGTGAGGACATGGCTGAGGCAGTTGAGGACGCCTTCCGTTACGGAAAGCTTGTTCTTGCTACAACAACCTACAACGCCGACGTTTTCCCGTTTATGAAGGAATTCATTCAGCATCTGACCGGGAAGAATTATCAGAACCGTACAATCGGCTTTATCGAGAACGGCTCATGGGCTCCCATGGCGAAGAAGGTTATGACGGCCATGCTTGAAAACAGCAAAAACATAACCTATCTTGAAAACTCGGTTACAATCAAATCGGCTCTGAGCGACGAAAACATCGAAACGCTCAAAGCTATGGCAAAGGAACTTGTTTAATATATTTTTACAGAGGTGTAAAAAAATGGTATATCCCATCACTATTGCAGGACTTAAGAGAGAGCTTCCGCTTTGCAAGGTCAACGACGACCTTTACATCGGCGCTTTCGTAATCTTCGGCGACCCCGCGCTGACAACCGCTTCGGCCAAGGCGCTTTTGGAAAAGGCTCCCGAGTACGATTACATCATCACGGCTGAGGCCAAGGGCATTCCGCTGGCTCACGAGATGGCAAGGCTCACGGGCGATTCGTATTATATCGTTGCGCGCAAGAAGCCCAAGCTCTATATGACAAGCGTTTTCGAGGCTACGGTTCAGTCCATCACCACCGTCGGCGAGCAGAAGCTCTACCTCGACGGCAAGGACGCCGAGCTTATGAAGGGTAAGAGAATACTTATAGTTGACGACGTTGCTTCAACGGGCGCATCGCTTCTCGCGGTTGAGCAGCTTGTTGAAAAGGCGGGTGGTATCATCTGCGGCAAGATGGCTATTTTAGCCGAGGGCGCCGCCATCGCAAGAGGCGACATCATCTATCTTGAGCCGCTTCCGCTGTTCAATGCGGACGGCAGCGTTAAGGAATAAGAATTTGTTAAGCGGCAGGGCACAGTGTTTTGCCGCTTTGTTTTAAGAAAAATGATTAACAGAGATTTGCTTCGTCTTGCCGAGGACCTTGAAAAGCTTGACAAGCTCCGACGGCAGACAAGAAATTCAATAATATTCGCGGGTGTCTTCATACTTGTAATGACTTTCTGTATGTGGAAGCTTATGAGTCCGGACTCGCCCGTATCAGTTCCGATTTACTACTCGTCGTTTTTCATATTCGCGTCGATAATCGGCGCTCTGCCGGTAACGATAGGTAAAATCAGACGGCGCTACAAAAAGCTTTACAACGCTGTAATCGTGCGCAACTCGCTTGAAAGGTATTTCGAAATTGAGGAGTTCAACTCCGATTACGGAATTCCCAAAAATACTATCGACTCAACGAATATGATACGCACGGGAAACTGCTACAAGACCGACGACCTTATCAGAGGCAGATATAAGGACATTTACTTTATGCAGTCGGACGTGCTTATGGAGGACCGCGCAAGCTACTCGCAGTATATCAAGTCAAAGCCGATAACCTATTTCAAGGGACGCTGGATGATTTTCGAGTTCAACAAGCGTTTCAAATGCGACCTTATGGTGTTCGAAAAGGCGTTTATGATTACGGGTAAGAAGCGTATGCTCGCGCTCGACTCGGGCATAGAGAAGGTTGAGTTTGAGAGTGCCGCGTTCACCTCTCATTTTGACTGCTACACGAACAATCAGACCGAGGCGTTCTATGTTATGACGCCTCAGCTTATGGAGGCGCTGGAAACACTACGTGAAAACACGAGCGGCGCGCTGCTGCTTTGTTTCAAGAACAATATGCTTCACGTCGGCGTAAACTCGGGTAAATGGGCGTTTGAGCCGCCGATATTCTCTCCTATCGACGTATCGTCGGTCGGTGCGGAAATCGAAAAGGACATAATGCTCATCACTCAGTTCGTTGACGGGCTGAAGCTCAACGAAAAGGTTTATAAAAACGATTAAATAAAAGGAGGCAATACTATGTGGAAATACGTACTTGCAGTGTTGGCCGTTCTCGTTGTCGCCTGCATTATCTGGTACATCAAAACCTTCAACAAAATCAAATCAACCCAGGTTAAAATCGACGAAACCCTTTCGGGTATCGACGTGGCGCTGACCAAGCGTTTCGATATGCTCTCAAAGCTTCTCGATATCACCAAGGCTTACGCTCAGCACGAGAAGTTCACGCTTATCGAAACTATCCGTATGCGTTCGGGTATGAGCGTGCAGGAGTGCAGCGAGGTCAACTCAAAGCTTGACGAAATTGCCAGAAGCATCCGCATCACTGCCGAGGCTTATCCCGAGCTCAAATCAAGCGAAAACTTCAAGCAGCTTCAGATTACAGTCGCTGACGTTGAAGAGCATCTGAGCGCTTCAAGACGCGCGTATAACGCGAACGTTTCGGCTTATAATCAGATGCTTGTCACCTTCCCGTCGTCAATAGTAGCGGGCAGAATAGGCGCCCAGAAGGCTGAATTCTTCCAGGCTGAGACCGAGAAGAAGGAAGACGTAAAGATGGATTTCAATTCATAAAACAAGATAAACACTAAAGCGGACAGTAACTGTCCGCTTTTTCTATGCAAATTTGAGTTTGTAGGGATGATTGTAATCGCTTAACCTTCTAAGCTCCCCTTGTCAGGGGAGGTTAGGGTGGTATGTTCTTCGACAATATCCCTACAAACTCAGATTTATATAACAACAGTCCGTAGGGGGCGACGACTCGGCGCCCCGTTAGTTTACCGCAAAGCTGACGGGCGATTCGTGAATCGCCCCTACGCTTAGTGATATTTACGCCGAAAGTATTATAAAATGTTCGGAAGCGGAGCTTCCCCACAACTTGCCGAAGGCAAATTTCACTCGTCCGCAGGACGAATTTCACTGCCGAAAGGCAATTTCACTCTTGCGCAGCAAGAATTTCACTTCGAGGTCAAAGACCTCGATAAACTCCGATTTGTCGAATAAAAAAGCAGACTCGATTGAGTCTGCTTTTTTGATATGTAATTATTATTTCGTACCGAAAATTCTGTCGCCTGCGTCGCCGAGGCCGGGAACAATGTACTTATGCTCGTTAAGGTGGTCGTCAAGCGCCGCACAGTAAATGTCAACGTCGGGATGAGCCTTCTGAAGAGCCTCAAGTCCCTCGGGAGCGGCGATGATGCACATGAACTTAACGGACATCGGGTTGTCCTTCTTGATCTGATTGATGGCGTCGATAGCCGAGCCGCCCGTTGCAAGCATCGGATCGAGAACGAAAACCTCGCGGTGAGCGATATCGTCGGGAAGCTTGCAGTAATACGGAACGGGAAGCGCCGTCTCGGGATCGCGGTACATACCGATATGACCGACCTTTGCCGACGGAACCAGCTGAAGCACGCCGTCAAGCATGCCCGTACCAGCTCTTAAAATCGGAACGAAGCAGAGCTTCTTACCCGCAATAACCTTTGTCTTGCATTTTGCGATGGGTGTTTCAACCTCAACCTCCATAAGCGGAAGGTCTCTCGTCGCCTCGTAGCAGAGAAGGGTTGCTATTTCGGAAATGAGCGAACGGAATTCCTTGGAGCCCGTTCTTTTATCTCTTAAAATTGAGAGCTTATGCTGAATAAGCGGATGATTGGTGATTGTGAGTGCCATATATACTTCCTCCTGATTATTTTTTCGAATATTATTATACTATTTCAGCCGACAAAATACAAGTTTATTTTTGAGCGTTTTCAATATCGGTCAGCTGATCGATTCTCCTCTGGTGTCTGCCGCCCTCAAAGCCGGTGTTGAGAAATACGTCAACAAGCTCTATTGCAAGTCCCGCGCCGACAACGCGTCCGCCCATGCAAAGCACGTTGGCATTGTTGTGAAGGCGGGTATATTTCGCCGAGAAATAATCCGAGCAGCACGCCGCCCTGATGCCGTTGACCTTGTTGGCAGCCATCGAAATACCGATACCCGTGCCGCAGCAGAGTATGCCCATGTTGTCCTTTGACTTGACTATCTCGTCGCAGGTTTTCTTCGCGATAAGCGCGTAGTCGATTGACTCGGGTGTATGAGTGCCGCAGTCAACGTACTCTATCCCCTTTTCGTCAAGATACTTCTTGATGGATTCCTTGAGTTCAAATCCGCCGTGGTCGGCTCCTAAATAAAGCATTTCATATATCTCCTTTTATATTATTTTTCTTATTGAGTTCCCGTTGCGCCTGAGGCACTCTCAGGTACACGGGCAGAAGCTCGTGAGCAGAAACGGGCTTTTCACCGTCTGAAAGCTTCTCAAAGCAGAGCTTCGCGGCATTTTCGGCGGTCGGATAACGTACCGCTTCGTCGGCAATACTGCAGTCGGGAACAACGTCCTTAAGCTGTGAATAAACAAGCTCCGCTCCGTCGCCCGAAAACAGTATCGGCTTTTTATATGAAAGAAGCCTGTCCTTTAATTCGTCAATGAGTATCGCCTCGTCGGGCGTAATGCGCTTTTCACCCTCAAAGCAGGCGGTATAGACCTGATTGCAGCGTGCGTCCATAACCGAGCAGACTATGCCGTCAAAGGCGCGGTGCGCATACGCGATAACCTCGGGAGTTGAGAGCGCAAAGCAGGGTTTCTTTTTCGCGTCTGCAAGTCCCTTTATCGCCGCCACGCCGATTCTCACGCCAGTAAACGAGCCGGGTCCCGCGGTACACGCGAAGAGGTCAACGGAGTTTATATCTATGCCGTTTTCTTTAATTATCTTTTCGAGCATCGGCATAAGCGTCTGCGAGTGCGTCAGTCCCGATTTAACGAAATCGGCACCGAGAGTTATGCCGTCCTCAACAATGGCGGCGCTCGCCGAAACAGAGGAACATTCAAGACAAAGTATTCTCATATAGCGTCCTCACACCCCTCAATCTTAATCACGCGGTCGTTGTCGCCCTCGCCCTTTTCGATAGTAATTCTTATCGCATTTTCGGGCAGGGCATTTTCGATATTCTCGCTCCACTCGACGGCAAGCACGCTGCCCATGTCGAGATAGTCAAAAAAGCCTGTCGAGTACAAATCCTCCCAGCTGTCCACGCGGTACATATCAAAGTGGCAAAGCTGCGAGTTTTTGCCGTAAACGTTGACTATTGCGAAGGTCGGACTGCTGACGGCGTCGTCAAGTCCCATTCCCCTTGCAATTCCCGTGGTAAACGCAGTTTTGCCCATACCCAGTGAGCCGAAAAACGCGACCACGTCGCCGCCTTTCAGCTTTTTTCCCAGCCGCTCACCGAGAGCGACGGTCTTTTCATAACTGTCGGTATTGAATATCTGCATAGCTTTATTTTATCATTAAACCCTGTTTAAGTAAATAGTTTTACTTGAAATAAAGTCGGATACAATATATAATATTATCATCAAAAATTACGGAGGTGAAAATATGAAAAGAAGCAACGGCGTCTTTAAGGAATTTATAAGGCGTACCGATCTGTATCTTTTCCTTATGTGCTTTTTCACCTCGGTTTACGGCTGTCTGATGGTTTACAGCGCAACGCGCTATTCACTCGGCGAGGACGGACATTTTTCGCGTGAGTTTATCGTTATGGTTGCCGCCGTCGCGCTCGGTCTTGCCGCCGCGGTTATGATATCGCTGATTGACTATCGGGCATTCACTAAATTCTGGTACGTGATAGCGGGCGTCTGCGTGGTGCTGATGCTGCTTCTGTTCAAATTCGGTACGGGCCCGTCCTCGAGAAGCGACGTTCACACCTGGCTTAAATTCGGACCCGTCAACTTTCAGCCGTCGGAACTGGTCAAGATAGGCTTTATAATCACCTTCAGTGTGCATCTCGAGAAGCTCCGTGACAAGCTCAACAGTATTTTCAGCATCGTTCAGCTCGGCGCGCACGCACTCGTTCCTATAGCTCTCGTTGCGCTGACGGGCGATATGGGCTCGTCGCTCGTATTTATCGTCATAGCGGCAGTTATGCTCTTCGCGGCAGGCGTGCACTGGGGTTATTTTGTCGGCATCTTCGCCGTGATTGCCGCCTCGTCGCCGCTTCTCTGGCTGTACGGATTAAAACAGCTTCAGCGCGACAGAGTACTCGCGCTAATTCACCCCGACCTTTACCCCGATATAATTTATCAGCAGAAGTACGGCCTCAATGCAATAGGCTCGGGCGGCTTCACCGGTCAGGGACTTTTCAAGGGCTCATATACTCAGGCGGGACTTATCCCCGAGGGACAGAACGATATGATTTTCGCCGTTATCGGTGAGGAGCTCGGCTTCATCGGCTGTATCGCCGCTCTCGTTTTACTGGTGCTTATCACCGTGAGAATTATCTCAACGGGGCGTAAATCGTCCGAGCAGTCAACTAACCTTATCTGCTGCGGTATGGCGGCAATGATAGCGGGACAGCTTATCATCAACGTTGGTATGTGTTTAATGCTTCTGCCCGTTGTCGGTATAACCCTCCCCTTCTTCTCGGCGGGCGGCTCGGCAAACCTCTGCGTATATCTCGGCATAGGACTTGTAATGAGCATCTACCGCCACAACTGCGAGCAGGAAACGGTAAATATCAAGATTTACGATTCGATGCTGTAAAAAGAAAAAATGTAAAGCGAGGACTTATGTCCTCGCTTTTTGTTATTCAAATCGGAGTTTGTATGGGTAATTACAAATGTTAATAGAGCGTAGGGCGGGGTGCCCTCACCCCGCCGTTAGTTTACCGCACAGCTTTGCGGCGGCATGTGGGCATGCCGCCCTACGCACAATTTGCAATTATAATCTCCTTTACAAACTCAAATTTATCGCAACGCTTTTTATATCTTCTTAAGCTTCGCCATTTTTGCCATTATCTTTTTCGTGCCGCGCTCGGTGAAGGCTATTTCGAGCAGCATATCGTTGCCCATAGGCTGAGTGCTTAAAATCACTCCCTGACCGAATACTGCGTGCTCAACGGTATCGCCCGCCTTATAGTCGAGCGACGCGCCAACGGGCGCTTTCTTCGGCGCGCCCGAAAAGCCGCGGTCAACCGTCTTCGGCGCTTCGTATTCCTCAACGTCGCTGTCGGCGGCAAAATAGCTCTTTGCCTTACTTACCGCCCTTGCGCCTGCGCCCGAATATGAACCGCCGAACGAGCCGAATGAGCCTGCGAAGCCGTCCTGCGAGTGTTCAAGCAGATTTTCGGGTATCTCGTCAATAAAGCGCGACGGACGGTAGTAGCTCGTCGAGCCGAATACCATACGCGATTTACAGTTCGTAAGGAAAAGGCGCTTTTTCGCCCTCGTTATGCCGACGTAGCAAAGCCGCCTTTCCTCCTCGACCTCATGCGGGTCGAACAGGCTCTGATTGCCGGGGAAGGTTCCCTCCTCCATACCGCAGATAAATACGGCGGGGAATTCAAGTCCCTTCGCCGAGTGAAGCGTCATAAGAACAACCTTGTCGTCATCGTCGTTATAGGCGTCAATGTCGGTCATCAGCGCAACCTCTTCAAGGAAATCGCCGAGCGTGCCGTCGGGGTTTTCCTCCTTGTACCTCTTTAAGGTCGAGCCTAACTCGTTCAGGTTCTGAACACGGTCGTCAAAGCGTTCGGGCTCGTTGCGAAGGCTCTCGGTATAACCCGTCTTTTCAAGCACGTACGCAAGAAGCTCCTCAAGCTCGGCATTTTCGGCGAACTCTATAAAATCCTCAATCATTTCGGTAAACGCTATAAGCTTAGACGCGCTTCTTTTGAGCAGTTCATACTCGTCGGCGGTTTTAAGCACCTCAAAAAGCGGTACGCCCAGCGTGTCTGCAATCTGCGAGGCGTTGTCAACGCTCGTCTGACCGATGCTGCGTTTGGGCACGTTGATAATTCTCGTCAACCTTACCTTGTCGGCGGGATTATTGATTACGCTTAAATACGCCATAGCGTCCTTGATTTCCATTCGGTCATAGAACTTGTGCCCGCCGATAAGACGGTACGGAATACCGCTTCTAACGAGCGCGCGCTCGACGGAGTTCGACATCGCGTTCATACGGTAAAGCACCGCGATATCAGAGCGCTTAAAGCCCTCGGTTTCGAGCTTTTCAATCTGATCGACTATATAGTTACTCTCCGCAACCTCGTCGTTGGAGGTGTGCCAGCATATCTTACCGCCCGTTCCGTTGGCGGTCCATAAGTTTTTGCCCTTGCGCTCGGAATTGTTTTCGATAACGCTGTTAGCTGCGTCAAGTATAGTCTGAGTCGAACGGTAATTCTGTTCAAGTCTTATAACAGTCGTGTTTTCGTATCGGTTTTCAAACTGCAGAATGTTCTCGATAGTTGCGCCGCGGAATTTATAAATACTCTGGTCGTCGTCGCCGACAACGCAGATATTGCGCCAGCCGTCGGCAAGCATAGCCGTCAGCTTATACTGAGCGTAGTTTGTGTCCTGATACTCGTCAACCATAACGTGCTTAAAGCGGCGCTGATAGTATTCGAGCACCTCGGGATTTTCCTCGAAAAGCTTTATGGTATTTACTATAATGTCGTCGAAGTCCATAGCGTCCGCTTCGGCGAGCATTTTTTCGTATTTCTTATAGCAATCGGCAACGCGCGAAAGGCGAATATCTGCCTGATAGGTTTGGGCGTATTCGTCGGGTGTGATGAGCGAGTCCTTCGCCTTGCTGATTTCGTTTAATATCGTCTTGTGCGAAAGAAATTTGTCGTCAATATCAAGCAGCTTCATGCACTCTTTTATTACCCGCTTCGAGTCGTCGGTGTCATAAATCGTAAAGTGCTTCGAGAAGCCTATTCTCTCGCCGTCGCGGCGCAAAATACGCACGCAGCACGAATGGAAGGTACTTGCCCAGATATCGAGCGCGTCCTCGCCGAGCATAACCGAAAGCCTCTCCTTAAGCTCGTCGGCAGCCTTGTTTGTAAAGGTTATTGCGAGTATCTGCCACGGCTTTACGGCATTGACGCTCATTATATCGGCTATACTGCCGTAAACGGACGTATCGCCGTCAAGATAACGGCGCATATTCGCGATATCGTTTTCGTCGGGCGTGCGCTCAAACCAGTCCGAATTGTACGCGTCGCCGTACTTGATAAGATTTGCAATTCTGTTTACCACGACGGTAGTCTTGCCCGAGCCCGCGCCTGCAAGAATTAAAAGCGGTCCTTGTGTGTTAAAGACCGCTTTTTTCTGCATATCGTTCATGCGTCGAAATTCGTTTTCAATTATCTGTTTTCTTAAAGCTAAAGCTTCTTCGTTAATCATTATTATCTCCGAAAAGATTTCCGCCGTTTGCGTCAATGGCAACCGTCAGCGGAAATTCATTGAATTCAAGTTTCTTTACCGACTCGCAGCCGAGGTCCTCAAATGCTATGACCTCGCATTTTGTGATACATCTGCTCGCCAGCGCGCCCGCGCCGCCGATAGCGCAGAAATATACCGCCCTGTTGCGGACTATTGCGTCGCAGACAGCCTTGTTTCTCGGTCCTTTGCCGACCATGGCGGCAAGTCCCCTGTCAAGAAAACCGGGCGCATAGACGTCCATTCTCGACGAGGTTGTCGGACCGCACGAGCCAATCGCAAGACCTTCGGGGGTGGGCGTAGGTCCCGCGTAATAGATAACCGCGCCGTTTAAGTCAAAGGGCAGTTGCTTGCCCTCATTTATAAGAGCGGTAATACGCTTATGCGCCGCGTCGCGCGAGGTATAGACCGTACCCGAAAGGTAAACGGTATCGCCCGCCTTAAGATATGACGCCGCGTTTTTTATATCGGCTGTGTTAATTCTGTATTCGCTCACGATATTTCCTCACCGGAAGGCTTATTCGCACCGAACGAACCGTCGGGCTGAATATTAAGGTCCTCGTTGAACTCGGTGTGGGGCGGATACTGAATATACGTAAGTCCCGAACCGTCGTCGGTCTGTTCAATTCCCGTCGCGTCGTCGTCAACGTCAAACGAAACCTTAAGGTCGGGCTCAAACGTAGTGTCCTGACGTATGCTTAAATTCTTGGCGGCAGCCGACATTCTCGAAGCGAGAACGGCAATATTCGCCTGAAGCTCGTCAACGGATTTCGTGAATGAAGCGGAAAGACTGTCAATTTCCTGAGAAAGCCTTGTAATCTCGCCCGCCTGCTTGGAAATGTCCTCGGAAAAGCCGAGAGAAGCGTTGTGCGCCTTTTCGTTGGCGGCGGCTACTATCTCTGAAGAATATCTGCGCGCATCAAGGAAGGCGGCGCCGAGTCTTGCCTGCTCGTCCTTAATCTGCTGCTGACTCTTTTCAAGCTTTAATTTCGCGTCCTCATACTCTCTTGAAACCGCGGCAAGCGCGTCAACCGATGCCGAAAGCTCAATATTCTGAGCGGTGAGGTCTGCAATTCTGCCGTCACGCTGTTCAATCTCTTCGTTGAGTTCTGCGATTTTCTCACACTCGGCTGAGAGCGAGGCAACCTGAGAATTGAGCGCGTCTATGTTCTCATCCTTCTGCTGAAGGTCGCTTTTGAGTTCCTCAACCTGCTTTTTGAGGTCCTCAACATAGGACAGAACATCCTTCTTGTCAAAACCGCCGAAAAGCTTGGTACGCATAATCTTTTCATCCATATAAAACACCCCGTAAGGAAAGATATTTCGGTAGGAATATATTTTAACAGATATTTTGAACAATTACAACTAAATTTGATAATAATATTTGCATTTGTACGATTTTTGTTATAAAATATCAGTGTATATAAAACAAGCACACGAAAGGATGTTGAATATGAAAAACAAAAATGCCAAAAAGGGCAATAAGCTCGTTAAGGCAGTCAAGTACACAGCAATCACGGCGGGTGCGCTGACAGCCGCTTTTGTGGCATCGGGCAAGCTCGCTCACCATCTTGTTCTCACCAGAACGGGTATGAGCGGTCCCATAGCCAGAAAGGCCGAGGAAAACGATAAGAAAAAGAAGATGGCGGACGACTATAAGCGCTCGCTCGAGGAAATCCTTGAAACCGGCTGCGAATGGTTCGACAACACCGACAAGGAAAAGATTACAATCTGGAGCGAGGAGTTCAAGAAGAACCTTCACGCCGATTTCTTTAAGTCAACAACGGGCAGCGACGTTTATGTAATCTGCATTCACGGCTACACCTCAAGCCCGAGAAAGATGGGTATCTATGCAAAGCAGTTCCACGAGTGGGGCTACAACGTACTTATGCCCAGCCTTCGCGGCCACGCAGACTCCGAGGAGGAGTTCGTTTCAATGGGCTGGTATGACAGACTCGACGTAGTCAGCTGGATTAACTACCTCGTTGAGACCTATCCCGATTGCAAGATTATTCTTCACGGCGTTTCAATGGGCGCAGCTACGACTATGATGACGCTCGGCGAAGAGCTTCCCGACAACGTTAAGCTCGCCATCGAGGACTGCGGCTACACGAACGTATGGGATATCTTGAAGCACAAGATGACTCAGATGAAGGTTCCCGAGTTCCCGTTCCTGTACTCGTCAGACCGCATCAACAAACTTCAGGAGAAGTTCTCGTTCAAGGAGGCTTCCTGCACCGAGCAGCTTAAGAAGTCAAAGACTCCTACCCTCTTCATCCACGGCGAAGCGGACACCTTCGTTCCCTACGAGATGCTTCAGATAGTTTACGACGCATGTCCGACGGACAAGGATATACTCTCAATTCCCGATGCACCGCACGCGCGTTCGGTATGCGCTCATCCCGAGCTTTACTGGCCGAAGGTTGAGGAATTCATCAAAAAATATATCGGCGCATAAAAAAAGAAACAAGCCCCCTTCAAAAGGGGGCTTAAATTTTTACTCTTAAAGCATATACACGCCCGAAGCAAGAACGACGAATTCCCTGCCCGCGCTTCTTACGTACTTGTAAACGGGCTCGTCAAACTGCTTGAAATCGCTCGGCATAAAGTTGTCGAGGCTGACGGTTCTTATCTTATTCGAACCCGCGCAGCAGACGTAAAGCTCGTTGCCGTAGCGCGTTACGCTGACAGGCTCAACAAAGGTGTTGGAATGCTCAGAGCCTATGCGCATACTGAACTTCTTATGCGGGATTGAATAGCTGATAATCGAGTTCTGCATCGGCACGGCGCTCCAGAACTGAGAGCCGTCGGCGGCAGCGCCGGTAATCGGGCAGTCACGGTAGAGCAGGTCGGTGCTCCAGACGTTTTTGCCGTTTTTGTCGAACATACCCGTCTCGCCCGTAGGATAGACGATAACAAGATTGCCGTTGGTAAAGAACGCCACGTCGCACGAAACGTAATCGCCCAGCTCGTTTGTAACGGCCTCAAACTTCTCGCCGTATTTGAAGCCCTGATAGATATCTTTAGTTACGGGAGATTTACGGTCAAGCTTTATCGAGTATTCAAGGAAGCTTACCTTGTAGCTCGTACCGTTGTAAAGCTCCTTCTGAGAGATAATGATACCCTCATTTGAAGCGACAATATCAAATACCTCGAAAGCAAAAATCTTTTTCATTAGTGTCACCAAATATATAATAAAAGTTAAATAATCAAATTTCGACAAATGTATTTTACTTTATTTTTTCCGCAAGGTCAACAACAAAATACATTTTTTGTCTAAAATTAAGAGATTTTTTACTGAAACAGGAAAAATTTGAGTTTATCGGGGAGTTTGGTTTATCGCCAAACGTTGCTTCCCCTTGTAGGGGAAGCTGGATTTTTGCGA
>JAUMVO010000047.1 GCA_030530095.1 Clostridiaceae bacterium
CATCGGCAACTCCGCGCCGCAGGAAGAAGCGACTCATGAGAAGAAAAAAGCTCAAATTCTACAACGGCACAAGGCCAAATAATAACAGAAGATAAAAAAAACTAAGGCTGCTTTTGAAAAGCAGCCTTAAATTTATATGTTCTTAATGTTTATTTTCTTTTCTATAAGACAGACGGCGTGGGCGGCTATGCCAAGCTTTTCGCCCGTGAAGCCCAGTCCCTCCTCGGTGGTTGCCTTAACGCTTACAGCGTCAACGGGGATTGAGAGAGCGTCGGCGATATTCTCACGCATTTTATCAATATGCGGTGCAAGCTTCGGCGCCTGAGCAAGTACGGTCGAGTCAATGTTGACTATGCTGTAACCTTTTTCGTCAAGCAGAATTCCGACCTGTCTTAACAGTTCAAGGCTGTTTGCTCCCCTGTACTTTTCATCGGTATCGGGGAAGTGCTTGCCGATGTCGCCGAGCGCCGCCGCGCCGAGAAGCGCGTCGCTTATCGCGTGGAGAAGAACATCGGCGTCACTGTGCCCTAAAAGTCCTATGCCGTTGTTCTCAATTTCAACGCCGCCGAGTATGAGCTTTCTGCCCTCGACGAGCTTATGAACGTCGTAGCCGTGACCGATTCTTATCATCCGTTACGCCTCCTTATTATCGCTTCGGCGAGCGTTATATCGCCGGGCGTAGTGATTTTAATGTTGTCGTAACTGCCCTCGACGAGTCTGACCTGAGCGCCGTATTCCTCGATGAGTTTGCAGTCGTCGGTAAAATTCTCTGAATCCTTCACGGCATCTATGGCAGAGAGATACAGACGTCTTTCGAACACCTGAGGCGTCTGAACCGCCCAGAGCTTTGAGCGGTCGGGCGTCGAGATAATCACGCCGTTTTCGTCGGCAATTTTTACGGTGTCCTTGACTTTTACGGCGGTTGCCGCAGCCTTGGTTTCAAATGCCGTGAGAACGGTGTCCGCGATTTCTTTTTCCGATACGAGCGGACGTGCGCCGTCGTGAATAGCGAAGTATTCCGAGAACGGACTGCTGACGCGGATGGCATTGAACACCGACTGCTGACGGGTTTCGCCGCCCTTTACTATCTCCTTGACCTTGAGCACCCGATACTCGCGTATCATCGAGTACATTTTCGGTATATCCTCCTCGCGTGCGGAAATGACGATTTCGTTGATAAAATCGCACTCTGCGAACGCACGAAGGCTTCTTATAAGCACAGGGACGCCGTCAATAAGCAAAAACTGCTTGTTGACGCCGCCCATTCTTGTTGAATTACCCGCCGCAACGATTACCGCCGTAACAAACGGCCTGTCGGCAGCTGCGGGGCTGTTATTCTCTTTTTTGAAGATTGACATATAATCACCATAAAAGTTTATGGTTATATATTACACTAAATTCTCGATAGTTGCAAGTTTTATGCAAAGGCAGAGTACCTCGCTCGCCTTTTTAAGCTCGGAAACGGTCGGGAATGTAGGCGCAATACGGATATTTCTGTCGTCGGGGTCCTTGCCGTAGGGATAGGTCGCACCGACTGTTGTAAGCGTAACGCCGAGCGATTTGCAAAGCTCGCCTACCCGCTTTGCCGAACAGTGCCTGACATCAAGGCTTATGAAATAGCCGCCGTTGGGCTTGGTCCAATCGGCAAGGTCGTACTCGGCAAGCTCATTTTCAAAGGCTTCAAGCACGATTTCGAACTTCGGTCTGATAATGGCGGCGTGCTTCTTCATGTGAAGCTTTACAGCGTCCATATCGGGGAAGAATTTCGCGTGGCGAAGCTGATTGAGCTTATCGTAGCAGATAGTCTGAGTCTTAAGGCGTGACATAATCATCCTGATATTGTTGTCCGAAGCCGCAATGCAGGAAATTCCGCCGCCGGGGAAGCTGATTTTGGCAGTCGAGGTAAATTCAACAAAGTTGTCCTCGGTACCGAATTCCTTACACGCTTCAAAGATATTGAGAAGTCTGTCAGGCTCGGAATAAAGGTCGTGAATTGCATACGCATTGTCCCAGATTACGCGGAAGTCCTTTGCCGAGGGCTTGAGCGCGGCTAGGGCGCGAACCTTTTCATCTGAATAGGTAATGCCCGTCGGGTTGGAATACTTCGGTACGCAGAACATACCCTTGACGGTCGGATCCTTGATAAGCTCGGTAATCTTATCAATATCAGGGCCGTCGTCGAGAAGCGGAACGTTTATCATCTTGATTCCGTAATGCTCGCAGATTGCAAAATGTCTGTCGTAGCCGGGAACGTTGCAGATAAACTTGACCGCCGACTGCTTGCCCCAGGGCATAAGTCCCGCGCCCGTAAGCATACACTGCGTAATGTAGTCGAACATAAGAGCAAGGCTCGAGGTGCCGCCGATTATAACATTCTTCGGCTCGACCTCAAGCATATCGGCAAAAAGGCGCTTGCACTCGGGAATGCCGTCGAGCAAGCCGTAGTTACGGCAGTCAAAACCGTTTTCGGTCTTGCAGTCGTAAACGCCGATAATCTGCTTAAGTATATCCATAGACAGATCAAGCTGGTCCGCAGCAGGTTTGCCGCGCGACATATCGAGGCATAAATTCTCGGACTTGATCTGTTCGTATTCGGCTTTAAGGGAGTTGTAGAGATCTACAAGCTCATCTCTGCCCATGGCAGTAAATTGCATTTTACTCACTCCGTAAATACAAATTTATTAATAATACGCTAAACATTTTAATACATTATATGCATTTTTGCAATATCAGTTTTCAATTCCTGCAAAATTCTATATAATTCGCAAGTATTCACATTTAACGGGCGCGGTTTAGTGCAAAATTAATAAATCAAGCCGTAATACAAACAGAACAGGCGCGGTAAATCGGAGTTTGTCGATGCGATTGACGGCGAGCATTCAGCGCCCCTTGTTAAAG
>JAUMVO010000008.1 GCA_030530095.1 Clostridiaceae bacterium
ACGGCTGCAATATGCAGTTCGGCGGCGACGATCAGTGGAGCAATATGCTCGGCGGTACCGAGCTTATCAGAAAGAAACTCGGCAAGGATGCCCACGCCATGACAATTACGCTTCTTACCGATTCAAACGGCAAGAAAATGGGCAAAACTGCAGGTAACGCCGTATGGCTCGACCCGAACAAGACCAGCCCGTTCGACTTCTATCAGTACTGGAGAAACGTTGAGGACAGCGACGTTATGAAGTGTATCCGTATGCTTACGTTCCTGCCGCTTGACGAAATTGAAAAGATGGCTTCCTGGGAAGGCAGTCAGCTCAACACGGCCAAGGAAATCCTCGCGTTTGAGCTTACTAAGATGGTACACGGCGAGGAAGAGGCAAAGAAGGCTCAGGAGGGGGCGAGAGCACTGTTCTCGGGCGCAGGAAACACCGACAATATGCCTACCTTCGCGCTTACGGACGCTGATTTTACAGACGGTGAAATTCTTGTTAACGATGTTATGCTTAAGGCAGGACTTATACCCTCAAAGGGCGAGGGCAGACGCCTTATCGAGCAGGGCGGCGTCAGCGTTGACGACAACAAGATCAATACGCCTTTTGATAAGCTTACAAAGGCTGATTTTGAAAAGGGCTATGTAATTATCAAAAAGGGTAAAAAGGTATTCTACAAGATTACTCTTTGATTAAAATGGGGAGAGCTTTTGCTCTCCCTTAACTTAAGGTGAATTATGTCTGTCTGTTATTCGTGTCCGAGAAAATGCGGTGCTGAAAGAATTGAAAACGAATACTCAAAAGGCTTTTGCGGTATGCCGTACAATGCGGTTCTCGCAAGGGCTGCTCTGCATTTTTACGAAGAACCCGTTATCAGCGGCGAAAACGGTTCGGGTGCAATATTCTTTTCGGGTTGTTCCATGAGATGCGTTTACTGTCAGAATTACGAAATCAGTCACAACGGTTTCGGCAAGCCCGTATCAAAGGCGCGCTTTATTGAGATTATAAAAGAGCTTGAAGGCAGGGGAGCGCACAATATAAATCTTGTCAATCCAACGCATTTCGTACCGTTTGTCAGAGACGTTCTCAGCGAGTATAAGCCGTCAATACCCGTAGTTTACAACACGGGCGGTTATGACAGTGTTGAAAGCCTGAAATCGCTTGAAGGACTAGTTGACGTGTATCTTCCCGACCTGAAATACTACGACAGCGAAGTCAGTCTTAAATACTCAAAATGCGCAGATTATTTTGAAAATGCATCAAAGGCTGTACTTGAAATGCACCGACAGACAGGGGAGAGCAAAATTGAAAATGGGCTGATTAAAAAAGGTCTGATTATCAGGCATCTGGTTCTTCCGAAAAATACCGACCAGTCAATTAAAATACTTAACTGGATTGCCGATAATCTTCCTAAAAGCACTTGTATCAGCCTTATGAGTCAATTCACGCCGATACGCGAAATCGGCGAATTCTCCGAGCTTAACCGACGTATTGTTACTGCTGAATATCAGAAGGTGCTTGATGAATTTGAACGACTCGGTTTTGAGAACGGCTTTATGCAGGAACGTAACTCCGCAAAGGAGGATTATATTCCCGATTTTGACTTAACAGGTATTTGACAATGTCGAAAAATGTGATATACTGAAAATGACCAAAATAAAGAAAAGGTGGTAAAAACTATGGCAAATCCCGATAAAAAAGGACTTATCAAAGAATTTAAGGAATTCATTATGCGCGGTAACGTTATGGACCTCGCAGTTGCGGTAATTATCGGCGGCGCTTTCGGCGCAATCGTAACCGGACTTGTCGACAACATTATCAAGCCGCTTATCAATTCAATCGGCGGCGGCGAGGTAGCCGGATCTTTCGTTCTTCCGTGGGTTGATACAACCGGTATGGACGAGGAAGCGCTTGCGGCCGTTTCAATTAACTACGGCGCATTTATCAGCGCAATCATTAACTTCCTTATCATTGCCCTTATTATTTTCCTTATGGTTAAGGCAATCAACAAGGCAATGACAATCGGCAAGAAGAAAGAGGAGCCTGTTGAGGAGGAACCCACGACCAAGACTTGTCCTTACTGCAAGTCCGAAATCGCCATCGACGCTACAAAGTGCCCGAACTGCACTTCGGAAGTTGAGTAATAACAGAATAATAATTAAGGCGGAGCATAAGCTTCGCCTTATTCTTTTCTTCCGTCAAAAAACATCTTGACAATTAGCCCTGACGACTGTATAATATTCAAGCAGTTTGAGCTATGGGCCATTAGCTCAGTTGGTTAGAGCATCCGGCTCATAACCGGACGGTCCGCGGTTCGAGTCCGTGATGGCCCACCAAAAAAAGACACCCTGTCGGGTGTCTTTTTTTATTATGTTTTTCAGCCGATGGCTACGAAGTTTATGTTGTTTGCGGTAGCAAAGCTCTGCGCGTAGGAGCCGGCATAGCCGTAAATTGTAAGGTTCGTGCATCCTGTAAACGCCGTAGCCTGAATAGTCGTTACGCTTGAGGGAATCTGAATCGTGGTCAGCGACGTGCATCCCTTGAATGCATAGCTTCCGATAGATGTAACGGTCTCGGGAAGGATGACGTTATCAAGCTTTGCGCAGTTAAGGAATGAGCCGTATTTAATGCTCTTAAGCCCCGAAGCGAAATCAATGCGTTCAAGCTTGGAACAGCCGGAAAACGCATAATTGTCAATCGTTTCGACATTTCCGCTGACGATAGCTTCTTTAATGACGGTGTTGTTCTTGAACGCATTGGCGTCAAGCTCAATTACCTTATAACCTTCAATGTAGTCGGGAACAACCATCAGTTCCTTATCATCAGTATATGATGTAATATATGCAAGGCCGTTATCAACCGTATAGGTGAATTTCGGCTGAGCATTGGCGTTTATAGCCTTATCAATTTCGAAAAGGTCAAATGCGTCAACCGCGTCGTCGCCGTTAACATCGCCCGCGATAATTCCGTAAATCGTGAGGTCATTGCCTGCGATATAATCCCTGGTAATCTGATAGTCGGGAAGTGTGACTTCGCCGTCACCGTTTATATCGCCGTCAATTATTTCCTCGATATTTACAAACGGGATATTGTTCTGCTCGGCAAACGCGTGCGCGCCCGTGTTGGGACTGCCGTAGATTCTTTCAAGACTTCTCTCTTCCTGTCCCGTCTGCTCGTTATAATCCGTAAACGCTCCGTCATAAATGAATCCGACAGAGTGGGGGATAAGGATTTCCTTGAGCGAGGTGCATCCGACAAAGGTTGCATAATCAATCTTGTTGATACTGTCGGGAAGAATGATTCTTTCAATCTTATTGCAGTTACCGAAGGAGAACATAGCCATAAGCTTCGTTCCGGGATTTACTATAAACATACCTTCGCAATTTGTATCTACTCTCAGCAGATAGCCGTTGCAGTAAACTGCGCCGTCCTTGTAGGGGATAGCCGTGTTATCTATAACCTGAGCGCCGATTTCGGTAATGTTATTGCCGAGCACAAGTTCGCTAAGATTCGTGCATCCGCTGAACGCCGAGAAGCCGATGCTTTCAACGCTGTCTGGAACGGTAATCTTTGTAACGTTGGTAAGCCCGCTCATTGAGAATGCGCCGAGCTCCTTAACCGTGTATCCGTCAATCGTTGACGGGATTGTAACAACGGTATCGTTGCCCTGATAGGAATAACCCTGGAAAACATCGGAATAAAGCATCGCAGCACCGTCGGGACGTATGCTGTACTTCCACAGACCGTCACGGCTGAGATAAACGGTGTTATCGTGGAAAGTAAAGCCGTAGGTGTCTGCATAGGTTTCAGCCTCGGTTCCCGCATAACCGTATATCTCAAATCCGTCAACCGGCATATCTCTGTCGAGGGCCCCGTCATAATAGAAACCAAAAGCGCACTGACCGATTGAGGTTACGGTTGAAGGAATCTCAATTTCACTAAGATTTGTTTTGTAGAAAGCGTATGCTCCGACCTCGGTTAGAGCATGAGGCAGCATAACGAAATCAAGAGCGCCGCAGCTGTGGAAGGCGTTTGTTCCGATTGAAGTTACGCTGTCGGCAATATCTGCGTCGTAAATACCCGAACCCATAAAAGCATCATTTCCTATGCGGGTTACGCCGTCTTCAATTATAACCTTTTCTATATCCAAATTACTCCACGGAGCCGCAACTGGCTCGTTTGCGCCGGGGATGAATCCGTAGTCAGCCATAGCGCCGTTGCCGGAAATTGTGAGCGTTTTGCTGTCCGCATCGTAATTCCATGTGCAGTCACCCGTCGTGTAGTCGTCTGTTGTGTTGTCATCCGCAGCGACCTCAATATACATATTGTTTTCAAGGACTTTAGGAGTATCGCTCCACGAGAAGTTTGCCCACATATCGTCCCAACTGAAATTATCGGGAAGCTCGTAAAGCGAGAAGGGCATCCTTGCTCTCGTGCCTGCTTCAAGGTTTGCCGGCGCGGTTATAAGACAGCCGTAAACTCCGTTATAGCGGTCTGTGCCGAGATTGAAATCCTCACCGACTCCCTCGGTAACCTCAAAACCCATACTCGTAAGACTGTCGGCAAAATTGCCCTCTCCCTCAACGCCGTAGTTAAAGCCGTATGACGGGAAAATGCCGTGAAGCCAGTTTTCGTCACTCGTGAAGAAGCCGACAAACACGCTCTTGCCCTGCTCGATAATCAGCGTATCACCGTCAAGGTACGTGTTGCCGTAGTTATCCTCGGCTACGACGTAGGGGATAAAGCTGTCAAGTGAAATATAAACCTCATACGGGAAGTGCAAATCCTCCTCATTTTCATCATTGCTTCTGAAGGATGCAGTATTGCCGTCGTTTATAAACATTTCGCCCCTGTAACCGTCAAGCGCAAGAACGTAAAGACTCATCGAATCACTGTCAAAGTTACCGCTGAGAACGAACTCGATATTGTAAAGCTCATTTCCCCTGTAAGTCAGAATATTTCCGTTTTCGTCAAGCTGCGCATTTACTATGTCGAGTGTAATCGCATCATTGCCCTCGCCGAAAATAACTGTGTCGGAGTCAATCACGGTCGCGTCCTTGAAATGGATGATATGTTCCTCATCCCAATCGTAATCGGCTGTGAAGCTGAATTCGGTAACGTCGGTCGTGAATTCATACGTACCCGTGTCTTCGGGAACGGTGACTTCGGAATAACCGTGATTTTCAACTCCCGCAATATCCTCAACGTAGGTTGCAACGTAGCAGCCGGGAATCTCGGGTACCTCGCTTATCGCATAGACATATTCATGGCTCTGACCGTTGTTCCAGTTGTTGTAAACGATATACTCGTTATCCTGTGAGTCAACGTGAAGATTGCCGCTGATTTCATTTACTGTACCGGTCAGATAAAGATCCTGATATTCATCATCCATAACGGGAGTAAATCCTGTGGGCAGAGCTTCGTAATCGTTCTGACCGATGGTAATAGGAGTAAATCCCGTATCCTTTTCATAGCCGTACTCACCGTTGATGAGCTTATATATGGTACCCTTGAAGGTATATGTAGCAGGATCGTTTCGGTCGGAATAGCTGTAACCGTTGTGGTCGAGCATATAGATACCGTCGGGATCGTTTGCGTTGATAAGCTGAGGTCCCGAGTGAGCGTTGCTGTCAAAGAAGAATATCGAGCTTAATTCTTTGCCGGTTACGGTCATTGAGAAGCCGAGACTGTCAAATTCGCTCTTTGTGAATTCTACTTCTCCCCAGTCGTTGCCGTATTGTTCGTCGAAAGCGGTATCCTTCAGATAAATGCCGTAAGTCTGAGAATATATATATTTTGAAACATGATAAGTTTTCTGACCGGAAGAACCTGTCCAGATACTTACACCGTAGTACGCGTCGGGGTCATCCTGCTTGACGGCTGCATTGCCCTTATAACCATCCGTCTGGGAATCAGTAATCTCAAAGGCTTTTATGTACTGAGAATTCTGATAATAGAACGGTGCGCCGTTAAGCTCAAAGCTGTCCCTGCCGCCGAGAGCCTTTACGACGTCTTCGGGTGATTCAAACATATTCGTATAGCTTGAAAAGACGCCTTCGTCACCGTAAAGATTCAGCGTCACATCGGCATCAACCGTAAGACTTGCCTCCACGTATTCCGCATTGAGCTGAATTGCATGGGGAGCGTTTCTGTATTCATTGACAGTCAGAGCGCCGTCACCAGTAACGGTAATCGATCCGCCCCAGCCGTCGCCCCAGACGATAACGGTTGAGAGCTCACATTCGCCGACTATGTTAAGGCGGAAATCGTTACCCATCATGTTGACGGACAGCGCGTTTTCCGGATGACGGTAGTTGTCAATAGTCAGCGTGTTCGACGCCGCGTCGTAGGTTGCGCCGGGAACGGCATTGTTATATGCCGTCTGATTCTCGTAGACGGTACCGATGTCGGTTGCTTGATCGTCTCCGTCATAATAGAATCTGATAAATGCCCAGTCAACGTCGGCAGGGCCGTTATTGCCGGCAGGATTGTCGTTACCGGCGAATACCGTTGCGGGCATCATGCTTATCAGCATAATAATGCTGAGCATTATTGCCAAAGCTTTTTTCATAATTATAACCCCTTTTTTGCTAAATTTGCTTAGACTTGTTTTAAGTGTAACATATATTGTATATTAAATCAATAATTATTCACTTTTTTCGGTGATGCCGTATTCGCTTTTTACGACAAAAAAATCGACAAATATTTGTACAGTGTTACACTTTATTTTTTGTGTTTCATTGTGTTAAAATATTATCGGTATATTTTGCGATATACCGAAATAAATGTAATTAACACCTTAAAGGGTGAAAGGAGTTTTAGTTATGGGACTTATAAGAGCAGCTGCGGGAGCAGTAGGCGGAAACTTAGCCGATCAGTGGAAGGAATTCTTTTATTGTGAAGCTATCGACAAGGACGTTCTTGTTGTTAAGGGACAGAAGAGAATAGGTAACCGTTCCTCCAACACCAAGGGCAACGACAACATCATCTCCAACGGCTCGGGTATAGCCGTAGCCGACGGTCAGTGCATGATTATCGTTGAGCAGGGCAAGATTGTTGAGGTTTGTGCGGAACCCGGCGAATTCACTTACGATTCGTCAACCGAGCCGAGCATCTTCACGGGCTCACTTAAGGAATCCATCAAGGAGACCTTCAAGAACATCGGACGCAGGTTTACATACGGCGGCGACACCGCTAAGGATCAGAGAGTTTATTATTTCAATACCAAGGAAATCATTGATAATAAATTCGGTACTCCCAGCCCGATTCCGTTCAGAGTAGTTGACAGAAAAATCAACCTCGATATCGACGTTTCAATCAGATGCAGCGGCGTTTACTCTTATAAGATTGCCGACCCGCTTCTTTTCTACACAAACGTTTGCGGCAACGTAGCTGAAGAGTACAAGAGAGAGGAAATCGATTCTCAGCTCAAGACTGAGTTCGTTTCAGCTCTTCAGCCGGCATTCAGCAAGATGTCGGATATGGAAATCAGACCCAATCAGGTTGCAGGCCATGCTGAGGAACTCAGTGAAGCTATGAATGAGGCCCTTACCGCTAAGTGGTCCGAGCTTCGCGGCCTTGAGGTTGTTTCAATCGCTATGAACCCGATTACTCTTCCCGAAGAGGATCAGGAGCTTATCAAGCAGGCACAGCGTGTTGCCATGATGAAGGATCCCACCTATGCGGGCGCAACTCTTGTAGGTGCTCAGGCTGACGCCATGAAGGCTGCCGCTGCAAACGAAGGCGGCGCTATGAACGGCTTTATCGGTATGGGAATGGCAATGAACGCAGGCGGCGGCGCAAATGCGGCTGCAAATCTTTACGGTATGGGTCAGGCTCAGGCAGCTGCAGCTCCCGATGCAGCAGCACCGGTTGCAGGCGGCTGGAAGTGCGACTGCGGTACGGAAAACACAGGCAACTTCTGCACCAACTGCGGCAAGGCTAAGCCCGCTGCACCGGCAGCGTGGAAGTGCGACTGCGGTACAGAGAACACCGGCAAATTCTGCACCAACTGCGGTAAGGCTAAACCCGCAGGTCCGTGGAAGTGCTCAAAGTGCGGCACCGAGAATAACGGTAAGTTCTGCACTAACTGCGGTGCTCCTGCAGACGCTGAATAATAAACAGAATTTTTCACAGGTGAAGCTATATGGCTGAATTGTTAAATTACAAATGTCCGCATTGCGACGCTCCGATTCAGTTTGACTCAACAGCACAGAGGATGAAATGTCCCTACTGTGACAGCGAGTTTGACGTTGAGGCGTTACGCAGTAAGGACGAGGTGCTTAACACTCAGCCTGCTGACGAATTCAACTGGGAAAAGCCAAACGAGGACGGATGGACCGAAGATGAAGTTAACGGAATGTCCGTCTTCGTCTGCAAGGCTTGCGGCGGCGAGATTGTCGGCGACAGTAACACTGCCGCCACGTCCTGCCCGTACTGCGGAAATCCCGTTGTTATGTCTGGCAGACTGTCGGGCACCCTTAAACCTGATTTTGTTATTCCGTTCCAGCTTAACAAGGATCAGGCAAAGCAGGCACTGAAGGATTATATAGGTGCCAAAAAATTCGCGCCGAATACCCTTAAAAGCGAAAACAAGATTAAAGAGATTAAGGGACTTTACGTTCCTTTCTGGCTGTTTGACTCGGATATCAATGCAAGTATGATCTTTGAAGGAACTAAGGTCAGAACGTGGAGTGATTCCAAGTACAGATACACAGAAACGAGCTTCTATAACATTTTCCGCGAAGGCGAAATGAGCTTTTCAAACATTCCCGTCGACGGCTCGTCAAAGATGCCCGACGACCTTATGGAATCAATAGAACCCTATGATTTTTCAAAGGCGGTTGATTTCCAGACTGCATATCTTGCGGGTTTCCTTGCGGACAAATACGACGTAACGATGGAAAACAGTGTCGGCAGGGCTAACGACAGAGTCAAGACCAGCGCCGAGGAAACACTGCGTTCCACCGTTGACGGCTTTACGGCTCTCAAAACGCTCTCTAATACCGTTCAGGTCAAAAAGGGTACGGCAAAATATGCTATGTATCCCGTATGGCTGCTTAACACGAATTATCAGGGCCAGATGCTGACCTTTGCTATGAACGGACAGACCGGCAAAATTGTCGGTAATATACCCGTCAGCAAGGCGAAGCTCGCAGGACTCTTTGCCGGACTTACGGCAGGCGTAGGCGTAATTGTATATCTCGTCGGCAGCCTGTTCGGTATGTTTTAAGGGGGTGCGGGTATGAAAAAAGTTTTGTGTATTCTGATTTCTCTCGCGCTTCTAACCCTGATTTGCATACCTTGCTTTGCACAAAACGACGACCTTGTAGTCGACGATGCCAACATTCTCTCCGATTCCGAGGAGCAGGTGCTTGAAGCAAAGCTTAAGGAAATAAGCGACAGGCAGGAGCTTGACGTTGTAGTTCTCACTGTTTACGGACTTGACGGCAAGGATATTAACGCTTATGCCGACGACTTCTTTGATTACAACGGTTACGGCAGGGGCGAGGGCCATGACGGCTGTCTGTTCATAGTCGATATGGACACGAGATACTACACTATGTCGACTACGGGCTACGGCAAAACCGCCATTACCGATTACGGCCTTGAGGTCATCTACGAAGAGGTTCTCAACGAATTCAAGGACGGCTACTATTACGACGGCTTCGGCAGATACGGCGAGCTTGTCGACGAGTTTGTTACTCAGGCTAAGACGGGTTCTCCGTATGACGAGAACAATCCTTACGGACAGTATTACTCGGGCTACTTTGATTACAGCGACTGGGACGATGATTACGATAGTTCGGATTCATCGGAACGCAATCCCGTTACGGGAGCGCTGATTTCGCTTGTCGTTGCGGTAATCGTTTCGCTTATAGTTGTCGGTATGGTCAAGAGCAGCTATAAGCCGGTTAAGTTTAATTCAAACGCCGCTTATTACCTTGACAACGGCAGCCTGCACATTACAAACAGCTATGAGAACTTTCTTTATAAGACAGTTTCGCGCGTTAAGATTGAGACCGAAAGCTCGTCCGGCCATTCGGGCGGCAGCTCTACTCACACGTCATCGTCGGGTATGTCACACGGCGGAGGCGGCGGAAGGTCATTCTGATTAAATTAAAAAGAAAAGCGATGTGCTTTGGCACATCGCTTTTTGTTATGCAGTTTACTGATGTTGTTTTCCCTTAAGAACAGGGGAGAGCGGCTTATAAATAAACATTGATATTATCACACACAGCAATCCCTTTATAAACGTAAACGGAACGTTGAAGATAAGCAGGGACTGTTCGATGCTCTTCATTGAAGGTATTATTGCCTGATAAGCCTGAAGAACGATTTCCTTCGGCATGAAGTTGTAGTAAAACGGATAAACAATAAAGAGATTGGACGGGAAGCTGACCGCAGCCATACAGATTGCGCCTATAACGCCGCCGAGAAGAGCCATTTTCATAGTCTTTTTCTTTTTGTAGATAAGGCCGGCAACAAGCGCGAATACCGCGCCGAGTATGAAATTTGAAAGCTCGCCGACGTAACCCGACTGACTGACCGCAAGGTGAATAATATTTTTGACGAGCGCTATCGCAACGCCTGCAAGCGGACCGTAAGCAAAAGCGCCCAGGAGCTCCGGCAAATCCGAGAAGTCAAGCTTTATAAAGCTCGGAATGAACGGAATGGGAAATTCGAGGTACTGCAATACTATTGCGACCGCCGTCAGCATACCGCAACCTGCGATAACCCGTGTTTTTTTGAGTGAACTGTTTGACATATTATTCCTTCTTTCATTGTTTTAATCAAAAGCCGTCAAACAGAAAAACGCCCCGAAAACTCGGGGCGGAATGTACGTTAATACATCTTCTTTCATCCGGACTGTGACCGTCGGTTTCGGAATCTCACCGAATCAGCGCAAGGCGCTCGCAGACTTAGGCGCATATTGATAAGTTGAATTCGCTGAAAATGCGCTATTTAAGTGAACTTTGGCGTTTTCGATTTTGCTTTGCGTCAGCAAAGCTGCAATCTCAAGCCACCAAATTTCAATCTTAAAGTATCTGCATTTTCAGTGCTATGCAGTTTTCGTATAGCAGATTTGGTTTTAGATGAGGCGAAAAGCGGAGGAATACGAGGGCATTCCGAGCATTTTCAACAAAATATAAAGCCAAATCTGCTTATGAAAACCGATTTGAACTTATCAGTATTCGCCTTCACTGCCGGTGGGGACTTTCACCCCGCCCTGAAGACAACTTTTAATTTCAATAGGATTATATACTCTGTGCTTAGCTTTGTCAATATTATTTCTGCTTCTTTTCGGCTCCGAAAATAAGCGTTTTTACAACGGGAATACGTTTGATAATCTCGATGGCAAACGGCAGCAGAAGCGCGAGAACCGCGGCAATTATGATATAATCAAACGCCATGGGAATCTTGAGAAGCTTCGTTTCAAAATGAGCTATAAGCACCAGAAGCGGATAGTGGAGAACATAGTAATTGAAGTTGTTCTTTGTCATGTATTGTGTGAATTTGTTTTTCTTATTTAAGAATCTCGACGCAAAGCCCATAATCGCGATAACCGTTACCCACAGGTAGCTGTTGGTGAACAGGTCTCTGAGCACCTCTTGGGAGGTGTAGTTATAACCGTAATATCTTATTACGAACAGCGCACCGCTGACAGCGGCAACAATTATAAGCGCTATGGAATTCTCGGCAATTGAAGCAATAAGCTTCTTGTTCGAAAATACATAATAACCGAGCAGTATCATAAACAGATATATGCCGAAACGGTAAACCGCTACGTAATGTGCGTTGAGTATCTGAGCGCTTCCCCATACGGGCAGGAAGAACAGAAGCAGAACGAAAAGATTGACCTTTGAGCCGAGCTTTTCAAGTATTTTCTTTCTGTCAATGGCTTTGAGAAGTACAATAAGAAGCGAGCCGATAAACAGCACGTGACAGTACCAGAGCGGACCTATACCCGTGATACAGTAAACGAAATACTTTATAACGGCAGGGACAGACGCGGGGTTTTCACCGAACATCTGTGTGTGCTGCGAGGTTACCCAGCCTGAAGTCCAGCCGATGAGAAAAATACCGGTAACTGAAGGCAACAGTATTCTTTTTGCTCTGTCTTTTATGAATTCCTTAGAGCTTCGCTTTGTAAGCGCATATCTGGCGCTGACGCCCGACACGACGAACAGAAGACACATAAACCACGGATATACAAAGCTTAAAAATGCGTCAAAACAGGGGATACCGCGTATTCCTAAGTTGTTGATAACACCGCTGCAGTTAAATGAGTAGAAAAGGTGATAAACAATTACAATCAGAACGGTAATCCACCTTATATTATCAAGGTAGTCGAGCCTTTTGACTTCGGTTTTTATCTCTGAGCCGTTTTCGGCAGGAGCTTCTTCGTTAACAGCTTCGCCGACAGCGAGCTTTTCATTCTCGTCCATATTAACCTCCGAAAAAATACTGATACAATTTTAGTTTATTATATATGTTATGTCAAGAAAATTTGAAAAGCAAAAATTATTCTTGACTTTAGCGTGATAAAGTGCTAATATGATAAACAGTTAATTTTTGCAAGTGAGGTTTTATTATGCAAAGCTTACATTCGGAGTCTCTTGACAGACTGTTCAAGGCGCTGAAAACTCTTGAAACGCAGGAGGAGTATTACGCCTTTTTTGAAGATATCTGCACTATAAAGGAGATGCAGGATATGGCGCAGCGACTTGATACCGCGGTTCTGCTGGACAAGGGCGAGAATTATCAGTCGGTTTCAAAGCAGGTAGGCATCAGCACCGCTACAATCTGCAGGGTCAGCAAATGCCTGAACTATGGCAGCGGCGGTTACCGCCTTGCGCTTGACAGACTTAAAGAGGAGGGCGAAATATGAATTTCGACTATTCTATTCTTGACAGTAACGAAAGGTTAATATATACGCTTCGTTCACTGTACGCAGGATACGGCTACACTCAGTACAAAATGAGTAAGTTCGAGGAGTATGACCTTTATTCAAAGAACAAGGACTTTCTCGTATCGGATTCGATAATCACCTTTACCGACACCAACGGAAAGCTGATGGCGCTTAAACCGGACGTAACTCTGTCTATAATCAAGAATTACGGAAATACAAAAGACGGCGTTTCAAAGCTTTACTATAATGAAAACGTTTACCGTGTTTCAAAGGGAACGGGTTCGTTCAAGGAAATTATGCAGGCGGGCCTTGAGTGCATAGGCGATGTCGACGCCGCTCAGACGGGCGAAGTGCTCCTGCTTGCGGCTAAGAGCCTTGCCGAAATCAGCAGCGATTTTGTGCTTGAGGTTTCGCAGCTCGGCATACTAACCGCTTTAATCGAAAAGATAACCGATTCAAAATCGGTATTTTCCGCTCTTCTTGACTGCGTCAATGAGAAGAATATTCACGGCATTGATGAGGTGCTGATAAATAACGGTATTGAATTATCTGCTGCAGACAGTCTGAAAAAACTTTTAGCAACCTACGGAAAAGTCAACGATGTTTTGCCGGAACTTGAAAAGCTCCTTGATGACGGCTCGCTTTCGGACGAGCTTGACGAATTCAGGGCTTCGCTTAAAGCGCTCGACGGCAGTGAATATAAAGATAATGTAATAATTGACTTTTCGGTGGTCGGCGACGTAAACTATTACAACGGTATCGTATTCAAGGGCTTTGTTAACTCCGTTTCGGGCAGCGTGCTTTCGGGCGGCCGTTATGACGGACTTATGAAGCGTATGAAGCGTAACTGTAAGGCTGTCGGATTTGCGGTTTATATTGATATGCTTGACCGATTTGATTCGGAAAAGCTGAGTGATGACGTAAAGATGCTCAATATCGCACTTCCCAAGGGCAGACTCGGCAACAAGGTTTACGATATGTTCGAGAAAGCGGGATTTGAGTGCCCGTCAATAAAAGAGAATAACAGAAAGCTTATTTTTGAGAACAAAGAACTCGGCATCCGCTTCTTCTGGGTTAAACCGTCGGACGTTGCGATTTACGTTGAGCGCGGCGCCGCTGATATAGGCGTTGCGGGCAAGGATATACTGCTTGAATACGAGCCCGATATCTATGAGCTTCTCGACCTTGATACGGGCAAGTGCAGAATGGCGGTTGCCGCTCCCAAAGGCTTTAAGGATGATACAAACTATACGCTCAAGGTAGCTACGAAGTTTTCAAATATTGCAAAGAAGTATTACGCTTCAATCGGCAGGGATATTGATATAATTCACCTTAACGGTTCTATTGAACTTGCTCCGATACTCAAGCTGTCAGACGTTATAGTCGATATAGTGGAGACGGGTACGACGCTTAAGGAGAATAACCTTGAGGTTATTGAGGAGATAGTTCCCATAAGCGCAAGGCTGATTGCCAATAAGTCGAGCTTTAAGTTCAAGTCGGAGATAATCGAAAGGATTGCAGCCGAACTTAAAAAGCTCACGGAGGAAAAAGATGATTAAGATAATGAAATACGGCGAGGTGCCGAACAGTGAAATATTCGCGCGTACCGAGCCGAAAATGAACGTCAGCGAAATAGTTGCCGATATAATCGCAAACGTACGCGAAAACGGCGACGTTGCGCTTAAGGCTTACACCGAGAAATTTGACGGCGTGGCGCTTGACAGTCTGCTCGTTTCAAAGGATGAGATTGATGAGGCTGTAAACTCGGTTGAGACTGAATTTATTGAGATACTCAAAAAGGCAGCCGAAAACATAAGGCTTTTTCACTCACGCCAGAAGAGAGAGGGCTTCTCAATTGAGGGCGCTGACGGTATAGTTATAGGCCAGAAAATCATACCCGTTGAGCGCGCGGGACTATATGTACCGGGCGGCACGGCAGCTTATCCGTCAACGGTGCTTATGGACTCGATTCCTGCCAAAATAGCGGGAGTAGGTGAGGTCGTAATGGTTACGCCTCCCTCAAAGGACGGTAAGGTCAATCCCGCAATACTCGCTGCGGCTTATGTTGCGGGCGTTGATAAGATATTCAAGGTCGGCGGCGCTCAGGCAATAGCCGCGCTTGCTTACGGTACGCAGTCAATTCCGAAGGTTGACAAGATAGTCGGACCGGGTAATGCCTTTGTTGCCGAAGCTAAAAAGCAGGTTTTCGGCGTTGTTTCAATTGATATGATAGCAGGGCCCAGTGAAATACTCGTTGTTGCCGATTCCAAACAGAATCCGCGCTATGTTGCGGCGGATTTGCTCAGTCAGGCGGAGCACGACAAGCTTGCAAGCGCGGTGCTTGTAACCGACAGTATGGAGCTTGCTCTCAGTGTTCGGGAGGAAATCGAAAACCAGCTTTCGTCGCTTGAACGTGAAGAGATTGCGAGAACTTCAATTGACAGTAACGGCAAGATAATCGTTGCCGATTCGCTGAAGGTAGTAATTGATATAGCCAACGAGATTGCACCCGAACACCTTGAACTGTGCGTTGACAATCCGTTTGACTATCTTGATGATATTAAGCATGCAGGTTCGATATTTATGGGCAGGGACTGTCCCGAGGCGCTCGGCGACTATTTTGCAGGTCCCAACCACACTCTCCCGACAAGCGGAACGGCAAAGTTTTCAAGTCCGCTGGGTGTTGACGATTTCATTAAGAAAACACAGTTTACTTACTATACACCCGAGGCGCTTGATAAGGTTGCCGACGATATAGCATATTTTGCAAATAAAGAAGGGCTTACGGGTCACGCGAGAAGCGCCGTAATTCGCTCGGAGGACAGAAAATGAGCAAATTCTTTTCTTCAAAATACAGCACTCTGACGCCTTACACACCCGGCGAGCAGCCGAAGGATATGAAATATGTAAAGCTGAACACGAACGAGTCTCCGTTTCCGCCTTCACCTAAGGCGCAGCAGCGGGCTGCCGAAGCTCTCGGAAAGCTTCAGCTTTACAGCGACCCCGACTGCACGGGACTTGTAAATAAGCTTTGTGAGGTTTATAATATCGGAAAGGACGAGGTGCTTTTCACAAACGGCTCGGACGAGATACTGAATTTCGCGTTTATGGCATTTTGTGATAAGAACAATCCTGCCGTTTTTCCCGATATAACCTACGGTTTTTATCCCGTATTTGCCGAACTCACCGGCGTACCCTATGAGGAAATACCGTTAAAGGAAGATTATACAATCGATGTCAACGATTATATCGGTGTCAACAAGACGGTGTTTATCGCCAATCCCAACGCACCGACGGGTATTGCACTTTCGCTTTCCGATATTGAAAAAATCGTTTCTTCCAATCCGGATAATGTCGTTGTTATAGATGAGGCTTACGTTGATTTCGGTGCCGAGAGTGCGGTAAAACTTATAAAGAAGTACGACAATCTGCTCGTTACTCAGACTTATTCAAAGTCACGCTCTATGGCGGGTGCACGTCTGGGCTTCGGAATAGGATGTAGGGAGCTTATAAACGATCTGATTACCGTCAAATACTCGACAAATCCGTATAATGTCAACAGTATGACTATCGCGGCAGGCACAGGCGCGCTTGAGGACGAAGCTTATACAAAGGCAAATCTTCAGACGATTATCGCCAATCGGGAATACACGGTTGAAAAGCTTGAAGAACTCGGTTTTACGGTACTTCCGTCAAAGGCAAACTTTGTGTTTGCAAAGCAACCCGATATTTCGGGCGAAAAGTTATACAAAGAGCTTAAGGCGAGGGGAGTGCTCATCCGCCACTTTACAAAGGAGCGTATCAGGGATTATAATCGCATAACAATTGGTACGCGTGAACAGATGGATATATTATTGAAAAATATACAGTCAATTCTTAAGGAGGAACAATTATGAGAACCTCGGCAATCAAAAGAACAACTGCTGAAACCGATATCAGTCTTGAACTTAACCTTGACGGTGCAGGCGAAAGCCTTATCGACACGGGTTGCGGTTTCCTTAATCACATGCTTACTCTCTTTGCCAAGCACTCAAAGTTTGACCTGACGGTAAAGTGCAAGGGCGATACGGACGTGGATTATCACCACACCGTCGAGGATATCGGCATAGCTCTCGGCAGCGCCGTAGCAGAGGCTCTCGGCGAGAAGAGAGGCATCAACCGTTATGCCGATACAACTTTACCTATGGATGAGGCGCTTATACTTACTGCTGTTGATATTTCCGGCAGGGGATATCTCGGTTACGATCTTAAGATACCGACAGAAAAAGTCGGTGATTTTGATACCGAACTCGTTGAGGAATTCTTCCTCGGCTTTGTCAGAAATGCAAATATTACCCTTCACATAAGACAGCTTTCGGGCTCTAATTCGCACCACATTATTGAGGGCGCCTTCAAGAGCGCAGCCAGAAGCCTCAGAAAAGCGGTTGAGCTTGACGGCACTGATGAAATACCCTCGACCAAGGGAGTGCTTTGATGGTTGCGATAATTGACTACGGCGTAGGTAATCTCTATTCGCTTAAAAGCTCGTTTGCCGCTATAGGCGAAGAGGCTGTCGTCACCAACGACGAAGAAGTAATAAGAGGTGCCGACAGGGTTATACTGCCCGGAGTCGGTGCGTTCTGCGATGCTATGGAGAAGCTGAAAAGCAGCGGAATGGCTGACCTGCTTGTTTGTCTTGCCAAGGAAGGCAAGAAAATAATGGGCATCTGTTTAGGTATGCAGCTTCTTTTTGACAGAAGCTTCGAATACGGCGAGTATGAAGGCCTCGGGTTGATTAAAGGTGAGATACGACCTATCAGCGATGTAATTGATAAAGAGCTGAAAATTCCGCATATAGGATGGAATGCGTTGCATTTCGTTAAAAACGGATGTCCGATATTCAAATATATAAGCGAGGGCGATTACGTATATTTCGTTCACTCCTTCTATGCTGCAAATTGCGACGAAGCTACTGTTGCAACCGCCGATTACAGTGCGCCGCTTACAGCCGCCGTGCAGTCTGGCAATGTTTTCGGCTGTCAGTTTCATCCGGAAAAAAGCGGCGATAAGGGACTTACGATACTCAAAGCTTTTTGCGAAATATAAGGTGTTTATATGATTATTTTTCCCGCAATTGACCTTTATGACGGCAAGGCCGTACGACTGTTAAAGGGCGATTACAATAAAATGACGGTTTACAGTGACAATCCTACCGAAATTGCGATGGATTTCAGGGATAAAGGTGCAACACATATTCACCTTGTTGACCTTGAAGGCGCTAAGGACGGTACAACGCCTAACCTTGAAACCGTTCTGAAAATCAAAGAGAAAAGCGGACTCTTCTGCGAGATAGGCGGCGGAATACGCTCAATGGAAACGGTTGATAAATATCTGTCTGCGGGAATTGACCGCGTTATACTCGGCACAAGTGCCGTAAACGACGAGAAATTTCTTTTGGAAGCCGTTGAAAAGTACGGTGAAAGAATAGCTGTGGGCGTAGATATCAGAGACGGCTTCGTTGCCATTAAGGGCTGGATTGAAAAGTCCGAGCTTGACGCTTATGGTTTTTGCGAAAAAATGCAGGCTGTAGGCGTTAAAACACTGATATGTACCGATATTTCCAGGGACGGCGCGATGCAGGGTACAAATCTTGAACTCTATAAGGAGCTGTCCGAAAGGTTCAGTGTTGACGTTACCGCGTCCGGCGGCGTGAGCACAATTGACGACGTTAAAAGGCTTCGCGAAATGGAGCTTTACGGTGCGATTATCGGTAAGGCATATTACACCGGTGCAATAGATTTAAGAGAGGCGGTGCAGGCGGCAGAATGATTACCAAACGAATTATTCCTTGTCTTGACGTAAAAGACGGTCGTGTGGTCAAGGGCGTTAATTTCGAAGGCCTGGGCGACGTCGCTTCACCCGTTGAGCTTGCAAAGTTCTATTCACAGTGCGGCGCTGACGAGCTTGTGTTTTATGACATTACGGCATCGGCTGAGGGCAGGGCGTTGTTTACCGATATACTTTGCGAAACCGCGAAGCAGGTTTTTATACCGCTGACTGTCGGCGGCGGCATAAACTCCGTTGCCGATTTTGACCGTGTATTAAAATGCGGAGCCGATAAGGTAAGCGTCAATTCCGGCGCAATACGAAATCCATCGCTTGTGGGCGAGGCTGCAAAGCTTTACGGCGACCAGTGCGTAGTACTTTCGGTCGATATTAAGCGTGTTAACGGCGTTTTTACCGTCTTTTCAAAGGGCGGCAGAGAGAATACCGGTATGGAGGCTATAGAGTGGATTAAACGCTGCGCAGCCGACGGAGCGGGCGAGATAGTTGTCAATTCAATAGACACTGACGGTGTAAAGCAGGGCTTTGACCTCGAGATGCTTGAGGCTGTCTGCAATGCCGTATCGGTTCCCGTAATAGCTTCGGGCGGTGCGGGTAAGATTGACGATTTTATAACGCTTTTTAAGGCTCTTCCGAAGGTTGATGCGGGACTTGCCGCTTCTATATTCCACTTCGGCGAGGTACAGATAAGCGACCTGAAAAAGAAAATGGCAGAGAATAACATTCCTGCAAGAATATGAGGTAGTATTATGTTGAACATTGAAGATTTGAAATTTGATGAGAGAGGTCTTATACCCGCAATCGTGGTAAACGCCGCAACCAAAAAGGTGCTTACCCTCGCTTATATGAACAGGGAATCCCTTAAAATCTCAATGGAAAAGGGTTTGACATGTTTCTGGAGCCGTTCGCGTCAGGAACTTTGGCTCAAAGGCGAAACAAGCGGTAACTATCAGCATATAGTTTCAATAACAGCCGACTGCGATAACGACGCACTTGTTGTTGCCGTTAATCCCGACGGCCCTGCCTGCCACACGGGTACGGAATCCTGCTTCACAAAGCCCGTCTGGGAATCCGATGAGGCTGAGGAATTCTCGCTTGAAGCGCTGATGAAGCTTATCGAGGGCAGAAAGACAGAAAAGAAGGAAGGCTCATATACAACCTACCTATTTGAAAAGGGACTCGATAAAATTCTTAAAAAGGTCGGCGAGGAATCGACCGAGGTTATCATAGCTGCCAAGGCGCAGGACAAGGCTGAAACAATCTATGAGATTTCCGATCTTGTATATCATGTTATGGTGCTTATGATTGAGGCGGGCATTTCACTCGACGACATCAGCAAAGAGCTCGCTTCCCGTCACGTTATCGACAAAAAAATCAAGCAGGAAAAAATGACGAAATGATCAGGACTGATTTACACATGCATACCGTTTACTGCGACGGCAAAAACACCGCCGAGGAAATGGTGCGCTCTGCAATAGAAAAGGGATTTAACTGTGTCGGGATTTCCGGACACAGTTATACTCATTTTGACGAAAGCTACTGTATGAGCAGGGAGGATACCGAAAGGTACAGGCATGATATTTCCTGGCTTAAAAGGAAATATTCCAAAAAGATAAATCTGCTTTGCGGTATTGAGCAGGATTATTATTCCGAAGAGCCGACCGACGGTTACGATTATGTTATCGGTTCGGTGCATTATCTTAAAATCGGCGATGAATATATCCCTGTTGACGAGAACGCGGAAATACTCAGGAATGCTGCCAAAAAGCACTTTAACGGTGATATTTATAAGCTGTGCGAATTATACTTCGAAACCGTGAGCGATGTTGTGAACAGAACACACTGCAGTATTATAGGGCATTTTGACCTGATAACAAAGTTTAACGAAAAGGAAAAGCTTTTTGACGAAAGCAATCCGCGTTATGTTGCAGCTTGGAAAAAAGCGCTGGACAAGCTGCTTGGAAGCGGTAAAATCTTTGAGATTAATACCGGTGCCATTTCAAGGGGATACCGGACATTGCCTTATCCTTCATCGGAGATTATTGATTATATTAAACAAAACGGCGGAAAGCTGATTCTTTCAAGCGATGCGCACAGCGCTGAGAACATAGGCTTTGATTTTGATAAATACGAAAAAAATATTGACGATGTGATGCTTGAACTCTGATTTTAAGTTATAAATTTACTATAAAAACCGTACTATTCCAAAAAAATAGAATATTTCGACATTTGTTTGGTAGTTTTGCACATTGACCGCAATATATGTTCAATGTTATAATGATTGCACAATATATAGTTGTCCTGCGACTGACGGATAATTGTGGAAAAAACCACAGGGAAGCAGGAATTGCGGCGCAAGCCGACCTAAATTTGTCGACCGTCTGGGCATACTTGAGCAACAGTCCAAGTGTGTCCATATTTTTTTACGGAGGAACAGTATGAAAAAAGTTGGAATTGTAATGGGAAGCGACTCGGATCTCCCCATTGTCAAAAAGGCTACAGATACCCTGAAGAACTTCGGAGTGCCGTTTGAGGTGCACGTCTATTCGGCTCACAGAACTCCCGCCGAAGCAAAGGAGTTTGCCGAAAACGCGAGAGGAAACGGCTTCGGGGTTATAATTGCAGCTGCCGGTATGGCGGCTCATCTCGCAGGAGCCATTGCGGCGAACACAACACTTCCCGTTATAGGCATACCCTGCAAATCTTCAAATCTTGACGGCATGGACGCTCTTCTTTCAACAGTTCAGATGCC
This sequence comes from Clostridiaceae bacterium, assembly GCA_030530095.1. Taxonomy (GTDB): domain Bacteria; phylum Bacillota; class Clostridia; order Oscillospirales; family Acutalibacteraceae; genus Fimenecus. Next base: position 21,477 of record JAUMVO010000008.1, read on the forward strand.
TTCCGGTATTCCGGTTGCAACTGTTGCGATTAACGGAGCAGTCAATGCCGCTTTATTATCTTGTGAGATTCTCGCCCTCGAGGATGAGGAGCTTGCAGATAAGCTTATCGCAAAGCGCAGCGCCGATGCTGCGGCGGTACTTGGAAAAGACAAAAATATAATCAATCAGATATAAGGAGAAATTATCATGGAAAAAAGAGCACAGCTTTATGAAGGCAAGGCAAAAAAGGTTTTTGCAACTGACGACCCCAATCTCGTAATCGTTTCCTATAAGGACGATGCGACCGCACTTGACGGTCTTAAGAAGGGTACAATCAGCGGTAAGGGCGTTATCAACAACAGAATGTCAAACTTCCTTATGCAGATTCTTGAGCAGAACGGCGTCAAGACACATTTCGTTGAGGAGTTAAACGACAGAGACACCGTTGTAAGAAAAGTTTCGATAGTTCCTCTTGAGGTTATTATCCGCAATATTTCCGCAGGTTCGTTTGCAAAGCGCTTCGGCGTTGAAGAGGGCATCGTTTTCGACGAGCCTACAATCGAGTTCTCATACAAGAATGACGATCTTCACGATCCGCTTATGAACGCTTATCACGCTATTGCTCTTAAGCTTGCAACAAAAGAGGAAATAGACACAATCAAGTCAATGGCTTTCAAGGTTAATGAGGTTCTCAAGGCTTATTTCTTAAAGCTTAACGTAAAGCTTGTTGACTTCAAGCTTGAATTCGGCAGACTTGCCGACGGTACTATTGTTCTTGCCGACGAGATTTCTCCCGACACCTGCCGTTTCTGGGATGCCGAAACAAACGAGAAGCTCGACAAGGACCGCTTCCGCAGAGATATGGGCGGAGTTGAGGACGCATACAACGAAATGATGCGCAGAGTTTTCGGCGAATAAAAAATCTTAACTGAAAGGAAAAAACACAATGGGCGGTTTTTTCGGAATAACTTCTAAAAATGAATGCTTGATGGATTTGTTCTTCGGTGTTGACTACCATTCCCACCTCGGAACAAGACGCGGAGGCCTTGCCGTTTACGATAAGGAGATAGGCCTTCAGAGAAAAATCCACAATATTGAAAACGCTCCGTTCCGTACCAAGTTTGAAAAGATTTATAACGAAATGAGCGGTACGTCGGGAATAGGCTGTATCAGCGATACCGACCCACAGCCGCTGCTTATACGTTCAAATCTCGGAACATACGCTATCTGTATGATAGGCATTATCAATAACTCGCAGCAGCTTATTGACCAGTATCTTTCGTTTTCGGGCGGACACTTCGACGCCATGACGGGCGGGAAGGTTAATTCAACCGAACTGCTGTCGGCGCTTATCAATCAGAAAAGCGATTTTGCCGAGGGCATAAGCTTCGCACAAAAGCAGATAGTCGGAACAGCTTCGATTCTGATATTAAAGGACGACGGAACAATAATTGCCGCCAGAGATAAGGTCGGCAGACTTCCGGTAAGTATCGGTAAGGCGGATGACGGTTTTGCCGTTTCCTTTGAGTCTTTTGCTTACCAGAAATTAGGCTATGAGGATTATAAAGAGCTCGGACCAGGCGAAATTGTTGAGATAACTCCCGACAAGGTAACTCAGCTTAAGGCTCCCGGAAAGAAGATGAGAATCTGCTCTTTCTTATGGTCTTATTACGGATATCCGACCTCGACCTACGAAGGCGTAAACGTCGAGGCAATGCGTTACCGTAACGGAATTATAATGGCGGAGAACGACGCCGGAAACGAAGAACTGAAATCCATCGATTATGTCGGCGGTGTTCCGGATTCGGGCACTCCTCACGCGATAGGATATGCCAACAAGAGCGGTATTCACTTCGCAAGGGCGTTTATCAAATATACGCCCACCTGGTCAAGAAGCTTTATGCCGACCGACCAATCGGACAGAAACAAGATAGCGAAGATGAAGCAGATTCCCGTATTTGACCTTATCAAGGGCAAAAACCTGCTTTTCGTTGACGATTCGATAGTCAGAGGCACTCAGCTTCGCGAAACCGTTGAATTCCTTTATGAAAATGGTGCTGCAAGCGTTCATATGCGTTCCGCATGTCCTCCGATTATGTACGGCTGTAAGTTTCTTAACTTCTCGAGAGCGACAAGCGAGATGGAACTGATTGCAAGACGTGTTATTCTTGAAAACGAGGGCGAGGAAGGCTTTAAGCACATTGACGAGTACGCCGACGCTTCAACCGAGAGGGGAAAGGCGCTTCGCAGGATTATATGCGAAAAGCTCAATTTTGCTTCGCTTGAATTTCAGTCGCTTGACGGCATTATCAAGGCTATAGGACTTGATCCCGATTGTCTCTGTACTTATTGCTGGAACGGAAAGGAATAAGATATGATTACAAATTCTAAATCAGACGCTTATGCGGCGGCAGGCGTAGATATTACCGCAGGCTATAAGGCGGTAGAGCTTATGAAGCAGCATATCGCCAGAACCATGACCTCGGGCGTCTGCTCGGATGTCGGCGGCTTCGGCGGTCTGTTTGAGCTTGATATGACAGGCATAACAAAGCCCGTTCTTGTAAGCGGAACCGACGGTGTCGGAACCAAGCTTCGTCTTGCGTTTCTTATGGACAAGCACGATACGGTCGGCATTGACTGCGTGGCAATGTGTGTTAACGATATAATCTGCTGTGGCGCTAAACCGCTGTTTTTCCTCGATTATATTGCATGCGGAAAGAATGTTCCCGAGAGAATTGCCGATATCGTCAAGGGTGTTGCCGAAGGCTGTGTTCAGGCCGGTGCCGCACTTATCGGCGGCGAAACTGCCGAGATGCCCGGTTTCTATCCCGTTGACGAATATGACCTCGCGGGTTATAGCACCGGCGTTGTCGATAAGGATAAGATAATTGATAACAAGACTATGAGAGAGGGAGACGTTGTTATCGCTCTGGCTTCAAGCGGCGTTCATTCAAACGGTTTCTCGCTTGTCAGAAAGGTCTTTGATGTTGAAAATACCGATATCAAAGCGCCGATTGCACAGCTCGGCGGCAAGTCAATAGGCGAAACTCTTTTAACTCCTACTAAAATATACGTTAAACCCGTGCTTGCACTTCTTGACGAAGTTAAGGTTAAGGGCATTTCGCACATAACGGGCGGCGGCTTCTACGAAAATATACCGAGAAGCATTCCCGAGGGTTTGGGCGCAAGAATTTATAAGGAATCTGTTAAGATTCTGCCTATATTCAAACTGATTGCCGAGTACGGCAGTATTTCGGAACACGATATGTTCAACACCTTTAATATGGGCGTTGGTATGAGCATAGTTGTCGCTCCCGAAAATGTTGACAGAGCGCTTGAAATCTTAAAGGCTAACGGTGAGGACGCTTACGTTATCGGCGAGATTATAAAAAGTGAGGAGAAGATAACGATATGCTGAGTAAAATATCTTCCGGTATCTGTGCCGGCATACTTATTTCAATAGGCGGTTCGGTTTTTCTTGCGTGCGACAATAAATATGTAGGAGCGGTAATGTTCAGCGTTGCGCTTCTGTGCATCTGCATCAAGGGCTATTCGCTCTATACGGGCAAAATAGGATTCATTCCCGAAAAGCACGATAAGGAAGCTTTTTCGGTGCTTCTTTTAGGTCTGCTCGGAAATCTCATAGGAACTGTCGTCTGCGGCTACGCTATTCGTTATGCGCTTCCGGCTCTCGGCGATACAGCTGAAAAGATTTGTACACTGAAGCTTGAACAGGCTTTACCCCAGACTCTTCTGCGCGGACTTTTCTGCGGAGTGCTTATGTACCTTGCGGTCAGCATTTTCCGCGACAAGCAGAAGGTTATCGGCATTCTGTTTTGCATACCCGTGTTTATTCTTGCGGGCTTCGAGCACTCGATAGCCGATATGTTCTACTTTGCGGCATCTGGTATTGTAAGCCTTGAAGCATTCGTATTTATTCTTATGGTAATTCTCGGCAACTCTGTGGGCGGTATGCTTTTACCCGTACTTATGGGCGTCAAGAAGGAGAAAAAATAAGAAATGAATAAGGCAAAAATTTGTGTTCTCGTTTCAGGCGGCGGAACTAATCTTCAGGCGCTTATTGACGCTCAGAAAAGCGGAATAATAAAAAGCGGTGAAATTGCACTTGTAATATCAAATAAGGCTGACGCCTACGCTCTTGAAAGAGCAAGGCAAAACGGTATTGAGGCTCTCGTTATAAGCAATAAGGCTTACGAAACGAGAAAGGACTTCGAAACCGAGCTTATTAAGGAAATTGATTCGAGAGGTATCGACATAATAGTTCTTGCGGGCTTTATGTGCATACTCACGGAAAAATTCACTTCTCATTATCCGAGAAGGATAATAAACGTTCACCCTGCGCTGATACCTTCCTTCTGCGGCGAAGGCTTCTATGGACTTAAAGTTCACGAGGCGGCTCTTAAGAAGGGCGTCAAGGTTACGGGCGCAACGGTACACTACGTCAACGAAATTCCCGACGGCGGCGAAATCATAATGCAGAAGGCCGTCGAGGTGCTTGACGGCGACACGCCCGAAGTTTTACAGCGGCGTGTAATGGAGCAGGCGGAATGGATTATACTTCCTGCTTCTGTTGAAAAAGCGGCAAATGAAATTATCAATAAATAACGAAAGGGCGTAAATTATGGAAGTTAAAAATCTCAAAGCGGAGCTTAATTCTCTCGATTACCACGGCAGAGGCATAATGCTCGGCAAAAGTGCAGACGGCAAAAAGGTGGTTGCTATCTACTTTATAATGGGCAGAAGCGAAAACAGCCGTAACAGAGTATTCGTCGAGGACGGCGAGGGCATCCGCACTCAGGCGTTTGACGAGTCAAAGATGGTTGACCCCCATCTTATTATCTATGCTCCCGTAAGAGTACTCGGAAACAAGACCATAGTTACCAACGGCGACCAGACCGACACCATTTATGAGCTTATGGACAGACAGATGACCTTTGAGCAGGCTCTTCGCACGAGAGAGTTTGAGGACGACGCTCCCAATTTCACGCCCAGAATTTCGGGTATTATCCGTCTTGACGGCGGCGATATGAATTACGCTCTGTCAATACTCAAATCAGCCGACGGCAACCCCGATTCATGCGAGAGATTTACCTATGCTTATTCGAATCCTCTTGCGGGCAAGGCAAAGTTTATTCACACCTACAAGGCGGCGGGTAATCCGCTTCCGAGCTTTGAGGGCGAGCCCAAGACGGTTGAGCTTCCCGACCTTGATATCGACGCCATGACTCAGCTTGTATGGGAAAACCTCAACGCTGACAACAAGGTTTCGCTCTTCGTAAGATTCATTGACGTTGAAACCGGCAAATACGAAACAAGAATAGTTAATAAGAATAAGTAATCAATAAGGAGTAACTAATATGAAAGAATTTGAACTTAAATATGGCTGCAATCCCAATCAGAAGCCCTCAAAAATCTATATGAGAGACGGCAGCGACCTGCCGATTGAAATCCTTTCGGGCAGACCCGGTTATATCAACTTCCTTGACGCTTTCAACTCATGGCAGCTCGTCAAAGAGTTAAAGGAAGCTCTCGGACTTCCCGCAGTTACCTCCTTCAAGCACGTAAGCCCGACCTCTGCTGCGGTAGGCATCAGGCTTTCCGACAAGCTTAAAAAGGCATGCTTCGTTGACGACATCGAAGGTCTTGACGACTCTCCGCTTGCATGCGCTTATGCAAGAGCGAGAGGCACCGACCGTATGTGCTCCTTCGGTGACTGGGTTGCGCTTTCCGACGTTTGCGACGTAACGACCGCTCAGCTTATCAAGCGTGAGGTTTCCGACGGCGTTATCGCTCCCGGCTATGAGCCTGAGGCTCTTGAAATACTCAAGTCCAAGAGAAAGGGCAATTATAATATAGTTAAGATTGACCCGAATTACGTTCCCGAGGAGCAGGAAACAAAGCAGGTTTTCGGCATTACCTTCGAGCAGGGCAGAAACAACTTCAAAATCAACCGTGAGCTTCTCTCAAACGTTGTTACCGCCAATAAGGAATTGCCCGACAGCGCAATCCGTGACCTTATAATTTCGCTTATTACACTTAAATATACTCAGTCTAACTCCGTCTGCTTCGCAGTTGACGGACAGGCTATCGGCGTAGGCGCAGGTCAGCAGTCGAGAATTCACTGCACACGTCTTGCAGGCTCAAAGGCCGACACTTGGTTCCTGCGTCAGGCTGACAAGGTTCTCAACCTTCCCTTCAGAGAGGATATCGGCAGACCCGAGAGAGACAACGTTATCGACGGTTATATCAACCAGAACGAAGAGGACGTCTGCGCTGACGGCAACTGGCAGAAATACTTTACCGTTCAGCCTGCGCCGTTTACACGAGAAGAGCAGAGAGCCTATCTTGACACCTGCGACGGCGTTGCGCTCGGCTCGGACGCTTTCTTCCCCTTCGGCGACAACATTGAGAGAGCCTATAAGAGCGGCGTTAAGTACATCGCAGAGCCGGGCGGCTCAATCCGTGACGACCTTGTAATTGAGACCTGCGACAAGTACGGTATCGCTATGGCGTTTACGGGAATGAGACTTTTCCACCATTAATTCAGAGGACAGTTTACTATGAAATTACTTGTTGTAGGCGGCGGCGGACGCGAGCATGCCATTATCAGCAAATTAAAAGAGAATAAGAAAGTTGAGAAAATTTTCGCGCTTCCCGGAAACGGCGGTATCGCAAAGGATGCCGAATGCGTGAATATTTCTGCGACGGACATTGACTCAATAGTTAAGTTTGCGGTTGACAGCGGCATTGATTATGCCGTTGTCGCCCCCGACGATCCGCTTGTACTCGGCTGCGTCGACGAGCTTGAAGCAAAGGGAATCCCGTGCTTCGGCCCGAAAAAGAATGCGGCTATAATTGAGGGCAGTAAGGTCTTTTCAAAGAATCTCATGAAAAAATACGGTATTCCCACCGCAGAGTATGAGGTCTTTGACGACTCCGAAAAGGCGCTTGAATACGTAAAAACGGCGCCGATTCCGACCGTTATCAAGGCTGACGGACTTGCTCTGGGCAAGGGCGTAATAATCGCCCAGACGAGAGAGGAAGCCGAAAATGCCGTTAAGTCGATTATGAACGATAAGCAGTTCGGAAAGTCAGGCGATAAGATTGTAATTGAGGAATTCCTTACGGGACCCGAGGTTTCAGTGCTTTCGTTTACCGACGGAAAGACCGTCGTACCCATGGTTTCTTCAATGGATCACAAGAGAGCAGGGGACAACGACACGGGCCTCAATACCGGAGGAATGGGTACTATAGCTCCCAATCCTTATTACACAAAGGCTGTTGCCGACGAGTGCATGGAAAAGATTTTCCTGCCTACAATCAAGGCGATGAACGCCGAGGGAAGAACCTTCAAGGGCTGTCTGTATTTCGGGCTTATGATTACCGAAAACGGCCCGAAGGTCATTGAATACAACTGCCGTTTCGGCGATCCCGAAACTCAGGTTGTTCTTCCTCTGCTCGAAAGCGATTTGCTTGACGTTATGACTGCCGTTACCGAGGAAAGACTTTCCGATATCGAGGTTAAGTTCAGAAATGAGTCAGCTGCCTGCGTTGTAATGGCTTCAAAGGGTTATCCCGTAAAGTATGATAAAGGCTTTGAAATCACGATTCCCGAAAATCTTGAGGCTAAGGTTTTCGTTGCTGGCGCAAAGCTTGAAAACGGTAAATTGCTCACTTCCGGCGGCCGTGTTTTAGGCGTAACGGCAACCGCCGGCACGCTGAAAAATGCAATTGATAAAGCCTACAACGAGGTAAAGAAGATACATTTTGACAACGCCTTCTTCAGAAGCGACATCGGCGCAAGAGCCCTGAAGGCATTGGAGGAATAAAACATTTATGGTATACAGAGTATTTGTAGAGAAAAAAGAGGGACTTGACAATGAGGCAAGGGCGCTGCTGAGCGACGCAAAAACCCTGCTCGGTATCAGTTCTCTTGAAAACATCAGAATATTTAACCGCTACGATGCGCAGAACTTAACCGGGGAGCTTTTTGACTACTCGGTTAAAACCGTTTTCTCCGAGCCGCAGCTTGACACGGCTACGGCTGAGATTGACGTTGACGGCGCATACGTGTTTGCGGTTGAGTTTCTTCCCGGTCAGTTTGACCAGAGAGCGGATTCCGCCGCTCAGTGTATTCAGATTATTTCGCAGGGCGAGCGTCCGCTTATACGCTCGGCAAAGGTCTATGCGCTGTACGGCGATTTGAGCGAAAACGATATAGCTCAGATTAAGAAGTACGTCATCAACCCCGTTGAGGCGAGGGAGGCAACGCTTGAGAAGCCCGAAACCCTTGAGGTTAAATATGACATCCCCACAACCGTAAAAACGCTTGACGGCTTTAATGCACTTTCACGTTCAGAGCTTGAGCAGTTTGTCAAGGATTACGGTCTTGCTATGGATGCCGATGACATCGAATTCTGTCAGAATTACTTCAAGTCCGAGCACCGTGACCCGACGATAACCGAAATCCGTATGATTGACACTTACTGGTCGGACCATTGCCGTCATACAACTTTTTTGACTGTTATTGATTCGGTTAAGTTTGAGGATGAGCTTTTACAGAAGGCTTATGAGGATTATATAAATGTAAGAAAAGAGCTTGGCAGGACAAAGCCGATTTGCCTTATGGACCTTGCCACTATTGCAGTCAGATACTTAAAAGCGCACGGTAAGCTCCCGAAGCTCGACGAGTCCGAGGAAATCAACGCATGTACTGTTAAAATCAACGTTGATGTCGACGGCGAATGTCAGCCGTGGCTGCTTCTTTTCAAAAATGAGACGCACAATCACCCGACTGAGATAGAGCCCTTCGGCGGAGCGGCAACCTGTATCGGCGGCGCAATCCGTGATCCGCTTTCGGGCAGAAGCTATGTTTACGGCGCTATGCGTGTTACGGGCGCATCCGACCCGACAGTACCCGTAAGCGAAACGATAGAGGGCAAGCTTCCGCAGAGAAAGCTCGTTACCACTGCCGCAGCGGGATATTCGTCCTACGGCAACCAGATAGGACTTGCTACGGGCATAGTTGATGAGATTTATCACAAGGGCTATGCCGCAAAGCGAATGGAAATCGGCGCAGTTATAGCGGCGGCACCCGCTGAAAACGTAAGGCGTGAGGTACCCGCTGAGGGTGACGTGGTAATACTTCTCGGCGGCTCTACGGGCAGAGACGGTATAGGCGGCGCAACGGGTTCGTCGAAGGCTCATAATGCACATTCCGTTGAAACCTGCGGCGCAGAGGTACAGAAGGGTAATGCACCCGAGGAAAGAAAGCTTCAGCGCCTCTTCAGAAACAAAACTGCCTGCCGTATGATAAAGCGCTGTAACGATTTCGGCGCAGGCGGTGTTTCGGTTGCTATCGGCGAGCTTGCGGACGGACTTGAAATCGACCTTAACGCAGTTCCCAAGAAATATGACGGACTTGACGGCACGGAGCTTGCGATTTCAGAATCGCAGGAGAGAATGGCTGTCGTAGTCGAGAAGGAAAACGTTGACGCTTTCCTTAAGCTTGCAAAGACCGAGAATCTTCAGGCTTGTCCCGTTGCCGTTGTTACAAAAGAGCCGAGACTCGTCATGAACTGGAACGGCGCAAAGATAGTTGACATCAGCCGTGAATTTCTTAATTCAAACGGAGCGGACAAGCATATTGACGTTGCTCCCGTTAAGGCGCAAAAGCCTTCACAGAGCATTTCGGGCGGCTTTACCGATAACTTTAAGAGAGTTGCGGGCGACCTTAATATCTGCTCGAAGAGGGGACTTTCCGAGCGCTTTGACTCGACAATCGGCGCAGGCACGGTGCTTATGCCCTTCGGCGGTAAGTATCAGCGCACACCGATTCAGGCTATGGTACAGAAGGTTTCCGTTGAAAAGGGACATACCGACGACTGCTCGCTTATGAGCTGGGGCTACAACCCCTTTATCACCGAGCAGAGTCCTTATCACGGCGCCTATCTTGCAGTTATCGAATCCGTATGCAAGCTGATTGCAACGGGCGCAAAGTTCGAGGACGTCTATCTTACCTTCCAGGAATACTTTGAGCGCTTAGGCACCGACCCGAAACGCTGGGGCAAGCCTCTTGCGGCGCTTCTCGGCGCATTTGAGGCTCAGATGGAGCTCGGTATCGGCTCAATCGGCGGCAAGGACTCGATGAGCGGCTCGTTTGAAAAGCTCGACGTACCGCCCACGCTTGTTTCCTTTGCGGTTACTACAGACAAGGTTAAGAATATCGTTTCGCCCGAATTCAAGAAGGCGGGCAATAAGGCTATACTGCTTTCACCCGAAAAGGACGAAAACGGACTTCCCGAAACCGCTTCTCTTATTAAATTGTTTGACACCGTTACAGAGCTTTTAAGAAGCGGCAAGGCGGTATCTGCTTATACATTAGGTCTGGGCGGCGTTGCCGAGGCGGTGCTTAAAATGGCACTGGGCAACGGTTTCGGATTTAAGTTTAACGGTAAGCTTTCGGTTAACGACATTTTCTCTTATAATTACGCTTCCTTCATTCTGGAGGTTGAGGACGGCGTTATGAGCGAATGCGAAATCGGTGAAATCACCGACGATAAGAGCTTTGTTTTCGGCAGCGAAAGCCTTTCGCTCTGCGAGCTTTCCGATATTTACGAAAGCAAGCTTGAAAGTGTTTACAACTGCAATATTGAGCAGAAGGAAAATACAGTTAAAAACTTTTCTTACGAGGCGGCAGAGCGCAAGGCTCCCGCAATAAAGGTTGCAAAGCCCAGAGTGCTTATTCCGGCGTTCCCCGGTACAAACTGTGAATACGACTCTGCGAAGGCAGTCAGCGACGCGGGCGCAGAGCCGGAAATTATCGTTATCAATAACCTGACTTCTTCGGGCATAAAGCAGTCCGTTGACTACTTTGCCGACAGACTTCGTGACGCTCAGATGGTATTCATTCCCGGAGGCTTCTCGGGCGGCGACGAGCCCGACGGAAGCGGTAAATTTATTACTGCGTTCTTCCGTAACGCCGCAGTCAAGGACGGCGTAACGGAGCTTCTTGAAAAGCGTGACGGACTTATGTGCGGTATCTGCAACGGCTTTCAGGCGCTTATCAAGCTCGGACTTGTGCCTTACGGAAAGATTATCGACACCGACGAAAACTGTCCGACGCTTACCTTTAACACTATCGCAAGACACCAGTCGAAGATAGTCAGAACAAGAATCGCATCCAATAAATCTCCCTTCTTATCGCTTATGAACGTCGGCGATATAGTAAACGTCCCGATTTCACACGGCGAGGGCAGATTCTATGCGAGCGAGGAGCTTATCCTGAAGCTCGCCGAAAACGGTCAGATAGCTACTCAGTATGTTGACCTTGAGGGCAACGCAACGAGTGACGTTCAGTTCAATCCCAACAATTCAATGTACGCCATAGAGGGCATCACATCGCCCGACGGACGTGTATTCGGTAAGATGGGACATTCCGAGCGTATAGGCGAGGGACTTTATAAGAACGTAGAAGGCAACTACGATATCAGAATGTTTGAAGCGGCAGTTAAATATTTCAAATAAATCAGCGAGGAGAATGAATTATGGCTTACTTATCAGACATTGAAATTGCTCAGGCAAACAAGATGGAACACATTCTTGAAATTGCAAAGCGTGCTCACGTTGACGAAAAGTACGTTGAGCAGTACGGCAATTACAAGGCGAAGATTGACCCTGCGCTTATCAGGGAAACCGACAAAAAGGACGGCAAGCTTATTCTTGTAACTGCTATTACTCCCACTCCTGCGGGCGAGGGTAAGACCACTACCACAATCGGTCTTGCCGACGGACTTCGCAGAATCGGCAAGGACGTTACCGTTGCCCTTCGTGAGCCTTCGCTCGGACCGGTATTCGGCGTCAAGGGCGGCGCTGCCGGCGGCGGCTATGCTCAGGTAGTTCCGATGGAGGACATAAACCTTCACTTTACGGGCGACTTCCACGCAATAGGAGCTGCGAACAACCTGCTTGCGGCTATGCTTGACAACCATATTCAGCAGGGTAACGCTCTCGGTATTGACCCGAGAAAGATTACCTGGCACCGTTGCGTTGATATGAACGACAGACAGCTTCGTTTCCTCGTTGACGGTCTCGGCGGTAAGTCGAACGGTATGCCCAGAGAGGACTCCTTCGATATCACCGTTGCTTCCGAAATTATGGCTGTTTTCTGCCTTGCAAGTTCAATTACAGACCTCAAGGAAAGATTATCGAGAATTATCGTCGGCTACACCTACGACGACAAGCCCGTTACTGCAGGCGACCTGAAGGCTGTCGGCGCTATGACCGCTCTTCTCAAGGACGCTCTCAAGCCGAACCTTGTTCAGACTCTTGAAGGCACTCCTGCATTCGTACACGGCGGTCCGTTCGCAAATATCGCTCACGGCTGTAACTCAGTTATGGCTACAAAGATGGCTCTTAAAATGGGCGACTATACAGTTACGGAGGCAGGCTTCGGCGCTGACCTCGGCGCTGAGAAATTCCTTGACATCAAGTGCCGTATGGCAGGACTTACTCCCGATGCGGTTGTTATCGTTGCTACGGTTCGCGCTCTCAAAATGCACGGCGGACTTGCAAAGACTGAGCTTGCGACCGAGGATTTGAATGCTCTTGAAAAGGGTATTCCGAACCTTCTGCGTCACGTTTCAAATATCAAGAACGTTTATAAGCTTCCCTGCGTAGTTGCCGTTAATCGTTTCCCGACCGACACCGACAATGAAATTGATTTCATTATCAAGAAGTGCCGTGAACTCGGCGTTAATACCGTACTTTCAACCGTATGGGCTGAAGGCGGCAAGGGCGGCGAGGAGCTTGCAAAAGAGGTTGTACGTCTCTGCGAAGAGGAAAAGGGCGATTTCACCTTCTCATACACTGACGATATGTCCATCACCGACAAGATTAACGCGGTTGCCACGAGAATCTACGGCGCTGACGGCATCATCATTCAGCCCAACGCCCAGAAACAGATTGAGCAGCTTGAAAAGCTCGGATTCAATAACGTTCCCGTATGTATTGCGAAAACTCAATACAGCTTCTCTGACGATCCGACTAAACTCGGTGCTCCCGAAAACTTCAAGGTTACTGTCAGAAATGTTAAGATTTCTGCAGGCGCAGGCTTTATCGTAGTTCTTACGGGCGATATTCTTACAATGCCCGGACTTCCCAAGAAGCCCGCAGCAGAGAATATCGACGTTGACGAAACGGGTAAAATTTCAGGTTTGTTCTGATAATTTCTCATATATTTATTGCGGAGAGGGCGCCCTTATGGGCGCCTTTTTCCTTGATTAATCTTTTAATTTGTTATATAATGACATTATAAATTTTTAAGAGGTATTAATATGGAAACCGAGAGATTAAAGAGAATTAACGAGCTTGCAAAAAAGCAGAAGGAAGTCGGATTGACTGACGACGAGAGGCGGGAGCAGGCGCAGCTTCGCTCTGAGTATCTGGCTGCGTTTCGCAAGAACTTTGAAGCACAGCTTGAGAATACCTATATTGTCGATCCCGACGGTACTAAGCACAAGCTTGAAAAGAAAAACGATAAATAAACGCACAATGTACCTTTTTTGGTATTTTCATTGCGGTATTCTGTCTTGAAAGGGCAGAATACCGCATTATTTGTAGGCAAAACACAAAAACAACATTTGACAAAAGCAGTGTTCATAGTGTACAATATATTGTGGTTTTTTCTGTAATTAATGAAATACAAAAAATACAAGGACGGCAAATTAAATGGCAAAAAAAGCTGCTTATAACGAAGAAAGCATATCGCAGTTAAAAGGCGCCGACAGAGTCAGAAAAAGACCTGCGGTTATATTCGGCTCCGACGGTATCGAAGGCTGCGAGCATGCGGTATTTGAAATACTTTCAAACTCAATCGACGAGGCAAGAGAGGGCTACGGAACGGAAATTACCGTTACCCGTTTTCTCGACGGCTCGATAGAGGTGCTTGACCACGGCAGAGGTATGCCGATGGACTATAATGAAAAGGAAGGTCGCTATAACTGGGAGCTTCTGTTCTGTGAGATGTACGCGGGCAGTAAGTACGACACCAACGACGGCGGTACTTACGAATACTCATTAGGTCTTAACGGTCTAGGCCTTTGCGCTACGCAGTACGCTTCCGAGTTTATGGAAGCAGAGATTCACAAGAACGGCTACTGTTATAAGATGAACTTTAAGGAGGGCGAACCAGTAGGCGACCTCGTTAAAGAGGAATATACCAGGCGTGACACGGGTACACGTATCCGCTGGAAGCCCGACCTGAAGGTCTTTACCGACATTGATATTCCGCTTGAATACTATCAGGACACAATCAAGCGTCAGTCGGTCGTTAACGCCGGTGTTAAGTTCATTCTTAAAGACCAGAAGACGCAGTCGCAGTTTGAGAAATACGAATACTGCTACGAAAACGGCATTACCGACTATGTTCAGGAAATTGCGGGTGAGGACGCCTTCACGGGCGTTGAATTCTGGCAGGCTGAGCGTAAGGGTAAGGACCGCGACGATATGCCCGAATATAAGGTGAAGATGAACGTTGCGCTCTGCTTCTCAAACAAGGTACAGTTCAAGGAGTATTACCACAATTCGAGCTTTCTTGAGCACGGCGGTGCTCCCGACAAGGCGGTAAGAAGCGCATTTGTTTCGCAGATTGACTCGTATCTCAAATCATCGGGCAAATATCTTAAATCCGACGCTAAAATAACTTTTCAGGATGTTGACGACTGCCTTATTGTAGTTATCTCGTCGTTTTCGACACAGACATCTTATGAGAATCAGACCAAGAAGGCTATAACAAACAAGTTTATTCAGGAGGCTATGACGGAATTCCTGAAGCACAGTCTCGAGGTTTATTTCATCGAAAACAAGATTGAAGCCGATAAGATTGCCGATCAGGTGCTTATCAATATGCGTTCGAGAATAAGAGCAGAGTCAACCCGTCTTAATATCAAAAAGACGCTTCAGACCGGCAACAGCATGACCGACAGAATCGAGAAATTCGTTGACTGCCGTTCAAAGGACGTTAACGAGCGTGAAATCTTTATCGTTGAGGGCGACTCGGCTCTCGGCGCATGTAAGCAAGCGAGGGACTCCGCTTTTCAGGCGGTTATGCCCGTCAGAGGTAAGATACTCAACTGTCTTAAGGCTGAGTACTCAAAGATATTCAAGAGTGAGATTATTACCGATCTGATTAAGGTGCTCGGCTGCGGCGTTGAGGTTGACGTAAAGGCAAATAAAGGCCTTTCGCTTTTCAATCTTGACGATCTGAGATGGAGCAAGGTTATAATCTGTACCGATGCCGACGTTGACGGCTTCCAGATCAGAACGCTTATCTTAACTATGATTTACCGCCTTATGCCCACGCTTATTAAGGAGGGCAAGGTCTTTATCGCCGAATCTCCGCTGTATGAGATTAACTGTAAGGATGAGACCTGGTTTTGCTACACTGAGAAGGAAAAGGCGGAAGCGCTCGAAGCTCTGGGTGACAAGAAATACACTGTTCAGCGCTCGAAGGGACTCGGTGAAAACGAGCCCGATATGATGTGGTTGACAACTATGAATCCCAAAACGCGCCGTCTTATCAAGGTCGAGCCCGATTACAATCCTGAGGCGGTAGCCGACAAGTTTGACTTGCTGCTGGGCGACAATCTTCAGGGCAGAAAAGACTATATCGCCGAGCACGGTTACGAATATATTGAAATGACTGACTTGTCATAACGAGGTAATGAAATGCCAAGAAAGAAACAGACAGAAGTAAATCATGAAGAAGAAATTAATATCAATGCTCATATTTCCGGCGCAGGCGAGGTCGTAAGGCAGAACATTATTGATACACTTGAGGTCAATTATATGCCTTACGCGATGAGCGTTATAATGTCCCGAGCCATTCCCGAGATTGACGGTTTCAAGCCTTCTCACAGAAAGCTTCTTTATACTATGTATAAAATGGGACTTCTCAACGGCGGAACCATCAAGTCAGCGAATATTGTCGGCCGCACTATGCAGCTCAATCCCCACGGCGACGCGGCTATTTACGAAACGATGATTCGTCTTGCACGCGGTAATGAGTCGTTGCTTCATCCTTACGTTGAGTCAAAGGGAAACTTCGGTAAAGCGTACTCAAAGAATATGCAGTACGCCGCTTCCCGTTATACCGAGGCTAAGCTTGCTCCGATAGCTGCCGAGCTTTTCAGGGATATTGACAAGGATACGGTTGACTTTGTTCCGAATTACGATAATTCTATGGAAGAGCCCACGCTTTTCCCCGTAACCTTCCCGTCGGTGCTTGTTAATGCAAATATGGGTATTGCGGTCGGTATGGCGTCGAATATATGCTCGTTCAATTTAGGCGAAATCTGCAATACGACGATTGAACTCATCAGGGACAATGATGCAGATATTATGGAAACGCTCAAGGCTCCCGACTTTATCGGCGGCGGTCAGATAATCTATAACCGTGAGCTTTTCGAGGAAATCTATAAAACGGGCAGGGGAAGCTTCAAAATCAGAGCTAAGTACAATTACGATAAGAAAAATAATTGTATTGATATTTTTGAGATTCCCGCTACCACAACTTCAGAGGCTATAATTGACAAGATACTTGAACTTGCCAAGGCGGGCAGGGTTAAGGAAATATCCGATATACGCGACGAGACTGACAAGAAGGGCCTTAAAATCACAATCGACCTCAAGAGAGGCACCGATGCGGACAAGCTGATGAAAAAGCTTTTCAAGACCACTCCGCTTGAGGACTCATTCGGCTGTAACTTTAACGTTCTTATCGCCGGTACACCGCAGGTTCTCGGTGTTCGTGAGCTTCTGCTGGAATGGATTGCCTTCCGCACCGAGTGTGTAAACCGCAGAGTTTATTTTGATTTATCAAAGGCTCAGGAGAGACTTCATCTTCTCGAAGGCTTGCAGAAAATCCTGCTTGATATTGACAAGGCTATAAAGATAATCCGTTCAACCGACGAGGAAGCCGAGGTTGTTCCGAATTTGATGATAGGCTTCGGTATTGATAAGATTCAGGCCGAATACGTTGCTGAAATTAAGCTGCGTCACCTCAACCGCGAGTATATCTTAAAGCGTACCGCTGACATAAAGAAACTTCGTGAGGACATCGAGGATATGCAGGACATACTCTCGAGCAAATCGCGCGTTAAGAAGATAATCATAGCCGAGCTTAAAGAGGTTGCCGCCAAGTACGATAAACCCAGAAGAAGCGAGATTATCTATAATGTTGAGGTTGACGATGACGTTGAGATTGAAAGTGTTCCCGACTATCCTGTAAATCTTTTCTTTACGAGGGAAGGCTATTTCAAAAAAATTACGCCGCAGTCACTGCGTATGTCCTCGGAACAGAAGGTCAAGGAAGGCGATGCCGTTGTTCAGACCGTGGAGTCAAACAATAATTCCGAGCTTCTGTTCTTTACCGATAAGTGTCAGGTATATAAGGCAAAGGTTTCCGACTTTGCCGACACCAAGGCAAGCGCTTTGGGCGATTTCGTAGCAAGCAGTCTTGAAATGGATAAGGATGAAGCGGCAATTTATATGGTTAATACTACCGACTTCAAGGGCTATATGCTGTTCTTCTTTGAAAACGGTAAGGTTGCCAAGGTTGATATGTCTGCTTATGCAACCAAGACCAACCGTAAGAAGCTTATCAAGGCATACTGTGAGAAGTTCCCGCTTGTAGCTATGAGATACATCAGGGAAGACTGCGAACTCGTTATGACTTCTACTGCAGGGCGCATACTGCTTCTCAACACGGGCGCAATTTCACCCAAGACCACTAAGGATACAATGGGCGTAAGCGTTATGACGATTAAAAAGAATCACCGCTTAAAGAGTGTTGACGATTACAGAGAGGGTATGTTCCAGAAGCCTGCGCGCTACAGAACGCGTAATCTTCCGGCTGCCGGCTCAACGCTTGCAAGCGATGATGAGGGCGAACAGCTCTCACTGATATAAAACAGGGCAGGGCGGGATGAAAATCCCGCCTTTTCTTTGATACTATCATTAAAAAGCGACACAGTTTTACACATTAATTAACGACGTATATTATCGGCTTAATTAAGCTTTTGAACAGTTTGAACGTAATACCTGCGACAAAGCGGCGACACGGTCACGACAAACAATTGACAAACTGCCGACAACAAACAATAATGAAATAATGAAACAATGTGTAATGAAAAAATGACATGTACTGCTAACGCCGATACGTGTTTTGGTTACTATTGATTTTGCGTTATTACATTTATATATAAATAATTCAAAATTTTTCTTGACTTAGAGTTGCGCTTGTGGTATAGTATTGCTACCTCTGAAAGAGGGCTTTATTTTTGTGCTCACTTTTTGGAGGTAGGCAAAAGCGTAAATCGCTAATAAATGGAGGTGCCGACATGAGAGTAAAAATCACATTGGCTTGTACGGAGTGCAAACAGCGCAACTACAACACAATGAAGAACAAGAAGAACACGCCTGACAGGCTGGAGATGAACAAGTATTGCAGATTCTGCAAGAAGCACACTCTCCACAGAGAGACGAAGTAATCGGAGGTATTTGAAATGGCTGACGAGATTAAAAAGACAGCTGCCGAAGCTTCCGAGAAGAAAAACGATAAGTCCAAGAAGGTTTCTGCTTCCAAGCCCAAGAAGGAAGGCAACGTTTTCTCACGCGCATGGAATGCTATCAAGAAGTTCTTTAAGGACGTAAGAGGCGAATGCAAGAAGGTTGTTTGGCCCGATGCAAAGACCGTATTCAAGAGCACTGGTATCGTACTTCTTTGCGTTGCAGTTCTCGGTCTTATTATCTGGCTTATTGATACCGGACTTTCTGCCGGTATTCAGGGTATTGTTACACTCGCTAACAACCACGCCGCCGGCGATGCCGAAACTACAACTCAGGCGGCTGCTGATGCTGCTGCAGAGGTTGCAGGTGTTATAACCGGATTCTTAGGCAGATAAGGAGGAGTCTTATGGCAGAATTCTCCAGATGGTACGTTGTTCACACCTATTCAGGTTACGAGAATAAGGTTGCGGCTAACCTTGAAACGGTTGTTGAAAACCGTTCGATGCAGGACTATGTTCTTGATATTCAGGTTCCCACCGAAATCGTTACCGAAATAAAAGAGGACGGTACTAAGAAAGAGGTCGAAAGAAAGCTGTTTCCCGGCTACGTTATCGTAAAGCTCGCCGTATTTGAGGACGAGGAGACGGGAGACCTTGAAATGACCGACGACACTTGGTATATTATCCGCAACATCAGGGGCGTCACGGGCTTTGTAGGTCCCGAGGGCAAGCCTGTTCCGCTGACCGAGGCTGAGGTGGCAAATCTCGGCGTTGAAAAACGGGTTGTTGAGGTTAATTACGAAAAAGGCGATATGGTTACGATTATCGACGGTGCGTTTGACGGTATCATCGGTGTCGTTGACGAAATCGACACGGACAACAATTTGGTCAGAGTTATTATTTCAATGCTCGGTCGTGAAACACCAATTGATCTTGAACTTGATCAGGTTGAGGCAATTAAAGAATAGTTTGGTATTAAGCGGTAATCCGCTTCTTATAGCGAGCTTCGGCTTGCTGTGGGAGGAATAAGTAAGCCACTTGTTCCGCCACTACCACGAATTATGGAGGTATTCAAAATGGCTCAGAAAGTTATAGGCTTTATTAAGCTTCAGATCCCCGCCGGTAAGGCAACACCGGCACCGCCCGTAGGACCGGCACTCGGTCAGTACGGCGTTAACATTATGGCGTTCACAAAGGATTTCAATGAGCGCACCAAGAACGACATGGGACTTATTATCCCCGTTGTTATCACTGTTTACGCAGACCACTCGTTCACATTCATTACCAAGACTCCGCCCGCGGCAGTTCTTCTTAAGAAGGCAGCAGGTATTGAGAGCGGTTCAGGCGAGCCGAACAAGACTAAGGTAGCTACGGTAACGAGTGAGCAGATCAGAAAGATTGCAGAGACAAAGATGCCTGACCTTAACGCAGCTTCTATCGAGACTGCTATGAGCATGATCGCAGGTACAGCACGTTCAATGGGCATCATTGTTGAAGACTGATGCTCCTTCGTGGGAGGAAAAATCCGATTTAACCACTTAATGGGAGGAAATTAAATTATGAAACACGGTAAGAAATATAACGAGAGCGCTAAGCTCATCGAAAGAGCTAAGCTCTATGATACAACAGAGGCTTTTGAGCTTGCAGTTAAGGGCTCAACAGCTAAGTTCGACGAAACGGTTGAAGTTCACATCCGCCTTGGCGTTGACTCACGTCACGCTGACCAGCAGGTCAGAGGCGCGGTTGTTCTTCCGAACGGAACCGGTAAGAACGTTAGAGTTGCAGTTTTTGCCAAGGGCGACGCTGCTGACGCTGCCAAGGAAGCGGGCGCTGAGCTCGTAGGCGCTGAGGACCTTCTCGCTGAGGTTCAGGGCGGTAACCTCGACTTCGACGTTTGCATCGCTTCACCCGATATGATGGGACTTGTAGGCCGTTTAGGTAAGGTTTTAGGCCCGAGAGGTCTTATGCCTTCACCCAAGGCAGGTACTGTTACTCCTGACGTAGCTAAGGCTGTTACCGAGGCTAAGGCAGGTAAGATTGAGTACAGACTTGACAAGACCAACATCATTCACTGCCCGATAGGTAAGGTTTCCTTCGGTGCCGAGAAGCTCACCGAGAACTTCGATACACTTATGGACGCTATCGTTAAGGCAAGACCCGCGGCGCTTAAGGGTCAGTACATCAAGTCCTGCGTAGTTGCTACTACAATGGGCCCCGGCGTTAAGATTAACTCCAACAAGTACGGCGCATAATTAATATTTGATATTGACAAACCTTTTAAGGTGTGTTAGTATAATATCCGCTTGCCGAAGACAGTAGGTGTGTTTTACACGTAAAGATTTATCTGCCTACCGAGGGAATGGACTTAATTTATAAGTTTCTATGACCTTTTCTGTCTTCAGAGAAGGTCATTTTTATATCTCATAAAGCAAGCGTAACATTTTAATAGGAGGTGAATTCGTTTGCCAAGTGAGAAAGTTTTAGAAATCAAGAAGCAGCAGGTTGCAGAGCTTAAGGACAGATTCGATAAGGCAGTTGCCGGCGTTTTCGTTGATTACAAGGGTATTTCGGTTGCTGACGATACAAAGCTTCGTAAAGAGCTTCGTGAAGCAGGCGTTAAGTACACGGTTACTAAGAACACTCTTATCCACCTTGCAATAGACGGTACTGACCTTGCAGGTCTTGACGGCGTTCTTTCGGGAACAACTGCTATCGCTACATCCGACGAGGATTATGCGGCAGCCGCAAGAATACTCGGTAAGTTCGCAGATGCAAACAAGAACTTTGCTCTTAAGGGCGGCTTCATTGACAACGAGGTTATCGATCTCGATAAGCTCCAAAGCCTTGCAAAGCTCCCGTCAAGAGAGGTATTGCTTGCTACTGTTTGCAACGCATTCCAGGCACCTATCGCAGCTTTTGCACGTGCTATTCAGGCAGTTGTTGACAAGAGCGGTGAAGAGGTCCCCGCAGCTCCCGCAGAGGAGAAGGCTGAGGCACCCGCAGAAGAAGCAGCAGCTGAAGCGCCCGTTGAGGATGCAGCTCCCGCAGAGGAGACAGCAGAGGCTCCTGCAGAGGAGGCTCCCGCAGCAGCAGAGGAAACTCCTGCTGAATAATTAATTTGAATTTTACTAAATAATGGAGGAAAATAAAATGGCATCAGAAAAGATTGCAGCAATGATCGAAGAGATCAAGGCTCTCAGTGTTCTTGAGCTTTCAGAGCTCGTTCACGCAGTAGAAGAGGAATTCGGCGTTTCAGCCGCAGCAGCAGTTGCAGTAGCAGCTCCCGTAGAGGGTGGCGCAGCCGCAGCAGCAGACGAGAAGACAGAGTTCGATGTTGAGCTCACAGAAGTCGGTGCAGAGAAGATTAAGGTTATCAAGGCTGTTCGTGAGATCACCGGTCTCGGCCTTGCAGAGGCTAAGGCTCTCGTTGACGGCGCTCCCAAGGTTATCAAGGAGCAGGCTTCCAAGGATGACGCAGACGCAGCTAAGGCTAAGCTTGAAGAAGTTGGCGCTAAGGTTACTCTTAAATAAGTCATTTTTATTAAAGAATTCGGCTTCCGTATTATCGGAAGCCGTCTTTTTTTACGTGAACATTCCGTAAATATTTTTTTGGAAAATTTGTACCGAATCTATTGACATTGTTGATTTTTGTGATATTATTATTTTAGAAACATATGAAAGGAGGCTTCCTGAATGGACGGCATTCTCGATACAATTAAGGGCTTCTTAATGCCTATCCTTGAGACAATCCTCGGATTGATAGGTCTTGACGCCAGCAGCCTGCCGTTTTAATGAATTTGATTCATTACGGTAGTCTCTTAAATTAAGTTATTAGTAAAAAGGAGTATACCGTTGGTATACTCCTTTACTTCCTTTTATAAAAGAGGTCATCAGGATGAAAAAATCTTTAAGTCTTATAATTGTTTTTGCTGTTTTACTGACTCTGTGTTCGTGCAGTATGTACGGACTTGACGAGCAGGAGGAGTCTACAACGGCTGCTCCGAATATTGTTATTATTCAGGATACAACCGCACCTGCTGAAGCTGAAACGGGAGGGGAAATTGCTTCCGACGTTCCTGATTCTCAAAATACAGGTGTTCCTGTGACTACCTCCTCAGCACCTGAAAATACTGCTCCCGCTGCCAACGAACCGACTACGGTTGCGGTCAAGACGTATTATACGGACGACCCGAATAATCCTTATATTGTTAAGATCTCGGATAAATACGGTGTTGACAGAAGCTGTCTTGTAGCATTTGTCCGCGCAAATTCCAAAACGCCCGGCGCGACTGTTTTACAGTTCAAGGGCAACAGAGATTCTTCCGGAAATCTGATTACGACTTCCGACGAACTAATCTATGTCTATGATGTTCAGGACAACGGAACAATACAAAAAACCAACCGAGACGGTTCCGACGTTGAAGGCTTGCCGCCGGTGGCAGGCAAGGCTATGTTTACGCTTGTTGAAAAATACATTATGCCTGATATCGAGAAATTTAAGAGAGAAAACAGACTCGAAGGTTAAAAATCATCTAAGAATAAATATTAAAAAGCCGCAGGTTTTCCTGCGGCTTTTACTCTAATTAGAAATTATTTATCTAACTCGCTTATACGGTAACTTAAAGTCATAAGACTGTCGGAAAGGTGGACGTTCTCAACAGCCACGTCGGGATACTCGGAAGCAATGTCGTAATGGCTGAAATTCCAGAATCCCTTGATGCCTAGCGGAACAAGCTCGTCGATAATTTCTTTGGCGTTCTCGCTCGGAATACAGAGAACGGCAACAACAGGGGAGTTGTCCTTACAGAAATTATAGAGCCCGTCAATATGGCGTATCGGGATGTTGCGTATCAGCTGTCCGGAGAGCGCCTCGTTCTTATCAAAAATACCGATAAGATTGAAACCGCGCTGTTCAAACGCCATGTGCGTGGCAATTGCCTTACCGAGATGTCCCGCGCCGATAAGTATCGTCTTACGTTTGTTATTGACACCGAGAATCTTGCCGATTTCCTTATATAACTGTTCAACGTTATAGCCGTAGCCCTGCTGACCGAATCCGCCGAAGCAGTTAAGGTCCTGTCTTATCTGAGATGCGGTGAAGCCCATTCTCTTGGACAGTTCACCCGATGAAATTCTGACAATGCCCTTGTTCTTGAGCTCGCCTAAAAAACGGTAATATCTCGGCAGTCTTTTTATAACCGAGGTTGAAACAACCGTGTTCTTCGCCATTTTATTACCTCACTCGGATAATTTCTTAACGGTTTCCATTACGTAATCGCCGAACTGCTCGCAGGTAGCGCCGTCACTTCTGCCTGTAATCTTAAGCTTTGCTTCGTCAAACATACAGATATCAAGCGCCTTTTCAAGCAAATCGGCCTTTTCCTGCCTGCCGATGTGAGAGAGGAGCATAACGCTTGCGCGAAGCATTGAGCACGGGTCGGCGTACTGACCTCTGCCTTCGTCAATCATTCTCGGCGCTGAGCCGTGGATGGCTTCAAACATAGCATAACGCTTACCTAAGTTTGCGCTGCCCGCAGTACCGACGCCGCCCTGGAATTCGGCTGCCTCGTCTGTCAGAATGTCGCCGTAAAGGTTAGGAAGGATGAATACCTTGAAATCGCGTCTTCTCTTCTCGTCAACAAGCTTGGCTGTCGCGATGTCGATATACCACTCGTCAGTCGTGATTTCGGGATAATCCTTGCTGATTTCACGGCAGAGATTAAGGAATTTACCGTCAGTAGTCTTTATTACGTTCGCCTTGTTGATAATCGAAACTCTGTCCTTATGATTCTTTCTTGCATATTCGTAGGCGAGACGTGCAATTCTCTGCGTACCTTCCGTTGTGGTTACAACGAAGTCAAACGCAAGGTCATCGTCAACGTTGACGCCCTTTGAACCGACTGCATAAGCGCCCTCGGTATTCTCTCTGAAGAAAGTCCAGTCGATGCCCTGTTCGGGGATTTTGACGGGACGTACGTTTGCAAATAGGTCAAGAGCCTTACGCATGGCAACGTTTGCCGACTCGATATTGGGCATATCGGAACCTGCCTGCGGAGTGGTTGTCGGTCCCTTAAGAATAACGTGACACTTCTTGAGCTCTTCAAGTACGTCGTCGGGAATCGGCTTCATCTTTGCAATTCTGTTTTCGATGGTAAGACCGTCGATAACCTTGAATTCAATTTTGCCCGCCTTGACTTCGTCGGCAAGCATATATTCAAGTACTCTTGCCGATTCCTTGGTGATAATCGGGCCTATGCCGTCACCGCCGCAGACACCGATAATTATTTTATCAAGCTTATCAAAATCAAGGTATTCCTTATCAGCCTTGATTCTGTCGGAGCGTTCGGACTGTTCTCTTACAAGCTCCTCAAACTTTTTTAATGCTGCCTGTAATTGCTGTTCTGTCATTTTATTGCCTCCTTGGTGTAATTGAGAAGACCGCCGTCAAGGATTATATCCTTCTGACGTGTCGATAAATCGTATTTAAGCTCGTATTTCTCGCCCTTGGTGAGATTTTCGAGATAAGCGGTTTCGCCGTTTACAATAGCGGATTTGATACCGTTAAGGGCTAATTCGTCGCCCTGATCAATTCTGTCGTAATCGTCCGCGTTTGCGAAGTTCAGCGGCAGGATACCCGCGTTGATAAGGTTTGCGCAGTGGATACGCGCAAACGATTTTGTGATAACAGCCTTGATTCCGAGATAAAGCGGAACGAGAGCCGCATGTTCTCTCGACGAGCCCTGACCGTAGTTTGCGCCGCCGATGATTATTCCCTTGCCTTCAGCCTTGCATCTTTCGGGGAATTCCTTGTCGCATACCGCGAAGCAGAACTGCGAAAGGTGCGGTATATTGCTGCGGTAGGGGAGTATCTTGGCGCCTGCCGGCATAATATGGTCGGTTGTAATATCGTCGCCGACCTTAAGTATAGCTTTTGCAACTATATTCTCGGGCATCTTTGTTGTGGTCGGGAAGGGCTTGATATTCGGTCCGTAGAGAACTTCAACATCCTTTGCTTCTTCGGGAGAAGCTGGCATCTCAACCATATTGTCGTTTACAATGAACGAGTCGGGCATCATAATATGAAGCGGTTCGCCTAAGGTTCTCGGATCAGTCAGAACGCCTGTCAGCGCAGATGCCGCCGCAACCTCGGGGCTGACGAGGTAAATACCCGCGTCGGCTGTTCCCGAACGTCCGAGGAAGTTACGGTTGAAGGTGCGAAGCGAAATACCGGCGGAGTTTGGGGACTGTCCCATACCGATACACGGGCCGCATGCGCTCTCGAGTATTCTCGCACCCGCCGAAATCATATCGGAAAGCGCACCGTTTAATGCAAGCATATTGAGAACCTGCTTAGAGCCGGGAGCAATTGAAAGGCTTACATTGGGAGCGACCGTCTTGCCTCTGAGGATTGCCGCAACCTTCAGCATATCCATAAGCGAGGAATTGGTGCAGGAGCCGATACAAACCTGATCGACCTTGATTTCACCGATTTCCTTAACCTTCTTAACTCTGTCGGGCATATGGGGCATAGCTGCCATAGGCTCAAGCTCGGAGAGATTGATTTCTATCGTCTCGTCATAAACCGCATCGTCGTCAGCCTTGAGCTCCGACCAGTCTTCCTCTCTGCCTTGCGCTTTCAGAAATGCCTTTGTAATCTCGTCAGACGGGAAAACCGACGTAGTAGCACCGAGCTCCGCGCCCATATTGGTGATGGTCGCTCTCTCGGGAACGGATAAGGTCTTAACGCCTTCGCCGGTGTATTCTATAATCTTGCCTACGCCGCCCTTGACGGTCATAATACGAAGCACTTCAAGTATAACGTCTTTTGCCGCTACGTAGGGCTGAAGCTCGCCCGTAAGATGTACGTTGACGATTTTGGGCATTGTGATATAGTACGTGCCGCCGCCCATGGCTACGGCTACGTCAAGTCCGCCTGCGCCCATCGCAAGCATACCGATACCGCCGCCTGTGGGAGTGTGGCTGTCGGAGCCGATAAGCGTTTTACCGGGTTTGCCGAAACGCTCAAGATGTACCTGATGGCAAATGCCGTTACCGGGGCGTGAAAAGCGTATGCCTCTCTTTTTGGCAACCGACTGAATAAAACGGTGGTCGTCCGCGTTTTCAAAGCCCGTCTGCAGGGTGTTGTGGTCGATATATGCGACGGAAAGCTCCGTCCTTACGCGCTCAACGCCCATAGCTTCGAATTCAAGATAGGCCATCGTGCCCGTAGCGTCTTGCGTAAGAGTCTGGTCGATTCTCAGTCCGACCTCGCTGCCTACGGTCATTTCGCCCGATACAAGATGGCTTTTGATCAGCTTTTGTGCTACTGTAAGTCCCATAAGTTTTCTCCTTGACTTGTTAACTTTTTTAACAATCTTTATTGTATTACTTTGTCTATTTTTTGTCAATAAACAAATAGTGAATAATTGTAACTTTTTTTAAGTTTTTATAACTAGTAGTTGATATATTGAATGTTTTGTGATACAATATATAGGCTAATATACAATTTTTAACTACTTTCAGATACAGTTAAACCTTTCAGGAGGTAAACAATGGCAAATTCATCAAATAAGGGCAGAGGCTCCTCAAACGCAAAAAAGAGCCCTGCCAAAAAAAACGCCCCTAAGAAAACGGCGCCGAAAAACGAACCCGTAAAGGCGAAGCAGCAGCACAATCAGTTTGCGGCTATAGTGCTTTTCAGTGTTTCACTGTTGCTCTTATGTCTGTTATTCATACCCGGTGAAGCGGTATGGGGCGGACTTCGCAGCCTTATGTTCGGCCTTTTCGGCTTAACGGCATATCTTATCCCCGTTGTACTGATTTACATTGCGGTTATGGCGACGCTCAACAAGCTTGACCTTCAGGTTGGCTACAAGGTAGGGGAGGCGGCGCTTCTCATCGTTCTTATAGCAAGCGCTATCCATATTTTCAGGTTCATAGGCGAGGCTGAATATATTGACGATATCAAGAACGCGTATTTTGAGTACATAGATACCGGTTCCACTGTCGGCAGCGGTGCCGTCGGTGCAATGATAGGCGGACTGATTCTGCTTATTACCGGCAGCTCAAAGGGCGCTGCAATTGCGATTATTATTGTTCTGTTATTCCTCGCCCTTATGCTTGTTACAGGTACAACGCTTATCAAGCTTTTCAGGGGACTTGCAAAACCCGTTCAGAAGGTCGGCGAATACACGGAGAATAAGATTAATTCGAGACACGCTGACGAGGAAGAGACTCAAACTGAAGCTCCCGCTCCGGAAAAGAAAAAGGTTAAAAAGCAGATTGACTTTGCTCTTCCCGAGGAAGAAAAGGTCGATGTTATTCCGCTTGAGGAAAAGGTTGAGCCCAATACTAATGTACAGCTCGACGATATAATCAGCAAAATGAACGGCGGTCCTGCACAAAAGAAAAAGACGGAACCCGAGAAGAACGAAGAAAAGCCCGCCGAAATTGAGGGCAAGGACGTTGACCTTAAGGGCGACGATCCCGAAATTACAAAGCTTGTTTATAAGCTTCCGCCGCTTGACTGTTTGTCTTTACCCGACCGCAGCGGCTCGACAAATTACGAGGACGAGCTTAAGCAGAATGCGACCAAACTTGTTGATACTCTCAAGAGCTTCGGCGTTGAAACGAGGGTTGTTGATATCTGCAGAGGACCTTCGGTTACGCGTTATGAGCTTCAGCCTGCGGCAGGAGTCAAAATCAGCAGGATTACGAATTTGTCAGATGATATCGCACTTAATCTTGCCTCTTCGGGCGTAAGAATTGCACCTATTCCCAACAAGTCCGCAGTCGGCGTTGAGGTGCCCAATAAATCACGTTCAACCGTTACGCTGCGTGAGCTTATTGATACCGATTCTTACAGAAAGAACGTTGAAAAATCCAAGCTCAGCGTTGCTCTGGGTAAGGATATTGCGGGTAATGGAACTTATGCCGATATTGAAAAGATGCCGCACCTTCTCGTTGCAGGTACTACCGGTTCGGGTAAATCGGTATGTATGAACACTATGATTGTATCCATCCTTTATAATGCAAGACCCGACGAAGTCAAGCTGCTTATGATTGACCCGAAGCAGGTTGAGTTTACGGTTTATAACGGTATTCCTCATCTTCTTGTTCCCGTTGTTTCCGATCCGAGAAAGGCTTCGGGCGCTCTCAGCTGGGCGGTAAGCGAAATGCTTCAGCGTTACAAAATGTTTTCGGACAACAACGTCCGTGACATTAAAGGTTATAACTACGCGTGTGAGGAAAACGGAAACGAAAAGCTTCCGCATATCGTTATATTTATCGACGAGCTGTCCGACCTTATGATGGCGGCGCCTCATGAGGTTGAGGACTCCATCTGCCGACTTGCGCAGATGGCAAGAGCTGCGGGTATGCACCTTGTTATCGCTACTCAGAGACCTTCTGTTGACGTTATCACGGGTCTCATCAAGGCGAATATTCCGTCAAGACTTTCGCTTAAAACTTCTTCTCAGATTGACTCGAGAACGATTATTGACTCGGTAGGCGCGGAAAAACTGCTCGGTAACGGCGATATGCTGTTCTATCCCGTCGGAATTGAAAAACCGATGAGAATTCAGGGCTGCTTCCTCTCGGAAAAAGAGGTCGAGAAGGTCGTTGATTTTATTAAAAATCAGGGTAATACCGAGTACGACGAAAACGTTATAGCCGAAATTGAGCGTCAGGCCGCTATGGATAAGAAGAAGGGCGGTGCTGCCGATTCCGACGGTGACGGCGCCGACGGTGATACAGACGAGATGCTGCCGAAGGCCATCGAGGTTGTCGTTGAGAATCAGAAGGCTTCAACAACGCTCTTACAGAATAAACTGAAGCTCGGTTACGCCAGAGCGGCGAGGATTATGGACGAGCTTGAAACGAGAGGTATAATCGGACCGTTTGAGGGCTCAAAGCCGCGTAAGGTGCTTATTTCAAAGCAACAGTGGTACGAAATGAATGCACTTGCGTCAGGCGGTTCTTCAAATGTAAATCCCATTACTGTTGATGGAAATGAAACTGCCGAGCCCGGCGTTATCTTCACTGAAGACGAATAACAACAATTTAATGAGGGGCAGAGTATTCCGTAAGGAGTATTCTGTCCTTTTTTGCGGAGGAAAAGAAATGAACGACTATTACGTTAAGAGAATTAACGGTGATACCGCAGTTCTTATCAAAGGCGGTCTGAGTATAAACGTTCCGCTTGTCAGCCTTCCCGATGGTTTGTGCGAGGGTGAGGTACTTTTACTCAATGAGAAGGGACTGTATGTCAGGCCTGAAGATAAAGCCGAAAAGCAGAATAATGAAAACTCTTCTTTGCGGGATGAACTGTTTCAGGGCGAAACCTATGATATTAAGCAGGGCGTTAACCGAAGCACGCTTTACGCTGAGGTCTGCTCAACGCTTTACAGAAGTACTGTCGGAGAGCTTAAGCATATGATACCGGAGCTTGTTCTTCTCGGCGTAAGTATCTGCGCAATACTGCCACTTGTTTTTGTTGACTTGGAAAGATTCAAAAGGTCTATCCTGCACGGCGATATTTCAAGCTATCTCGGCACTTTATGCGCAGTTGTTCTGGCGTGCGTGGGCGTAATAGGATTAATACTGTCCTGCGTCTCATTGTTCCGTACGTTCCGCAAGCTGAAGATACACCTTATAAACTATAAGAGCAACCTGAGACGTATGCAGGATAAGCTTGAAAATAACGGTATTTTTACCGGCATAACCCCAGAGGAGGAGGGGAGATTCGACAACGTTTTCACACAAATTTCCGAAAGTGTGAAAAATCGTGAAAAAAACACTTGAAAAATCCTATATATAATGATATAATGCTTGAGCAATTCACACACACGGCGATTATTGCATAATTGCATACGTTCGATACGCGTATGTCCTGCAGTAAAGTGAACCGTGTGGAGGATTAAATTTTAAGGAGGACATAAATATGTCAGTAGTATCAATGAAACAACTGCTTGAAGCAGGTGTGCACTTCGGTCACCAGACCAGAAGATGGAACCCGAAAATGGCTCAGTACATTTTCACGGAGAGAAACGGTATCTATATCATCGACCTTCAGAAGACCGTTAAGAAGCTCGAGGACGCCTACATGGTAGTCCGTGATATCGCCGCTGAGGGCAACGAAATTCTTTTCGTCGGCACCAAGAAGCAGGCTCAGGATTCCGTTAAGGAAGAAGCTATCCGCTGCGGTATGCCTTACGTTAACGCACGTTGGCTCGGCGGTATGCTCACAAACTTCAACACAATCAAGAAGAGAATCAGAAGACTCGCTCAGCTCCAGGAGATGAGAGAGAACGGCACATTCGAAATGCTCCCCAAGAAGGAAGCTGCCAAGCTTGAGCTCGAAATCGAGAAGCTTGAGAAGTTCATGGGCGGTATCACCGAGATGAAGAAGCAGCCCGCTGCTATGTTCATAGTTGACCCGAGGAAAGAGAGAATTGCCGTTGCCGAAGCCAAGAAGCTCGGTATTCCGATTATCGCAATCGTTGACACAAACTGCGATCCCGATGAGATCGACTACGTTATCCCCGGCAACGACGATGCTATCCGCGCTGTTAAGCTTATCGCCGGCGCTATGGCTGACGCTGTTATCGAGGGCAGACAGGGCGAGCAGGGCGCAGCCGCTGTCTATGACGACGCTGAAGCTGAGGCTGATGAGGCCGCAGAAGCAGCTGAGGACGCTGAATAATTAGTAGCTTTAGCCCGTGCAATACTTTTTGTACGGGCATTAATTAAAAACTGGAGGAATTTATTATGGCATTTACAGCTAAAGACGTCGTTACTCTTCGTGAGAAGACCGGCGTTGGTATGATGGATTGTAAAAAGGCGCTCGTCGAAGCTGACGGCGATATGGACAAGGCAGTTGAAATCCTCAGAGAAAAGGGACTTGCATCTGCTGCCAAGAAGTCTTCAAGAGTTGCTGCCGAGGGTACGGTTGCTACTTATAACGACGGTAAGGCTGCTTCTCTCGTTGAGATTAACTGCGAGACCGACTTCGTTGCCAAGGGTGAGCCCTTCGTTAACCTTGCCAACAGTATTGCAAAGACTATAGTTGAAGCTAATCCTGCTGACGTTGACGCTCTTCTTGCAAGCAAGATTGCAGACGGCGAAGGCACTGTTGAAGAGGCTGTTCAGGAAGTATTCCTTGCACTTCGCGAAAATATGAAGGTTCGCCGTTTTGAGAGAATCGACGGTCACGTTGTTTCCTACATTCACGGCGGCGGCACAGTAGGCGTACTTGTTGCGTTCGACACCGATGATGCTACGGCTGCAAAGCCCGAGTTCATCGCCATGGGTAAGGACGTTGCTATGCAGATAGCTGCCATGAGCCCTGAGTATCTTTCAAAGGACGACATCACAGCCGACGAGGCTGCCAAGATGAGAAATATCACCGTAGAGAGCGCTCTCAACAAGCCCGAGAGCCTTCCGAAGCCCATCCTTAAGAGCCTTATCGAAAAGGCTTGCGCTAACAAGGAGTGGAGCGACGAGGATATCGCTATCTACAACGAAAAGGGTATGAACAACTTCCTTTTCAACTTCCTTTCAGAGGAAGCTCCCGCTGTTCTTGCAAAGCTCGCTATTGCCGACAAGGCTGAAATCGTAGCCAACAAGATTTTCGGTGGACTCGTTGAAGGCCGTATAGCCAAGCAGATTAAGGAAACCTGCCTTCTTGAGCAGGCATTCGTTAAGGACGGCGACATGACCGTTGCCAAGTATGTTGCATCCGTAGCCAAGGAGCTCGGTGCCGACATCAAGGTTACCAAGTTCGTACGTTTCGCAAAGGGCGAAGGCATCGAGAAGAAGCAGGAAGATTTCGCTGCTGAAATCGCTAACATGGTTAAATAATTATTTCTGTATAACGTTGGGATGCAGAAATGCATCCCAATTGTTATTGGATGGGGTATAAAATGATAACAATGATGATTATCGGTTTTATAGGCGCATGGTATTATAAGCACCGCAAACAAACCGATTAAGTTTATTGACAAAACCTGATACTTTTGATAGAATATCAAGGCACATACGGAAGCGTATCGAAGTGGTCATAACGGGCCTGACTCGAAATCAGGTAGCCTTCACGGGCTCGTGGGTTCGAATCCCACCGCTTCCGCCATAAAAAACGGATAGGGTAATCCCTATCCGTTTTTTATTGTTTAGTTGTTAAGGTGGGATTCGAACCAGTCCATCTTTTGCGCAGTGAAACGAAGCAAAAGGGACATAAAACGAATCTGTTTGCGAAGCAAACAAGGCGAGCAAAGCGAGCCGAGTCCCACCGCTTCCGCCATAAAAAACGGATAGGGTAATCCCTATCCGTTTTTTATTGTTTAGTTGTTAAGGTGGGATACGAACAGGAGGGAGCTTGCGTAAGCAAGCGGAAGAAAACGGTACGGTGCATTTTCGGTTTTAATTCCGTATTGTAAATTAATTGTTATTATGTTATTATGATTACTGAAAATTTTCTGTATTTCGATAGGATTAAACAATCTCATTAAGGCTGAATAAATGATAATGAAAAAGCAAAACAACAAATCCGCAAATTCAATTATAATTCTGTGCTGGCTTGCCTATACGGTTGCGTATCTGGGCAGGCTTAATCTCAATGCTTATATTGAACCGATAAGAGACCAACTCGGTTCTACCAAAACCGAGTTAGGACTTGTCAGCTCATTCTTCTTCTTTTCTTACGGCGCGGGTCAGCTTGTACACGGTATTCTTTCAAAGAGATATAATACCCGCTATTCCGTAAGTATTGCGCTTATCGGCTCTGCAGCGTCAAATCTCGCTATGACCTTTTGCGGCAGCGCCGCAGGTATGAAATACGTGTGGCTTTTTAACGGATTCTTTCAGGCGATACTTTGGAGCTCGGTTGTAAAAACACTTGGCGAGCGCCTTTCTGACGAAATGCTGCCGAGGGCTATCGTTGCCATGAGCACTCCGCCTGCGGTTGGAACGTTTCTCGTTTACGGCGTTTCCGCCATGCTCTCGTCGCTCGGCGTAAACTACAAAACCGTTTTCTATATTCCGTCGCTTTTGCTGGTTACGTCAGGTGTGCTCTGGTTTGTATTTACGGGTAAAACGGACAAGGCTGAAATCAAAACCGATGCTACGCAAACAACTGACGGCAAGCGCCTGAAGCTTACTCCGATATTTGTTCTCAGCGCTGTCTTATTAGCGTTTGCGGCAATCTCCAACGGTTTTATAAAGGACGGCGTAACTACTTGGACTCCGTCGATACTCAAGGAAAACTACGGACTTAAAGAATCGCTGTCAATACTTGTAACGGTAATTCTTCCGCTTATTGCGATAATGGGGTCGCTGCTATCAACCTCGCTTCACAAGCGGATTAAAAATACGTCGCTTATTAACTGCATACTCTATTTTGCCGAGGCGGCAGTTCTGCTGTGTGTAATGCTTTCTGCAAAAAGCACGACGTTCAGAAGACCTGTTCTTCTCATAGCTCTGTTTGGTATTTCCGCTATGCTTATGAGTGCAGTAAATAATGTAATTACGAGTATTATACCGCTTTATATGCGCGACAGAGCTCAGCCGGGACTGCTTGCAGGTGTGCTTGATACATTCTGTTACGTCGGCAGTATGCTGAGTACGGGACTGTTAGGCTATATTTCCGATGTCGGCTCGTGGAACGGCGTATTTATGTGTCTGCTGATATTCGGCGCGTCTGCATTTGTAATATGCGCTGTCTCTGCATTGATTAACAAAAGAAGCATATCGGGCGATTAAAACGCTTAATACAATATCAAACGGACAGGGGAGACTCTGTCCGTTTTATCATTGACACCTTGAAACTGTATATAGTATAATTAAAGAGTTAAACGAAATCTTTTAGGGGGAAGATTTATGAAAAAACTTATATCTGTAGTTTTGGCGCTTGTACTCACGCTCTCATCGTTTGCGATGGCGGCGAGCGCCTCGGCGTATAATGATATTCCGTGCGTTATAGTGCCCGGTATCGGTCAGTCGAGAGCATGGCTTGTTGACGACAACGGTAATTTCGTACTCAACGGCGACGGTGAAAAGATTCACTGCTTCCCGGGTAATTTTGACGTTCAGAAGATACTCGGCGAGGTAGCGGCTCCGCTTGCAAAAGCGGTTGCAACTCAGTCTGACTCGGGTCTTGCCGATGCGCTGTGCGATGCCGTTGAAAATGCGTTTTATATGAACAAGACCGACGATTTCGGTCAGCCCTGCGGCTACGTTGAGGTTGAAACCTATCCCCATTCTCTTGCCGAGTGCACACAGGACGAGCTTGACTATATTTTTGACTGTATTCCCATGCAGGAACTCGGCAAATCGATAGGCTTCGATAATATGTATTATTATGCCTACAATTCGTTCGGCAATGCTATTGATATGATTAACGGTCTTTATGACTTTATTCAGATGGTAAAGCAGCAGACGGGTAAGGACAAGGTCAATATTATTCCTATCTCTATGGGCGGCGCTATCCTTAACGGACTTATGGAGCTTCACCCCGAGGTTGCTAACGATCTGCACCGTATTATATTCGTTGTTCCCGCGCTCAACGGCTCGCTTATCGTTTCCGATATCTATGAGCGTGAGCTGACCTTCCTTAATCCCGACTATCTTTACAGCGAGTTCTTCGACGGCATACTCGACGAAACCACCGCGAGCGCTATTGAAATTGCCCTGAGAGTTCTGCCGAAGGACGTACTTATGAACGCGCTTAACAAGACGGTCGATATGCTTCTTACAAAGGTCTTTGCTAACTGTACCGCATTGTGGATGCTTGTTCCCAACGATCAGTATGACAAGTGCGTCCAGATGAATCTTTCCTCTGCTTCAAAGAAATATATCCGCGCTCAGACCGACGTTTATCACAGAGCGCAGACTAATTCTAATAAAAATATACTCAAATTCAAGAGCCAGGGCGTTGAGGTCTTTGACGTTCTCGGTTACGACGTTCCGCTTTATAACGTCGGCAATTCGTGGAATAAACAGAACGCCGACGGCGTTATTCACACCTATTCGACTTCGATAGGTGCGTATATGGCTAACTGCGGCGATACACTTCCCGCAGATTACGTTCAGAAAAATCCTTATTGCAAAGCGTCGTCATCAGCTACTAATCAGAGCACGTCGTCGGGACTTGTAAACAAAATTCTGTTCAAATCTTCGGCGGTTGATACGACCGTTCAGTGCTCCGACCCGAGCCATAATCATATATCACCCGACAGAGTCGTTGACGCTTCGACGGGACTTCTGCCCGATACGACCTTCTATTTTGACAATCAGCCGCACGCTACGGCCAACCAGAACGATATTATTATGAAGCTCTGCTGTGAGCTCGTTGAAACGGACAGAATCACGGACGTTTATTCCGATCCGAATTTCCCGCAGTTCAATCAGGGACGCGCTACCAAAGTATTGCGCGAAGAATTGCTTCCTGCAGCTGAGGCTGTTGACAAGTCTTCTCTCAGTGCAACCGACAGACGCGCGCTCGAGTCCGCGGTTAATGACGCGAACGATATGCTCTCGCGTACAATTGCCGTTGAGGGCGAGGCCCCGAGAGTTGAGCAGAAGCTTCGCTCCGTGCTTGAAAATATCGGTGCAATCGAGCCGCAGAGTGACAACTCCGCACTCGGCTCGGCAGTAAAATCCGTAAGCGAT
This sequence comes from Clostridiaceae bacterium, assembly GCA_030530095.1. Lineage (GTDB taxonomy): Bacteria > Bacillota > Clostridia > Oscillospirales > Acutalibacteraceae > Fimenecus. The sequence continues at coordinate 57,708 of JAUMVO010000008.1, forward strand.
ACACTCGTTTCGCTTGCAGGCGCAAACGGATTTTCGGATATAGTAAAGGATTATATGGCTAACGGTTCGGGCTCCGAAAACGGAGAGGGCGAGTCCTCGGATTCCGGCAACGCTTCAGGCGGCAGCTCCGCAAACACAAACGGCTCCGGCTCAAACGGAGCTTCGGGTAATAACGGAAGCTCAGGCTCGTCCGGCGGTTCCGGCAGCTCTTCAAATTCAGGCTCATCCAACAGTTCAGGCTCTTCGGGCAACAGTGCTAAGAGTCCTAAGACAAGCGGTGAGAGTTTCAACTATCTTACCATTGCGCTTATCGCTCTCGCAGCTCTGATTGTAATCGCTCTTGTTATTTACAGAAAGAAGAGCGAGGATTTCTATAACGAATACGCACGAACAGTTACAAAATTATCAACGGTCGAGTAATAATCAATAAAGAAATCCACCGGCTCAGGTCGGTGGATTTTTGTTGCTGTTAACGCTGTTCATACTGCTTTATTATTTAATTTTTCCATTGACAAACGGATTTAATATGTTATAATATACAAGCGCTCAGAACATAGGGGTATAGCTCAGTTGGTAGAGCAGCGGTCTCCAAAACCGCGTGCCGAGGGTTCAAGTCCTTCTGCCCCTGCCAAAATAAAGACGGGTACCGAAAGGTATCCGTCCTTTATTTTTTTTATGTACAATTAAGAAGGACTTGAACCCGTGAGGGTCTGAGCGTTAAGAAAACAATTCGGTGAATTGTTTTTAACTCAGAGCGGCGAAACGGGTACTGTTGCGAAGCAACGGTCGTGAGCCATAAGTATGCAAGGCGTAGCCGCAGCAGACGGCAAGCCTTCTGCCCCTGCCAAAATTAAGACGGGTACCGAAAGGTATCCGTCCTTTTTTGTGTTTTGTATCAAGTATCTTGAAACCGAGGCGTGCCGGGGCGAACGAGCACGCTGCTGCCGGTGGCAGATAAAGGCGTGCAAGTGAGGTGAAGAAACAAGGAGCAATGCGAAGCGCTCCAAGCGAGCAGTGCGACATTTTACGAGCAAAGCGAGTATTAAGGTTCTGCCGTAGGCAGGTTCTTATGTTTCTGAGGGGCAAGTCGCTCATTTATCCTGCTTTCACCGAAGCAATTACAGAATACGATTAATCGCTCAATCAAACAATCCTCTTTTGTCCATACGCATTATAATTGTAACGGTTTCTGCGCGGGAAGCACAGTCGGTCGGAGCAAGTGTGTTTGCATTCTTACCGCTGATTATACCGTTTTTTACCGCCCATATCATTGCGGTTTGTGCAAATGCGCTTACGCGGTTTCTGTCGTTAAAGCTGTTCAGAACTTTTGAATCGGCAGATACGGCAGGAGAGTTCAGATACCGGTAAAGCATTGTAACAATCTGCTCTCTTGTTATCGTATCACCGACACCGAATTTTCCGTTGTCATAGCCTTTGACAATTCCTTTTGCTACTGCCCACTTGACTGCGTTTGTGTAATACTGAGATTCTGCTACGTCTTTAAGTGACGTTGCGGTATTTGTGTAAAACGTTAAGTCGGCGTTAGCAATTCTTGCAAGTATTACAACGAAATCCTGCCGCTGAAGCTTGTCGGCGGGACCGAAAAGTCCGTTTGAATAACCGTTAACGTAATTGTGAATGTCACAATACTTAACCGCTTCGAAGAACCAGTCGTTTTCGTGTACGTCGGGATAACCGAAATAATAGCTGTCGTTTTCGTAAATCTCGAACTGGAAATTTGAAGTGTCCTTAACGGAATAGGTAGTGAAATTACCGTTATAGTATTGAAGCGCCTGCGCTTTATCATTGTAAACGGCGTTTTTATTAATAATCAGGCATCTTGAATTATAGGTGCTGGGTTGAGTGTACCAGATACTGTATTCGTTAGGGGAAGAAGTCAAGAATAAACTATTACCCGTAGCTCCGCTTGTAAGGTAAAGATTCTTGTATTTAAGATAGTATCCGCCTTCGGTCGCAATAACATTAAACACACAGCAGTCTTGGGCTATATCAAGCTTTGAGTTCATAATATATGAGTTCGAAGGCGCAAGCTTGCCGTACAAATAACTGTTCCTTGAAACGGATGTTCTGGAATAAGGATGATAGAGTACGATTCGCGTGTTATCTTTAAGCTCATTTATCTTTGTCATCTGCGTAGATAAAGCAAGCTTTTTATTACAGCCGTCACAGTATTCGTTGCGGTCGGAGTCAATGTGTTCAACCGAATGATAAACGAATTTTCTGTCCTCACCGCATTTTGAGCAGTGCTTAAGGTCATAGCCGTCTGACGTGCAGGTAGGGTCGGAATGCGCGGTAATCTGCCAGTTGTGAGTGCATCCCGTTTTGGTAGGACTGGTAAGTCCCGCAGGAACTTTAAGTGAGAACATAAGCCATGCAAGCTCGGGATAGTCAATAAAGACGTTGCGGTTGCCCTGAACCTGCTCAATAAGGTCGTTACGGCGCATCTCCCAAGTGTCAACGGGATCGTCCTCGCACCACTGCAGAAGCGTGTCAAGACTTTCGATTACCTTTGCGCCCGTGTTTTTGGTATCGTCACTGTCGAAAGGGGGAAGGTTCTTAGAGCTAACGTAAGAATACAGATTAGGCTGTCCCCAGCGGCAATATACATAGAGCAGAATTCTCGCAATATCGCCCTTTACGTCGTCCTTTACCTCAAATAAATCAGCCTTTGGATTGAGCCAGTAAACAGTTACGGAATCCAGAGTACCGACTGTGGTTCCGCTTGCGAAAGCTTTATTGACGTAGCCGAAGGGATGGTCGCTTCGGGTCGAGTTGATATTATTGTCAACGGGACGCAGATGATGTAAATCAGCACCGCCGTATTTTTCATAAAACGATGCCATACTCTTAGGCCATACATGCTCGCGGCTAAGGCTGACGAGCGTCGAATTACTGGGAAAATCGGAATAGAACATAGCATAGTAATCACTGCTTCCGACGGCGTCGGTGCGCGTCCAGTAATAGGCAAGTGATCCGGGATTCTTACCGCCGTACACGGGATAAAAGCTCTGAGTGCTGCTCATTAGAGTTTTAAGCGCGTTATATAGCTGATTGCCCTGAGAGGCGGCATAACTGTCGGTGCTATTTGCCGCTCCGCTGAGCTTTGAGAGATTGCTGTAACTGTACTGACCGCTGTAATAGTTCCTTGCGCTTTCGGAAAGCGAGGTGCAGACCGTATGGCGCGCGTTTGCATTTACCTGCGGTAAAGCGGGCGCTGCAGCAAATGCAGGGGAGACCGCAGATATAATTATCAGCAGTGAGATTATTATGCTTAATGTTGATTTGAATGACTTTTTCATTTTGAAACCTATAAAGAATGCCTTGAACTAATCAAGGCATTTCATTATTTAAGAAGCGGATTCGTTGGATTCTCTGACCTGTTCGTAAATGGGTTGAAGCTTTTCCTTAGTCAGCGGATAAGCAAATCTGTAGAGAAGCCAGATTGCAGTGTAGGTTATGGCGGGAATAAGCGTGCATATCATAAGTATTCCCTCGCTGACGCCTTCCTTATAGCCTATTTTTGACATTTCAACCGAATCGTAACCTATTCGGCTGAGCAACGCCATTCCTATATAATCGGCAAGAGTCTGACCGAGCTTACGTGAGAAGGTGTAAACGGCGTATATGGCGCTTTCCGAGCGTATGCCTGTCTTAACATACTGATAGTCGATAACATCTGCAACGACCGCCCAGTTGGTAATAGAAACAAACGAATAACCAAAGCCGATTATGAATAAAACAATCAGGAAAACAAACGGCTGATTTCTTCCCGGCTTAAATACAAAGCAAAAGATTGCTGCGGCGGCGGCAAACATTGAGCCGAAACCTGCGAGTTCTTTTTTACCAAATTTTTTAACAAGCATAGGTGTTATGGGAATCATAAGCGCCATAGGTAAGTACTGCGCAATGGTGCCGACAATATTTAAATCAGAGTTTTCAAAATAGTTTTTGTAAAGATATGCATTATATGAAGCAAACTGAAGCTGACCGCTGATTAATATTCCTGTAATTGCAAGCACAACAAACGGTCTGCTTTTGAGCATGCCGAGATAAGTCTCTTTCATATTTACGTTCGGATGCTCTTCGGATTTGACGCGTTCTTTGGTGGTTGCGTAGCAAGCCATATAGAAGATGATTGCCATAACGCACATTGCTACTGCAAAATAGAACATACCGCCTGAATTAACAGTGATTTTGTCACTGTTATAAATAATTGACGGAGCAAGAAGAAGAGGCGCAGCGCCACCAATACCGCCGCCAATGGAGCGGAAAGTCGAGAGCAATGTTCTTCCGTTTGGATCATCTGTAATAACAGAAGCAAGCGATCCGAAGGGTACGTTGATACCCGTGTACATCATACCGAACATTATGTATGTGACATAAGCGAAAACAAGTATAAGAATAGGATTGCTTGTGTGTTTTGTAATGTCATAAAAGCACATAAGTTGTGCCACTGCGACAGGTATGGAAATCCATTTGAGATACGGCCTGAATTTTCCGTCTTTTCGCGGAGGTCTTTTGGCAACAATGCTGCCCCAAAGCGGATCGTTGACAGCGTCCCAAAGACGCGTTATCAGAAACAGACGTTTAAGCTGATCAGGGTTGATATGCAACACCTCGGTGTAAAACAGCTTAAGCGCATAGGAAACGTAGGTAAGCACGAACAGATTGCCCGCGTCACCGAGCATATAGCCCATACCTTCCTTGATGCCGATTTTGTTCGGGTGCTGATTCTCAACAGCTTTTTCTTTTGCTTTTGCCATATTAAAAACTCCTTCTCCTGAATGTTTTCAGTATAGCACAATTAATTTTTATAATCAATCTGTTATACAAATTTATATATAATGTTTTTTATTGACAAATCGTAAATAAAAATCTATCATAATATCGAGGTGTAATTATGCTCCGAACTGATATAGAAAGTGTAAAAATCAAAGACGGCGTTTATCTGCTGAAGGATCCGAACGGAACGAACTGTTATCTCGTTCTCGGCAGTGAAAAAGCCATGCTTATTGACTGCGGTCTTGGCTTCTGTGATATGAAGGGTGCTGTGCGTAAAATTACTGATTTACCTATTGTTGCGGTAATGACTCACGGACACGTTGACCATATCGGGGGCGCTTGGCAGTTTGACGAGATATATCTTCATAAGGACGATTGCAGGCTGCTAAACGATATTCAGCGTTCGTATATAATGAGAAAAATGTTTCTTAAGGGAGCAGAAGGCGCAAAGGATACACACGTCAGCTTTTCGGAATTCCGTAATAAACCAAAACCGAAAATCATAAAGCTTAACGGCGACGAAGTGTTCGACCTTGGCTCAAAAGAAATTAAGCTTCACCACACTGCAGGTCATACTTGGGGCTCAATTGCTCTCGTTGACGAGGCCGACGGAATAGTTTTCAGCGGCGACAACGTCTGCGACGCGCTGTGGATGATGCTGCCGGGAACCGCAAGTCTTGAGGAATGGCTTCCCGGTGCTCAGTGGCTTTACGAAATGAGCCTTAAATACGACGTTTATTGGGGACACCGTGTACCGAAGCTTGAAAGTGACTATATCAGTCAGGTAATCGGATGGGGTAAGGAGATACTTTCGATTTACAAGAAAAATGCAAAAATATCAAAAATTACCCAGTATCCCGACAGAAAAGACGGAATAATATTCAGAACGGGTAACGTTCATAAAAAGGAGAGGTATAAATGATTGAAAATACAACTGTGGCAGTAGTTGATATTGAGGAAAAAGTGCCGGTCAGGAGTAAGTTCTGGCTTAGTATTGCCGACTGTATGTGCGGCGTACTCAACTCGCTGATGACGGCGGGTGCGCTGACGTATTTCTTCACAACCTACTGGGGCATGAATGAAAACTACGCAAGTCTCGCTTGGATTATTTTCGGTATCTGGAACGCGGTTAACGATCCGCTGTTCGGCTTCATATCCGATAAGACCAAGTCGAAAATCGGCAGACGTCTGCCTTATATCAGATACGGCGCGATATTCTATTCTCTGTTCTTTATCATAACATGGTTCAGGTGGCCGTTCGGTGAGAGTCAGATTTCAATGTTTATTCAGCTGATTGCAGCTCTGTTCCTGTTTGACACGCTTTACACGGCAATTGCTACCTCGCTTTACGTTTTGCCATATACAATGGCGGTTTCAAATAAGGCGAGAAGCAATATCTTTATATGGAAAATCTGCTTCAGCCTTATTTCACTTGCATTCCCGCTGGTTGTTGTTCCGATAATTCAGCCCAAACCCGGTGAGCCTGCAACGCTGTTCCATATAGTTGTAGTCGCTCTCGGTATTGCTGCATTTCTGATTATATTCTTCTCAACCTTCTTTATCAAAGAGAAGGTTACAACCGAGCCCGATGACAGCATGAATATCTTCAAGAGCATAGTTTTATGCTTTAAGAATATCAGTTTCGTTATATTTGAAGTGCTCAGCTTTTCGGTTATATTTATTCAGACCGACCTGCTTATGGGCGTTAACTACTATTTCAACGAATTCGGAACAAATCTTATGCCGCTGTCTTACGGTGCGCTCGGCTTAGGCGCAGTTCTCGGTATGATAATCTGGCTTAACAGACTTAAGCCCTGGGGCGTTAGAAAGTGCATCTTTATTATGTGTGTACTCTTTGCTTCGGGCGCAACTGCCGTTGTATTCTTCGGTAAGATTTTTGCAATTGCAATTATCGGATTCTTCCTTGCAGGTCTCGGCTTTGCAGGCGGAATGTATCTCGTACCGATTATGAACGGCGACGTTATTGACTATGACGAATACAAATGCGGTCAGCGCCGTGAGGGTATGTATGCGGGCGTTAACAGCTTTATTACCAAGCCTGCAATAAGCCTTGCAAATGCCGCGTTTATAAAGATTATTGCCGCCTTCGGTTACAGCAATACGGCTGTCGGAAATCAGACCGAACTTGCAAAGCAAGGCATACTCGTTGCGTGGATGGCAATTCCCGCGCTTCTGCTTATTATTACTGCAATTTCGCTTAAATGGTATCCTCTTCACGGTGAAAGCTGGGATGAAATTAAGCTGAGCATTGAAGAAAAGCATAAGGATTAATCTCCAATGAAACAAAGTGTCACCGAAAAGTTAATATCGCTTTTTCTGGTCCTGATACTTTTAACGTTTTCTATGGGCTTTTGCGTACTGTATTCTGCCGCGACTGAGTTTGTCGCGGACGGAATACACTCGTTTTATATCGGTAAAACTCAACCTAAAACTGTTATAGCTCTTTTTAATGACGATTTTACCGAGTTGACAGTGTTCAAAAACGGTGAAAAGGGACTCGGTACAATGAGGGACTGGGTCAGTCCCTATGATGAGAACTATACCTATAATCCCGCTTATGAACATGCGGATACACTAAAAAAGGTTATAATCTGTGACGGAGTCGTAAGTACCGGTGAATACTTTTGTTTTGAGTGTTCCAATCTTGAAACGGTTGAATTTTCACAAACAGTAGTAACCTTAGGGGCACACTCTTTCAGAAAGACAGGTCTGACCTCTCTTGTATTTCCTTCAAAACTCAGAAAAATAGGTGAACGAGCCTTCAGCGGCTGTCACGAATTAACGGGAAATCTTGTAATTCCCGATACAGTAAGGGAAATCGGAAACTACGCATTTTATAACTGTAACAACTTAAACGGAACCCTTGCGCTCGGTTCGTCCTTGCAGAGGATCGGAGCATTTGCGTTTGTCAACTGCTCTCATTTCGCCGGAACGCTTTCGTTTCCCGCTTCGCTTGAGAGTATCGGGGCATACTGCTTTGAAAACTGCAGTTCCTTAAGCGGTGAACTTGTGCTTAACGAAGGGCTTAAGCATATCGGCGACGGCGCGTTCAACCACTGTTTCGGGTTTACCAATACAGAGCTTGTCATTCCCTCTACGGTTGAGACGATAGGCGGCGATACTGCTTATGAGGTTGATGCCTATTCGGCTACGCTCTCTGCAGCTCCCGAAACGTATTATAATCACGCTTCACACGTTTTCTATGATTTTGCAAACCGGACGTTGTCTTCATTTAAGGTGGCTGATGGGAATACATACTTTAACGCGGTTGACGGGGTGTTATATACTTCCGATATGAAGCGACTTGTTGCATATCCGCCGTCGAGAGAGTGCAGTGTATTCGAAATACCGGATGGTGTTGAAATCATTGACGAAATGGCATTCGGCAGGACATCGTATTCAGGCGCATCCGAAAAGCTGACAACGATTATTATTCCCGACTCGTATGTAATAAAAACTAATGACGATTATCCTAATACACTCAACCGGGAGGCTATGTGCTCACTGTCTTCGGCTTTTTATGTTTTTTCAAGTGTTCAGGATTTTCTTGTTAACAGTACTAATCCGAATTATGTCAGCATTGACGGCTGTATTTACAGTAAGGACGGCAATAAGCTTATCTGCGCCCCTTCGGGGAAAACGGGTGATTTGTTTGTTTCTGACAACGTTAACGAGATAGGATACGGTGCTTTTTCGGGCTGTAATATGCTTCGTTACATTATTATACCGTCAAGCGTTACTATTATCGGTCAGACCGCGTTTGATTACTGCAATGATGCTCAGATTGTCGGTTATGCAGGTTCGTCGGTTGACAGCCTGAAAAGTAAACCTAACTGCAGTATTCATAACTTCGGCGACTTAAACGACGACGGCGAATTCACGATTGCCGACTATAATATGCTCAGAGAAAATTTATATTCGGATACTTCTTTTAACCCTCTTCAGTCTATTGTTGCCGACTACGATTATGACGGCGCATACGACGGATTTGATTTATTTTACATTGACAAACTGATAAGCTTACATTATTAATTTTTTCGTTTCGCCGTATTGACTTTAAGTTCGTTTTTATATATAATAAACCAGCAATTTGAAATGCTGGTGTGGCGAAATCGGCAGACGCAAGGGACTTAAAATCCCTCGGTAGCAATACCGTACCGGTTCAAGTCCGGTCACCAGCACCATTAATAACGGATAGCCGTTTGGTTATCCGTTATTAATTTTTCAAAAAAATCAGGACTTGAACCGGTCGTCCATCTTTTGCGAAGCAAAAGGGACATAAAATTGTTGCCCGCGACAGCGAGCGAAGCGAGGCTGTCAAGTCCGGTCACCAGCACCATTAATAACGGATAGCTGTTCGGTTATCCGTTATTAATTTTTCAAAAAAATCAGGACTTGAACCGGTCGTCTGTCTTTTGCGAAGCAAATCTATTCTTGTTTTGCTTTTATAGTTAAATGCTTTATTGCATTTTCATGTCAAATATGCTATCATATTTTCACAACTTATTAAGGAAGATTTGTTATGTCCAGGAAAATCTATTTATTTACGGCTGTTATACTTGTTTTAACGCTTATTTTATCATTTTCAGCTTTTGCAGAGCCGGGGGACGAAACCACACCTGCGGAGACTCAGGTTGAAACTCAAGCTCCCACCGAACCTGCACAGGACCCGGTTGAACCTCAGCCCGAGCCACAATCCGAACAACCTCAGCCTACACAGCAGCAGAGACAGCGTTCAAACGACTCAACTCTTAAATCGCTGACGGTTGTCGGTAAAACAGAAAACGGCGAGAACTTTGAGGTTACTCTTGATCCCGAGTTCAATCCTTCAACGCGTACATATAACGCTTCGGTACCTTTTGAGGTAGTACGTCTTGAAGTCGTTGCGTTAGCTAATCACAGAGGTGCACGTGTAAGCATTCCCTCAGGTTACCTTAACCTTGACGTCGGTGAGAATAAGACATTTATCAACGTTACAGCCGAGGACGGCTCAACTCGTCGCTATCAGATTAATACGGTAAGAAACGAGGAAACAACCACCGAGACTACAACCGAAACCACGACTGAAACCACAACTGAAACAACCACTGAGACTCCGACTACGGAGGTTATAGCAACTACTGTTGAGAACACTCAAAAGGCTTCTATGAATAAATTCACCAAGCTCGGTATTGTGTTTGCTGCAGGCGGTGTGATTCTGTTCATTATTGCGGTTGTGATGCTTTCAAAGAAAAAGGCACCGGGAACGGAGGAATAATATGAAAAAAATTGTTATTGAAGAATGTCCGTATTGCGGCTCTGATTTACTCGTTTACGGATATCAGACCGATGGCGGAAACGTTAGTACCGATGTACGCGGAAGTGTATTCGGTTCACCCGTTCAGCACACAATCTGCAGGGAATGCGGAAGCATTGTTTACAGCAGCGTTGTCAAGCCTGAATACTTCAAGGATTATGTTAATCCCGAGGTTAAGCAGAGAGTGGAAAAAGCCGAAACAGAAAAGCCGAAACCCAAGAAGGAAGGCATCCTTGAAATAATAGTTGACGATTAATTAAAAAGCCTGCGGATTTCCGCAGGCTTAATTTTTTGTTTGATTTAGTCGTTTTTGCTTTGCTTCTGCTTTTTAATAAGGATAATAATCGGAATTACGGCAAATACGCACACAACGGCGGCTCCGAGGAAAATATTGGGAGTCGGAACCTGCTTTACTGCGCCGAATTCGTCGATATAGGTTTCGTTCGAGCCCTTGATAACAGCAGCGCCGATAGCGGGACCTATTACCATAGGCAGAAGTACCGAGAAGAACATTCTGATACCCTGGAAGAGACCTGCCTTGTCCTCGGGCGTATAGTCACGGATCGTGGCGTTGATTGCCGCGGTAACAACGAGGTTTGCGCCCATCATAATCGTTCCTGCAATTGCGAGCGGGATTATAGTTCTTACGAAATAAACTGCCACACAGCCTACTGCAAGAATTGCAAGTATCGGAAGATAGAACTTTTCCTTGCCCACTTTATCCATTACATTACCCATAATTACGCTGATGACCGCTGAAAGAATAAGAATAATACCAAGCGGGATCGCGTAGTCGTGAATTCCGAGATAGGTATCAATATAGATTATAAGATAGGGGAGGAAGACCTGATAAGCAATGCAGATTATTGTAAACGCAACAAACGAAATATACAGCATCGTGTTGGCTTTAACAGTTGACGGACGGAAGCCGTATATAATGTTTTTGAAGTAGTTATCCTTGTTGGGTCTGAGGTCGGGAGATTCCTTGATAAGAAACAGTCCTATAATACCGCCGAATGTAACGAGCGAACCGATAATAAGATAAAACGCTTTCCAGTTTCCGTTAGCGGTAAGTCCGTCGAGAACACCGAAGATTATCAGCATAGCGATAAGCGGAAGCGCCGAGAGAACGGCCTCAACTCTCGCTCTGTTTGAGTTGTCGGTTACGTCGGTAACCCACGCGTTGAAGGCTCCGTCGTTTGCAGTTGAACCGAAGAAGGTCATAACACAGTCCATAATTATAACCGTGATTGCCGCAACGGTAACGGCGTTGAGAGTGGGGAAGAGCTTGGCTGCGTTATCGGTGGTGATGAACGCAAACGCCATAGTGGTAAAGCCCCAGATTATGTAGCCGAGAACCATAAAAATCTTACGCTTACCGACTCTGTCCGAGAGAGTGCCCATAATAAGCGTGGTCAGCGTTGCAACAACTGCGGAAGCCGCAACCATTGAAGAAATAAAGGTAGGATTGTCGGAAATTGTATTGTAGAGGAACTTGTTGAAATACATATTTTCAACCGTCCATGCAAGCTGTCCGAAAAGACCGAACATAATAACCGAAATCCAGGTGCGTAAACCGACCGCTCCTGCTTTTTTCTCTTTCATATTATCACCTCAAAATTATTATAAACTGATTATCTGACCGACAGGCTGATTACCGAAACAGGCTGCATATTAATAATAAGCTTTCCGTTATCAATACGGTAATCGGAGAACGGCTTTGTAACAACATTATCTTTGCATTCGAAGCTGTTATAAGCCTGTTTTTCGGCGGTTAATATTTCAGCGTTAATCACATCATTAATATCTTTTCCGTCCAAAGAACACTCGATTTCAAAGCTTTTTTCAAGCGAAGCGTTTGACAGTGTAATAAAGATATTGCCGTCCTTTTCGGAAACAGAATGAGTCAGGCATTCAATTTCGTTTTCCGTTTCGTTTTCGAGCGAGCTTTCAAGCAATTCTGCGTCCTGATGCGGCGCGTACATCCTGAAAACGTAGAACGTAGGCGTCTTTACCAAATCGTCGCCGTCTGTCAGCACAACCGACTGCAGAACGTTTACGGTCTGGGCGAGATTTGCCATTTTGACTATATCTGAATGCTTGTTGAAAATGTTGAGCGAAAGCGCGGCTACTATTGCGTCACGCATAGAATTCTGCTGATACAAAAATGCGGGATTTGTGCCTTCCTCAACGTCGCACCAGACACCCCATTCATCAACTATAAGCGCTATGGGATTGTTCTCATTTTCAAGCGAGTGAATAACTTCGGCATGACCGTTAATCATTTCTTCGGTACGCATGGCGTCCCATATTGTATGGTAATACTCGCTGTCGGGAAACTCGGTCGCGCTGCCTTTTTTGCCCCAGTCACCGGTGGGCAGGGAATAGTGGTGAAGGCTGATGCCGTAAGGATTAGTCTTTTTAATCGATTCAAGTACCTTACGCGTCCAGTTGTAGTCGCCGTCACCCGCGCCGCAGGCGATTTTCAATACCTGATTGCCGGGATAACTCTTGACAAAGGTCTGATATTTTCTGTATTCGTCGCCGTAGAATTCGGGGCGCATATTGCCGCCGCCGCCCCAGTTTTCGTTTCCTACGCCGATATATTTGAGCTTCCACGGCTTTTCGCGTCCGTTTTTCTTCCTCTCGTTTGCAAGAGCCGAGTTTCCGTCAAAGGTGATATATTCAATCCAGCTCTGCATTTCCCAGACGGTTCCGCCCGACATATTAGCGGCGAGATACGGTTCGCAACCAAGCTCCTCGCAAAGGTCGAAAAATTCGTGAGTTCCGAACTCATTGGTTTCCTCAACCATACCCCAGCAGCAATTGATTCTGACTGGCCTTTCACTCTTTTTGCCGATACCGTCGCGCCAGTGATATTCCTCGGCAAAGCAACCGCCGGGCCAACGTAAAACAGGGATTTTAATCTCCTTAAGCGCGTCAATTACATCCTTGCGGACTTTGCCGTTACGGTAGATTCCGTCGTAGATACATCTGCCGAGATGCTCGGAAAAATGACCGTATATTTCCTTGTTGATATGCGATACTTTTTTATCGGGATTTATGCACAGCTTTTTCATTTTTTCACCGCCGTTTTTAATTCTTTTATATAATAATACAGTCTTCAAAAGCAATTATCAATAACAATTATACAAATTTCGAAAAAATTCCGTTTTTTTATAAAAAAGTATGGAATTGTAATAAAATATAGTTTATAATGTATATCAGTAATTAAAAGGAGGGGTGTGTAATGGCATCAAAGTATTCGGTTTCGCTTGACCGTCTGATTAAGGAATTCGATTACGAAGTGCTTTACCTTCCTGTACCCGCAAACGAGATTTCGGTTACTTCACCCGACGTTAACAGACCGGGTCTTATACTTGCGGGCAGAGACGATTATTTTGACCCCGAGAGAGCTCAGTTCCTCGGTCTGTCCGAGATTGAGTTTTTGAAAACACTCGACGAAGAGAAACAGAAGGAAAGCCTTAAAAAGCTATGTGCCAAGAAGCCGCCCTTCATTCTCGTCACGAGAAATCTCGAGCCGCCCAAGTGCACTCTTGAACTTGTAAAAGAGTACAAGATTCCGCTTCTTCGTACTGAGGATTCAACGTCCGGATGTATGTCGGCGCTTATCAATTACCTCGGTACAGAGCTTGCCGACCGTATAACGAGACACGGCGTACTCGTTGAGGTTTACGGCGAAGGCGTGCTGATTATCGGTGACAGCGGCGTAGGTAAGAGCGAGACTGCCGTTGAGCTTATCAAGAGAGGTCACAGACTTATCGCTGACGACGCGGTTGAGATAAGACGTATTAACTCTAAAACGCTTGTCGGTTCCGCGCCCGATAATATAAGACACTTTATTGAGCTTCGCGGAATCGGTATAATTAACGCACGACGTATTTTCGGTATGGGTGCCGTTAAACTCTCGGAAAAAATTAATATGGTCATTCAGCTTGAGCCGTGGAGCTCCGAAAAGGTATATGACCGTATGGGACTTGACAATGAGTACATCAACATTATGAACGTCAAGGTCCCGCTTACCGTTGTTCCCGTTAAGCCCGGACGTAACCTTGCGATTATTATTGAGGTTGCGGCTATGAACAACCGTCAGAAGAAGATGGGCTATAACGCGGCAAACGAGCTTTTGCATCAGCTCGGTATTCAGGACACCGAACCCCGTGAGGACGAGGTAGAAATTTGGCAAAACTATTAAGTTTTTAATATTAGAAAATATATTTTTTGGAGGCTATTATGTACAGAATTGGCGTTGATTTAGGCGGAACAAACATTGTTGCAGGCGTAGTCGATGAATATTACAGAATTGTCGGCAGAGGCACTGCACCTACAGCTTGCCCGCGTCCGTCGTGGGAGATTATAAATGACATCGCAACCGCAATCAATCTTGCAGTTGAGGATGCCGACATCACTCTTGACGATGTGCTTTCAATCGGTATCGGTACTCCCGGTTCTGTTAACAAGCAGTTCGGCGTAATCGAGTATGCCAACAACCTCGGCTTTGACAATGTTCCCGCAAGAGATATTTTACAGTCTCAGTTCGACAAGCCTATTTATCTTGAAAACGATGCTAACTGCGCGGCCCTCGGCGAGGCTATTGCCGGTGCGGGCGACGGCGTTGAGAACTTCGTTGCCGTTACTCTCGGTACGGGCGTAGGCACGGGTATCGTCGTAAACGGTAAAATTCTTCTCGGCTGTAACGACGCAGCGGGTGAGATGGGACACATGGTTATAGTAGCCGACGGCGAACCCTGCACCTGCGGCAGAAAGGGCTGTTGGGAGGCTTATTCCTCAGCTACGGCTCTTATCCGTCAGACCAAGAAGGTTATGAACGAAAACAAGGATTCCAAGATGTGGGATATAGTTGACGGCGATATCGAAAACACAAACGGCAAGACCGCGTTCGACGCTATGAGAGCGGGAGACGCTGCAGGTCAGTCCGTAGTAGACTGGTATATACATTATCTCGGTATCGGTATTACAAATATCGTTAATACCTTCCAGCCCGACGTACTCTGCGTAGGCGGCGGTATCGGCGCTGAGAGAGAAACTCTCCTTGAGCCCGTCAGAAAAATTGTTGCCGAGGAAAGATATTCCGTTCACACGATGGATCAGACGAGAATCTGCTCCGCAAGACTCGGTAATGACGCCGGTGTTATCGGCGCAGCACTTCTTGACGAATAAGAGGTATGAGTGTGACTGATATTGTTGAGAAAACCGCAAAAGAGCTTGGTATTCACTATGAAACTGATGTTTCTATGGCTTTGAAAACAAGCTTCAAAACCGGCGGTAATGCCGAAATGATGGTATATCCTGACAATACTACACAGCTCAAGGCTATTCTCAAGGTTTGTAAGAGTAATAACATTCAGACTTATATTATCGGAAACGGGAGCAATATCCTTGTTTCCGATAATGGTTTATCGGGAG
>JAUMVO010000009.1 GCA_030530095.1 Clostridiaceae bacterium
CTCGCCAGCGTTCGCTGGCCCTCTCCCCTTTAACAAGGGGCGCTGAATGCTCGCCACCAATCACATAGACAAACTCAAATTTGTCAAACCGACTGCGGAAAAATTCATTCGAAATATATTGAAAATTATAAGTAGTTGTAATATAATATTTATTTAGAATAAAATGAAGGACTGAACGAAATGAAATTAGGCATAGTAGGATTACCCAACGTAGGCAAAAGCACACTTTTTAACGCAATTACCAATGCGGGCGCACAGTCCGCTAACTATGCCTTTTGCACTATAGAGCCGAACGTCGGCGTTGTTGATGTTCCCGATTACAGACTTGACAAGCTTGCCGAGATGTACAATCCTGACAAGGTTACTCCCGCGTCTATTGAATTTGTCGATATAGCGGGCCTTGTTAAGGGCGCGTCCAAGGGCGAGGGACTGGGCAACAAGTTTCTGTCCCATATCCGTCAGGTTGACGCGATTATTCACGTCGTACGCTGTTTCGATAACGACGACATAATTCACGTCGAGGGCTCGGTTGACCCCGTAAGGGATATCGAAACCATCAACCTTGAACTTCTGCTTTCCGACGCCGAAATACTTGACAGACGAATCGACAAAACACAGAAGGCGCTCAAGGGCGACAAATCCCTGCAGAAGGAGCTTGATTTTCTGCTTCGCGTCAAGGCGGCGTTTGAGGACGGCATAAACGCCCGCGCCGTTGAGTGCGACGAGGAAGAGAAGGAGATACTCGACACTGTTGAGCTTCTGTCGGCAAAGCCCGTCATATACGCCTGCAATATGTGCGAGGACGACTTTAAGAACAATATCGAAACCAATGCGCGCTATAACGCCGTAAAGGCGCTTGCCGCCACAGAGGGTGCGCAGGTGCTGCCCATCTGTGCCGAGCTTGAGGCTGAGATTTCTTCACTCGATAAGGAAGAGAAGGAAATGTTCCTTGCCGACCTTGGCGTTGAAAAGGGCGGACTTGACCTGCTTATTCAGCGTTCGTACGATTTGCTCGGTCTTATGTCCTTCCTGACCGCGGGCAAACCCGAGGTAAGAGCGTGGACAATCAAAAAGGGCACCAAAGCTCCCAAGGCGGCGGGTAAGATTCATTCCGATATTGAGCGCGGTTTCATCAGAGCCGAGGTCGTTTCGTTTGACGAGCTTATGCGGCTGGGCTCAATGCAGGCCGCTAAGGAGGCGGGCAAGGTCCGCTCCGAGGGTAAGGACTACGTTATGCAGGACGGAGATATCGTCCTGTTCAGATTCAACGTTTAATTTTGTAATCAGCGCTTGTAGCTCAGCTGGATAGAGCGTCAGACTCCGACTCTGAAGGCCGCAAGTTCGAATCTTGTCAGGCGCGCCATATTTTGAATTAGTTTTTTGTTTGCATATACAGAAAGGAGTGTTATATATGCTTGAACTGTTAGGGCAACATGCAATAGCCGTCTGGCTGGTGCTGCTGGTCGTGTTCGTCGTATTTGAGGCGGCGACCGTTCAGCTCGTATCGGTCTGGTTTGCGCTCGGTGCGCTGGCGGCGCTTATTGCCGCTATCTGTCACGCTCCGGCATGGCTGCAGATCGTTTTGTTTATCCTGATTTCCGCAGTCAGCTTTGCAGTGACGCGGCCGCTTGTAAAGAAATTTTCGACCTCGAAAATTCAGAAAACCAATGCCGACCGATGTATCGGCGACACTGCCATTGTTACCGAGGAAATAAATAACCTCGAAGCTAAAGGACAGGTAAAGGTTGACGGTAATATCTGGACCGCCAGAAGCGAGAATAACGACATTATTCCCGCGGGCGAAAAGGTTACCGTTATGAAAATAGAAGGCGTAAAGCTTATAGTTAAGAAGGAGGATTAATATGCCTTATATTATCGGAGGAATTATACTTTTCATACTTGTCGTTGTTGCGGCAAACATCAAAATCGTACCGCAGTCAAAAGCATTCGTTATTGAGAGACTCGGTGCGTATATGGACACCTGGCAGACGGGCTTCCATATCAAGGTTCCGTTCTTTGAGAGAGTTGCAAAAATCGTTTCCTTAAAGGAGCAGGTTGTCGACTTCCCGCCGCAGCCCGTTATCACCAAGGATAACGTTACCATGCAGATTGATACGGTCGTTTTCTTCCAGATTACCGACCCCAAGCTTTACACCTACGGCGTTGAGAGCCCGATTTCCGCTATCGAAAATCTTACGGCTACCACGCTGCGTAATATCATCGGTGAGCTCGAGCTTGACGCTACGCTTACCTCGCGTGATACAATCAACGCGAAAATCCGCGTAATCCTTGACGAAGCAACAGACCCGTGGGGCATCAAGGTTAACCGTGTTGAGCTTAAGAACATCATTCCGCCGCGTGAAATTCAGGACGCGATGGAGAAGCAGATGAAGGCTGAGCGTCAGCGCCGTGAATCAATCCTTACCGCAGAAGGTGAGAAGGCGAGTAAGATTCTCGTTGCCGAAGGACATAAGGAATCCCAGATTCTTAACGCCGAGGCTGAGAAGCAGGCGGCAATCCTTCGCGCAGAGGCTGTCAAGGAAGCCAAAATCCGCGAGGCAGAGGGTGAAGCCGAGGCTATCAAGGTTGTTCAGCAGGCAAACGCAGACGCTATCAAGCTTATCAACGAAGCAAAGCCCAGCGACGCCGTAATCGCCATCAAGAGCCTTGAAGCGTTTGCAAAGGCTGCCGACGGTCAGTCAACCAAGATTATCATTCCGTCGGAAATTCAGTCCATCGCAGGTCTTGCAACGGGCATCAAGGAAGTCCTTGCAGACAACGGTAAAAAGGAATAAAAGGTTAAAAAACACTTTTCTTAAAAGGGGTAAGGAAAATGTCAACATCAATAGATTTTATCAAACAGTACGGCGAAAAGACCTTTGACGAGCTGCCTTTCTGCGATGTGGATAATCTCGCTTTGTGTGAGGTTTTCTATATGCCTTTCGAAAAGGTTATCTACGACCGCTATGACAGAGAGCCGATTTCCTTCAAGGAAGCCTGCGACAAGATGTTTGCGTATAACGGCTTCAAGCACGTCGGTCCCGGTCTCGTTCTGCCCAAGTCCATAAGCGTTAAGATGATGGCTATGGCTGACTCAAAGCGCTATGCAGATATCAAGATGGTAGCCTGTCAGTCGGTATTCAACTTCAATCCCGCAATTCAGTTTGCGGCGGTTACGTTCATACTTCCCGACGGCACTCTCGTAATTGTTTACAGAGGCACCGACGACACGCTTGTCGGCTGGAAGGAGGACTTCGATATCTATACCAGAATCGTTGTTCCCTCGCACAAGCTCGGCGTTCAGTATCTTGAAAAGATTGCAAAGACGTATAAGGGCGACATAATTATCTGCGGCCATTCAAAGGGAGGCAATGTCGGCCTTTACAGCGCAATCAACTGCAACAAGACCACGCGCAAGAGAATTGCCCGTCTTTACAACAACGACGGACCGGGCTTCCACGATTACAGATATCTCAACACGCCCGCCTACAAGGAATTGCTGCCGAGATACCGCCATTTCGTACCCTCGAACTCAATGATAGGTATGCTCATGGCGCACGACGACGATTATCAGATAGTCAAGAGCACACACTTCCTCGGTATGATTCAGCACGCGCCGTTTACATGGAAGACCAACGGCACGAGTTTTGCCACGAAGGAAGATTTGTTCTTAATGGCAAAGATTACCGACATAGGACTTCGCAGTATGATTTTCGGCCTTAACGATAAACAGAGCGAGGTTCTCGATCAGGTGCTTGAAACGATAGTCGAGGGCGTAGGTCAGATTAATCTTACCAACTTCTCGCGCAATATCGCTTCGTCAGTAAAGGGCGTTGTCAAGGCGTTCAGGGGACTTGACGAGGACACCAGAAAGGTCTGGAAGTCCAATTTTGAGGGCGCGGGCAAGAAGTTTGCCGACGCCGTAACCTCGCTTCGTGAGAAGGATACTGCGAACCGCGATTCCGCCGAGAGAGCGGCAGCCGCTGCAGCCGAGGCATAATTTCAAAAAAACTATTGACAAATCGCAAATAAGAATTCATAATATGTTAGCAAATTGAAAAGTTTGCAAAAACATTATCGGTAGGTAAGGCTCCCACAGGGATACGGGCTGCTGCCGCGAAAGGTGGAGACACCGTAAGCAGGTCAGCAGTTTGCATCGACAACAAGGTGTAAACTAACGCAGTTTCATTGCCCTCTGAAGCTAAAGCTTGAACGAAATGACAGTAATTGACTCATACCGTCGTTTCGCGCCGGTATGAGTTTTTTGATTATTATTTCAAGTGAGGTGAAAACAATGGACGCATCAGGCGTGACGGGCAAAGACGCAGTACCGCGAAGTAGCAATTATACCGACGCTTCGTGCGCCGTTGCTTTCGCATAAGTCCTTGTCCGGTTTCCTGATATTATTACTATTGCAAGGAGGGAAACTGAGATGGAAGAAGAAATCATGCTCGAGGAAGAGCAGATAACCGAATTACTTGATTCTAAACAGTATCATAAACTGAAAGAGATACTTTCCGAGATGAACGAAGCGGATATCGCGGCAATACTCGCCGAGATACCCGAGGATAAGCTTCCGCTTGTGTACCGCATACTGCCCAAGGAGCTTGCCGCCGAGGTTTTCGTCAATATGGACTCCGACGCGCAGGAAATTCTTATCAGAGCCTTCAGCGATACCGAGCTGCGTGAAGTTCTTGACGAGCTTTACGTCGACGACGCGGTTGACATCATTGAGGAAATGCCCGCAACGGTCGTCAAGCGTATTCTTATGCACACCGACCCCGAGGTAAGAAAGAGCATAAACGAAATACTCAAGTATCCCGAGGACTCCGCGGGAAGCCTTATGACAATCGAATACGTTGACCTTAAAAAGTATATGACGGTTGAGGACGCTTTTACGAGAATAAGGCGTACGGGCGTCGACAAGGAGACGATTTACGTCTGCTACGTTACCGACGAAAACCGAAAGCTTTTAGGTCTTGTAACCGTAAAGGACCTGCTTCTCAGCGACTACTCGAAAAAGATGTTTGAGATAATGGAAACGAACGTCATCTGCGTCAACACCCTTGACGATAAAGAGGACGTTGCCGATAAGTTCCAGAAATACGATATGATGGCGGTTCCCGTAGTCGATCAGGAGCACAGACTCGTCGGAATTATCACGTTCGACGACGCTATGGACGTCTTGCAGGACGAGAACACCGAGGATATCGAAAAGATGGCGGCTATCACGCCCACCGATAAGCCTTATCTTAAAATGAGCGTTATCGACACGTGGAAAACGCGTTTTCCGTGGCTGCTTCTGCTTATGGTTTCCGCGGCCTTCACGGGCAAGATAATCCAGAGCTTTGAGAGCGCTCTGCAGGCGCAGATAGTACTGACCTCGTTTATTCCTATGTTAATGGATACGGGCGGTAACTGCGGCGGTCAGGCGTCCGTCACGATTATCCGCAGCCTGTCGCTGGGCGATATCGAGTACAGCGACGTGTTCAAGGTTATATGGAAGGAATTCCGCGTAGCGTTCCTTTGCGGCATAACTCTTGCGGTTGTAAACTTCGCTAAGCTTATGCTTTTTGACAAGGTAGGCGTTATGGTTTCGCTTACGGTCTGCCTGACTATGATTATGACAATCATCTTTGCCAAGTTTGTCGGCTCTACCTTGCCGATACTCGCAAAACGCTTAGGCTTTGACCCTGCAGTAATGGCAAGCCCGTTCATAACGACTATAGTTGACGCGATTTCGCTTATCGTATATTTCAATATCGCAGGACTTATTCTCAAAATATGAGTATAAAAAAAGACTCCCTCGGGAGTCTTTTTTTTGCCTTTTTATAACAGTTCCCTCAGCTTGTCGAGGAAGGCTTCCTCGCCGAAGGTATTTATCTTGAAGAACATCGCCTGACTTCCGCCCGACGCGATAGCCGAGAGAGCAACGGGGCCGTTACCGACCTGAAAGAGCGTAACGCTTAAACTTACACGGTTGCCGCCTATGTAGCTGTAACGCTCGAATACACGAACGCTGCAGCGCGCTTCAGGCGTTGTGAAGTCGCTTGCGTCCTCGAGAGAAGCGGAGACACTGCCGTTCATTATGCCGTTTTCGATTCTTGAAAGCAATGCGTCAAAATCTGAATTAATAAACTGTTCTAATTTTGCCATTCAGTTTCACCTCATTCATATTCAACCGTCGCCGGTGGCTTGGAAGTGATATCGTAAACAACTCTGTTGATTCCGCGCACCTCGTTCGTAATACGGCTCGAAACTCTTTCGAGGATTTCGTAGGGAATGCGCGCCCAGTCCGCCGTCATAAAGTTGTCGGTTGTAACGGCTCTCAGAATTATAATATCTTCATACGTTCTGTGGTCGCCCATAACGCCGACGCTCTTTGCGTCGGGGAGGACGGCGAAGAACTGGCTTAAGTTTTCGGCGTAGCCGCATTTGTCCATCTCGTCGCGAAGCACTGCGTCCGCGTCCTGAACGAGACGGATTTTCTCGGCGGTGATTTCGCCTAAGATTCTTACCGACAGTCCGGGGCCGGGGAAGGGCTGACGCCACACGAGCTCTCCGGGAATTCCGAGTTTTTCACCTACGGCGCGTACCTCGTCCTTGAACAAATCCTTGAGCGGCTCAATAATGCCGTCGAATCTGACGGATTTCGGCATCTCAACCTTGTTGTGATGAGTTTTTATAACCGACTGACCCGTGCCGGCACCCTTGCCCGACTCTATGCGGTCGGGGTAAATGGTGCCCTGCGCGAAAAAGCCCGTCGCGTTTTCCTTCTTAATCTGTTCCCAGAAAACGTTGTAGAACTCCGTTCCGACTATCTTTCTCTTTTCCTCGGGGTCGGTAACACCTTTCAGCTTTTTTAAGAAATGTCCCTGACAGTTAACCCTGACAAAGTTCATTTCAAACATACTTGTAAAGGTTTTTTCAACGAAGTCGCCCTCGTCCTTTCTCATAAGACCGTGGTCAACGAAAACGCAGGTCAGCTGATTGCCTACGGCGCGGCTGAGCAGTCCCGCCGCAACCGACGAATCCACACCGCCCGAAAGACCGAGAACAACCCTTTTGCTGCCTATCTGCTCTTTTAACTCGGCAACGGTACGGTCGATAAACGAGTCCATCTGCCAGTCGCCCGCGCAACCGCAGATTTCATACAGGAAATTGTGAAGAAGCTCCTTACCGAACTGCGAGTGAGTTACTTCGGGATGGAACTGAACGGCATACACGCCCTTTTCGGCGTTCTCCATAGCGGCGCACGGACAGTTGTCGGTGGTCGCGGTAATCTCAAAGCCTTCGGGAGCGGCGGCTATATAATCGGTATGGCTCATCCAGACGACCGATTTTTCGGGAATGCCCCTGAAAAGCTTGCTGTCGGCTCTGACGTTGAGTTCAATCTTACCGTATTCGGAAACGGGCGCGGTCTTAACCTTGCCGCCCGTCATCCACGCGATAAGCTGACAGCCGTAGCAGATGCCGAGCACGGGAATACCGAGTTCGAGTATGCTTCTTGAATAATGAGGGGAGGAGAGGTCAAATACGGAATTCGGCCCGCCCGTGAAAATGATACCCGAGTAGCCGTTTGCCTTAATCTCGTCGATAGGCGCGGTGTATGGCAGAATTTCAGCGTAAACTCCGTTGTCGCGCACCCTGCGCGCGATAAGCTGGTTATACTGTCCGCCGAAGTCAAGTACAAGTATCTTTTCCATATTCTCACTCCCGTTGAATTATTAAGGAATATTATAATAGGTTTGCGTTTTCTTGGCAATAGGAATTTTTAATAAAAGGGAGATTTAAGCAATAAAAGTATAATCCTGTAAGAATAAAAAACAGAAGCAATCAAGTCGGTGAACTGACAGCTCTAATCGCTGACAGTTATGGCTTGAATGCCTCTACAAACACTATACCACAGACCGATACGGAAAAGTCAATAAACAGTTGTAGGGGCGATTCACGAATCGCCCGCAGAGGTGTGTACCAAAAGTAACGGAATTATACTGTATAAGAATTTTTTTGTTTTTCAGTATTGACAATAATTATCTTATATATTATAATATCAAAGCCGTCCAAAAGGGCGGCTTAACGTGGCGGCATAGCTTAGTTGGCTAGAGCGTCCGGTTCATACCCGGAAGGTCGTTGGTTCAAGTCCGACTGCCGCTACCATTTTCATATAAGGCCCGGTGGTCAAGTGGTCAAGACACCGCCCTTTCACGGCGGTAACACGAGTTCAAATCTCGTCCGGGTCACCATTAAAGAAGGTATCACATCCGTGATACCTTCTTTAATTATTTCAGTTATGCAAGGACGGGATTTGAACGGTAAATAGTCCATCTTTTTGCGGTTCGCCGAAGGCGGAGCAAAAAGGGACATAAAATAAGATTAGTTTGCGAAGCAAACTCTGCAGTGCTCGGCACTGCAAATCTCGTCCGGGTCACCATAAAAAGAGACACCTTTACGGTGTCTCTTTTTATGGTTGTTCTAAGATTTAGGACGGGATTTGAACGGTAAATAGTCCAACTTTTTGCGGTTCGCCTAAGGCGGAGCAAAAAGGGACATAAAATAAGATTAGTTTGCGAAGCAAACTCTGCAGTGCTCGGCACTGCAAATCTCGTCCGGGTCACCATTAAAGAAGGTATCACAACCGTGATACCTTCTTTTTTTATGTTAATTAAATCTTACTTGCCCTGTGTAATAATGTAGGGCTGGATTGCGCCTGCAAGCTTCGGAACGGGCAGAGTCTGGAGAACTACCTCGCCGGGGCCGGTAACAACCGTGTTGAAAAGACCTTCGCCGCCGAACAGAACGTTCTTTACGCCCTTGACTGTAACTACGTCCATCGAGCAGCTTGCGCTCATAAGTACAACGTGGCCGGTGTCAACGATAAGCTGCTGACCTGCGGCAAGATTGTATCTCATAGCAGCGCCGTCGATTTCAATGAAGGCTGTGCCTGTACCAGAAAGCTTCTGCATAATGAAGCCTTCGCCGCCGAAAAAGCCTGCGCCGAGCTTCTTCTGGAAGAAGGTCGAAAGCTCTACACCTGCGGTTGAAGCGAGGAACGCGCTCTTTTGGGCAACGTATTCCTTGCCGGGAGCAACGTCAAGAGCAACGATTTCACCGGGAAGGCTGCTTGCAAAGGCTATCATGCCCTCGCCGCCCTGAGCGGTGTAGTTGTTCTGGAAGAGGCTCTCCTTGGTCATCATTCTGCCGAGCATTTTGCCGATACCGCCGTTTGAAGATGTTTCCATCTGCATATTCGGGGTCATCCAGCTCATGCCGCCGCCTTCGGTAATCATCTTTTCGCCCGCGTCAAGCGTGCAAACCAGTACGGGGAAATTTCCTCCCTGAATTTCATACCTCATAAATCTTTCCTCCTATTTATTGTTTATATAATCTACCAACGATCCCGCGGAGCAGTCGGGTAAATCCAGTTCCTGAACGGGCTCAATCATATTTTCGAGATAATGCGCGTCGCTGTTTCTGACAATCTTCATTTCGCGAAGCAGGGGATTGCTCTCATAAAAGCTTTCGACGTTTGCCTCGGGCGTGAATTCGACCGTAGTGAAATTAAGCTCGGGATAGATAAAGCCCATAACCGACAGCAGACTGTACGAGCTTCTGTCAAGGTGAGCGGGGAAGCACGCACCGTCGTATTGCTTTACAAGTCCGACAAGTTCATCAACCGAAACCGAAGACGCAAGGTGCAGAAGCTTCTTCTCATATCCGGCGGCTTCGTCGTCGGAGTTCATGATTATCTGCTCGCCGTAAATTTCGGGCTTGTTTTCGATATCGGGCATGGTCGAGCGGATATAGTCCGAGAATTCAAGCGCCTTTTTTACGTTTCTGAAAAGACAGACGCAGTGAATTTCCTCCGCCGTGCAAAGCTCCATTCCGGGTACAACCGTCAGCCCGACCTTCTTGCCGGCTTTTACCGTAGGCTCGCAGTTAAGGCAGGAATTGTGGTCGGTGAGCGCAATCATATCATAGCCCAGCAGCTTTGCCATATTGACAATATTGCAGGGCGTCATATCGTTGTCGCCGCAGGGCGACAGGCATGAATGAATGTGCAGATCTGCCTTAACCTTCATATAAGCTTTCCCAATTCAACCGCTAAAGTATATGCATTTCTGTCGGACTGCAGGATGTTGATGTCCTGCTGTTCGGCTCTTTTTTTTGCGTCGTCGTCAAGCGCGGCGTTCTCGGTGAGTACTATGCACGCACAGTCGGTAAGCACCGCAACGGCGGCGCAGTTGATGTTACCCATAACGGTAAACCAGCAGTCGCCCGACTGACAGCGCGACATAACCCAGCTTAACAGGTCGCCGCAGTAGCCGCCCGTGATTTCTCTGTCGAGGTCGCCCTCAACGAGTATATTGAGTTCAAGCTTTTCGGATAATTCTTTAACCGTCATATCATTTATCCTCTGATTTTCTGAACGGCGCGGGAATAGGTATGGTATTCGAGCCGTCAGTGTTTTCACTTGTGAAGAATACGCAGTCCTCGATTGACGCCTTGCCCCTGACTATATCTTCGGCCAGGTCCTTGCAGCTCGGAGCGCCGCAGGTGCCGCAGTCAAGACCGGGAAGCATTTCGATAATCTCGTTCATTTTCGACATCTTAATCATAGCCTCGCGGACATTGTCCGCAAGCTTCATTATCGAAACGGGCTCAAGCGGCTTCTGCCAGCAGAGCGATTTCGGTATTTCGTTTGAGGGCAGGTGATTGCAGGAAATCGGCATATACTTGCGAAGGTGGTTTATTCTCGCCTTTGCAACGTAAGGGTTTTCAACCGTCAGCGGTCCGCCTACGCAGCCGCCGGGGCATGCGTTAAGCTCAATGAAATCGAGGTCGTTAAGCTTTTCGTCCTCAAGCTCCTCAAGAACCTTGATAACGTTCTCAATACCGTCAGCCGCGAGATAACGGTCGGCAAAAACTCCAGCCGCCTCGCCGCCCGACGAAGCCCAGCTGACGCCGATAATTCCCGAATTCTTGAGGTTTTCGTTCTCATCCGTATTGAGCTTTTCCATACAGCCCAGCAATACGGGGTAGATATCCTTAATAGAGAATACGCCGTTGACGTATGATTTTATGTTACAGATAGGCGACTTGATAGCCGTAATCTTAGCCGTGCAGGGGGTGATGAAGAATACGCCTATGTCGTCGTTGCCCAGTCCCGTTTCGCGCATAGCCTTTTCTCTGGCAATTCTCGCCGCCTCCTCCATGGGTGCGTTGAGATTGAGCACGTGGTCTATAAGGTTGGGAAAACGCACTCTGATAAGCCTTACAACCGCAGGGCAGGCTGATGAGATGACGGGTCTCGGCCTGCGCTCATCCTTGAGCGCAAGTCTCGTCGCCTCCGAGATGAATTCGGCGGCCTGCGAAACCTCGCATACGTCGTCGAAGCCCATCTGCTTCAGTCCGTTTAACACGATGTCCGTGTCCTCAAGGTTGTTGAACTGACCGTAGAGGGTAGGGGCGGGCAGAGCAATTTTATACTTGTACTGAAGAATTTCCTCGAAGGGATACTTCTCGGCATACTTCGCGTGGTGAGGGCAGATTCTGATGCACTCGCCGCAGTCGATACATCGCTCTTTTATAATATACGCCTTGCCGCGGCGTACGCGGATTGCGCCCGTCGGACAGTGCTTTATGCAATTCGTGCAGCCCTTGCAGAGTTCCTCGTCAAGGCGCACCGAGTGGAAAAACTCGTTCTGATTAGTAATATCAATCATCAATAATCTCCGCGAGGGTTATTCCTTAACGTCAACCCTCAGTTTAATAACCGTTCCGACGCCGACCTCTGATTCGATAATCATTTCGTCGGTGTATTTTTTTATGTTCGGCAGTCCCATACCCGCACCGAAGCCCAACGCACGCACATTGTCGGGCGCGGTGGAATAACCCTCCTGCATGGCAAGGGAGATATCGGCAATACCGGGACCGTGGTCAATAAGCTCCATTTTGATACATTCGGGGTCAACGGAAACATCTATCGTTCCGCCGCCCGCGTGAATGACCATATTTATTTCGGCCTCGTACAGAGCAATAACGACGTTGCGTATGGTCGCGGGGTCAAAACCTAATTTCTTGAGATGTGCCTTAACGTCGCCCGAAGCCTCGCCCGCGCGGGTGAAATCGTCACCGGGCACTTCGTAGTGAAGTTCAAACAGACTCATTTTATCGCTCCTCCGCGCAAGCCCTTTTCATAGAGCATACCGCAGGACGCGAACATCGGATATTTTGTCGAGAGAAGTACGATATCTCTATCCCTTGCAAGCTCGATAATGCTCTCGTCGGGTTTCTTGCCCCTTACGAAAACGATGCACTGCATATCCATCATCTCGGCAGTCCTTACAACCTGCGGATTCATAAGACCCGACAGAAGCACCGCCTGCTCCTTGACGTAGGCTAAAACGTCGCTCATCATATCGCTGCCGCAGGCCGTGTAAACGTCGCGGTCAAGAGCGTTCTCGCCGCAGATAACCTCAGCTTCAAGTATGTCTTTTATTTCGCTGACTTTCATATTACCCTCCTTGAAAATCGCTGATTATTTCATTAACACTTCTATTATAAACTAAAAAAATACTATATGCAAGTGTAATGCAAAATGCGGACACTTTTGCCCTCTTGGGACTATGGGTGAGGGATGCTTTTACGAGAAAGGATGAAAAAATATGAAAAACAAACTCAGCAAAAAAGAAGAAGCCTTCTGCCGTTATTACGCCCAGCTGCGCTCACCCAGGCAGGCGGCGTACCTCGCAGGCTATAAGGCTCTGCCCGCACTCAACGGCGCGAAGCTTATTTCAAGGCAGGAAATAAGACAGCAGATTGAAAAGCTCGACAGGGAAAACGATTTCTTGACTCAGGCTAAGGCGGGATTCAGGCACCTTGCCTTCGGTCCCGTTGCCGATGCGATAAAACTTATCGACGGCGAACGCGGCGAGCTTGAAAGCCTTGATCTTTTTATGGTGTCGGATATCAAGATACCCAAGGGCGGCGGAATGGAGATTAAATTCTTTGACCGTCTAAAAGCACTCGAAGCTCTTGCGGCGCTCGAAGCGGTCGGTTCGGGCGAGAGCTCGCTGCCGTTTTACAAGGCGCTCGAAAGCTCGGCAAAGCTTATAAGCGAAAGGCAGGATGACCTTGAGAGCTGAAGATTTCAGATCCTTTTCAAAGAAACAGTTGACTCTGCTCAACTGGTGGTGCGAAAGCAGCCCTTACAAATCCCGTGACGCGATTATCTGCGACGGCGCGGTGCGAAGCGGAAAGACGGTCTGTATGTCCTTGAGCTTTATAGCATGGGCGTTCTACCGTTTTTCGGGAAGCTCGTTTGCCTTCTGCGGCAAGACAATCACCTCGTTGCGCAGAAACGTTATCACCCCTCTTTTGCAGCTTTTAAGGGATCTGGGCTTTGAATGCCGCGAGAGTGTGTCAAAGAATTACGTCGATATTTCGAGAGACTGTGTCACTAACCGCTTCTATCTTTTCGGCGGCCGCGACGAGTCCTCGGCGGCGCTTATTCAGGGACTTACGCTCTCGGGAATTATGCTTGACGAGGTTGCGCTTATGCCGCGTTCCTTCTGTGAGCAGGCGATAGCGCGCTGCTCGGTTGACGGCTCACGGCTGTGGTTCAACTGCAACCCCGAAAATCCTGCTCACTGGTTCTATCGGGAGTGGATAAAAAAGGCGGACGAAAAGAACTGTCTGTATCTGCATTTCAGAATGGAGGACAATCCCTCACTCTCCACCGATATCATCAACCGCTACCGCACGCTTTACTCTGGCGCGTTCTACGAACGCTTCGTCGAGGGCAAGTGGGTGGCGGCAGACGGGCTCGTTTACCCGTTTTTCGGCGAGAGCTTCATTTATGAAGTGCCAGACAGTTTCGAGCGGTTCTACGTCTCGTGTGACTACGGAACAGTCAATCCGACCTCGATGGGACTGTGGGGCGAGAGCGACGGCTGCTGGTACAGAATCGACGAGTTCTATCACGACTCAAAGCGAAAAGGCTTTCAGATGACGGATGAGGAATACTATGCTTCACTCACGGACCTCATCGGCTCAAGAACAGTGGAGGCAGTGATAGTCGACCCGTCGGCGGCTTCGTTTATCGAATGTATCAGACGGCATAACCGATACGCGGTATTAAAGGCTGATAACGACGTGCTCTCGGGAATACGAAAGACCTCCGATGCGCTGAAAACGGGGAAGCTGAAAATCTGCAAAACCTGTCCCGACATTATACGGGAATTCTACCTTTACCGTTGGGACGAGTCTGCGAAGAACGACGCTCCCCGTAAGGAAAACGATCACGCAATGGACGACATGAGGTATTTTACGGCTACTGTGCTGAAGGACGGAAATGACGACTTCTTCGCAGTCAGCCTGACTAGAGAAAGGAGGTTTTGATTTGGCAATATTCAAACGAAAAAAGACGGACGAAAAGGTGCCGGCGCTCGTTTCAACTGCACAGAGAACTGCATACCGAAGCGCGCTCCTGCGCGCCATGAATCCGTCACCGTACGAGTATGAGCTATACCGTCAGCTGAGATACACCGTACCCGTCATAGACGCAGCAATCTACAAGATTATCAGGCTCACGGGCGGTTTCAGGGTGAGAGTTGAAGACGGACGTTATGACGCCTTTATAGAAGACTTTGTAAAAAACGTCCGCTCCGACGCGGGTTCGGTTTCGCTTCAGAGCTTTATCGACGCATATTTCGAACAGCTTCTGTGCTACGGCACAGCGGTTGCCGAGATGCTGACGGACTCTGACGACAGAGTAACTTATCTTTACAACGCGCCGATAAACGATGTCGCGTTCAGGCGAAATCCCAATGATTTCAGAATTATCGAAATCTGCCGCAACGACGGCTTTGAGGACGTGCCCGTACGCAATCAGCAGAAGCTTCTCTATTCAACGCTCAACCCCGACGCGGGTATGCTCACGGGTAATTCAATACTCAAAGGCTTACCGTTTGTCAGCGAAATACTCATCAAAATTTTCAATGCGCTGGGCGCTAACTGGGAGAGGGTAGGCAACGTGCGCTTTGCCGTTACCTACAATCCGGGCGGCGAGCCTTCAAACAAGGCTTACGCAAAGGAACGCGCCATGCAGATCGCCGAGCAGTGGGGCGAGGCTATGAACAGCGGAGAAGCCAGAGACTTTATAGCCGTGGGCGATGTAGGAATAAAAGTTATCGGAGCCGACAATCAGATACTCGACAGCGAGGTGCCCGTCAGACAGATACTCGAGCAGATAGTCGCCAAGCTTTCGCTGCCGCCGTTTATGCTCGGACTTTCATGGTCAACAACCGAGAGAATGTCCCAGCAGCAGGCAGACGTGCTTACGACCGAGCTTGAGCATTACAGACGCATTTTAACGCCCGTTATCGAGAAAATCTGCGCAACGCATCTTTATTCGTGCGGCTACACGGGGGCCCTTGAGGTCGTCTGGGACGACATCACCTTAAAGGACACTCTCGACGAGGCAAACGCGGCATATCTCAATGCCAAAACTCAGCAAATTAATCTACAGCTCAATTCACAGGGAGGCGAAATATGAACAAAAGCTATCAGAACGACCTGCCTTCACAGGAAAGCATAAGCGACGAAGACCTTAAGCTCATCAACGGCTACTCTCAGAAGGAGCTTACGGCTGATGAGATTTTCACCTTTTCGGTCATACTTTGCGACAACGAAATCGACCGCGATTTTGAGCGCTTCACAACCGAGTCGCTGAAAACCCTCGCTGAGCTTTTCGTGGGCAGGACGGCAATCAAAAATCATTCCTGCAATTCCGACGACCAGTCGGCAAGAACCTATAAAACCGAGCTTATAACCGACGGCAAAAAGAAGAATTCCTTAGGCGAGCCCTACGTGTACGTCAAGGCGTACTGCTATATGCCGAGGCTTGAGAAGAACGCGGATTTCATCAAGGAAATTCAGGCGGGTATCAAGAAAGAGGTCAGCATAGGCTGTTCGGTTAAGAGCAGCATCTGCTCGATCTGCGGCAACGATTCGAAAAGCGGCGCCTGCCATCATAAGAAGGGCAGAAGCTATAAGGGTAAGCTTTGCTACTTCGAGCTCAGCGAGCCCTGCGACGCTTACGAGTGGTCGTTTGTCGCGGTTCCCGCACAGAGAAATGCAGGAGTAACCAAAAGCTTCGGATTTATTAAGGAGACCGATATGAACGATATTATCAATTCACTTAAAAACGCCGAGGGCGACGTAGCGCTTACCGAAAAGCAGGCGCGCGAAATAGGTGAGTATATTGACACACTTACTCTAAAGGCGCGTGACGGCGAGGAATACCGCCGTCAGCTTGAAAGCGAAACGGTCAGGCTTTTTGCGCTGAATATGCCCGCGCTTTCGAATGTTTCGAGCGAGAGCATCTGCAAATCGCTTTGCACCGAGGAGTTAAAACAGCTCAACGTCGCTCTTAAAGAAAAGAAGCAGTCCGCCGAAGCTCCGCAGCTTTATCGCGAAAAGGGCAAGGATACGGACGGCAATACACAGTTCAGATTCTGATTTTGAAAGGATGTAATACTTATGGCAATTTATGAAAACATCAGTCTTGACAAGGGACTTTATTCAACCGGCAGGGGCTTTCTGGCAGAACTTGAAGCCATTGACCCTTCCGAAAACTACAAGGGTACCTCGCTTGAAGGCCTCGACGCATTTGAGCGTCAGCTCAAGCGCTTCAACATCAAGGTAAACGGCGCCGACAGCGATATGATTGAGAAGTTTTTCTCAACCTCAAATTCAGCCGCGCTTTTCCCCGAGTACATTTCAAGAGCGGTAAGAAAGGGCAAGGAATACGCGAACGTTCTTCCCTATATTGTTGCGTCAACCACAAGCATCAACGGTATGGATTACAGGGGCGTAACGTCAATTCCGTCGGAGTCCGACAAGGCACTCTCACCTGTCAACGAGGGCGCCGCAATTCCCGAGACCAACATTACGCTTCAGGAAAACCTCGTCCATCTTCAGAAGCGCGGCAGAATGCTCGTTGCCTCCTACGAGGCAATCCGTTTCCAGAGACTTGACGTGTTTACCGTAATGCTCAAGCAGATAGGCGCATATATCGCAAGACAGCAATTCAATGATGCCGTCAGCGTGCTCATCAACGGCGACGGCAACGGCAACCCCGCCGATGTAATCAGTGTTGCGTCGAGCGGCACTCTCGCTTATACCGACCTTGTTGACCTCTGGAATACGTTTGAGCCTTATGAAATGACAACCCTCATCGCGTCAGCCGATGCGACCGCCGCAATTCTCTCGATGTCAGAAATGCGCGACGCTGCGGCAGGTCTTAACTTCCACGCAAGCGGTGACGTCGTAACGCCTCTGGGCGCCAAGCTCATCAAGGCGCCGACAGGAATGAGCGGACGAATCATAGCGCTCGACAAGAGCTGCGCGCTCGAAATGGTAACTGCGGGCGACGTGCTTACCGAGTACGACAAGCTTATCGACCGTCAGCTTGAAAGAGCCGCAATCACCGAAATTGCAGGCTTCTCAAAGATTATCACCGACGCTTCCAAGCTTATGACATTATAAACGGAGGATAAAATGATAGACGTAATCAGCGTTATGCAGCGTGTTAAGAATTTCGGAGATTTTGATGAGGAACATATCTCCTTCGAAATCGCTCCGGTCATTATGAGCACCTGCCGCGAAATATACGGAAGGCTCAGGGATAAGAATTCCGACGGCGACCCGCGTATAGTCAATGCCTGCGTTTATCTGAGCTACTACCGCCTTCTTCTGCGCGCTGTGCTCATGGGCGAAATAACCGAAAGCACCAAGGCGGGCGATATAACCGTCAGTCAGAGTCCTTCGCTTCGCCTTGAATGGGCGGCGAATATGAGGGACGAGGCCTTACTTGCGGCGTATCCGCTTCTCGAGGACAGCGACTTCGTTTTTGAGCAGGTGAAGTATGAAGGAGCTTGATAAGTTTATTGAAAACTACGGCAGGGACACCTTTGTCACCTATGACGGATGGACCTCGCCGCGTTACCGTGCGGTTGTCGAGCCGCTGAGGTACAAAAATAAAATGTATCTGTACGGAAGCTACAACGAGCTGGGACATTATCCCGAATCGTTCTTTCTTTACATCGGGCCGTCGTACATTAATTTTGACAGTCTCGGTGACGGCGCAATTATCCGTACGGACGACGGCAAGTCCTACCTCATTCATCATTGGGAAAAGGTGTTTATAAAAGAAAAACCCGTCTATATCTGGGCGGTAATCAAGGAAAGGGTTGAATAGCTTGAATATTTCGTCAGTGGCGGTTTCGGCCACCATAAACTATCTTAAAAGCATACCTGCTCTTTCGCAGAAAACCATTGTTCCCGAGTACGACAGCAACATAACCCCCATCGCAATCAACGACGATCCCGTTATTTCCGTCGGGGTAGAGCAGTTCAATGCCGGACCTTCGCTTTATACTCAGAACTCGACAGGCCACACCGTAGGGCAGGGCACAAGAGAGTATAAGCTTAAAATGCGCATCCGCTTTTACGTTTCGTTTTCAAACGGAGCGCAGAGGTCGTTTACGGCGGCGGATTATGTTTACACGATGCTGATGAGCTCAAACTACGACTATCAGGTGTCCGAAATTATTATGGAGGACGCCGAGTACGACAGCCAGACCGAATCGATACGGCTGACAACTCATTTCACGGTAGAGGGCACATTCTGAACAGTGCTGCGGCAGGTAAATAAATAAAAGGGCGTTCCGTGCGTGACGTTTATTCGTTGCGTGCGGAACGTTTTGTTATATTCTATTATAGGCTCAAATCAGCGAATTTTGTAACAAAGTGCACAAATTGCTGTAACAAACTTCGGCGTTTTTTTGAACGAAATGGTCAAAAATCACTTGAATTCTTGATATTATAATGATAAAATACTTAACGGATTAAAATAAGGTGAGGTATTGTTATGTCAAAGGCGATACACAATGATGCAAAAAAAGAACGTGAGGTTCCGCTCTATCTTTTCCACGAGGGCAGCAACTCACATTCATACGAGTACTTCGGCGCTCACCGTAAGGATGAGGATACGGTCGTTTTCCGCGTATGGGCTCCCCACGCGAGAGCCGTCAGTGTAGCCGGCGAATTCAACGGCTGGGACAACGGCGCAAATCAGATGTACTGTATCGAGAATTCGGGCGGCGTCTGGGAATGCGAGATAAAGGGCGTCAAGCAGTATGATGCGTACAAGTACGCCGTCACCGCGCAGGACGGCAGAGTGCTTATGAAGAGCGACCCCTACGGCGTCCATATGGAAACCCGTCCGGG
The DNA here is from genome assembly GCA_030530095.1 of Clostridiaceae bacterium. Lineage (GTDB taxonomy): Bacteria > Bacillota > Clostridia > Oscillospirales > Acutalibacteraceae > Fimenecus. The sequence continues at coordinate 19,297 of JAUMVO010000009.1, forward strand.
CAACGCCACCAAGTTCTACGAGCTTGACGGCTGCTATAAGTGGCACGACGAAAAGTGGCAGCAGAAGCATTCCAAAAAGAATATCTACAATTCTCCGGTTAATATTTACGAGGTGCACGCAGGCTCGTGGAAGCAGCATGCGGACGGAAACTTCTATTCCTACCGCGACCTTGCAAACGAGCTTGTGCCCTATGTCAAGGATATGGGCTACACTCATATTGAATTTATGCCGCTGACGGAATATCCCTTCGACGGCAGCTGGGGTTATCAGGTTACGGGCTATTTCTCCGCAACCTCGCGTTACGGCACTCCCGCCGATCTGATGTATCTTATTGACAAGTGCCATCAGGCGGGCATAGGCGTTATACTCGACTGGGTTCCCGCGCATTTCCCGAAGGACGCCAACGGACTTTACGAATTTGACGGCGAGCCGCTGTACGAATACGCCGACCCGAGGAAGGGCGAGCATTACGGCTGGGGCACCAGAGTCTTTGACTACGGCAGAAACGAGGTACGCTCGTTCTTAATGTCGAGCGCGACGTTCTGGCTGTCGCAGTACCATATCGACGGCATTCGTATCGACGCCGTCGCTTCGATGCTCTATCTCAACTACGACCGCAAGGACGGCGAGTGGGTTGCCAACAAGAACGGCGGCAGCGAGCATCTTGAGGCAGTTGAATTTTTGCAGAAGCTCAACGAAAACGTTTTCGCCGAGTTCCCGAACGCCATGATGATAGCCGAGGAGAGCACGGCGTGGCCTATGGTTTCCAAACCCGTATTTATGGGCGGCTTAGGCTTCAACTTCAAGTGGAACATGGGCTGGATGAACGACATACTCAAGTACTTCAGCCTTGACGGATATTTTAGAAAGTTTAATCACGACCTGATTACCTTCTCGATGTTCTACGCGTTTTCCGAGAATTTCGTGCTTCCCATCTCGCACGACGAGGTCGTTCACGGCAAGTGCTCGCTTATTAACAAGATGCCCGGCTCCTATGAGGAGAAGTTTGCGTCGGTAAGAGCGTTCTTGGGCTATATGATGGCGCACCCCGGCAAGAAGCTTACGTTCATGGGCTGCGAGTTCGGTCAGTTCATCGAGTGGGACTACAAGAAGGGACTTGACTGGCTGCTGCTCGACTTCGACAAGCACTGTCAGCTTCAGAATTACGTCAAGAACTTAAACGAGTTCTACAAGTCGAATTCCCCGTTCTGGGAGGTTGACTATTCATGGGACGGCTTCGAGTGGATTTCCTCGGACGACAGCGACAACTCGGTAATCGCGTTTCGGCGTATGGACGAAAAGGGCAAGGAAATTATAGTTGTCTGCAACTTCACTACGGGCGAACGCCTTGACTACAGAATAGGCGTTCCGAAGAAGGGCAACTATCAGATAGTTTTCAATTCCGACGACCTGCTTTACGGCGGCGAGGGCAGAGGCAACAGGTATAAAATTCCGACCGAGAGCATAAATATGCACGGTTTCGAGCAGAGTATCAGCCTCGGACTTCCCCCGATGTCAACCATCTATATCAAACGCACAAGATAAGCAAATAATTATTTTCATATACAGGAGGGCTTTTTATGGCACGCAAAATGGAATGTATTGCGATGCTCCTCGCGGGCGGTCAGGGCTCAAGGCTCGGCGTGCTGACGAAGAATATCGCTAAACCTGCGGTTCCTTACGGAGGTAAGTACAGAATTATCGACTTTCCTCTGTCAAACTGCGTTAATTCGGGTATCTCAACCGTTGGTATCCTCACGCAGTATCAGCCGCTTGAATTAAACGACTATATCGGCAACGGTCAGGCATGGGACCTTGACAGGGAGAACGGCGGAGTTCACATGCTCTCGCCCTATCAGCAGATAAAGGGAATGGAATGGTACAAGGGCACCGCAAACGCCATCTATCAGAATATTCACTTTATCGACCGTTACAATCCCGAGTATGTAGCCGTCCTTTCGGGCGACCACATCTATAAGATGGATTACAACAAGATGCTTGAATATCACAAGGCGAACAACGCCGCGTGTACGATAGCCATGCTGGAGGTGCCGTGGGAGGAGGCCAGCCGTTTCGGCCTTATGGTGCTCAACGATGACAACTCGATAGCAAGCTTCGAGGAGAAGCCGAAGAATCCTTCTTCAAATAAGGCTTCAATGGGCGTTTATATCTTCACGTGGTCAAAGCTTCGTCAGTATCTTATCGACGATGAGAACAATCCCGACTCGTCAAACGACTTCGGTCACGACGTAATTCCCGCCATGCATTCTGCGGGCGAGAGAATGTTCGCGTATCTGTTTGACGGCTACTGGAAGGACGTCGGAACAATTGATTCCCTCTGGGAAGCGAACCTCGACCTTCTCAATCCGAAAATCGACCTCGATCTGTCCGACAAATCGTGGCTTATCTATTCCAAGACTCCCATAGCTCCTCCGCAGTACGTTGCGGCGACTGCCGACGTGCAGAATTCAATGGTAGCCGAGGGCTCGAGAGTTTTCGGTGAGCTGGAGTATTCGATACTCTTCCACAATGTAACCGTCGAGGAGGGCGCCAAGGTGCGCTACTCGATAGTAATGCCCGGCGCAAAAATCAAGGCGGGCGCTGACGTTGAATACGCAATTATTGCCGAGAACGCCGTTATTGAAAAGGGCGCGAAGGTCGGCAAACGTCCCGAGGACGTTACGGACCGCGAGCAGTGGGGCGTAGCCGTTGTCGGTGCGGGAATCACCGTAGGCGAGGGCGCTTCGGTTGCACCCAAGGCCATGATTGACGAAGACGTAAAGGGGGTAAAATAAGATGATTGGTAAAAATATAGTCGGCATTATCTTTTCAAATGCCTATGATGAATGCATCCCCGAGCTTACGGGCATCCGTACCATGGGCTCAATCCCGTTTGCGTGCAGATACAGACTTATCGACTTTGCGCTTTCAAATATGGTTAACGCAGGTGTTGAAAATATAGGTCTTATTACAAAGGCTAATTATCAGTCGCTTATGGACCATATCGGTACGGGCAAGCCTTGGGACCTTTCGAGAAAGACGGGCGGACTTTTCCTTCTGCCTCCGTTCTCAACCGCGGAGCAGGGCTCAAACTCCGATAAAATGGCAGCGCTCAAGGGCGTAATGGGCTTTATCAGCCGTTCAAAGCAGGAATACGTTCTGCTTTCGGACTGCAACAGCGTTTTCAATATTGATATTGACAAGCTTACCGATTTCCACACAGACAAGAATTCGGACATCACGATAGTTTACAAGAACGGCGTTGCGCCTTCGCTTAAGGACACGGTTGTTATGGACGTCAATCCCGACGGTAAAATCTCAAAGATTTCCGTAACACCTTCTGCTCAGGGCACCGTAAACTATTCGCTTAATCTTATTCTTATGAAGAAGTCCCTGCTTGAAAGACTTATGAATGAAGCTATCAGCTCGGGCTATACGGACTTTGAGGCGGATATACTCAGAGGCAGTGTCGGCAAGCTCAATATGTACGCTTATGAGGCTGAGGGCTTCTCGGTTACAATCGATTCGCTCAACTCGTATTTCAAGGCGAATATGGAGCTCCTCGACATCAACAACAGCGATTGCATATTCAATCCCGAAAGACCGATTTACACCAAAATCCGCGACGATATGCCCGCAACCTACGGACTGTCGAGCGTTGTCAAGAATTCGCTTATCGCCAACGGCTGTATCATTGAGGGCGATGTTGAGAATTCAATCATCTTCCGCGGCGTACGTATCGAAAAGGGTGCAGTTGTAAAGAATTCGATTATTATGCACGAGAGCTTTGTAGCTTCGGGCACAACGCTCAACTACACAATTATCGACAAGAACGCCGTTATCACGCCTAACAAGACGCTTTCGGGCGCTGAGAATTACCCGATTTATGTCGGAAAGGGAATCGTGATTTAATGGACACCCGTTGCGAAATATGCGGCTGCCTTACCGAAGAGGAGCAGCTGACCGATTTTGAACTGGCGGGCGAAAGCTTTAAGGTTTGCACTTACTGTAAAAAGGGCCTTGAAGCAATCGCCGAAAATCCCGACAAAAGCAGCGAACAGGCGGTGAATATGTTCTCTATGGAGAATTCCCACCGCTCCGTGCGCGCTCAAAAGGCTATGGGCAGGTATTTTGCCTCACTGGGCGTTTCGGGCAATCCCGTAAAGCCTGCGGGCACCGCTGCGCCTGCACCTTCAGTAAAGAGTGCAGCCCCTGCGGCGGGCGACGAAATAAAAGAACTCAGCGAACGGCTCACTCAACTTGAAAATAAGGTTGAGCGTTTCAGAAAGAGATATTATATTTCCAAGGCGCTGGGTATTGCGATACCCGTTCTGCTTATCGTCATAGCGTTTATCGTTATGGTCGCTTCGGGCGCTCTGGAAAATATAGCAAACTATTACGATACGATTATGGACTACGCCAATATGTAGCAAAGGAGGAACCTTATGAAGGTTTTATATGTATCAAGCGAAGCATTACCCTATATGGCTTCCGGCGGACTCGGAGACGTCGCGGGCAGTCTGCCCGCAGCGCTGCGTAAACGCCTTATCGGCTGCCGCGTTGTAATGCCTCTGTACGACGGCATAAAGCAGGAACTTAAGGACACCATGACCTTTATCACAAGCTTTACCGTACCCGTAGCCTGGAGAAGGCAGTATTGCGGCGTTTTTGAGGCAAAGCACAACGGAGTCATCTATTACTTTATTGACAATCAGTACTACTTCAAGAGAGACGGCATCTACGGCTATTACGACGATGCCGAGCGTTTCGCGTTTTTCTCGAGAGCTGTGCTTGAAATGATACCCTATATTGACTTCAAACCCGACATCATTCACTGCAACGACTGGCAGTCTGCGATGGTGCCCGTTTATTACAGCACAATGTATGCACAGGCGCCGGGTTTTGAAAACATCAAGACCGTTTTCACCATTCATAACATTCAGTATCAGGGGACCTACGGCAAGGAGCTTATTCCCGAGGTTCTCGGCATACCCGGTGGTGCGTCGCACATAGTCGAGTATAACGGCGACGTCAACTTCATGAAGGGCGCAATCGAAGCGGCAAACCGCGTCACGACGGTCAGCCCGTCATACGCTAACGAAATTATGGACCCGTGGTATTCGCACGGTCTTGACGGTATTCTTAACGAAAGAAGCTGGAAGCTTTCGGGCATACTCAACGGTATTGATACCGCGCTTTACGACCCCGAAACCGACAAGGATATCTTCTTCAACTACTCAGCCGAAGACTTTAAGGCGAAGGCTAAGAATAAGAAGGCTCTGCAGGAGCTTATGGGACTTCCGCAGAAGGCGGACACCCCGCTTATCGGTATGGTTTCAAGACTTGTTTCGCATAAGGGCTTCGACCTCGTAAAGGCGGTTATGGAGGAGCTTGTTCAGACCACGGACGTTCAGATAGTGCTTCTCGGTTCGGGCGACTGGCAGTATGAGGAATACTTCAAGGAAATGGCGGCAAGATATCCGCAACAGGTTGCAATCCGTCTCGGCTTTGTTCCCGAGCTTTCCAAGAAGATTTATGCGGGCAGCGATATGTTCCTTATGCCCTCCAAGGCTGAACCCTGCGGTCTGTCGCAGATGATAGCTCTTCGCTACGGTTCGATTCCGATAGTACGCGAAACCGGCGGTCTGCGCGACTCAATTCACGACTCGCAGGACGGTGAGGGCAACGGCTTTACCTTTGCCAACTACAACGCTCACGAAATGCTCTACACAATCCGCAGAGCCATCGAGGGCTATCAGAATAAGAAGGGCTGGAAAATCCTCGTCAAGCGCGCTATGGAATGCGATAATTCCTGGGGCAAATCGGCTAATGAGTACATCAAGCTCTACAACGCTCTTCTTAAGGAATAAAACGGTATCACACATCAACGGGCGGCTTTTCAGCCGCCCGCTTTTTTGCTTAATAAATCGGAGTTTATCGAGGTCTTCGACCTCGAAGTGAAATTCTTGCTTCGCAAGAGTGAAATTGCCTTTCGGCAGTGAAATTCGTCATTCGGACGAGTAAAATTTGCCTTCGGCAAGTTGTGGGGAAGCTTCGCTTCCGAACATTTTATAATACTTTCGGCGTAAATATCAATAAGCGTAGGGGCGATTCACGAATCGCCCGTTTTTTATTAACCAAATCGGAGTTTGTCGGGGTCTTTTCAAACTATAACAGAGCGTAGGGCGGGGTGCCCTCACCCCGCCGTCAATTTACCGCACAGCTTTGCGGCGGCATGTGGGCATGCCGCCCTACGCACAATTTGCAATTACAATCATCCCCCACAAACTCAAATTTACAAGCCAATTTTGTGTTGACAAGTAACATTTATACTGCTAAAATAATAGTTGCGGGTGAAGCAAAACAAAAACGAGTGAAGCAATTAAACAATTTATATGAAATGACACCTCAGGACATCTTGTGGGTGTTGTTTTAATTTTGCCCTTTTTTAAGGAGGAAAAATGCAGAATCTAATCAGTCTTGACGAAAGCGAATACTTCTATCTAAACGAGCGCTTCGATATTATGAGCGAAAATGACGTCAGGGAGCTTCCGACCTATATCGTGTCCTCAAAAAAGGCGAAGCTGCGCGCGATTATCGACCTTGCCGTCAGAGACGAGCTTGACGGCGTTCAGCGCGAATATGTCTCCGAGCATTACAGCGGCGGTTTGAATATTTCGCAGATTGCAAAGAAGCACTCGGTCTCAAGACAGAACGTTTACAGGGTTCTCGACGCGGCACAGAAAAAGCTGTACAAGGTGCTCAAATACGCGTATTTATGCGGTTTCAGCCTCGTTGAACCGCCGAAGAATCTTGACGAATTGATCGCAATCAGCGAAGAAGGAGAAACCAATGAAAATAATTGAAATACCAATTACTCCCGACAGAGAGTATAACGAGATTATAAATGCGGGCGTGATGTTTGAGCACAACGCGGCAAAACTTGTGTTTGAGCTTGATATGGCATACGTCGGTCAGGGCTACAGCTTCTATCTCGAATTTGCAACGCCAAGCGGCGTGCTGCGTACGGAAAATCTCAGCTATGACGAAAATTACGAAATCGCTTATGCTTTGCCCAACACCGTCACCTCGCAGATGGCGGTGCTTTGCTACTTCAATATCATAAAAGTTGACGCTCAGACCTATGCAACAACTCAGGTCATAAAGCCGATTGAAATCAAGCTTGAATTCTCGTCAGCCGCGGGCACCGAGGCGGGACTTTGCAGGGAATATGACTTCTCGGTCAACGCCCTGCTTGAAGCCATAATAAACGGCGATTTGAAGGGCGAAAAAGGTGATAAGGGAGATATAGGCGACATAGGTGACAAGGGCGATAAGGGTGACAAAGGCGACAGCGGCGTGAGCGTTGACAGCTATATGAGCTCGTTGAGCACAAATCCTGTTCAGAACAGAGTTGTCTCTGCTGCGTTTGAAACGCTTGACGACGGAAAGCTTTCCGTGCACGGCGGTTCGCTGTACGGTATGCTCGATATGCATAACAGTGAAATACACAACGTAATATGTGCCGATGACAGTTTTCCGTTAAACGCAACTTCCAAGACCTACGTTGACAGCCATGACGCGCTTAGCGAGAAGCTTGCCAACAAGGTGACTTCAATCGGTGCAAGTGCCGACGACAGCCATTATCCGTCTGCCAAGGCGGTAAAGGACTACGCCGATTCACTCTCTGCGCCGTCATATACTCCCGTGCTTCTTTACACTCAGACGCTCGCCGAGGACACGCCCGAAATATTGATTAACAGTTATAATTCAAACCCGTTTTACGCGCGTAGTCTCTGCGTTCAGCTTGATGTTCCCGCAACCGCTTCCGCTCAGAGAATTCAGGTTAACGCGCTTCGTTCAAACTCAACTTATCTCAGCCTTATTCCGCAGTATGCCGACGCAAAAACGGTTACCGACAGCTCAAAGCACACACTCGTGGATTTGAGAGTTACCGTGCATTCAAACGTGTGGTTTGAGGTAAGCACCGCACTTATGCAGCCTGCTGCCAACGTTTCCTGGGCAAACGAATACCACAGGGCGCCCGTCTATGCATGGAGCGGTTCGGCTTTGCCGTTCAACGCGGAAGGATTGCAGGCAATCAGAATATTGCTTGCCAATTCGACGAGTCTTCCCGCCGGCACAAAAATCAACGTTTGGGGAGAGATTAAGCAATGACAAAAAAGCGTAAAACAGTAAAGTTATTGCGCCCTGAAAAATATAATAAAACAGAGGGTGAGCGCAGTGACAAGTGAAATCGCTGTTGCATTCGTGTCGTTTCTGGGCACGCTTGTCGGCGCCATGGCGGGCGTCGTGACGAGTGCCAAGCTCACAAATTACAGACTTGCCGAGCTTGAGAAAAAGGTTGACAAGCACAATTCCTTCGCCGAAAGAATACCGGTAATTGAGGCGAGAATAGACAATCTTGAAAGGGATGAATTTAATGACAAACGGTATTGACGTTTCAAAGCATCAGGGTAATATAGACTGGAATAAGGTCAAGAAAAGCGGAGTGAAATTCGCTATGCTGCGCGCCGGCTACGGCAGATTTTTAAGCCAGAAGGACCCGTCCTTTGACAAAAACTATGAGAATGCGAAAAAGGCGGGTATCGCCGTCGGCGCATACTGGTACAGCTATGCCAAAAGCGTTGACGACGTCAAAAAGGAGGCCGACACATTTCTCAAAATTATTAAGGGCAAGCAGTTTGAGATGCCCGTCGCCTTTGATATTGAGGAAAAATCTCAGGCTCAGAAGGGCAGAGCGTTCGTTTCCTCGCTTATAAAGGCGTTCTGCGAAAGGGTTGAAAACGCGGGCTATTTCGTCTGCATATACGCCTCAAAAAGCTGGTTTGATAACTACATTGACGAAGAGTGCAAACGCCTTTATGACACGTGGCTTGCGCGCTGGGGAGCCGCGCCCGACTACAACGGGAAAATCGGTATGTGGCAGAATTCCTCTTCGGGCGTTATTGCCGGAATTTCGGGCAGATGCGACACCGATATCGCCTATAAGGATTACCCGTCAATTATGAAGCAGTACGGTCTTAACGGCTACAAAAAGCAGTCGCCGAAACCTCCTGCAAGTAATAAAAATCTTACCTCGGGAACTATGGTGTCGCTTGACAATACGCCGATTTATATCTCGGCAACGGCGAAAAACTACGAGCGTAAGCTGACGGGTACTTATTATATCTATGACGGTATCGAAATGAACGGACGCTACCGTATCACAAACTCCGTTTCAAACGTCAAAAAAAGGCCCGTTTCCAACTACGTCACGGGCTATGTCAAAAAGTCCGATATTATATGAGGTGATAGGATGGAACTGTTGAAATACACGGTTGAAAACTGCCTTATTCTGATTCCCGTACTCAACGTTATCGGTCAGATTATCAAGGGTATCGAAAAAATTGACAATCGCTTTATTCCCTTGATATTGCTGGCTTTCGGCGTTGCGGGAAGCATAGGCATACTCGGCTTCAATGCCGAAGCCGTAATTCAGGGCGTGCTCGTCACGGGCACCGCCGTTTACGGCAATCAGCTTGTAAAACAGCTTAAGCAATAACAAAAAGGTCCGTCCGGAGTGAAAACTTCGGGCGGATTTTCATTGACTATTGTATGCTTATATGATATCATAAATTCAAGTTACGGCGTTATGTTTTTCCCTTGCATTTTCTGCAATAGCGAGAAGAAATGACGCCGCTTTCTTTTTAAGGAGGTAAAGATTATGAAAAAGGTTATAAGCATTATTCTCTGCGTTGTGCTTGTAATGTCCGTTATGCCTTTATCGGTATTTGCCGAAACTAATTACGGCATCTTTTTAGGCGATACAAAGGTTACAAGCGACAATGCCGACGACGTATTCGGTGACGGCAAGGTCAGATACGACCCCGAAACCGCAACGCTCACTCTGGCGGGCTATAATTATGCAGGCCCCGGCACAACGGCTTACAGCAGCGACGTCTGTGTAGGCATGGCTTTTTCCCGCTCTTTGAACGTCCGTCTTTTGGGTGAAAACAGCATCACCATGACCGGCTCAACGAAGTCGACTATCGGTATTTGTAACTACAATGCCAGCAACTCGACAGAGTTGACCTTTATCGGCGACGGTTCGCTTACAATAAAGGGTGACGATATGACAAGTGCCGGCAGCAGCGCCATGACCTTGTGGTGCAGACTGAACGTGGGCAAAGAAGACGATCCCGAGGCCTTTACCGGCAGCATTACCGCAATAGGCGGTAACACCTCCGTAGGAGGTGCGTCCACCGGTATCTATGCGATGGACGCTTATGTTTACAGCGGCAGCGTTACTGCTGTCGGCGGTAATATAAACGCAACTAATGAATCAAGTTATACAAGTTGCGGTTTTAACGGATGTGGACTTCGTGTCTGCGGCGGTAAGGTTACTGCTGTCGGCGGTAAGGTTACTGCCAGCGAGTCTGCATCTTCATACGGCGTGTGTATTACCGATAACGGAGTCAAGGTTACCGGCGGAACGCTCGTTGCTCTGGGCAGCTACGCAAGCGGTTACAGTTCTACCAGTATCGGTTTATACGCATCTTCCTATTATGACGACACAATGCCCGCCGATTTATATATTACCGGCGGAACGGTTATCGCTCAGGGCGGTGAAGCCGTAAGCGGAAGCGCTTATTCTCAGGGCGTTTACGGAAGTACAGAGGTCAGCGGCGGCGCGCTGCTTGCAAAGTGCGGTACCGTTAATAACGGCTACTTACTTCGTGTTAAAGGCGGTATAAGACGTGCCGCCGTTAGCGGTAAGCTGAAGCTGGACGGCTCTGTCATAGCTGAGGCTGTCGGTTATTCGACAAGTGACGGCGCTGAAAACAATTTCGGCTTGTGTACTGTAACGTCGGACCACAGCACTCTGTCGACTATACAGGGTACCGTCAATGACGTTTCTGTATATTCCAATTTAGGCTCAAGCTATTACGTTTATCCGACGGGTATGCTTATCGTGCCCGATTCGTGGACGGAATATGCCGGTAATTTTACACTTGAAAACGACAACTATTTTGCTTCAACGTCCAAGTCAGCGATTTCGCTCGGCTACGGAACGATTAATCTCGGCGACCATACGTTTCTTGCAGCAAACCTTTACGAAGGCTCAGACCAATTTGCCTGTGCACTGTCGCTGGGAGACAATACGACGGTTACGGGCGACGGCGGTCAGCTTATCGCTGTCGGTCCTACGTTCAAGGGCACAGATACCGAAAGCTACGGAATAAGATCAAACTATGAGGTTGCCATAACGGGTAACGTAAACGTTACTGCTGTCGGCGGCTGTGCCGAAAACAGTTACGGTTATAACGGAAGCCCCGACGTCAGCGCTCTTTCGGGTAACGGTCAGTTCGTTTCCGTAGGTTATACAACTCCCGTTAACGGAACGGTTAATCTAAAGGAAAGCACGGCGCTTGACGTACTGAACACCTCCGAGCTTTGCCGCGTTTCGGTTAAACCGGCTTCGGCTCCGTTCTTTAAGCCTTATAATGTTTATTTCGGCGGCATCCGTATCACGACCGAAAATATGGGCGATATAACCGCCGCTCTTAACGAGAAATACCCCGATTCCGCAAGCGGAACGGCTACGTATATTCCCGCAACCGATACTTCACCCGCGATTCTTACGCTTGACAACTTCTCTTACGAGGGCTCGGGAGGCAATACAATCAAGGATAAATACACATACACGGCTCTTGAGGTTGGCGAGGACCTTATCATTAACGTCAGCGGTGAGAATTCGGTTAAATATATTGACGGCGAGGGCAACGAGTGCTGCGCAATACTCACTAATACGGATTGCGCGCTGACAATTACCGGCGACGGCACGTTGAGCTTTACGGGCGGTTACGTTACCGATCCCGAGGGCTACGGTATGGTAACGCGCGGTATGGTTATCTGCGGCTCTCTTACCGTTTCGGGCAACGTTAATCTTATCGGTACCGGAGCGGACAACAATAATGTCAGCATCGGCTGCAGTCTTTACGGCAATCTTACGCTTGAAGGCAACGCAACGCTTCTCTTTACGGGCGGCAGCGTTCAGGGTTCATATTGTTCGAGCAAGGGTATGGCGTGCAACACAACAAATCCCGTAACCTTTAATTTTGCCGACAGCTGGTGCGGCTCTCTTACCGCAGTCGGTCAGTCGGCCTCGTTTGACAACTACGGAACCCTCGTGCTCGAAGGTCAGGATATCGACGTCGTCGGTTACTATAACGGCGGCGGTGACAGAGATATACTTCCTTCGAGAAGAAGCTTCGGCGAATTCTCATATTATTTAAAACTGGTTATTACGCCTTTTGTTGAAAAGCAGCCTATCTACGTTTCGGGTATCAGAGTAACCGAGGCAAACTATGACGACGTACTCGGCGACGGCGGTACGGTAAGCTACGACAAGTCGAGCAATACTCTTATACTCAACAATGCAAACATTGAATCCGACGGTGACAGAGACTGTATGCAGGACATCAACGGAATTCAGCTTGCAACCGACAACGATTACAACTCTTATCTTACACTCAATATCAAGGCGATAGGCACCAACACCGTCAAGGGCGCTTCGGTTGACAATTCCTATCCGACCTGCGGCTTCTACACCTATAGCCGATACAGTACGGTCAATATCGAGCTTGCCGACGGCGCAACGCTCAACTTAATCGGCGGCAGCAGCGATACCTGTCAGCACGGCAGCTACGGTATAAGTATGAACGGCTCTAACCTCAACGTAACGGGTAAGGGTACACTTAACGCCTCCGGCGGTAGCACCGATTTCTACGGTTGCTCGAGTGTGGGAATGTATCTCGGCTCGGAAACTGTTTTTGAAGGAGACCTTGTTATCAACGCTTCGTCGGGTAATGTAAATGACAGTGCCTGCAGCAGCGGAATTATGTGTGACGGAGGCAACACCGTCGAGCTTAAGGGAAATGTAATTATTAACTGTAACGCCTGCCCCGATGCTAAAAACTCAATCGGCTTCAATATAAATAATTACAACAAAACCCTGTATCTCAAGGTCAAGGACTGGAAGGGCACTATGACCTGCGCCGGTACAAGATTCGGCTTCACCTCGGCTTACGGTTACGCAACCAGTCAGTCCACGGGCTCGTATCTTAATCTTGACGATTATCTCAAGGTTGATATGTTCCTTAATGCCGACGATGCTTCCGCGATGCATTCCGAATATATTTCCGGTGAAAGCAATATCAATGACAATCCTCTTATAGACGATTATTCAATAGGCGATGTTCAGAAGGTAGTGTTTAATCCTTACAGAACATTCCCTGACGTACCCGAGGGAAGCTGGTTCTACGATTACGTAAAGCAATGTGTAGTCTGGGGAGCTATCAAGGGCTATGCCAACGGTAATTTCGGACCTGCCGACAATCTTCAGCGTCAGGACTTTGTCGTAATGCTTGCAAGACTGTTCAGGATTGACACGAGCGAGTTCGCCGATAAGCCGTCAACGCTTAAGGACGTTCCCGCAGGTCAGTATTACACTGCGGCAGTTAACTGGGCGGTTGAAAACGGCATTATAACCGGATACACAAGCGGAGCCAAGGCGGGTAAATTCGGCGTCGGCGATCCGATAACCAGAGAACAGATAGCGACGATACTTTTCCGTCAGGCGTGCAAAACCGGTTTTGACGGCAACGTCAGCAATTATTATAAGGAACTCGGCGTCTTTGACGACGTGGACATTATCAGCCCCTATGCACTGGACGCTATGGCGTGGGCGGTTCATAACGGTTTCATTACGGGTATGAATCCGACAACGCTTAATCCCGGCGGACTCGCTTCAAGAGCGCAGGTAGCGACGATTTTCGTTAGAACGTATATGTAAACAGAAACAATAAAGAACCGCTTCTTTCGAAGCGGTTTTTTAATTTTTAATTGAAAAATCACAGTATATATGTTAAAATAAACTTTAATGATTTTTCGGAGATGATGATATGAAATATGCAGTCGTTCTGTACGACGGAATGGCGGATTATCCCGTCCCTGCGCTCGGCGGAAAAACGCCGATGATGTGCGCCGATAAGCCGATTTTCGACTCTATGGGAAAGCGCGGTACTGTCGGTCTTGTGCGCACCGTCCCCGAGGGTATGAAGCCCGGCAGCGACGTTGCAAATATGAGCGTTATGGGCTTTGACCCGTCGAAGTACTACACGGGCAGAAGTCCGCTCGAAGCGGCAAGTATAGGCGTTGACCTTAAGGATACCGACGTTACGCTTCGCTGTAATATTGTCACTCTTTCCGACGAGGAAAACTATGAGGACAAGACGATGGTTGACTACTGCGCGGGCGACATTTCCACCGCAGAGGCGGCAGAAATAATTAAGAGCGTGCAGGAACATTTCGGCAATGATATTTACAGATTCTATTCAGGCGTCAGCTACCGTCACTGTCTCGTATGGTCCGACGGCACGACCGAACTGGGCGATATGACTCCGCCTCACGATATTTCGGGCAGGGTAGTCGGCGAATATCTTTCAAAGAGCGAAAACGCCAAGGACCTTATCCGTATGATGAAGGAAAGCTATGACCTTCTCAAAAATCATCCCGTTAATCTTAAGAGAATTTCCGAAGGCAAGCGCCCCGCCAATTCAATCTGGCTCTGGGGCGAGGGCAGAAAGCCCATGCTCCCGCAGTTTGAAAGCCTTTATTCGATGAAGGGCGCGGTTGTTTCCGCAGTTGATTTGCTTAAGGGAATTGCAAAATGCGCAGGTATGGCGGCTCCAGATGTTGAGGGCGCAACGGGCTATATCGACACGAATTTCGAGGGCAAGGCACAGGCAGGCGTCGAAGCGCTTAAAAACGGCTGTGATTATGTTTATCTTCACTTTGAAGCACCCGACGAATGCGGTCACAGACGCGAGCCCGAAAACAAGGTGAAATCAATTGAAATGATTGATTCGCGCGTGTTGCCGATACTGCTTGAAGAGCTTGAAAAATATGACGACTACAAGATCATGATACTTCCCGACCACCCGACGCCTATCGTCACCGCAACTCATGCGAGCGACCCCGTGCCGTTTATGATTTATCATAAAAAGGCGGAAACCGAAGGCGTTGAAACCGTAAATGAAGAAACCGCAAAGCAGACGGGAATTTTCGTCTCAAGCGGCGTTGAACTTATGAAAAAATTTCTGGAGGACTGATTATGGGCTACGATAAGAATCAAAAAATTGATACCAAATGCGTGCAGGCAGGCTGGCAGCCGAAAAGCGGCGAGCCGAGAGTTATGCCGATTTACGAAAGCACGACCTATAAGTACGACACAAGCGCCGATATGGCGAAGCTTTTCGACCTTGAACCGGGTTATATGTACACCCGTCTTGCCAACCCGACCAACGACATAGTCGCTTCCAAAATTGCTGCTCTCGAGGGCGGTGTTGCGGCAGTGCTTACCTCATCGGGACAGGCTGCGAATTTCTTCTCGCTTATCAATATTATGGGCGCAGGCGACCACTTCATCAGCTCTGCGACCATCTACGGCGGCACTTTCAATCTGTTCAACGTTACCATGCGTAAAATAGGCATTGACTGCACCTTCGTTGACCCGAGAGCTTCGGAAGAGGAGATTCAGAAGGCTTTCAGACCCAACACTAAAGCGGTTTTCGGCGAGACAGTTGCCAATCCGTCACTCGACGTGCTTGACATTGAAAAATTTGCCCGTATCGCCCACAAAAACGGCGTTCCGCTTATCGTCGACAACACCTTCCCGACACCGATTAACTGCCGTCCGTTTGAATTCGGAGCAGACATAGTTACACATTCGACCACCAAGTATATGGAGGGCCACGCCTCTACCATAGGCGGCTGCGTTGTTGACAGCGGCAACTTCGACTGGTATCAGAACGATAAATTCCCGTGCATGACCGAGCCCGACGAAAGCTATCACGGCGCAACCTATGCCAAGGATTTCGGCAAGAACGGCTTCGTTGTCAAGATAGTCGCACAGCTTCTGCGTGACTACGGCTCAACGCCGTCACCGTTCAATGCTTTCCTTCTCAATCTCGGTCTTGAAACACTTGCAGTCAGAATGGAAAGGCACTGCTCAAATGCGCTTAAGGTTGCGAAATATCTTGAGAATAACGATAAGATTTCGTGGGTAAATTACCCCGACCTTGAATCCTCAAAGGACTATGCGCTTGCAAAGAAGTATATGCCAAACGGCACCTGCGGAGTTATCTCCTTCGGCGTAAAGGGCGGCAGGGCAAAGGCTGAGGAATTTATGAACAATCTCCGTCTTGCGGCTATTGTCACCCACGTTGCAGACGCGCGTACCTGCGTGCTTCATCCGGCTTCGTCAACTCACCGTCAGCTCTCCGATCAGGAACTAATCGAGTGCGGCGTAACTCCCGACCTCGTCAGATTCTCGGTAGGTATTGAAAACGCCGACGACATCATCGCCGACATTCAGCAGGCGCTTGATAAAATTTAATAAAAAACGTTTCGGGGCAGGCGGTTTATCCGCCTGCTTTTTTCTTTTTCTCATTTTCACATTTTTTGATTGTTAATTACCAACTTTTTGTATATTATATATTATTACATTATATTGACTTTTTGACATAGAAAGAATATAATGTTTAAGTCTATAAGTATGTTATTCGATAGGGTGGTATTGTGGCTGAAAATCAGGTCATTGAAATACAGTCCGCCGAAGAGGAGTTTTCCTCGACGGCTTATAAGGGCATTTACAACAGATACGTAAAGAGAGTAATCGGCTTCGTTATTGCTCTTATTCTCTTCATCGTGCTTATTCCCGTCTATCTGATTATTTCTCTTGCGGTAGTAATTGATACGGGCTTCCCCGTACTCTATAAGGCGGACAGGGGAGGCTATAAAAATAAAAGTTTCAAAATTTTCAAGTTCCGCTCAATGGTCAAAAACGCCGACAAGATAGGCGGCGGCACAACGGCGCTCAACGACTCGAGAATAACAAAGGTCGGCAACATACTGCGAAAGACCAAGCTCGACGAGTTTCCGCAGCTGCTCAACATCATTAAGGGCGATATGAGCTTTATCGGACCCAGACCGGAGCTTCTCCGTTATACTCAGCAGTATGTCGGCAAGGAAAAGTACATACTTGAAGTCAGACCGGGCATCACCGATTACAGCTCGATTGAGTTTATCAATCTTGACGAGCTTGTCGGAGGCGAGGCAAATGCCGACGAGGTTTACGAAACGAAGGTACTCAAAAAGAAAAACGAGCTTCGTGTAAAATACGTCGAAAATGTTTCATTCAGGACCGACGTTGAAATATTCTTTAAGACAATAGGAAGCGTGCTTGAAAAGGCTTTCGGCTTCCTGTTCAAAAAAGAACACAGAGGAAACTGATTATGGAATACATAACTCTTAAAAATACGGATATTAAAGTTTCCCGTTTATGCATGGGCGGCTGTCCGATGGGCGGCTACGGCTGGGGAAACGTTCAGGAAAACGAGCTTATCGACGCCGTCAATAAGGCGCTTGATATCGGAGTCAACTTTTTCGATACCGCCGAAACCTACGGACTCGGTCAGTCGGAAATCACTCTGGGCAAGGCTCTCGGCTCAAGGCGGGATAAGGCGGTTATCTCGGACAAGTTCGGCGTTCACGCCATGAAGGGACAGCCGACCTTTTACGATAACTCTCACGACTATATCATCGAAGCCTGCGAGGGCTCGCTGAAAAGACTCGGCACGGATTATATCGACGTTTACACCGTTCATTACCGTGACGGCAAGACACCCCTCTGCGAGGTTGCCGAAACGCTCGATGAACTCAAGAAGCAGGGTAAAATCCGTTACGCCGCGCTTTCAAATATTCATGAGGACGACAAGGCTGAGCTTGAGAGCTTAAAGGGGAGATTCGTTTCCTTCCAGGACGAGTATTCGCTTGCCTGCCGCAAAAACGAAAAGGAAATGCTCGACTTTGCTCAAAACTTCTCACTGACTCCGCTGACATGGGGCAGTCTCGGTCAGGGCATACTGACGGGAAAGTACAATCTCGATAACGTGAATTTCGGCGCCGACGACAGACGCTCCCGTGAAATTTACGTCAATTTCCACGGCGAGAAGCTTAAGAAAAATCTCGAAATCGTCGAGGTGCTTAAAAAGATTTCCTCCGAGGTCGGAAAATCCGTTTCCGCCGTTGCGATAAGATTTATACTCGACTTCCTCCCCGACAGCGTTGTCATCACGGGTATCAAGAGACCGTCGCAGCTGCTCTCAAACGCAGAGGCGCTTGACTGGCATCTTAACGCGCAACAGATAAAAATGCTTGACGATATTTCAAAGTAAGGATTGAAGGAATTGAACGGAAACAAAAAGCTGGGCTTCATAAGCGTTGCGAGTATAATCGGCACAATCCTCGTCGTATTCGGACATTCCTACACTCTCGATTATGACGACATCACCCCCGTAATGCTCGCAATAAGAACCTTTATTTACTATTTTCATATGCCGCTTTTCTTTTTCATTTCCGGCTTCCTTGCTGTTTATACAAGGGGAATTGAGAGAAAAGGCTTCGGGAAGTATATCGGCTCGAAGGCGGCGCAGCTTCTTGTTCCGTATCTCTTTCTGACACTCGTATTTTACGTGCCGAAGAAAACGCTTTCGCACGAAAGCATAAGCGCATACGACCTTTTTGAAAACGTGTTCGCACCGAGGAGCAATATCTGGGGGCATCTCTGGTTTCTGCCGGCTCTGTTTCTGATAACGCTGATTGTTTCGCTGATACTGCTTGCACTGAAAAAAGCGGGTAAGAATGTCAAAACTGCGGTGAACGTAATTGCCGCCGTCGGCTTCATTGCGCTTCTCGTTTTTCCGGTAAAGCTTAAATGGCTTGCCGTCAGCGATATCTGCGCAAATCTCATTTACTATTTTCTCGGTTCGCTTTCGGTTGATTTCATAATTGACCGAATAGATTCTCTGAAAAATCCGTTTGTTCTGATTGCGTCTTTTGCGGTTGCCGTCGGTTTAAGCTATGTCCGTTATAACTATCTGCTTCATTCGGATATCGGACACGCTCTGCTTCAGTTTGTAATCTGTATGATTATGCTTGCGGTTGTTTTCGGACTGTCGGAGAATATTTATAAAATTGCTCCGAAGCTTTCCGATAAACTCAATTCATACACCTACACGGTTTATCTTTACAGCTGGCTTGTGCAGACGGTCGTTTATTACATAGGCTTCGATTACCTGCATCTGCCGAAATACGTTACCTGCCCGATAATGTTTGTTACGGGACTTCTCATACCGATACTCATTTCGGTTATTTACTCGAAAATCAAATTTATCAACAATAAATTTTTTGATACAGTTTTAGGAATTAAGGTGAAAAGAAATGACAAGTGAACAGCTTGCGTGGCTTATACGTCGCCACGGAATTGAAATGACGCATCTTTCGGGAGGCTCGCACATAGGCTCGATTTTATCCGTAGCCGATATTATGGCGGTGCTTTACAACGACGTTGCCAAGATTAATCCCGAAAATCCGAAGGATCCTGCAAGGGACAGAATAATCCTTTCAAAGGGGCATGCGGGCGCATCCGTCTATGCGGCGCTTGCCGAGAAAGGCTTTTTCGATACCGAGGAGTTAAAGACGCATTATCAGAACGGTTCGCGCCTTTCGGGCCACGTTTCGCATAAGGGCGTTCCCGGCGTTGAGTTTTCAACCGGTTCTCTGGGTCACGGTCTGCCCGTCGGCGCAGGTATGGCTATGGCGGCAAAGAAGGATAATAAGAGCCACAGCGTTTTTGTTATTCTCGGCGACGGCGAATGCGACGAGGGCTCTGTATGGGAGGCGGCGCTTGTCGCTCATCACTACGGGCTTGACAATCTTATCGCAATAATCGACCACAACAAAATGCAGAGCCTTGACTTCTGCGAGAATACAATTAAGCTTTCGCCCTTTGCGGACAAGTGGAAGGCTTTCGGCTGGAACGTTATCGACATAGACGGTCATGACCATGACGCATTGAGAAGCGCTATGCTTTCAGCGAAGGAAAACAAGGGAAATCCCACCGTTATCATTGCCAACACCGTCAAGGGCAAGGGTATTTCCTTTATGGAAAACGACATACTCTGGCACTACCGCTTCCCGCACGACGGCGAGGAATACGACGGCGCTCTTAAAGAGCTTCACGATGCGATGCCCGAGGGCATAAGCGACCCGTACACGAAGGAGGCGTAATCATGAGAGACACATTTGTAAGAACACTTATTGATATCGCCAAAAACGATAAGGACGTTATACTCGTTACGGGCGACCTCGGATTCGGCGTACTCAAGCCTTACTGGGAGGCGCTTCCCGACCAGTTTATAAACGCAGGCATTGCCGAGCAGGATATGACGGGCTTTGCGGCGGGACTTGCTCTTGAGGGCAAAACCGTATTCACCTATTCGATAGGCAACTTCCCGACATTGCGCTGTATTGAGCAGATAAGAAACGACTGCGCTTACCACGACGCAAACGTCAAGATAGTCTGTGTCGGCGGCGGCTTCGTTTACGGCTCGCTGGGTATGAGCCACCACGCCACCGAGGATATCGCAATGATGAGAGCGCTGCCAAACGTTACGGTTATGGCGCCGGGCGACCTCACCGAAGCTGCTGAGGCGACAAAGGCTATATATAAGCAGAAGGGCACCTGCTATCTTCGTCTGGGCAGGGGCGGCGAGCAGAAAATCCACGAAAAAATCGATAACTTCCAAATCGGCAAGGCGATTAAGATTCAGGACGGCTCACGCATAGCAATCTTCTCGACGGGCGCTATTTTCGACGAGGCTAAGGGCGCAATAGAGCTGCTTGAAAAGGAAGGTATTTCTGCGGCGCTTTACACCTTCCCGACGGTAAAGCCGATTGATAAGGAAGTCATCACCGACTGCGCAAAGCGCTATGAGGCGGTTATCACCGTTGAGGAGCACAACATTATCGGCGGCTTCGGCAGCGCGGTTTCCGAAATTATGGCGGAAATGAGCGACAAGAAGGCAAAGCTCGTGAGAATCGGACTTAACGATATGTATTCGTGCATTGTCGGTACACAGAAATATCTCCGCAACGAGTACGGTATGAGCGCCGTAAAGATTGCGGACAGAGTAAGATCGGAGCTTAAATGAAAACTGTACTGATTTTATCAAACGATTTTACTACAATTTACAATTTCCGCACCGAGCTTGTAAAAAGGCTGCTCAGGGAAGAATACAGAGTGCTTCTCTCACTTCCCGAAGACGACCGAAACTCCTTTTTTGAGGAGCTTGGCTGCGAGGTTATAAAAACGCCGATTTCACGTTTCGGCACCAATCCGCTTCAGGATATGAAAACCTACAGGTTCTATAAGGCGTTGATTAAAGAGCAAAAGCCCGACGCAGTGCTTTCGTTTACCGCCAAGCCGAACATTTACGGTTCGCTTGCGTGCAGAAAAACGAAAACAAAGTGCATCTGCAACGTAACGGGACTCGGTTCGAATTTCCAGTCGGAAAACATTATCAAGAAGATTATGCTTTTCCTTCAAAAGTATTCCTACAAATTCGCAAAAACCGTTTTCTTCCAGAATACGCAGAATATGGAGTATTTCAATTCCAAAGGTATTGCGAAGGATAACTCAAAGCTTCTTCCCGGCTCGGGAGTCAATCTTGAGGAAAACGCCTTTGAGAAAAACACTCTAAAGGACAGACCGAAATTCGTCACCGTTTCACGAATCCGTAAGGACAAGGGCTTTGACGAGCTGTTTGAGGCGGTAAGAAAGGCGAAGGCTGACGGACTTGACGCTGAATTCCACGTACTCGGCTGGTATGAGGACGATTCCTATAAGGCAGTTACCGAGGAAATGCAGGAAAAGTACGGACTTGTCGTTCACGGCTCCGTGCCTCACGAGCAGGTTCACGGAATTATAAGCGAATGTAACTTCCTTATTCATCCGTCATATCACGAGGGCATGTCAAACGTCATACTTGAGGCTGCGGCGACCGGACTCGTTTGTCTGGCTTCTGACATAAACGGCTGCAAGGAGGCAATCGACGGCGGCAAAACGGGTTTCCTTTTCAAAGTAAAGGACGCCGATTCGCTTTATGAAGCGATAAAAAAAGCCTCGGAGCTTTCGCAGGATGAAATTACGAAAATGAGTGAGCTTTCACGGCAGAAGATGAAAAACGAATTCGACCGTGAAATCGTCATTGAAAAATACTTAACGGAAATTAACAGCTAAAGGAGATATATCAAAATGGGACTTTATGAAAGCATTGTTGCAGGAAGCGAAAAGATCGCGCTTGTCGGCTTAGGCTACGTCGGTATGCCGATAGCCGTTGCGTTTTCAAAGAAGGTCAAGGTAGTCGGCTTCGACCTCAATGCAAAGAAAATCGAGCTTTATAAAAACGGTATCGACCCCACCAACGAGGTCGGCAACGAGGCAATTAAAAACTGCGCCGTTGATTTTACGGCTGACGAGAGCAGATTAAAGGAATGCAAATTCTTTATCGTTGCCGTACCCACACCCGTCAACGACGACCACACTCCCGACCTCTCACCCGTTGAGGGCGCAAGCGAGATAGTCGGCAGAAATCTTACAAAGGGCTCAATCGTTGTCTATGAAAGCACGGTTTATCCCGGCGTTACCGAGGACATCTGCGTACCGATACTTGAAAGAGAGTCGGGTATGAAATGCGGCGTTGACTTCAAAATCGGTTATTCGCCCGAGAGAATCAATCCCGGCGACAAGGTTCACCGTCTTGAAACCATCACAAAGATTGTTTCGGGTATGGATGACGAAACACTCGACACGGTTGCGAAGGTTTACGAGCTTGTAGTTGCAGCAGGCGTTCACAGAGCTGCAAATATCAAGGTTGCCGAGGCTGCAAAGGTTATTGAAAACTCACAGAGAGATATAAATATCGCCTTTATGAACGAGCTTTCAATCATCTTCAACAAGATGGGCATTGACACCAAATCCGTTCTCGAAGCGGCAGGTACGAAGTGGAATTTCCTTAAATTCTATCCCGGTCTTGTCGGCGGCCACTGCATAGGCGTTGACCCGTATTATCTTACATACAAGGCTGAGGAACTCGGCTATCACAGCCAGATTATCCTTTCGGGCAGACGCATAAACGACGATATGGGCAAGTACGTTGCCGAAAGCACGGTCAAGAATCTTATCAAGGCTGACGTATCAATCAAAAATGCAAAGGTTGCAATACTCGGCTTCACCTTCAAGGAGAATTGCCCCGACACGAGAAATACGAAGATTATCGACATCTACAACGAGCTTAAGGAATACGGCATCACCGCAACGATTGCAGATCCCGCTGCGGACGCTGACGAGGCAAAGCGCCTTTACGGCATTGAGTTCGTTGATATGAATACAATTAAGGACTGCGACGCCGTTATTCTCGCCGTTGCTCATGAGCAGTTCAAGTCGCTCTCGCAGGCTGACTTTGACAGAATGTTCAAAGCAGGCGACAACTCGAAGAAGGTCCTCGTTGACATCAAGGGACTTCTTGACAGAAAAGAATACGAAGCTGCAGGCTACAATTACTGGAGATTATAATGGTTGCAAAAACGGAAGATAAGTTAATTGATATTGCAAAGCTGTTTTTCGCATTCGCTGTTGTAGCGATTCACACATCGTTGCTTGATTCTTTCGGACAGGCAGTTTCCGGCGAAAGACACAAGCTTGTCTATGCAGCAGGAAGGCTTATTCTATCCCTTGCGGTTCCGTTCTTCTTCGTTTGCTCGGGTTATTATTTCAAGCCGAACGGCAGATTCATTCCGAAGCAGGTTAAAAGGCTGCTGGTTCCTTACTTTTTCTGGTCCTTACTGTATACGGCTGTAATATCCGTTTCAAACAGGAGCATTGATTTCAAGGGCATTATAAAGGGCTATCTTCTCGCTTCTCCCGGCGCTGCTATGTGGTTTGTCGGCGCAATAATCATCAGCTTTGTAATACTTAACAGAGTCAGGTCGAAAAAGGCTGCTATAGCGGTTTTTGTTGTGTCTCTCGTCTTTTATTTCATAGGACTCGGTCTCAACAGTTACTCATCTCTGTTTGTCGGCACTCCGGCACAGGCGCTTTTGCAGAAATATTATTTTGATATTTTCGAATCAAACCGTAATTTCCTGTTCCTCGGCTTGCCGTTTATCAGTATAGGTTATTATTTCGGACAGTTTGCTAACAAAAATAAAAGGTCAAAATCCGTCTTGCTGACGCTGTTCGTATTGGCGTGTATCGGAACGGTTGCCGAATTCTTATTCCTGTATTCAAAACCGGAGCCGATGGAAAACGGAGTCCGTTACTATTTCTCAACTCCGCTTGCAGTTGTAACGCTTATGCTTATTCTGGCAGGTATTGAGATTAAATCGGACAGAAATTTCAGATATGTCCGCAAGCTTTCATCGGGAATATATTTTTCTCATCTGACCGTTCTCGTCGTGCTGACGACCGTCAACGGCTTGCTGTATCATTTCGGACTCAAGGGCAGTTCGTTCCCGAACAGCGCTCTGTTCCTTCTTACATCGGTTTGTTCATTGATCTTTACAAGCGTTGTAATAAAAATAAACAACAAATACCTCAATAAGATAATTTGAATTTTTGGAGATTATAATCATGGGCTTTACAGAAATCACATTTCCCGAAAACACATTGTTCCTCGTAACCGGAGGAGCCGGCTTCATCGGCTCAAACCTCTGCGAGGCGTTACTTAACAAGGGCTGCCGTGTGCGCTGTCTTGACGACCTTTCAACCGGCAAGCAGGCAAACGTCGATATGTTCCTTGACAATCCTAATTATGAATTTATAAAGGGCGACATCAAGGACCTTGATACCTGTATGAAGGCTTGCGAGGGCGTTGACTACGTTCTCAATCAGGCTGCGTGGGGAAGCGTTCCCCGTTCGCTTGAAATGCCGCTGTTCTACTGTCAGAACAATATTCAGGGTACGCTCAATATGCTTGAGGCGGCAAGACAGCAGGGCGTTAAGAAGTTCGTTTACGCATCGTCATCGTCCGTTTACGGTGACGAGCCTAATCTGCCCAAGACCGAGGGCAGGGAGGGCAATCTGCTCTCACCCTATGCGCTTACCAAGCGCTGCGACGAGGAATGGGCGAAGCTCTATACCATGCACTACGGACTTGATACCTACGGTATGAGATACTTCAACGTTTTCGGTCGCCGTCAGGACCCCAACGGCGCATATGCGGCGGTTATTCCGAAATTCATAATGCAGCTGATGAGAGGCGAGGTGCCGACCATCAACGGCGACGGCAAGCAGAGCCGTGACTTTACCTACGTCGATAACGTCATCGAGGCGAATATGAGAGCGTGTCTTGCGTCTCATGAGGCGGCGGGCGAGGCTTACAATATCGCTTACGGCGGCAGGGAATACCTCATAGACATTTATTACGGACTTACAAAGGCGCTCGGCGTGGATGTTGAGCCGAATTTCGGACCCGACCGTAAGGGCGACATAAAGCACTCCAACGCCGACATTTCGAAGGCGAAGAGACTTCTCGACTACGACCCGAGTTATTCTTTCAAGGACGGTATCGCCCTTGCAATTGAGTGGTATAAGGAGAATCTGTAATGTTCGATTACAAAAAGATTTTCAGAAACAGAGAGGCAAGGTTAAAGCTCATCGACTCTCTGAAGTTTATACCGACAAAGCCCTATCTGAAGCTTGTTTATAAAATCAAAACGGGAAAGGCGCTTAATCTCGATAATCCCGTCGGCTTCTGCGAAAAGCTTCAGTGGCTCAAGATTCACGATATTCATCCCGAATATACTCAGCTTGTTGATAAGATAGCGGTTCGTGATTACATTACCGAAAAAATCGGCGGCGAATATCTCTTTCCGCTTCTCGGAAGCTGGGAGAAATTCGAGGACATCGACTTTGACTCTCTGCCCGACAAATTTGTTCTCAAATGCAATCACGATTCGGGCAGCGTGAAAATCATTACCGACAAGAGCAAAATCAATAAGGACGAGCTTTCCGCCTTCTTTAAGGGCAGGCTTAAGCTCAATCCGTACAACGCCGGCAGGGAATACCCCTACAAGGACGTAAAGCCGCTGATTATGGCTGAAAAGTTTATGGAATCCTCCGACGGCAAGGGCATTAACGACTACAAGTTTTTCTGCTTTGACGGAAAGCCTGAGATTATGTTTGTCGCAACCGACAGAGCCGTTGACGTGCGTTTTGATTTCTACGATATGGAATTCAACCATCTGCCGATTTATAACATTCATCCCAATTCCGATTCTGTCGTTGAAAAGCCGAAGTGCTTTGATGAGATGAAGCAGCTTTGCGAAAAGCTGACGAAGGGTATGAAGTTCGTCCGTCTTGACCTTTATGAGATTGACGGAAAGGTATATTTCGGAGAATTCACGTTCTTCCACGGCGGCGGCTTCTATCTGTTTGAACCCGACGAATGGGAAAAGAAACTCGGAGACCTGATTAAAATCTGATTTAGGAGATTGAGTATGAGTTTGGCTGATCTTATCCGTAAAACACCGTTTATAGGCGTTTACCGCAATCTCAAAAGCAAAAAAGCCGAAAAAGAAAATATGAAGCTTGACGACAAGGAGTTTCTTAACCGTATCTTTGTGAGAAAATTCGGCAGAGATATTGATTGGGACAATCCCGTTACATATAACGAAAAGCTTCAGTGGTTAAAGATTTACGACCGCAAGCCGATGTACAACATAATTGTTGACAAGTATGAGGTGCGGCAGTATATCGCCGACAGAATAGGTGAACAGTATCTTATTCCGCTTCTGGGCGTCTGGGACCGTTTTGACGAAATTGATTTTGACAGCCTTCCCGATAGCTTTGTACTTAAATGCACACACGATTCGGGCGGACTTGTAATTGTTACCGACAAGTCAAAGTTTGATAAAAAGGCTGCCCGTAAAAAGATAAACGAATCGCTTAAGCGGAATTTCTACTGGCAGTCAAGGGAATGGCCATATAAAGATGTCAGGCCGAGAATAATTGCCGAAAAATATATGACCGATTCCCCGGACGTCAACACCTTTACGGATTATAAGTTTTTCTGCTTTGACGGAAAAGCGGACAATGTCATGATAGTTGCCGGCAGAGCCAACAATGAAGCTAAGTACTACCATTTCAGCAAGGACTGGCAGCTTTGCCGTTACAACCGGCTTTGCCGCAGGCTTCCCGAGGGCTTTACGATGGACAAGCCCGAGCAAATGGATAAAATGTTTGAAATTGCCGAAAAGCTGAGCATCGGTTTCCCTGAGGTCAGGGTTGATTTGTATCTGTCCGACGGAAAGATTTATTTTGGAGAGCTTACGCTGTTTTCAAACGGAGGCTTTGAGGACGGATTTGACATCGACAGCGACACACATTTAGGAAACTGTATTACACTGCCTGAAAAGACAGTTAATTAATATTTTTTTCAAGAGGAGAGAAAAAACTATGGAAACAATGGGCTGGATATCACTCATCCCAATTGTGATAGCAATTGTTCTCGCACTCATCACCAAAAACACAATTGCATCACTGACCGTTGCATGTATCGTAGGCTGTTTTATGGCCGGTAAAGGCGTTTGGGGCTTTACCGATCTTCTTCAGTCTGCACTCGGAAACGAGGACTTTATCTGGGCAGCGCTCAATATTCTGCTGTTCGGAGTGTTGGTAGCATACTTTGAAAAGAGCGGTGCTATTGACGGATTCACGAGGATTATGAATAAGCATAATCTTAAGAGAAAAGGCGTTCAGGTTATGTCCTGGGCACTCGGCCTTTTCTGCTTTGCGGATTCAATGTCTCCGCTGTTTGTAGGCTCAGTTATGCGTAAGCTTTCTGACAAGGCTCAGATTTCAAGAGAAAAACTGTCCTACATTGCCGACTCAACGGCAGCGCCCGTGTCGGTTCTTTACCCGTTCACCGGTTGGTCGGCATACTTAACTACGCTTGCCGTCGGTGTCGGCACTCTCGCCACGCGTGAGCAGGCTTTCGGTCTTATGCTCAAGGCGATTCCGCTCAACCTTTACGCAATACTCAGCCTTGTAATGGTTCTTCTGATTTCAGTCGGAATAGTCAAGGATTACGGTCCGATGAAAAAGGCTGAAAAGAGAGCCGTTGAAGAGGGTAAGGTACTCAGAGACGACGCTGTTCCGCTTTCTTCAACCGAGGATACGGCTAAGAGCGACAGCATAAAGGAAAGAGTATTCCTTAACTTTATTCTTCCTACAATTCTGCTTCTTGCAATATCTATCGGATGCTTTATCTTTATCGGCAGCGTTAAAGTTCTCGAGGCAGTTATGATAGTTATTCTTCTGATGTCGGTTTCGTTCCTTATTCAGGGCATGAAGCTCAAGGAACTCAACACACTGTTCATCAACGGCGTTAAGGGCGCAATGCCCGCTCTGCTCGTTCTTGCGGTTGCTTATCCGCTTAACGCGCTCAGCAGCGAGATGGGTACGGCGAATTTCATCATTTCCGCTACTCAGAATTTCCTTACACCGGCGCTTCTGCCGTTCGGAATTTTCGTTATCTGCGCTGTACTCTCGTTCGCAACCGGTACGTCTTGGGGAACCTTCGCAATTGCTATGCCTCTTGCACTTCCCATGGCATTCAACGCAAGCGGAGGCGAGGTCAATCTTCTTGTTGCCGCTTCATTCGCAGCGGTTGCAGGCGGCGGCGTTTTCGGCGACCACTGCTCACCCGTAAGCGACACGACCATTATGTCGTCCATGGGCGCAGGCTCGGACCATATCGACCACGTAAAGACTCAGCTTCCCTACGCGCTTACTGTTGCCGGTGTAGCATCGGTTATCTATCTTATAATCGGCTTTGCTGTAACGAGATAAACTATGATTAATACGGGTTACCAACAATTCAATAATGATAACCTCGGTATTACGCTAAACGTAAACATCGGTTTACTTAAGGCTGACAGGCTCCTTGAAAACCGCACCGTGTTTATAACCGGTGCGGCAGGGGGCATAGGCTTTGCGATTGCCGAGGCGTGCATTTCGCAGGGCGCAAAGGTTATTGTTACCGATATTGACGAAGTGTTATTATCTCAGGCAAAGGAGCGTCTCGGCGACGCATGTGCCTGTATGCGTTTCGACGTGCTTGACTTCGACACGTATGATGATGTACTTGAAAAGGCAGGAAGCTTCTTTGGCAAAATTGACTGTCTTGTCAACAACGCGGGTATCAGCCTCCATGAGGGCGATATGATGAATGTAACTGTCGGCACATGGGACAGACAGCTTGATATCAATCTCAAGGCTCCGTATTTCCTGACTCAGGCGTGGCTTCGCTACTATAAGCGAAATGAAATGAAAAACGGCAGAATCGTTATGCTTGCCTCCGATACAAGCGGTATGGGAAGCTCGATTCCTTACGGTCTGGCAAAATCGGGTATAGCCAGCCTGACCGTCGGACTTGCAAAGAAGCTGATAGCTGACGGCATCAGAATTAATGCTATGGCTCCCGGTACCACAAAAACGAAAATGACAGACGATTTCACTCACGGTGAGATTTGCAGGGCGACAACTCAGGGAAAAAGAGTTATCTTTCCCGAGGAAATAGCTCAGACCGCAGTTTTTCTTTTATCGGATTTATCGGCATGTATTTCCGGTCAGATTATAGGCTGTACCGAGTCGAATATCTGTTTTGACAACAGCTACAGAGAAGAAGAAACAAATCCTTAACAGAGGCATCCAATGACTATCGACGAATTAAAAAGCGAATTCGGGCTTATAAAGCTTTACAGACTGTACAGGCAGGAAAAACGAAGGCAAAAAAACGACAGACTTGATGACCTTGAGTTTATTAAATCTAAGTTTTTTACAAGTTTTAATCGTGAGATTAATCTCGGCTCTCCCGAAACCTTCAACGAAAAGCTTCAGTGGTTAAAGCTATATTACAGAAACCCTCTTTACACACGGCTTGTCGACAAATACGAGGTAAAGCAGTATGTTGCCCAAAGAATCGGTGAGGAATATCTGATTCCGACTCTCGGTGTATATGAGCGCTTTGAGGATATAGATTTTGACAGCCTTCCCGACAGCTTTGTTCTTAAATGCACGCACGATTCGGGCGGACTTGTAATTGTAAAGGATAAGTCGAAGTTTGATAAGAAAAATGCAAGGCAGATTATCAAAGCTTCTCTGAAAAGGAATTTCTATCTTCAGTCCCGTGAGTGGCCATACAAAAATGTAAAGCCGCGTATAATTGCCGAAAGCTATATGGAGGATTCGAAAACAGCCGAGCTTCGCGATTATAAGTTCTTCTGCTTTGACGGCGAGGTTAAGGCAATGTTTATCGCCACCGAAAGGCAGAAGCAGGGTGAGGACGTAAAATTCGATTTCTTTGATGCAGATTTCAACCATCTTCCCTTCAGACAAGGACACGACCACGCCTCAGTAACGCCCGAAAAGCCCGTGTGCTTTGATGAGATGAAAAAGCTTGCAGGGGAGCTTTCAAAGGGCTTTCCCGAGGCCAGAATCGACTTTTACGAGGTCGACGGCAGAATTTATTTCGGCGAATTCACCTTCTTCCATTTCGGCGGCTTTATGCCATTTGAGCCTGAGGAATGGGACTATAAATTCGGCGAGTGGATTACACTCCCCAAAAGAATGCTAAGTGAGTAAATAATGAGAGTTTTACAGATTAACGCCGTGTATAATCAGTTAAGCACGGGCAGGACGACAACCGAATTACACAATGCCCTTCTTGAAAACGGCATTGACTCCTTCTGCGCCTTTGCTCAGTCAAACGTTGAGGGCGGCGATAATCTGTACCGCATAGGCACTCCCTTTGACCGTAAGCTTCACGCTTTTCTTTCCCGACTTTCAGGTAAGCAGGCTTATTTCTCAAAGGGCGCAACAAAAAAGCTGATAAAATATATGGACGAAATCAAGCCCGATATTGTCCATTTAAGAAACTTTCACTCAAACTATATCAATATGCCGATGATACTTGATCATCTCGGTAAAAACGACATAGCCACGGTGGTAACGCTTCACGATTTCTTTTTCCTGACGGGAAAATGCGTTTACTTTACCGAGGCCGACTGCTCAAAATGGCAGTCAAAATGCGAAAACTGCCCGAACCTAAAAAACGGCAACCCGACGTGGTTTTTCGACAAAACCGCCGAGATGTTCCGTGATAAGTACGAGCTGTTTTCAAAAATTAAGAAGCTTGCCTTTGTCGGCGTTTCCGACTGGGCGGCTGACGAGGCAAAAAAATCCCCGATTGCAGAGAACGCAAGCGAGGTTAAAAGAATATATAACTGGATAGACTTGAATAGATTCAGACCGCTTGACGTTGAAGCGGAAAAGAAAAGGCTCGGACTTGAAGACGAGTTCGTGATCCTCGGCGTTGCGGCTGTATGGGACGAGCGCAAGGGCATAAGCGACTTTATCCGTCTTGCCAAATCCCTTTCGGAGTATAATGACGTTAAGGTTGTCCTTATCGGACCTGTTCCGAGAGTCAGCCTTGATGACGGAGAGGACGGACTTGAATACGTTGTTTCCGTCGGCTCAACCGACAGCGTTGACGAGCTTGTTAGTTATTACAATGCCGCCGACGTGCTTGTAACGCTTTCGACCGAGGAAACCTTCGGCAAGGTTTCGGCGGAGGCGCTTTCCTGCGGCACACCCGTCGTCTGCTACAACGCAACGGCAAATCCCGAGCTTGTGGGCGAAGGCTGCGGTTACGTTGTCGAAAAGGGCGACCTTGACGGCGTCAAAAATGCAATTCTGAAAATAAGAGAGGATACAAAGGCTTGCTATTCGCAGAGCTGTATCGGCTTTTCACATAAAAACTTCGATAAGGATGAATGTATAAAGCAGTATATTCTGCTTTACCGTCAGCTTCTCGGAGAATGATATATTAAAATTTTGCGGGAAGGAGGAAATAAATGGTTGCTTATTACATCGTTGGCGTAATGGCGGTAATGCTCGGCTTTATGTCGTATTTTATTCCCGAGAGAAAACTCGGAGACCTTGAAAACAGACGTAAGCTTATCAATAAGCACGACTGGTATTTTATTGCCGTCGCACTGTTTCTGTTTGTGCTTCTGGTGCTCGAGGATTCTTCTTCAAACAGCGATCTGCTCAAGAGCTATGAGCCTGCGTTTTACAGGCAGGAGTACCGTACGCTTGATTACTACATATCGCGTTATCCGTCGGTTAAGGATCCTGTTTACCATATCTGTACTCTTTTGTTTCAGAGACTCGGTTTCAGCTTCTATACCTGGAAAGCGCTTGTTGCCTTTCTTTTCGTTTTCAGCACATACAGACTGATTCATCATTATTCGAAGAATCCTTCTCTGAGTTATCTTGTAATTATCAGCCTCGGTCTGTTTAACTTCTCTTTAAGCGCAATGCGTCAGACTATCGCTCTGTCAATACTGTGCTTCTCGTATGAGTTTTTGAAAGAAAAGAAACTTCTGCGCTTTATACTGATAGTCGGAATAGCCGCTCTTTTCCACCGAACCGTCTTTATTTTCCTCCTTGCGTATCCGGTTTATCATCTTAGGGCAAAAAAGAGCACGATCCCCATTCTTGCCGCGGTCGGCACTCTGATTATTGTATTCTCGAAACAGTTGACTGAAATCTACATACAGTGGTTCGGACTTGAGGACACATATAACGACTATTTTGACAGCGACAGGGGACTTACAATCTGGGGCGTCGTCATCCTTGCGCTGATATGGGTTTACTGCACTTTCTTCCTTTATAAAAAAGGCTCGAAGCCTTTTGACCGCAATATATGCAACCTGCTTCTCGTTTCGGTTGTGTTCAGAGTAATTTCGGTATTCTGGGTTGCGGAGTTCTTCCGCGTTTCAATGTATTTCTCGGTATTTGACTTCCTGTGTATTGCCGACGCGTGCACCTGCGAAAAGAAGCGTTCCGTTGACAACGTTAAAACGGCGGCGGTTGCGCTGGCGCTGGTTGCATATTATTTCTACAATCAGCAGCCTAATATAGTAACATTCGTTTTCAGGTAAGAAAAAATGAAATTTTGTTCGGTAGTATTGAATTACAAATCATACGGCGAAACGCTGGAATGCGTTGAGGCGCTGCTTAATATGAATTATGCGGACAGCGAGATTGTAATTGTTGACAACGGCTCGGGTAACGAATCCGTTGAAATGATTGAAAAGAGCTTTTCGGACAATCCCCGTGTGCATATAATTGCGCTCGAAAAGAATCTCGGCTTCGCTGCGGGAAACAACGAGGGCATATATTACGCCCGTGAAAAGCTCGGTGCAGATTTCGTATATGTCTGCAACAGCGATACCGTATCGCATTCGGAGCTGTTCAACGACTTCCTGAAAGCTTATAAAAAGGGCGTCGGAGTTATCACCGTACCCGTAATCCGTCCCGACGGCAGCTATCAGCTTCCCGACGAGAATACCGACGACATAACAAAGAGAATACGCTTCTCAATCACACATCTTCTGATGGGAATGGTACTTAACCGCATCAGAAAGGGCGGCGCAAAGCAAGCGCAAAAGGTTTTCGAAGCGCCCGACAGCTATAAGAAATATGTGCTCGAAGGCTGTGCATTCTGTCTTACAACGGATTACTTTGAAAACTACAGAGGACTGTACCCGAAAACATTTTTGTACTGGGAAGAAAAGAATCTTCTCTTTATGATTAAGAAGGCAAATCTTGAAAGCGCCGTAGCCGAAACTCAACCCGTTTTACATAAGGTGAAGGGCTCGACGGTTACCGACGATATTACAAAATTCCGTCTTAATCATGCTTTCGGAAGTATGATTAAATCCCTTCCGCTTTATTCTATGAGCAGAAAAAGCATTTCGAAAAAATACTGAAACCGCAGAGGCTATTAAATGAACAGAAAAATCGGCGTTATATATTCATATGCTTTAATGCTTGTCGAGGTTTTCTCGGCAATGCTTTTCACGCCGTTTTTAATCAGAATGCTCGGCAAACCCGATTACGGCGTTTATCAGCTTATAATGTCGATTACCTCGTATCTTACGCTTCTTGACCTCGGAATAGGCAATGCCGTTGTCCGATTTATGGCGAAATTCCGCACAAATAACGACCTCAAAAAGCAACGGGAGTTTCTCGGCATCGTTACTATTTACTATGCGGCAATTGCGCTTATTGCGGTAATTGTCGGCGCGGTGCTGATTGTGATTTTCCCGACAGCATTTGCAAACGGACTTACGCCCGACGAAATCGCAACCGGCAGAAAACTGCTTGTTATTACCGTACTTAATGCCGCCGTAATGCTCGGCACGTCGAGTTTTTCGACCACTCTCGTTTCCTATGAGCGCTTCTCCTTTTCAAAGGGAATGAGCATACTCGCAACTCTTGCGAGAATACTCGTCTGCGTAATCGCGCTCAAACTCGGCTTCGGCAGCTTCGGCGTGGTCGTAACATATTTCCTTGCAAATGTAATTACGAGAGGACTTTATATAGTTTATGTGCTCAGGGTGCTGAAGCTGAAACCCGTATTCAGAAATCCCGATTTCGCATTTATAAAGGAAACTGTGTCGTATTCATCCTTTGTTCTTCTTCAGATGATTGCAACCCAGATAAATGCGATGGCTGACTCGGTGCTTCTCGGAATACTTGCCAAAGGCTCGGCGGCAATAATAGCCGTTTACGGAGCGGGAGCTCAGATTATTCAGTATTTCAAGACTGTCGGCACTCACGTCAACGGCGTGCTTATGGCAGGTGTCGTAAGGCTTGTCGAGGGCGGTGCAGGTCCGAAGGAACTCGAGAAGGAAATGGTGCGCATAGGCAGACTTCTGTTTATGATGCTCGGTCTGGTTTTCACCGTGTTTATCGTAAACGGAAAACAGTTTATGATACTCTGGGCGGGAGAAAGCTATGAAAAGGGTTACATGGTTGCGGTGGCAATTATGGTTCCCGTTATGTTCCAGCTCGTTCAGAATATCGGCAATCAGGTGCTCTGGGCTATGAACAGACACAAGACTCAGGCGGTAATTCAGATTATCTCGGCTCTTGTCAATATAGTGCTTACGGCGCTTCTGATTATGTGGAAGCCGCTTGAAGGCGCGGTTATCGGCTCGGTTATCGCGCTGACAATAGGCGACGTCGTATGTATGAATACAATGTTCAGACGCGAAATCAAAATCAGTCTCATCGGTTATTATTCGGGACTGTTAAAGGGCGTGCTTGCCTCGCTTTTTATTTGTGCCGCGGCGGGAATTGCGTTTAACCGCTTTATCGCGGTCGGCGACGGCTGGCTGTCGCTTGCGTTAAGATGCGCCGTTATGCTTGCGGTTTACGCATTAACTATGCTGACATTCGGAATGAACAGCTACGAAAAGGATATGCTGTTCAGACCGTTGAAGAAAATAAAGAGTAAACTTACTAAGAAGGGTGATATAAATGTTCAAGGGTAAGACCTTAATGATTACGGGCGGAACGGGCTCGTTCGGCAACGCCGTACTCAACCGTTTTCTTACAAGCGACATAGGCGAAATCCGTATTTTTTCGCGTGACGAGAAAAAGCAGGACGATATGCGCCACGAGTATCAGCAGAAGTATCCCGAATATGCTGACAAAATCAAGTTCTTTATCGGCGACGTAAGGGATCTGCAGTCGATTAAAAATGCCATGTACGGCGTTGACTATATCTTCCACGCGGCGGCGCTCAAGCAGGTTCCGTCGTGCGAATTTTTCCCCGTCGAAGCGGTAAAGACCAATGTGCTCGGCACCGATAATCTGCTTACCGCCGCTATTGAGGCGGGAGTGAAGAGCATTATCTGCCTTTCAACCGACAAGGCGGCTTATCCCGTAAACGCCATGGGTACCTCAAAGGCTATGATGGAAAAGGTTATCGTTGCCAAGTCGAGAACCGTCAGCCCCGAAAAGACAAAAATCTGCTGCACACGTTACGGCAACGTAATGTGTTCAAGAGGTTCCGTTATACCGCTATGGATTGAACAGATAAAGAGGGGAGAGCCCATTACAATCACCGAGCCGAATATGACGCGCTTCATTATGAGCCTTGACGAGGCGGTTGACCTTGTGCTGTTTGCCTTTGAGCACGGCGAGAGCGGCGACATTCTCGTTCAGAAGGCGCCCGCGTGCACGATAGGCGTACTTGCCGAGGCGGTAAAGCAGCTTTTCTGCCCCGAAACCGAGATAAGAGTTATCGGCATCCGCCACGGCGAAAAGATGTACGAAACCCTGTTGACCAATGAGGAGTGCGCGCACGCAACCGATATGGGCGATTTTTACAGAGTGCCCTGCGACAAGCGCGACCTCAACTATGACAAGTATTTCACCTCGGGCGATACCGAGAGAAATGTTCTTACCGAATTCAATTCAAACAATACCGAGCTGCTGAGCGTTGAACAGGTAAAGGAAAAGCTTCTTTCCCTTGAATACATCAGAAACGAGCTTGAGGAGATTAAGAAATAATGAAAATTCTTGTAACGGGCGCAAAGGGCTTTGTCGGAAAAAACCTTATAGCCCGACTTGAAAATATCCGTGACGGTAAAATAAAGAACTCGCCGATTACCGACAGCATTGAGATACTGCCCTATGATGTCGGCTGCGACGGTGAGCTGGAAAACTACTGCAGGGAATGTGACTTTGTCGTTCATCTTGCGGGCGTCAACAGACCGAAGGACACGAGCGAGTTCAGAACCGATAACGTCAATTTTACCGAAAAGCTTGTCGGACTTCTTGAAAAGAATTCAAACAACTGTCCGATTGTCTTCGCCTCGTCAATTCAGGCGGCGCTGGATAACGAATACGGCAGAAGCAAGCTCGAGGCGGAAAAAATACTCAGGGCCCATGGTGAAAAGACCGGCGCAAAAGTTGTGATTTACCGCTTTATCAACGTCTTCGGAAAATGGTCAAAGCCTAATTACAACAGCGTTGTCGCAACCTTCTGCCACAATATTGCAAGAGGTCTGCCTATTACCATAAGCAGCAGGGAAAACAGGGTAGTGCTCATTTACATAGATGACGTTGTAAACGAGATTATTAATGCGATTGCAGGCTCTCCCAATATCACGGGCGAGTTTGCCGACGTCGCAGTAAAACATACCGTCACCCTCGGCGAGCTTGCCGATACCGTATACTCGTTCAGGGCTTCGCGCGAGAGCCTTGCAGTCCCGGACTGCACCGACGGCAGCTTTAAGAAAAAACTTTACAGCACTTATCTTTCATTTTTACCCGAGGACGGTTTTGCTTACCCGCTTAAAATGAATGTTGACCAGAGAGGCTCATTCACCGAAATACTCAAGACCGAGTCAAACGGTCAGTTTTCGGTTAATATTTCAAAGCCTCATATTATAAAGGGCGAGCACTGGCACGACACCAAGAATGAGAAATTTCTCGTAGTCAGCGGTACGGGCGTAATCCGCTTGCGTAAAATCGGCTCGGACGAGGTGATTGAATACTTTGTTTCGGGCGATAAACTCAGAGTAGTTGATATTCCGACGGGTTATACCCACAACATTGAAAATCTCGGCGATACCGACATGGTTACCTTTATGTGGTGTAACGAGTGCTTTAACCCCGAAAAGCCCGACACGTATTTTCTGAAGGTTTCTCAGGACGGTAAAAAGGAAAATCCGAAAAAGAAAATACTTGTCCTCGGTGCAGGCGGTATGGCGGGACATATTGTATATAAGTATTTTGAAGAGCAGGGCTACGACGTAACGGGCTTTGATACCTATGAAATCCCGAATACAAAATGCATTGTCGGAAATGTTTTTGATTCCGAAGGCTTTAAGCATATATTGCGTATCGGCAATTACGACGCAGTGCTAAACTGTATCGGACTTCTCAATAAAGCCTGCGACGAAAACTATTCAGCGGCGCTGTATCTCAACGCGTGTCTTCCGCATCTTATCTGCGATGCGCTTAAATGTATGAACACGAAGGTTGTTCATATCAGCACCGATTGCGTATTTACGGGCGAAAATTCGCCATACGACGAATATGCCGAAAAGGATGCGTCCGACAACTATGGCAAAACCAAGGCGCTCGGTGAAATCGACGGTAAGAATCACGTCACCTTCCGCACCTCGATAGTCGGGCCCGATACATGCGAAAACGGACCGAGCCTCGTCAACTGGTTTATGTCGCAGACGGGCAGCGTTACCGGCTTTTCAAATGTTATCTGGACGGGCGTTTCAACCTTGACGCTTGCAAAGGCTATGGAATACGCGGTCAACAGTGACTGCGAGGGCGTTTACAATCTTGTCAACAACGCCTCGATAAGCAAGTGCGATTTGCTCAGGCTTTTCAGCAGATATCTGCGAAACGGCGAAGTGGAAGTTAACGAAAATCCCGAAAGCGTTTCCGACAAAACGCTCATCAGTACACGGGATTTCGGCTTCAACGTTCCGTCTTACGACGAAATGATAAAGGAATTAGGTGAGTGGATTGATTCCCATAAGGAATTATATCCGCATTACTTCAGATAAAGTGAGGAATTGATATGTCAAAGTTAAAGGTAATGACAATACTCGGAACAAGACCGGAGATTATCCGTCTTGCGCCGACCATCAAGTGCGCCGACAGGTATTTCGACCACAAGCTCGTACATACCGGTCAGAACTACGACTACACGCTCAACGAGGTCTTTTTTGAGGACCTTGAACTTCGCGCGCCCGACTTCTATCTCAATGCGGTAGGCAAGAACTTAGGCGAAACGATGGGTAACATTATTTCAAAGTCCTACGACCTTATGCTTGAGGAAAAGCCCGACGCCATACTCATACTCGGCGACACGAACTCGGCATTGTCGGCAATTTCGGCAAAGCGTCTTAAAATCCCGATTTTCCATATGGAAGCGGGCAACCGCTGCTGGGACTGGAACGTGCCGGAAATGATAAACCGTACGATAGTCGACCACATTTCCGATATCAATATGCCCTATACCGAGCACAGCCGCCGCTATCTTCTGAACGAGGGCGTTGACGGCAAGACTATGTTCGTCACGGGCTCGCCTATGCCCGAGGTATTCAAAATGTACTCGGACAAGCTCGACAAGAGCGACGTGCTTGAAAGACTCGGACTTGAAAAGAGAAAGTATATTCTGCTTTCTTCTCACCGTGAGGAGAATATCGACAACGAGGAGCATTTCATGTCTCTTATGACGGCAATAAACAATATTGCCGAGGAATATCAGATGCCCGTTATTTATTCAACTCATCCCAGAAGCAGGGACAGAATTGAAAAGAGAGGCTTCAAGTTTCATCCGCTCGTACAGTCATTAAAGCCCTTCGGCTTCTTTGACTACAACAAGCTTCAGCAGAACGCCTACTGCGTGCTTTCCGATTCGGGAACTCTTTCCGAGGAGAGCGCAATGCTCGGCTTCCCCGCAGTGCTCATAAGAACATCTACCGAGCGCCCCGAGGTGCTCGACAAGGGTACGGTAGTCGTAGGCGGCATAAAGGGCGAGGACGTAAAGCAGGCTATGGATTTAGCCGTATCAATGTTTGACAATAAGGAGGAGACGGTACTTCCTCCCGATTATGAGGATACAAATGTTTCCGTAAAGGTCTGCAAGATTATTCAGAGCTACGCCAAGATAGTCAAGCTGACCGTCTGGAACGAGTTTTAATAAAGGAGAGATAATTATGTCAAAGTATTCAGGAACACAGACCGAAAAGAATCTTCAGGAAGCTTTTGCCGGTGAGAGCCAGGCAAGAAACAAGTACACCTATTTCGCATCAAAGGCTAAGAAGGAAGGCTATGAGCAGATAGCCGCACTCTTCTTAAAGACCGCCGACAACGAGAAGGAACACGCAAAAATGTGGTTCAAGGAGCTTGAGGGCATAGGCTCGACAACCGAGAACTTAGGCGCTGCCGCAGACGGCGAAAACTTCGAGTGGACCGATATGTACGAGGGCTTTGCAAAGACCGCCGAAGCAGAGGGCTTCCCGGAGCTTGCCGAGAAATTCCGTGCAGTTGCCGCTATTGAGAAGCATCACGAGGAGCGTTACAGAGCTCTGCTTAAGAACGTTGAAACTGCAAAAGTATTCGAAAAGAGCGAGGTCAAGGTTTGGGAATGCCGTAACTGCGGTCATATCGTAGTCGGTACGAAGGCACCCGAAATCTGCCCCGTATGCGCTCATCCTCAGGCTTACTTTGAGATTAACGCAGAGAACTATTAATTTGTTTAATTAAACCACCAAAGGAGGGTGTTTATGAAAAAGAGAATAAGATTTCTGATAAACACCCTTGAAGGCGGCGGCGCCGAAAAGGTGCTTGTCAATCTGGTCGGCAATCTGCCGCAGGACAAATACGATGTAACCGTAGTCAGCGTAACGGGCGGCGTGTTTGAAAAAAGTCTGCCCGCTTACGTTAACTACAAAAAGATTGTTAAAACGAACAACCCGTTTCTTAAAAAGCTTTTTGAAAAGCTTGTCTGCAAGCTGCCTTATTCTGTTTTCAATTCGCTTTTCTTAAAGGGCGAATACGACATCGAGGCTGCTTATATCCACGGCTTTCCGACGAGAGTTATAGCAAAGAAATGCGGCACGAATGCAAAAACCCTCGCCTTTGTTCACGGCGATTTTTCAAAGAAATTTTCCGTTGAATCGCTCTATAAGAGCAACGAAGAGTGCCTTGAGGAATATAAGAAATTCGATAAGGTCTGCTTCGTTTCCGAACTCGCTCTCGACGGCTTTAAGAAAAGACTCGGCGAGGCTGACAATCTGACGGTCGTTCACAATATTATCGATTACCGTCAGGTTATGAAAAGCTCGCTTGAGGAGCCGCCGGTGCGCTTTGAAACAGACGGACTTAAGCTCGTTACCGTCGGCAGACTTACCGACGTAAAGGGCTACAAACGGCTTATTAATTGCGTAGGAAGGCTTGAAGAAAAATATAATTTTGAGCTGATTATCGTCGGCGGCGGCGAAGACAAAGCGCAGCTTGAAAAGCAAATTGCAGATAACGGTATTAAATCTGTAAAGCTCGTCGGCTTTTACGAGAATCCCTACTGCATTATCTCTCAGGCTGACTGGTATATCTGCTCGTCCTTTCAGGAGGCGTACAATACCGCCATTGCCGAGAGTATATCGCTCGGCATTCCCGCTCTTACAACCGACTGCGCAGGCATGGACGAAATACTTGAAAACGGAAAACTCGGCATAATCTGCGAAAACAGCGACGAAGCGCTTTATAATGCGCTCGTAAAGCTGTTTGACAGTACGGATTACACTTACTATAAAAAGAACGCAACCGAAAAAAGCGCCGCTCTTCAGTCGTCAAATCCTCTCGGCGACTATGAAAAGCTGCTTTCGGATTTATAATATCGGAGGAATTTTATGAGCATCAAATCAAAGCTTCATTCACAGTACGTTGAAATAATGAATGAAAGGCTATACAAGCACAACAGAAAGCTCGCATTAAGCGGACATCCCGAGGAAATAGTTAAGGAAATGTATTTTAAGGCATTCGGAAAAATGCCCGACCTTGAAAATCCCAAGACCTATAACGAAAAGCTTCAGTGGATGAAGCTTTACTGGTATGACGAGAGGGCGAGAATCTGCGCAAGCAAGCATTTTGTGCGTGACTACGTTAAACAGAAGGGACTCGGCGATATTCTTATTCCTCAGCTCGGCGTTTACAAAAGCGCCGACGAAATAGACTTCGACGCACTTCCGGACCGCTTTGTACTCAAGCCGTCTCACGATTCGGGGCATATAATCATCTGTAAGGATAAGTCAAGTTTTGACAGACAGAAGGCTGTCAGCGACCTTAACAAATGGATGAAGACCGATTATGAATTCATGAGCGGCGAGTGGCAGTATCACGGCGATCGCGTTATCGTATGCGAGGAATATATGGAGGACAAAAAAGTCGGCGAGCTGCTTGACTACAAGTTCTTCTGCTTCTCGGGAAAACCCGAGCTTTGCTTCTTCTGCTCGGACAGAAGGCATCACGTAAAGAGCGATTTCTACGATATGGACTGGAACAAGCAGGATTTCCGCTGGCTGTACGAACCGAGCGGAAAGGTGTTCCCGAGGCCCGAAAACCTTGAAACGATGATTAAATACGCCGAGATTCTTTCCGAGGGCTTCCCGCACGTAAGAGTTGACTTCTACGAGATTGAGGGAAAGATTTATTTCGGTGAGCTGACCTTCTTCCACGGCGGCGGACTCGGATGGTTCAAGCCCGAGGAAATCGATTACAGATTAGGCGATTTGATCAAGCTTCCCGAAAAGGCGTCGCCTACACCGTGGGAAATGATTATTAAGGAAAACAGGGAGAAAAAATGAGCGTAAAGATAAGTGTTCTGGTACCCGTTTACAATGTCGAAAAATCACTTGACAGATGTATGGAAAGCATCTTGAATCAGACCTTTAAGGATATTGAAATAATCATGGTCGATGACGGCTCGACCGACGGCAGCCCCGCAATCTGCGACCGTTACGGTGAGAAATATGACAATGTAAAGGTTATCCATAAGGAAAACGAAGGACTCGGTCCCACCCGTGACAGGGGAGTCAGAGAGGCGAGCGGCGAATACATCTACCACTGCGACTCAGACGACTGGCTCAAGGAGGATTTGCTCGAAAAGGCATACGATGCAATCACAAAAGCCGACGCCGACGTCTGCATCTTCGGCTACGACCTTTTTACCGAGGAAAACGGCGAAATGAAACCCTACGGCAACGTTCACCTTGCCGACGGCCTTTACACCTCGCACGGGGAAATAACGAAGCTTTTTGTCGATAACTACTACAATGGCTTTATCGTAATGTCAGCGTGGAACAGACTTTATAAGCGCTCGTTTATCGTTGACAATGAGCTGTGGTTTCCCGCACTGCGCCGTGCGCAGGATATGGCGTATTCAATGCTGCTTTTCGATAAGCTTACGAAGGTAGTTACTCTTGAGGAAGCTCTTTACTGCTACATAATCGAGCCGGGTACGTTCAAGGGACGCTCGTTTGACGAGATGCTTGAAATCTATTGGCAGATTAACGATTTCGCCTCGGACTATTTCTCAAGATGGGGATTGCTCGACGAAAATCAGAGAACTCTTCTTGACAACCGTACCTGCGAGGCAATTGCTAATTATTCAAGCTACGCCCTTGTAACAAAATATCCCGAGCAGAGAGAGGAAAATCTTGAACGTCTTGTCAGCGATGAAAAGCTCGTCAGGCTGTTTAAGAATTACAAAAACGTCAAAAAATCAAGGTTTATGACTCTCTTCTGTACGGCGATGAAGCACAAGAGCAAAAAGCTCGTTTACG
This sequence comes from Clostridiaceae bacterium, assembly GCA_030530095.1. Taxonomy (GTDB): domain Bacteria; phylum Bacillota; class Clostridia; order Oscillospirales; family Acutalibacteraceae; genus Fimenecus. The sequence continues at coordinate 62,504 of JAUMVO010000009.1, forward strand.
AGGTCGCCAAAATGCACGAAAAGAAATAAAACAAAAACGGACGGGTTGTACCCGTCCGTTTTAATATTTTGTTATCATTTCGCTTTTCTTTTAAGCAGCTTTTTGAAGTTTGCAAACGCCGCGTCAACGAGTTTTCGGTAGAATATAAGGAATATGAGCATGAATGCGGCGCTTACGCATACGGCTGCAACGACTGAAATCTCAAACCATTTCAGAAAACTGTCGGCGTGAAGCTCCAGTATGAAGCTTACAACCGTGCAGACCGTAAAGGGTATCGCGAATACCGCGACCTTTTTAATAATATTTGTGTTTCTTATCTTTAGTATATTTTTGTTCGCATAATTGACGAGCAGGGGGGTGCGGTATGCGGCACCGACAAGCGTGCCTATCGCAACGCCTATTATATTAAGCTTCCACACGAGAGCGAGCGAAATTGCGAGGTTGATAATCGCTTCGGTTACGGCGTACATCTTGACCTGCTTGAAATGGCCCGCGATATTGGTGGTGATAATAGACGGTATTCTGAGATTTACAACCAGCTTCATCAGTATAAAAATCAGCGGATAAATCGCCGATTTGTAGTCCGCGTCCATCTTTGCCGTGTAAACCTCGATAAACGGCTTGTAAACAAGTATGGCTATTGAATACAGATAGAATACAAGCCCGAAGTAAATCGTTTCAAACTTGTCAAACGTAGTTTTGAAACGCTCAAAGTTTGAATAAAACGTCCGTCCCATGCCCGAGAATACACCCTCGCGCACGCTGGAAATAACGCTTCCGAGTCCGACGACAACGAAATTGTAAACCGAGTAAATGCTCGTGTAAACCAGTCCGCAGAACGACGAGAGCAGGAGCATATCCGTCGAGTCGATTACAAGACCGGCAACCTCGCTGACTATAACGTCCTTACGCTGCTTGATATCGATTTGCGAGCAGTCCTCGTTTCTTGTAACCTGAGGGAAAAACTTCTTCATCAGCAGCGACAGCACAACCATACGCAAAAGCGCGCCGATAAGAGCAACGCACTGATAGGCAATTATATTTTTCAGGTCGAAAATCGCAACCAGATGCAGAGCCGTATTGAACAGCAGCATTCCTATATTGACGATATAGAGTACGAAGTTATAGTTCTGAGCGTAGAAAAGCACGTTGAACTTAGTCGTAAAAATATGCTCAACCGCCGCCGCTACACCGCGAAGTATAATGAACGCAACGATTATATATATCGGTAAATCGTCCTTGATTATAAACGGAACGATTACCGTAACGGGCAGGAGAAAGACAATGAAAATCAGGCCCATTTTACGGTACTGCCGTTTTGTGTAGTTGAAAATGGCGCTGACTTTTTTGTTATCGCCTTCGCTTATCGGCTTGAACATCGCCTGAATCGAAGCGGCGGAAATACCGTAGAACAAAACATTAAGAAATGTCATAATCTGCGTAACCGTCTGATTAAGACCGTTATAAACCGAGCCGAATGTCTCGGTATAGTATTTCGGAATGATAAGACCGATCAGCAGGGAAACCGCCTGATATAGAATTGTGATTGAGATGTTGAGCGCAGCGCGCTTTTTGAGATTCAATCAGTACACCTTCATTTTATAAGTGATATAAGCTTTCCGAAAAATTCGTTGCGCCTTTGCTGCAAAACGTCGCTTGTATAATTTGCGGAGTTTTCAAGGTTTTCTTTCGACCTTGCTTCAAGAAGCGAGGTGTCGCAAAGCATGACCTTCAGCTTTTCGTACAGCGTCTGAGAGTCCTTTACCGGAGCAAGACAGTCCGGATTAATCAGTTCTCTTATGCCGGGAATGTCCGTAGCAATAACCGGAAGCGCATAGGTCATAGCCTCGATTACCACACGGGGCAGGCCTTCTCTGTATGACGGAAAAACGAAAACGTCGGCATTTTTATATACCTCGCTTAATTGCTCTTTATTAAGTCTGCCCGTAAGCGTAACGGCATCCTCAAGCGAATAATCCGAAATTGCCTTTTTGACCTGCGGCGCAAGCTCGCCGTTGCCGACTATAACCGCCTTTGTTTCAATTCCGTCATTTTTGAGTTTTCCCATAGCTTCGACAAGCTCAAGATGTCCCTTGATAAGCCCGCCTATGTCGGCGGAAACGTGAAGTAGGGTTTTTACGCCGTCCGAATACGTCTTTGCTTCGCTTACCGCTTTTTTTACGTTTGCCGAGGAATAATTTGTCGTGAAATGACCTTCGCTTGTATTCGGGGTATATCTCTGCTGCAAAAAGCTCTTTGTAACGTACGCCGTGCCGTCTGCTTTACGGCAGATTCTCTTCTCGTTAAAATCCCATATCAGCCTTATAAACGGGCGAAGCGGATTTGACGAAACGTCGGGCGCCATAATATCCCACGAGCTTGAAACGATTTCCGCGCCTATGGGCTTTCCCATATTCTTAATTACGTTGAAAACCTGAAACGAAAGCTGGTCGGGTATTCTCAAAACCGCAACGTCAAAGTCGGCGTTTTTGATTTTTTCTTTAAGCGTTTTCTTTATAGAGAGAAATTTTTTAACGTATTCAACCTTGCCGTGAGGGAAGGGGACTTCAATTACCGAAAGCTTCTCACCGTCAACCCTCAGGTAGCCGTCGGGTATTTCGGACAGCTCTTCGCAATGCGCGACAAGCTTAATCTCGTCAAAGACCTCAAGATATCTTTCAAAAAAAGTATAACCGTAAACGACCGAGGTGAAATATTCACCGCGGTCATTTTTTACAAGTCTTCCGTTTGTCGTCAGCAGGAGTTTCATTATTTACCTCTTATTGCCAGAAGAATTCGTACGGGTTCGCACCCGCAGCGTAGAACGTGAAGCGAAAATACAGCAGTATCATTATCGCAAAAAAGCCGGAAATAGATAAACCTCTGATAAGGCGGTTCGGTATTGAATAAACAATTTTCGGCACTATAAGTATGCTTACTATCTGATAATACATGGCGACGCGGTAAATGTTCGGCTGAAGCGGAACAAGCAGCTGAATTATAACTCCAAAGCCCAGCAGTACTTCGAAAAGCTGATACATAGTCCTTTCCTGAACAAAAGCGTCATCCGTCGGCAAAAGACGGTCCAGACTGCGATGAATAAGCTCGCTGTCCGTCGTTCTGAAAAGCCTCGGATTGTTGATGAAGAACGCGCAAAGTATAAGGATTCCGAGATACATGAGAAGCGTAGTGAACGAGCCTCGCGTTTCCTCGTAGATTTCATAGTCGGTATAAATGTAGTTTGTGATGAAACTAAGAATAGGGACACGGAAAATATAGGTAAAAATCATACCTGCAACGAAAAGAATTCTCGATACTATCTTGTTTCTCAAATGCACCAACAGTATGAACGGCAGAACGAAAATAGTGGAATTGTGAATGAAATATGCAACCAGAAGAACTATGGCAAATTTGATGTAAGACTTTTTAAGAACAAGGGATATCGCAAGCAGAACAATTGACAGAGTAAGCGCCTGACGGCAGCCCGAAAGAGTAAAGGGAAAAAACTGCATGGGTATAAGCATTACAAGACTTATATAAGGCGCTTCGGAAAATCTGTAAATGAAGTATGAAATTGAGAAGGCGAATATCGCTCCGATTACACAGAAAAGGAAAGTGTAACTGGTCGAGAATATGGACAGGAATTTTGCGAAAACATAGAATAAGGGTTCCGTATTAAACCTTTCCAATATATCCGATAACTCGAGTCGGGAAACCAACGCATAAAGCCGCGCATACTGACCGCTGTCGCCTCCGACGGCAATGCTTCGCAGGCCTGCTATTAAGAATAACATCAGACCCGTGATAAAGCAGTATGCAGTTCTCGAACGCTTGTCCTCCGCAATCTGACGGCTGAATATAATACCGTAGACGGAAGCGAACGCCATAAAGACGGTGTAAATCATTGTTTATTTCCTTAAAAGCGACTTGAAATCGTCACTGATTTTTTTTCTTACTGTTTTAATTTCAATATTCTCAAGCGCAAACTTATTTGTCTTTTCGGCGTATTCCGAAAGCAGTGAGGGATTTGCAACGAAATCCGAAAGAACGTCCGCAATACTGTCGGTGTCGGTAATAACCGTTGCGCCGCCGACCTTTTTGAGATACTCTATCGACGAAATTCCGTCGGGGCCGATTGCGACAACCGCGCTTCCCGACTGAAGACAGTCGGATATTTTTGTTGAAAACGAAAGACGGACCTTTTCGATTTCCGCCTTATCGAAGGATTCAACCTGAAGTACTATATGCGCCTGACGCATAATCTCAACTATCTGCGAATAAGGCTTTGCGCCCATAACCTTCGACGCGCCCTCAATGTTGAGGCGTGATTGCATTGTATCGGCAACGGGGGAGGCGGTGTATATTTCAAGGAAAAGCTTCGTTTCGCTTTGCCTGTTGATTGCTTCAACGGCTTGCGCGGTAAGCGCAAGTATTTCATCCCTGCCGTAAAAGAGATTTCCCGCGTAAACAAGCCTTATCGGCGAAGCGGGCTTATCTCTGCCGACGGGTGAAACCTCGCAACCCTTGCAGAGAAAATGAAACTCACGTTTGAAGCTTTCACCGTACTCCTTACACATTTCCTCACTTGCCGCGTAGATATAATCGGCGTTATTCATGCACCACTCAAAATCGCCGATAACTCTTTTTTTGCCGTCCTTAAGAAAGACGGAGTAAACATCATCCGCGACAAAAAGCACGCATTTTGAATTGCAGAGCTCCTTTACAAGCTCCATCCGTTTGCGAAGCACAACGGGCTCGGTTGCAAAGGAAAAGAAAATATCGGGATTGAATTCCTTTATATAATTCTTAAGTCTTTCGTTTGCCCACCTGCCGTCTGCCCAGAGTTTATCCGAGAGAGCGTAAACGGGTTTTAACGAATGCTCCTTGACAAAATCTATAAGCCTGCGCTCCGTGCTTCCGGACGAGCCTGCTTCAAAATTCATTTCGTCTGAGCCGAGAGTAAAATGACTGCCGACCTTTTCGGGAGTGAAGATATTTTTAAGCATCTGTGTTTCGGTTATGCGAAAATAGTCGCTGCAAACCCTGTTAGCGGGCAGCTGCGAACGTGAATAGAGCGAGGAAAACTCCATATCCTCCTGAGCGTAAAACCAGTTGGAAAGGGTGTTGCCCACGGCATTCATATCATTCCATGCATTTTTGGAACCGACGAGAATTCTCATACTTAACTCCGAAAAGAGACTAATTCAGCATTTAGTCATAATAATCCATTATCTAATATGTGTATTTATATGATACTGGTTGTAATAGAACTAAAACGAAAATCTACAATTATACAGACAGTACAGCAGCTACTACTTTTTTGTTTGCTTCGCCTGAGGATGTTGTACAGGAATATAGTAATGGTAGGTTAACAAAATTTGATGGTAATGTAATTAACTACGACTCTGTCGGCAACCCGACAAACTATAATGGTAACACTTTGACTTGGCTCGGTAAACAGTTGAAAAAATTCAGAAGCTCCGACGGAAGCTATACTGAATATGAATATGATATAAATGGCTTGCGTACACAGAAACGAAAATATACATCTTCAAATGAATTAGAGTATGCAGTTGATTATGTATGGTCAGACGGCAAAATTGCATATCAAAGCCTTAATTATCCGTTGACTATTACAATTAACGGAAATGATGTTACCCAAAATTTAAAAATCGACTCAAAGTTCATTTATGCCGACGGTGAGCAAACTCCGTGCGCAATAATGATGAACGGTCAGGAATTTTTGCTTGTTCGCAACCTTTTGGGCGATGTTACGGCATTGATACTTGCTGACAGCGGAGAAACCATTGCAGAGTTCACATACAGCCCTTGGGGAGAGGTAACGTATAACATTAACGATGAACAGTATAACACTAATTTAACTTTCCCGTCTGCAAACTTTTTTTCGCAGTATCAAGAACTTCAAGCTTACAGAAAATTGCTTCAGGCAATCGTAACCGCTCTTTGCCCGGTATCATATAGAGGATACAATTATGACTATACCACCGGACTCTACTATCTTCAGGCGAGGTATTACAATCCTGCTTGGGGCAGATTTATAAATGCTGACGACACATCCATTTTGCTTTCGACAACCGGAACACTTCACGGAGCTAATCTTTACGCTTACTGTAACAATAATCCGATTAACAAAGTGGATTACTCTGGGAAAGACACCAACATTATAATATAATCGCTATATAAAATCAACACTTTTTTAAGGGCGTTATTAAACTTGCGCGTGTTGACTATGGCGCGGAAATATGATAAATTAAATGTGTATATGCTTTTTGGAAAGGTAGTCAGATTATGAACTGTGAAAAGGTGTTTTTTGAAACATATCATAAGGACAACGAGGGCGTTTCCTTCTGCCCGTACAGAATTTGTCCGCTCGGTGCTCACGTCGACCACAATCTCGGTAAGGTTACCGGCTTCGCCATAGACAAGGGAATCAATATTGCCTACGGACCGAAGCATAACGGAGTTATTGAAATGCGCTCGCTTCAGTTTGAGAAACGGGCTCAGTGGCACGTTAACGGCGTGCCGGAGGTTAAGGAAAACGACTGGGCCGATTACCTAAGAGGCGCAACGCTTATACTCTCTGAAAAGCACCCGCTTACAGTCGGACTTTGCGGTGTGATTGAGGGCAGCCTGCCCATCGGCGGACTTTCGTCCTCTGCCGCGGTTACACTTGCCTTTCTCAACGCACTTTGCAAGGTTAACAATATCACTCTTGAGCCGTATGAACTTATTATGACGGCTCTTAAAGCGGAGAACAAATATGTCGGCGTTTCCTGCGGCAAGCTTGACCAGAGCTGCGAGGTCTATTGCAAAAAGAATAACCTTCTTTATCTTGACACAAAGGATGACAGCTTTGAGCTGATACCCGAAAATCCGTCAGTAAAGCCCTATAAAATCGCAATTTTCTTCAGCGGAATTGAGCGTACGCTCGCGGGCAGTAAGTTTAATATGCGCGTTGACGAATGCAAGTCTGCGGCTTACGCTCTCAAAGCGTTTTCGGGTATGGAGTACGGCAAGTTCAACGAAACTGTTTTAAGAGATATTCCGTTTGAAGTATATGAGCAGTATAAATCGAAGCTTCCCGAAAACTGGGCGAAGCGCGCCGAGCATTGGTTTACGGAAAACAGCCGTGTCGAAAAGGGCATCGAGGCTTGGAGAAGCGGCGACCTTGACGCCTTCGGAAAGCTCATTTTTGAAAGCGGCAATTCGTCGATAGTCAATTATGAAACGGGTTCTCCCGAATTGAAGGCGCTCTATGATATTATGTGTCATACCGACGGCATTTACGGCGGAAGATTTTCCGGCGCAGGCTTCAAGGGCTGCTGTATGGCGCTGATTGATCCTTCGTTTGAAGAGAGCATAATCGAAACGGTTGAACGCGAGTATCTTAAACAGTTCCCGAATCTAGCGGGTAAGTATTCGAGCCATATCTGTCAGAGTGCCGACGGGGTGAACTTATGAAATGTCTGATTTTAGCGGCGGGTTACGCGACGCGCCTTTATCCGCTGACGGAGAATTTTCCGAAGCCTCTGCTTGAGGTCGGCTCAAAGACTATACTTGACTGGCTTGTTGACGATATAGACACGCTCGGTGCCGTTGACGAATACGTTGTGATTTCAAATCACAAATTTGCCCGTCATTTTGAAGAATGGGCGGCAACACGCAGCGAGAAAATCACCGTAGTTGACGACAATACAAGCACCAACGAAACCCGTCTGGGTGCTGTGCGCGATATTCAGTTCGCGATCGATAAACTGAATATCGACGACGATATGCTCGTCATAGCAGGGGATAACCTGCTCGATTTCAGCCTTACGCATTTTATAAAATACGCTCAGTCAAAAAATGCTTCGTGCATAATGCGCTACTATGAGCCTGAATTTGACAGACTGCTTAAATGCGGCGTAGTCGAGATAGACGGAAACGATAAGATTCTTTCAATGACCGAGAAATCTCCGACACCCAAAACCCATTGGTGCTGTCCTCCGTTCTATTTTTATAAGAAGGCGGATGCAAAACTGATTAAGGCGGGCATCGAAGCGGGCTGCGGTGTTGACGCGCCCGGAAGCTTTGCCGCGTGGCTGTCGGAAAAGACAGATGTTTACGCATACGAAATGCCCGGCAGACGCTATGATATAGGCAATCTTGAAAGCTATGAAAAAGTAAAATCGGAGTATAAGGGAATATGTTAGAAAAGAATGTAATTCTTAACGGCAAAACCGTGCTTGTTACGGGCGCGGCGGGTTTTATAGGCTCCAATCTTGTAAGGGAGCTTTTCAATTCCTTCGACGGCATCAGGATAGTCGGCATTGACAATATGAACGACTATTACGACGTTTCAATAAAGCAGTACCGCCTTGAGGAAATTTCCGCACTTGGCAGGGACTGGACGTTTGTAAAGGGTGATATTGCCGATAAGGAACTTGTTGAAAAGCTTTTCTCGGAATATGGCTTTGACGTTGTTGTCAATCTTGCCGCTCAGGCGGGGGTAAGATACTCGATTACCAATCCCGACGTTTACATAAAGAGCAATATTATCGGCTTCTATAACATACTTGAAGCCTGCCGCAATCATCCCGTTGAGCATCTTGTTTACGCTTCGTCTTCGTCGGTTTACGGCTCGAATAAAAAGATACCGTACTCGACGGACGATAAGGTTGACAATCCCGTCAGTCTTTATGCGGCGACCAAAAAGAGCAACGAGCTTCTCGCCCATTCCTATTCAAAGCTTTACGATATTCCGTCAACGGGACTTCGCTTTTTCACTGTTTACGGTCCCGCCGGCAGACCGGATATGGCATATTTCGGCTTTACGGACAAACTTGTGAAAGGCGAAACGATTAAGATATTCAATTACGGCAACTGTAAACGCGACTTTACATACATTGACGATATCGTTGAGGGCGTAAAGCGTGTGATGCAGTGCGCTCCCGAAAAGAAAACAGGGGAGGACGGACTTCCCGTCCCGCCGTACAGAATTTATAATATCGGTAACAACAGCCCAGAGAATCTGCTCGATTTCGTCAGCATTCTTTCGCAGGAGCTTGTTGCTGCGGGAGTGCTCGCGCCTGATTTTGACTTTGAAGCTCATAAGCAGTTGGTGCCCATGCAGCCGGGTGACGTGCCCGTTACCTACGCCGACACATCGGCGCTTGAACGGGATTTCGGCTTCAGGCCGTCCACGTCTCTCAGGGAGGGGCTCAGACGCTTTGCCGAATGGTATTATTCGTTTTATATAGCGAAATAAATTTTTCTTGACTTAATTGATTTTCGCTGATATAATAATAGACCGCTGAAAAAGTTTTTAGATTTTCAGCTCCTTCCCTCAGTGAAAGGCATTGAGGGCAAAGTCCATAAGGAGGTGCAACAAAATGGTAAAGTATGAATCAATCGTAGTTTTCTCGGTGCTTAACAAGACCGAAGAGGACGTACAGGCTCTTGTTGAAAAGTTCAAGGCCCTGATTGAGAAAAACGGTACTCTCGAAAGCGTTGACGAATGGGGTTCCAGAAAGCTTGCTTATCTCATCAATGATGAGACTGACGGCTACTATGTACTCTTCAACTTCGAGAGCGAGCCCACTTTCCCTGCTGAGCTTGAGCGTATCGCCGGCATTACCGAAGGCGTTCTTCGCTCAATCGTAGTAAGGAAATAACGGAGGAAATCGAAATGATTAACTGTGCAGTTATTATGGGCAGACTTACTGCCGACCCTGAATTGAGAACAACCTCATCAGGCATTTCAGTTACCACGTTCTGTGTTGCGGTTGACAGAAGCTTCGTCCGTCCCGGCGAGGAGAGACAGGCTGATTTCATCAACGTAACCGCTTGGCGTCAGACTGCCGATTTCGTAACGAGGTATTTCCGCAAGGGTTCAATGATTGCCGTACAAGGCTCAATTCAGACACGTTCTTACGAAGATAAGAACGGCAACAGAAGAACAGCTGTTGAGATAGTTGCAGACAATGTTTCGTTCTGCGGCTCCAAGAACTCAGACGGCGCAAATCAGAACAGATTTGAGGCGCCTGCACAGAACACACCGTCATATCAGTCCGAGAGCACTGAGGCTTTTTCTCAGATTTCATCGGGTGACGACGAGGAGTTCGGTTTCGGTTCGGCAGCTGACGATGACGACGGACTTCCGTTCTGATTCGGCTAACGAGATTTAACAGGAGGATAACATACTATGGCTATGGAAAAGGCTGCGGGCGCACGTCCCGTAAACAGAAAGCGCAAGAAGGTTTGCGCATTCTGCGTAGAGAAGGTTGACAAGATCGACTATAAGGATGCAGCTAAGCTTCGCCGCTATACTTCAGAGAGAGCTAAGATTCTCCCCAGAAGAGTAACCGGCACCTGCGCTTACCATCAGAGAGAGCTTACAACCGCTATCAAGAGAGCAAGAGCAATCGCTCTTCTTCCTTACACATCAGACTAATGAAAAACGGACGCTTCGGCGTCCGCTTTTTTTATTAACCAAATCGGAGTTTGTCTATGTGATTGACGGCGAGCATTCAGCGCCCCTTGTTAA
>JAUMVO010000048.1 GCA_030530095.1 Clostridiaceae bacterium
TTATCATAGGCGCAGGGCCTGCCGGTTTAACGGCGGCCTTGTATGCTTTAAGAGCGAATAAAACCGTCCTTCTTATCGAGAAGGCGACCTTCGGCGGTCAGATTACTTTCTCGCCGAAGATTGAGAATTACCCCGGCTTTGAGGCCGTTGACGGCAACGCGCTTGCCGACAGCTTCTTTGAGCAGGTTACGGCGCAGGGCGCTGAATTTGAGCTTGAGGAGGCAACCGCGATTATCGACAACGGCGCGACCAAGACTGTTGTCACCGACTGCGGCGAGCACGAAGCGAAGGCGGTAATTATCGCCACGGGCGCCAGGCACAGAATGCTCGGCGCGGGCAACGAGGAAAACTTTGCGGGCAACGGCATTTCCTTCTGTGCGGTCTGCGACGGCGCGTTTTACGCGGGTAAAGAGGTTATCGTAGTCGGCGGCGGAAACTCCGCGTTGCAGGAGGCTATATTGCTCTCCGATCTGTGCAGCAAGGTTACGGTAGTTCAGAATCTTGCCGATTTCACGGGCGAGAAGAAGCTCGTTGACGTGCTTAAGTCAAAGCCGAATACCGAGTTCATATTCAACACCGTTATAAAGGAATTTATCGGTGAGGATGAATTGAAGGGCGCGAAAATCCTCAATACAGAGACCGACGAGGAAAAGGACATTTTCTTCGACGGAGCATTTGTTGCGATAGGTCTTGCACCCGACAACAAGGCGTTTGAGAACGTCGCCGCGCTCGACAAGTTCGGCTACGTTGACTCCGACGAGTCCTGCCTGACAAAGACCGCCGGCGTTTTCACCGCAGGCGACTGCAGAAAAAAGGCAATCCGTCAGATTACCACCGCGACCGCGGACGGCGCCGTTGCCGCCCTTGCCGCGTGCAGATATATTGATGGGATGTAATAAAACAAAAAGCGGACAGGGATTTACCCTATCCGCTTTGATTGGCTGGGGTGGCAGGATTCGAACCTACGAATGCAGCAGTCAAAGTGCTGTGTCTTACCGCTTGACGACACCCCAATATTTCCGATAAATAATACCATAAAAGATTAAACGTGTCAATGAAAAAGAGAGTGACATCGTTCTTTCTTTTCTTTATAATTGTAATTATCACTGTTTCATGCTATAATCAACTAAACTATTCGTAATAAAGGATTTGGAAATGAATTTGCTCAATCAGTATCGCGGTTTGCGGCGTGAGATATATGTTCTGTTCTTCGGCAGAATAGTAACCAATCTCGGCAGTATGATATGGCCGGTAATGACGTTGATACTCAGTCAGAAGCTAGGCCTTTCGGCGGCGCAGATTTCGTATTACTTTGTCGCTTCGAGTATTATAACGCTGCCCGCAGACATAATCGGGGGCAAGCTCGCAGACCGCTTCAATAAAAAAAGAATAATAATAATCTGCGATACCGTCAGTATTCTGTGCTATTTCGTGTGCGCTGCGATTCCTCTGGGAGTCGGAACTGTTATAATTTTCATTGTTGCGGCGATATTCCAGAGCATGGAATACCCTTCGTATGACGCTCTTTTTGCCGATATGACGCTGACTAAGGACAGGGAGCGCGCATATTCGCTTGAGTACCTCGGCGGTAATCTCGGACTTGTGCTCTCTCCGACCATCGCGGGAATTCTGTTTAAGGATTATCTGTGGCTCAGCTTCCTTATAAGCGGAATCGCCATAGCTCTGTCTACGGTTTTAATCGGCGTGATGATTAAGGATATTACACCCGTTGAGGATACCAGCGAGGAATCGGAATATCAGGAGAAAAAGGAAGGCGTTGGTGTCTTCCGTATATTAAGGGAAAACCCGATGCTCATTCTCTATCTTGTCTGCTGCGCCTTCTATTACGGCGCTTACGGACAGTACGGCTTTATCATGCCGCTTGATATGGCTGCCGTTCACGGCGATTCGGGCGCGGTAATCTTCGGAACGGTTTCAAGCCTTAACTGCATAACGGTTGTTATATTCACTCCCTTAATCACAAAGCTTTTTGAAAAGGTACGCGATACGGGAAAGATAATCATAGGCAGAATGCTCGTTCTTGCCGGCTATCTTGTTTTTCTTCTGCTTATCGGCTTCATCCCGGGATATTATGCCGCGATGCTTATCTTTACCTGGGGCGAGATCTTTTCAACCGTATCGGAAGGGCCCTATATCTCGACGCGCATACCTGCCAGCCACCGAGGCCGTATAAACGGTATAATGTGTGTTGTCGCGGCAGTGGTAACGGGCAGCATCGACCTTACCGCAGGACAGTTGTATGACAGGGTAGGCTCAACGTGGACGTGGGTGTTCATATTTGCGCTGGCTGTCGTTTCAATCGTTTCGGCGATTTTCCTCAAGGCGCTCGACAAAAACGCATATCCCAAGCTGTATAAAAAGAGCGAAGAATAATTACTTATTACTTAAAAAATCCCGTGTTTTTCAACACGGGAGTTTTTAAGTGGGGTGGATAGTCGGACTCGGTTCGCTGCGCTCACCGAAAGTTTGCTTCGCAAACAAGCCGATTTTATGTCCGCCTCGCTCTGCCTTCGGCAAACCGCTCGGTATGGACTATCGGTTCGAATCCTCCTAAAAAATACCGTTTCACTGTTCACTATTACTGATTACATAAAAAATCCCGTGTTTTTCAACACGGGATTTTTAAGTGGGGTGGATAGTCGGATTCGGTTCGCTGCGCTCACCGAAAGTTTGCTTCGCAAACAAGCCGATTTTATGTCC
>JAUMVO010000002.1 GCA_030530095.1 Clostridiaceae bacterium
TATATTATCGGAAACGGGAGCAATATCCTTGTTTCCGATAATGGTTTATCGGGAGTTGTTGTCAGGCTATCGAATAACTTTTCCGATATAAGACTTGTTGACGAAACGACTGTTGAGGCCGAAGCAGGAGCATCAATGAAGGCTCTGTGTATGTTCTGTCTGGAGCATTCACTGTCGGGTCTTGAGTTTGCTTACGGCATACCCGGAACTGCCGGCGGCGCGGCATATATGAATGCGGGCGCATACGGCGGCGAGATGAAGGATGTGCTTATAAAATGCGAGCATCTTGACTCCAACGGCGAAGAAGGCAGCTTTGAAGGCAATGAGATTAAATTAGGCTACCGTCAAAGTGCTTATTCAAATTCGGATTATGTTATCACCAAGCTTGTGTTAAAGCTGAAAAAGGCTGATTACGGCGATATTAAAGCTTTGATGGATGAAAACCTCGGTAAGCGTAAAGCAAAGCAACCGCTTGAATATCCGAGCGCAGGCAGCACTTTCAAGCGACCCGAAGGCTATTTTGCAGGCGCTTTGATTGAGCAGTGTTCACTTAAAGGCTATACGGTAGGCGGAGCTCAGGTCAGCGAAAAGCACGCTGGATTTGTTATCAACAAAGGCGGCGCTACAAGCTCGGATATAGAAAAGCTCATTAAGCATATACAGAAGGTAGTTTATGACGAAAAGGGCGTTATGCTCGAACCTGAAGTTAAGTTTTTAGGATAAGAAAAGAGGGAAGGCGTATGGAGTTAGTAATTGTAACCGGTATGTCGGGTGCAGGTAAATCACGCGCAGTTGAAGCTATGGAGGACATAGGCTTTTACTGTGTTGACAATATGCCTCCCAAGCTTATTCCGACCTTTGTTCAGCTCTGTCTTGATTCTCACGAACACCGCGACAGAGTTGCGCTCGTTGCCGATATACGGCTCGGCGGTGAATTCGACGAGCTGTTCAATATACTAAACGACCTCAAATCGCAAAACGTTGATATAAAGGTTCTGTTTATCGACGCCGATAACGAGGTTATCATGCGCCGTTATCAGGAAACCAGAAGAAAGCATCCGCTGTCTGACGAGTTCAGTTCACCTTCGATTATTGAAGCAATAACTAAGGAGAGGGAAGTTCTTTTAACCGCAAGGCAGAACGCCGATTACATAATCGATACGAGCGACGTTATGAACTCGCAGTTCAAGGAAAAGATTGTTAATCTTTTCCTGAAGAACGTTGCAAGCTCGCTTAAGATTTATTCGATTTCGTTCGGTTTCAAATACGGTATTCCGAAAGAAGCAGACCTTGTGTTTGACGTTCGCTGTCTTCCCAATCCCTTCTATGTTCCCGAGCTTAAGGACCACACGGGACTCGAGGACGAGGTCAAGCACTTTGTTATGAAATTCGATCAGGCTCAGCAGCTTGAGAGAAAGCTTTATGATTTAGTTGATTTTCTTATTCCGCTTTATATGAAGGAAGGTAAGAGCCAGCTGACAATAGCTGTCGGTTGTACGGGCGGTAAGCACCGTTCGGTTGTTTTTGCCGAGCTTATGAACAAGCATCTGCTTGAAAAGGGTTCCGACGTAACGGTATTCCACAGAGATATTACAAGGTAAGTTTATGTCATTTTCTTCTCAGATTAAGGACGAATTATTGAATATTACCGATATCAAGCCGTGCTGCAGCTTAGCTGAAATGTACGGCTTAATGCTGTTTGCAAAGACCTTCTCAAAGCGCGAAATGTACCTTAATACCGAGAATGATGCAGTTGCCGAAAAATACCGTCAGGTTGCCGAAAGGCTTTCGCTTGACAACGTTGAAATGACAAAATCGCCGAGCGGAAAATGCAAGGTAGTTGTCAACAGTGAAAAACAGAGACAGAAGATACTCGAAGCCTTTGGCTTTACGGGCAACGAACGTTCAAGACGCATTAACTGGGCTAATATTGCCAACGAGTGCTGCCTGAGCGCATTTCTGAGAGGCGCGTTTCTTGCCTGCGGTACAATCAACGATCCCGAAAAGAACTATCATATAGAATTCAACGTTCCTTATTCTCTTCACTCCGACCTCTTAAGGGTTTTCGGCGAGGCGGATATGTCAGCCAAGGAAATTAAGCGCAACAACAGCTATATACTCTATTTCAAGGACTCAGAAGAGATACTTGACCTGCTTACATATATGGGCGCTAATGACAGCGTGCTTGAATATACGGGCATAAAGATAATTAAAGAGATACGAAACAATGTTAACCGTAAGATGAACTTCGAAAACGCCAATTTTGACCGTATTTTTGAAGCTTCAATGCGTCAGGTCGATGCTATTGAAAAACTGAAGAAGCTCGGCAGATTTTCAAGACTAAATTCTCAGCTCAAGGAAATTGCTCAGCTGAGACTCGATAATCCCGATATGTCGTTAAAACAGATAGGCGAACAGTTGAAGCCTCCGTTATCGCGTTCGGGAGTTAACCACAGAATGCAGACTTTGCTGAATATGGCAGATGAATTATAAATTACAGGATTTAAGGTGAACATTTTGAAGAGAAGAGAAGATTTAAGAAATATTGCTATTATTGCCCACGTCGACCACGGTAAGACTACACTCGTTGACGAGCTGCTTAAACAATCGGGCATTTTCAGACAGAATGAGGTCGTTGCCGACAGAGTTATGGATTCAAACGACCTTGAAAGAGAAAGAGGAATTACAATCCTTTCCAAGAACACGTCTATTCACTATAACGGCGTAAAAATCAATATAGTTGACACTCCCGGTCATGCCGATTTCGGCGGCGAGGTTGAGAGAATACTGACTATGGTTGACGGCGTTTTATTGCTTGTTGACGCATTTGAGGGGTGTATGCCGCAGACTCGCTTCGTTCTTAAAAAGGCGCTTGCGCTTAACAAGAAAGCTGTTGTAGTTATAAATAAAATTGACAGACCGGGCGCAAGACCTGCCGAGGTTATTGATGAAGTTCTTGATCTGTTTATTGAGCTCGGAGCTAACGACGATCAGCTTGAATTCCCCGTAGTTTATGCTTCGGCGAGAGACGGATATTCGTCACTTAATCCCGACGACAGAAGCGGGGATATGAGACCGCTGTTTGATACTATCCTTAAGGAAATCGAAGCTCCCGAGGGCGACGTTGACGAGCCTCTTCAGTGCCTTTTCTCAAGCCTTGACTATGACGATTATATCGGCAGAATAGGCGTGGGCAGAATTCAGCGCGGCACGCTTAAAGTTAACGATAAGGTTGTTCTCTGTAAGCAGGACGGCTCGCAGGAAAACGTTAAGATTTCACGTCTGTATCAGTTTGAGGGACTTAAGAGGGTTGAGGTTCCGTCTGCTGCTGCAGGTGATATAATCTGCGTTACCGGTATTGCCGATATCAATATCGGTGAAACGATATGCGATCCCGAGCATATAGAGCCGCTGCCGTTCGTAAAAATTGACGAGCCTACGATTTCAATGAACTTTATGGTTAACGACAGCCCCTTCGCAGGTCAGGAGGGTAAGTACGTTACATCGCGTAATATCAGAGACAGACTATTCAAAGAGGTTGAGACCAACGTAAGTATGCGAGTTGAGGAAACCGATTCGACCGACTGCTTCAAGGTTTCGGGCAGGGGCGAGCTTCACCTTTCAATTCTCATAGAGAATATGAGGCGTCAGGGTTATGAATTTCAGGTTTCACGTCCCGAGGTTATTACTAAATATGAAAACGGAAAGCTTCTTGAACCCATTGAGCTGCTTATAATTGAAGTTCCAGAGGAATATGTAGGTACGGTTATGCAGAAAATCGGCTCACGCCGCGGCGAGCTTGAGAATATGGGAGCACGTCAGGGCGGCGCTACACACCTTGAATTCAAGATTCCTGCAAGGGGTCTTATCGGCTACCGTTCTGAATTTCTTACCGATACCAACGGCAACGGTATTATGAACAATCTTTTCTCGGGTTACGAGGAATTCAAGGGCGATATTCAGACCCGCGAGCGCGGCTCGATAGTTGTTCATGAGGCAGGTGAAACCTCGGCTTACGGGCTTTTCAATACTCAGGACAGAGGCCGTCTGTTCGTCGGTCCCGGTGTTCCAGTTTACGAGGGTATGATAGTCGGTGAATGTGCCAAGAACGAAGATATAGTCTGCAACGTCTGTAAGCAGAAGCACCTCACCAATACCCGTGCTTCGGGCTCCGATGAAGCGCTCAGACTCGTTCCGCATTCGGTATTAAGCCTTGAACAGTCAATGGAATTTATCGGCGAGGACGAGCTCGTTGAGATTACACCTAAATCAATAAGATTAAGAAAGAAAATTCTGCAGAAGGATTTACGCCTTAAGCAGAAATTCGGTAACAAGAAATAATGGTAATTGATTTTCACACCCACATTTTTCCCGAGAGAATAGCCGAGAAGGCGCTGCCGCATCTTGCAAAGGTTGCGGGCGGCGTAACGCCGTGCGGTAAAGCAACCGCTGAGAGTATGCTCTCGGTTATGGATGAACAGGGTGTTGATAAGGCGGTAATACTCAATATCGCAACAAATCCCCATCAGCAAAAGAGCGTGAACGACTTTGCAATTTCGTTTGTCGGAAACGACAGAATTATACCCTTCGGCAGTGTTCATCCCGACAGCGAGGACGCTTTGAATGAGCTTGAAAGACTTAAGCGGGCAGGCATTACAGGCGTTAAGCTTCATCCGGATTATCAGCAGTTCTTTGTTGATGAGGACAGAATGTTTCCGATTTACGAAAAAATCGCAGAATTGGGGTTAATAACGGTTTTTCATTCGGGAGTTGATATCGGATATCCCGATCCCGTACACTGTACACCCAAAAAATTAAGCCGTATTTTCGCGCGCTTCGGTGATGTGCCTGTCATAGCGGCTCATCTCGGCGGTTATCTTATGTATGAGCAAACACTTGAATATCTGTCGGGTACGGGAATTTACATCGACACCTCATTTTCTTACGGTACCGTTCCGCCTGATTATGCTAAAAAAATAATCAGCTCAATAGGGGAGGACAGAGTGCTTTTCGGTACCGATATGCCGTGGTCAAGTCCCGTGAATGAATTAAACTATATTGATTCGCTCGGACTTTCGGATGAGGCATTAAAAAAGATAAAATACCTGAATGCTCAAAAACTCTTAAAGATATAAAAAAAGGATGCTGTAAAGCATCCTTTTATTCTTTAATTAAACTGTATTCACTGCTTAGCAGTGTTTTGATTAGCTCGGTATTATCAGTTATTGGTGTTTCTGTAATTATTCCGCCCTTGCCGACGTCTTCGGGTCTGTGATAATCCGAGCCGGAGCTTTTCAGAAGTCCGTATTTGTCAGCCCACGCTTCCGCAATATCGTTGTTTGAGTTATGCCTAACGCAGGCGTTGTAAACCTCAATACCGTCCAGATACTTCGGGTCGGAGATTCTCATATTAACCCTGAACGGATGAGCCTGAAAAATAATCAGTCCGTTTTCGTGCGCAAGCTTTGAAAAGGACTTTAAATTCATATTGATAAGGTCGCCGTTGTTTCTTAGAAATTTTTCATCAATACCAAAGACAAGATAGTCGTTATCAACGTTGTCCATATCAAAACGAAGTTCCATACCGAAAAGCACGTTTATTCTGCTTTTTGCAGCTTGTTTTGCGGCTTTCCAGCCTCTGACGAATACGTCAATCTTGTCGTCCTAGGACAAATTGTTATAATCGTATCTGAAATAGGTGTGAGTGCTGAGATGGTCGGTAATTACAACGGTGCTGTAGCCCGCGTTTATATATGCTTCAATAAGCTCGGCGGCAGGAACCTCGCCGCAATTGCTCGTTTCCTTGGTGTGAGCGTGAAGCTCGGTTTTGAAGGGCATTTCTTCACCTCGCATAAAAATGGAGCCGCATAAGGGAATCGAACCCTCGCTTCAACCTTGGGAAGGTCGCGTTCTGCCATTAAACCAATGCGGCTTGTTTATATTAGTATATTACATTTGAAATGATAATTCAATTACTTTTATCTAAAAATTAAGGGCATCTTTCGATGCCCTTAATTAATATTTGCGTCAGATTCTTGCTACGCCGTCTTTTCTTGCAGCCTCTGCAACTGCAGCTGCAACGGTGTCCTTAACTCTTTCATCGAAAGCGTAGGGAAGAATGTAGTCCTCGTTAAGCTTGTCGTCATCAACGAGCGATGCCAGAGCGTAAGCCGCCGCAATCTTCATATTCTCGGTAATCTGACTTGCTCTTACATCAAGTGCGCCACGGAAGATACCGGGGAAAGCAAGAACGTTGTTAACCTGATTCGGGAAGTCACTTCTGCCGGTGCAGACAATCTTTGCACCTGCTTCTTTGGCAAGGTCGGGCATAATCTCGGGAGTCGGGTTAGCCATAGCCATAACAACGGGATTGGGATTCATAGTTCTTATCATATCCTGAGTGAGAACTCCGGGGGCTGAAACGCCGAGGAATACGTCCGTACCCTTAATAGCTTCTTCAAGTCCGCCCTTTACCATACCGCGGTTTGTAACTTTAGCGATTTCTTCCTTAGCGGGGTTAAGGTTCTCTCTGCCCTCGTAGATAGCGCCGGTTCTGTCGCAAAGAATAACGTCGCGAAGACCTAAGGTCATAAGAAGCTTAGCGATTGCAGTACCTGCTGCACCTGCGCCGTTGATAACTGCTTTGCATTCGCTGATTGACTTACCGGTAAGCTTGCAGGCGTTAATGAATGCCGCTGAGCAGATAACAGCAGTGCCGTGCTGGTCGTCGTGGAAAATCGGAATGTCGCAGATTTCCTTTAATCTTCTCTCGATTTCAAAGCAGCGAGGGGCGGAGATGTCCTCAAGGTTGATTCCGCCGAAGGAGCCGGAAATGAGATAAACTGTTTTAACAATTTCGTCAACGTCCTTTGAACGAATGCAAATCGGAAAAGCATCAACACCGCCGAATTCCTTGAACAGTACGCATTTACCCTCCATAACGGGCATACCTGCTTCGGGACCGATGTCACCCAAGCCGAGAACGGCGGTACCGTCTGTAATAACGGCAACCATATTCCAACGGCGGGTAAGATCCCAGCTCTTCTCGTAATCAGCCTGAATAGCGAGGCAGGGTTCGGCAACGCCGGGAGTGTAAGCAAGAGAAAGGGCGTCTTTGCTGTCAACCTTGCTTCTTGCGATAACCTCAATCTTGCCCTTCCACTCGCCGTGAAGTCTTAATGATTCTTTTCTGTAATCCATAATTTTACCTTTTACCTTTCAATTGATAAAAAATTAACTAATAATAACAAAACCAACGGGCAGAACGCAAAACGTATTCTGCCCTTAAAGGTCCGGTTATGCTCTTTCGATATGAGCCTTGATTTTCTTTGTCTCGGGGTAGGGGGTATAGCCCTCTTCCCACGGGAATACGTACTTGAGACCTAATTCGTCTCTTACGGCATTGATTTCGCCCTGAACGGACTCGTTAATCGGAACGCCGCTGTTCTCTCTCTGCTTCCAGATGTCATATTCCTTTTCGCCTGCGATGTAGATTCTATCTTCGCCGGGAGCTTTTCTTGAAGCGCGGATCTTGCGGATGATTTCGCCGGTCTTCTTTCTGCAGAGCTCTTCGCCGAGGAAGTGATTGGTATCAATAGCGATAAAGAAGTGGCCGAGATGATAGGGTCTGATATTACCGTTTTCATCCTTGCCGTCGAGGTCTTTACCGTAAGCACCGTCCTGAAGAACGGATGAAAGGAATTCTACGAACATTGCAAAGCCGTAGCCCTTGTAGCCGCCGAGAGCCTCGCCGATACCGCCGACTGTTGTAAGTGCGGCTGTGCCGTTACGGATTTTTTTGAGCGCAACGCCTGCGTCGCCCTCAACGGGAGTACCGTCGATATTGATGATTGTGCCGGGATGAACGGGCTCGTTAATTCTTGCATAATACTCAATCTTACCGTTCTGGGTAATCGAGGTAGCGCAGTCGAAGTTGAAGTCAAATGCTTCATCGGAAGGAACGCCGAGTGTGAACGGGTTGGTACCGAACATACCCTCAGTACCGAGTGTCGGAGCAACTGACGGACGTGCGTTTGTACCGGTCATACCGATACAGCCGTTCTCGGTTGCCATTGAGGTATAGTAACCGGCAATACCGTAGTGGCAGGAATTGCGTACAGCAACCATGCCCATACCGTATTTCTTGGCCTTTTCGATAGCCATTCTCATAGCCTTTGTGCCGATAACCTGGCCCATACCGTTGTGACCGTCAACAACTGCGGTAGTCTCGGTCTCCTTGATGATTTCAAAGTTCGTTGTGGGAAGCTGAATACCGGCCTTGATTCTGTCGAGATATACGGGCTTGAATCTGTTGCAGCCGTGGCTTTCAATACCTCTCTTGTCGGATTCGAGAAGAACGTCGGTGCACATTTCGGCTTCTTCTCTCGGGATTCCGTAACCTTCGAAAGCGTCGGTTACGAAGTCAGTGATTAAGTTCCATGGACAAACTACTTTTGGCATAACTTAAATCTCCTTTTATGTAAAAATATTTTTGCATAGATTTGCAATTTATATTATACCACAATATAATCACTTTTCAAGCGATATTCGGAAAATATTGTTAAAAAATACACAATATATAGTTTTTAACTAAATTTTTGTTATTTCAGAATAATAATCGGCTTTTCGGTATAGTTTTTAACAGTGTTAAAAAGCAGGTGAATTTATGGGAAAAAGATTTATAATTATATTGTTGATATTCTTGACTACGCTGTCGTTATGTTCATGTAATTATCAGAAAAAAACAACAGAAAACACAGAAACAAAGACTGCAATTTACGCTGTGTGGCTTAATTATAACGAGCTGTCAATTAACAGTGAGAGTGATAAGAGTGAAGTGGCATTCCGTAATAAAGCGGAGGAAATTGTCAGGAATTGCGCCGATAACGGAATTAACCGTATTTTTGTTCAGGTCAGACCGTTTTCCGATGCATTCTATAAGTCGGAGATATTTCCGTCAACTGTTTATCTAAGCGGTCGGCAGGGTGAGTATGTTGGCTATGATGCTCTTGCTATAATGTGCGAAACTGCAAATCGGTACAATATAGCGATTGATGCATGGATAAATCCTTACAGAGTATCATACGATAAAGATTATAGTAATCTGTCCGCTGACAATCCTGCGAGAATCTGGATTGAACAGGGTAGGACAGATATTGTAAAAGTTACCGATAACGGAATTTTTTATAATCCGTCATCCTTTGATGCGCAAAAGCTTGTACTCGACGGTGTCAGGGAATTAATTGAAAACTATCATGTTTCGGGAATACACATCGACGATTACTTTTATCCGACAAATGACGAAAAATTTGACTCGTCTGAATATACGGATTATATAAATAAAGGCGGTTATTTGAAACTCGGTGACTGGCGCAGAGAAAACGTAAACAGTCTGATTGAGCAGATATATAATACCGTACACTCATATAATGATGAACTTGTGTTTTCAGTCAGCCCGAGCGGCGATATTGAAAAGAATTATGAAAAATATTATGCCGATGTTGGCTTATGGATATCGGAAAAAGGCTACTGCGATATGATGATTCCTCAGTTGTATTACGGCTTTGAAAACGAAAACAAGCCGTTTATCCGAACTCTTGATAATTGGCTTTCGCTTAAACGTGACGGTGAAGTCAAACTTGCAGTCGGACTCGCATTTTATAAATACAGCAGTGAAGACCGTTACGCAGGAAGCGGGAAGGACGAGTGGATGAACAGTAGAGACATCATATCAAGACAGATTAGACATATTTTGACTATTGACAGTATCGACGGATTTTCGTTATACTCTTATTCGTATTTATTTTCGAAAAATAATGACGAAAATTGTAAAAAAGAGTTACAAAATATCAAAAATATGTTAGAATAAAATATCATATTCACGGAGCGTAAAAATGAAGGCGAATCTCAACAGAATCTTATCTATAATTTTCCTTGTGCTCGCTACTGCCGCTATAAGCTGGCTGGGCATAAGGGATTTATATAATGCACAAAACACAATAATCAACGTACCTACCGAAGAACAGGCTGTCAGCGTTGACGAGACCGTTACACAGGTTCAGTGCGCTTCCGAAACGCTTAAGATTGAATATCCCGACGATCAGACCGTAACAGTAAGAGCTGACAGCATAACCGTCAAGGGTATTTGTGATAAAGCCCTGCAGCTTACGGTTAACGGACAAACTGTTGCTTTGGGCGAAAACGGTGAGTTTTCGGTTGAAGTTAAGCTTAATATCGGTGAAAATAAGCTGAGTATTTCTAACGGACTTGTTACCTATGAATACATAGTGAACTATCAGTTACCGCTGATAAAGGAATATTCGCCTTCCAAAGACATAAAGGCTGACGGAAGCTCGGAAATAGAGCTTTCTGCCAACTGCAGGAAGGATTCAACGGTATGGGCTGTTATAGACGGCGAAAAAATACCGCTGTACGCATATAATACAGAAGCAAATGAGGAGTTTGTCTGCTATTCTGCCAAGTTTAAGCTTCCTGCAGCTTCTGCTGTCGATAAAAATCTCGGTAAGGTGCAGTTCTTCGCCGAGTACGGAGAGTATAAGGACTCTGTTTCAGGCGGCAGTATTATAGTTAAAGCGTACAAGCTTAATGATATTGTTATAGAGCAGGGGCAGGGACAGATAGTTAATCCCGAAGTTACTTCGGGCGATATAGTTAACGTACTCTCTGCGAATACCGATCACGGCAAGGGAAAGGCTATGATGTACGTCGTTAAAGCTGACTTTGCCGAAAGTGTTCCCGCGTCGACTGATAACGATTTCAATGACCCGAAATACACTCCTCAGATTAAGGGAACAATTGACTATATAACGGGAGAATATGACTACACCGAAAAGGACAGCGGTGAGGTAAAGCACTACTGGCTTACTTTGTCCGGTGCTAAAATCGAAAAGAAAAAGACTGAAAGCTTTGAGGGATATATATTGCCTTCAAATACCGTTCAGACATACAAAACATATACTTCAAACGGCTATACTAATGTTATCCTGACTATGAACTGGAAGGTACCGTTTTACAGCGAAATGAAGAATCAGAGCTATTACACGGGCTTTGCGGGAAAGAAGTTTAACGTTTCTTCGTTTAGTGCAAGTTATATTGATTTTACCTTCCATTATACCAATGCCGCACAAGGTAGCTTTGACTTCTCTTCAAGTACGGTTGTAAACGGCGCCGAGTGGGTTAACATCGGTGAAAAGGGGACAAGCACGCTTCGTGTTTACTTCTGTAATTCAGGCAGATTTTACGGCTATAAGGCGTACTTTGCAAGCGACAACAGACTTGTCATTCAGTTTAAGGAAAAGCCGAATATCCAGAGTCCCGTTGTTGTGCTTGACGCGGGACACGGAGGTAAAGACTGCGGTGCAATCGGTACAAACGGAGTTTATGAAAAGGATATAAATTTCCGTATTACCGCCTACGTCAAATCCAATCTTGAAGCCGCAGGTTACAGAGTTTTGGTAACAAGAACAAACGACACCAATATATCAAAGGATGACCGTCAGGCATTGGGCAAGAGCATGGGCGGAGATATCTTCGTTTCAATACATAATAATTCAAATCCAACTTCGCCTTCGCTGTGCGGTCCCGAGCTTTATTATTACAGGGCGAATTCCCAGCCGCTTGCAAAGAGCATACATTCGGCACTTATTCCGACGTGGCGTGATATTTATGCGGACAAGCCCGATATGAGCTCAAGACTGATACCGTCCGACGGCGGAGTCAGATACGGCTCGTACAGGATGATAAGAAATGAGGAATGTCCCTCTGTACTCGTGGAGTGCGGATATCTTTCCAATTCCGTTGAGGTGGAAATGCTCTGCAGAGATGATGTACAGCAGAGACTTGCAAAGGCAATTTCAGACGGCATTATCAATTACTTTAACGGGTTGTAATATCGTTGCCATTATAATCCATTGATTTTATATTAAATTTGTGATATTATGCACGTAAGATTTTGACGAAAGGAGTCGGTTGCGTGATTAGAAAAATGCTGAGTATAATT
Organism: Clostridiaceae bacterium; assembly: GCA_030530095.1. Classification (GTDB taxonomy): domain Bacteria; phylum Bacillota; class Clostridia; order Oscillospirales; family Acutalibacteraceae; genus Fimenecus. Next base: position 12,020 of record JAUMVO010000002.1, read on the forward strand.
TTGTGTGTAATTATACTCATTTCTGTATTTTCACTGACACTTTCCGCCGCTTCGACTGGTACGGTTAATGGAAGCGACGGTTATCTTAATATGCGTCAGGGCCCCGGTACGAGTTATCCGCTCGTTGACGGACTTCCCGCAAAGGGCATTCCGAACGGTACGAAGGTTACCATTCTTTCCGAAAGCGGAAACTGGTATAGGGTTTCCTGCGTAATTGACGGAAAAAACTTAGTCGGCTATGTTTATTCCGCATATATTCTTCTTGATGGCAATTCGAGTGTCTCTGTTACAGGTGATGTTCCCGACTTATATAAGCAGTATGTTTCCCGCCTTAAGTCTCAACATCCGAACTGGCAGTTCAAATTTTATAACACGGGAATTGACTGGAAGGATGTCGTTACGGCACAGACAAAAGCGGGAAAGAACGCCATCGCAGGCGCTCCGCTGTCTTTCCGCTCGACCAGTGTGAATTTCTCGATATCGGGTGCAAGCTCGGTTGAGGGCTATCTTCTCAGCGACTTTGTTAAGCGAGAAGGCGGGTCTTACATTGTTTCAACCTCAGGAAGCAAGCTGACTATGCGCAAGGGCGCGGGTACGGCTTACGAAACCGTTGCTTCCGTCCCCAACGGCACCGCGGTAATTGTGTCTGACTGTGTGCAGGGCGAAGGCGGTAAGTTCTGGTATAAAGCTCGTTATTACACGTCATACGGCAGCTATTCATATAAAAATGTAGAGGGTTCGTCATGGTTCCAGCCTCACGGTCAGGTGGTTCGTTATTATCTTGATCCAAGGAACTTCCTTAACGATTCCGACGTTTTCCAGTTTGAACAGCTTGCATTTGACAAAAGCGTTCACACCGAGCAGGGCGTTATTGCGATTATTCGCAGTACATTTATGAATAATACGCTTATTCAGACTACCGACGGCAGAAGCATTACCTATGCAAAGGCGATTATGGAGGCTGCCGCCGCGTATAACGTATCGCCGTATCATCTGGCTTCGAGAATTATTCAGGAGGTCGGAACTAACGGCAGTGTTGCTTCGAGAGGCAACAGTACGACTTATCCCGGAATATACAATTTCTATAATATAGGCGCCTATACAGGCGTTACCGACGGACTTCGCTGGGCAAGTCAGTCGGGCTCGTACGGCAGACCCTGGGACTCTCAGTACAAGTCAATTATGGGCGGCGCTCAGTACATAGCCGAAGGCTTTATAAATAAAGGCCAGTCAACGCTATATTTCCAGAAGTTTGACGTTGTGTCCAACGGTACAAAATTTTATGACCATCAGTATATGAGCAATATTGTTGCCCCGAGCGCTGAGGGTAAAAACGTTGCAAAAGCATATAAGGAAATGGGAATTGACAACTCAAACTTTGTATTCCTGATTCCCGTATATAACAATATGCCGAGCTTCGCTTATCCGCTGCCGGCAAGATACGATTATCCGAATATGTTACCAGACAGCGATAACGGTTATCTTCAGCAGTTCTCGGATGTCAATATGGGCGACTGGTATTTCGACGCGGTTAAGTTCGTTTATGACGAGGGCTATATGTTTGGCTACGGTAACGGTAAATTCGGAGTAATAGATCCGATTAACCGTGAGGATTTTGCAGTTGTGCTTTCCCGTCTTGCGGGTGCTAATATTCCTGCATATAAGGAAGCTGAAAGCACCTTCCCGGACGTTAAGGGCGGTTCGTATTACTATTATGACGTAATGTGGGCAAATGACAGGGGACTTATCACCGGTTATAATAACGGTAAGTTCGGTGTAGGCGATAAGATTACCCGTGAACAGGTCTGCACTATTATCTATCGCTACGCACAGTCTATATACAGAGATGTTTCGCTTGATGAAGACTCGGAAACAATTCTGAGTGAATTTTCAGACGCTGATACGGTAAGTGAATTTGCACGTGAAGCTATGGCATGGTGCATAAGCGTCGGTATTATCAAGGGCAACAAGGACAACAAGTTAATGCCGCATAATACCGCCAACAGAGCCGAAATGGCTGTTATGGTTCAGCGTATGGTTCAGGATAACGCTCTTTGTTATAAGGGTTATCCCGACGTCCAGACCGGTTCGTGGTACTACGATGCTGTACAGACTGTTTATCATAAGGGTTATATCAGCGGCTACAAGAACGGAAAATTCGGACCCGATGACAGCGTTCAGCGTCAGGACTTCATTGTAATAATGTCACGTGTAGCCGGTATTAACACCGACGATTATGCCGATATTGCAAATGCGTTCCCTGACGTTGCAAACGGCTCTTACTATTGCAATGCTGTTAAATGGTCTGTAAGCAACTCAATAATGACCGGATATAATAACGGTAATTTCGGTGTCGGTGATAAGCTTACACGTCAGGACGCATGTACCGTAATCTGCAGATTTGCGCGTTATCTCGGCATAGATACCGAAATTGAGGACGGCGAAATACAGACTACGCTTGACGTATTTGACGACGCAGATTCGATAAGCGCATACGCTCAGGGCTCTATGGCGTGGTGCGTTAAAAACGGAATTATTTCCGGAAAGAACGCTGCGACGCTCGCCCCGCTCGAAAATATAAGCAGAGCGCAGGTTGCACAGATACTGCTGAATATGATTAACAATAATCTGATTTAAGTCAAAATTTTAAGGCATCTTCGTTTGAAGATGCCTATTTTTTTATTTTAATTTAACTCGAGCAGGTCTCTTATAACTTCACCTGCAATTATCAGTCCTGCTGCGGACGGAGTGAATGAATTGCTTGCGGGTGTTCTGCCTTCACACTGTGTGAACGGCGTTTCCTTAGAATAAAGTACCTTAAGATGCTTTATTCCTCGTTTCTTTAATTCAAGACGCATAACACGGGCGAGGGGACATACGCTTGTTTTATTAATATCAGCTATCTCAAATAGTTCGGGGTGAATTTTATTGCCCGTCCCCATCGAAGAAATCAGCCTTGTACCTGACCTGTCACAGCAGACGGCAAGCTCGATTTTAGCCTTTACCGTGTCAATGGCATCAACTACGTAGTCGTATTTAGAAAAGTCAAATTCCGCCGAATTTTCGGGCAAAAAGAAGCAGTTGAATGTATTGACAGTTGCTTCGGGATTAATATCGAGAATACGCTCTTTCATTACGTCAGCCTTCGGTCTGCCGAGAGTGCTGTTAAGAGCGATAAGCTGACGGTTTATATTACTGATTGCAACCGTGTCGTTGTCTATAATATCAAGTGTTCCGATTCCTGCGCGTGCAAGCGCTTCGCAGACGTATGAGCCAACTCCGCCTACGCCGAAAACGGCAACGTGTGAGTTTTTCAGTTTTTCTATACCGTCATGAGAAAACATCATTTGTGTTCTGTCGGTAAATTTCTCCATAATTATCACCGCAAACAGTATTACATAAAAATTCTAAAAAAGCAAGAAAAAAGGCTCTGTTTCCAGAGCCTTGAATTATTTATATCTCGGTGAACATATCCTTTGTAAGTCCGCAAATGGGGCAAACCCAATCGTCGGGAATATCTTCAAAAGCCGTACCGGGAGCAATACCGCTGTCGGGATCGCCGATTTCCGGATCGTAAACATAGCCGCAGGGGCATTCATACTTCATAGTAATTCTCCTTATTTACCGAAATATCTCTTGAGAAGACCTGCAAATGCCTTGCCGTGTCTTGCCTCGTCTCTTGCCATCTCGTGAACTGTATCGTGAATAGCGTCAAGACCTAACTCCTTAGCCTTCTTGGCAAGCTCAAACTTACCGAGTGTAGCGCCGTTTTCGGCTTCAACTCTCATAGCGAGGTTCTTTTCTGTTGAATCGGTAATAACCTCGCCGAGAAGCTCGGCAAACTTAGCTGCGTGATCAGCCTCTTCGTAGGCTGCCTTTTCCCAGTAAAGACCGATTTCGGGATAACCCTCTCTGTGGGCAACTCTTGCCATTGCAAGGTACATACCAACCTCGGAGCACTCGCCGTTGAAGTTGGCGCGAAGGCCCTCGATAATATCTTCGGGAGCTTCCTTGCCGATACCTACAACGTGTTCGGCAGCCCATGAAAGGCCTTCCTCTTTAACCTCGGTGAATCTTGAACCGGGAACCTTGCACTGCGGGCAAAATTCGGGCGGAGTATCACCCTCGTGAACATAGCCGCATACGGGACAAATCCATTTTTTCATAACGTTTTTCCTCCAGTATTTTTATTAAACAATTACTTGTAAATCAGTAACTATCCAGACTCTATTTTAACATATATTCCGAATAAATCAACCATAAAATGAATATCACATACAAGACTTGAATATATATTACAGATTAATTCACAAGGAGGAAAAAATTGTGGAATATAAGTGCAATTACGAGTATATATGTCAGAAGTCAGTCCTTACAGAAGGCAGTTGCGAACAGCCCGTTTCAAGCGAAATTACGCTTCCTGACTATTTTCCCGATATAGTAAGGGTTGTAAGAAGCCGTATGAGAGTAAATATAAGCTCACAAAGCGTTTTATCGGGTAAACTGACCGTAGAGGGAAGCGCGGTTTTGTCTGTACTTTATTTATGCGGGGAGGGTATGCTTCACTGCTTTGAGCAGAGGCTGCCGTTTTCAAAAACAGTTGACGTCAAGGATGACGGGGGATGTATCTATGTAACACAGGCTAAAACAGAATTCGTTAACTGCAGGGTTGTCAGCCAGAGAAAACTTGATATTCACGCGAGTATAAGCATTTATTACAAAGGAATAATCATACGAAAGGAAACCGTTTTCAGCGGGTGTGAAGACGTTGAGCTTGAAAAGGATTCTGCACTTATTAACACGTCGAGTTTAACAGATTTCAAGTCCAAATATTTCAACATTACGGAAACGGTTGAAACCGGCTCCACTCAACCGTCTGTTTCGCAGATTGCTTCAAGCTGCGTAAATGCAAGGCTACTCTCAACAAAGCTTATTTCGGATAAAATCCTGATAAAAGGCGAGTTGAATGTGATTATTGTTTATATAAGTGAGAACGATGGCAGCGTAGAACACGTTTCGAGTACTGTTCCGTTCAGTCAGATTATCGAAGCAAGCTCAAATGAGCAAAGTACGGCTTTCGTCGGACTGTCGGTCAGCGGCTATGATATTTTTGCAAAAACAGACTCGAGTTCACAGCTCAGACTGTTTGAACTTTCGGCAAACGTCAGAGCCGATATCAGTATTTATGACAACCGTGAAATATCTGTTGTTAACGACCTGTATTCAACCGAGTACAACGTTGTGCCGACTGCTGCAAACGTTGAATTGCGTGATTATATTCAGTCGCAGACGGACTCGTATCTTTTAAGAGAAAGAATAGAAATCAATAACCAAAGAATCACTGCAGTTTACGACGCTTCTGCTGCTGTTTCGGAGATTAATTACAAATACGAAAACGGAAGAATTATATATTACGGAACTGTATCTGTTAATTTGCTGAATGATAATGAGAATGAGGGTATTACAGCGCTTGATAAAAGCGTTGAATTCGAGTTTGAAAAGGATGTTGACACAGGCTCAAAAAGCGTATTTGCCGAGCTTTACGGCACTGTTTCTGGCGTTTCATTCAACATTGTCGGCGACAATTCTGTTGAGGTGAGAGCTGAGATTGAAATTGCTTCAGTTCTGTTCTCTGAAAACGCTGAAAAACTGATTAGCAATATCGCTGTAAATGAAGATAAAAAGGATAATAAGAAACACGGAGTTACGGTGTACTTTGCCGACAAGGGAGAGCGTGTATGGGATATTGCCAAACGTTTCAATACAACAGTAAATTCGCTTTGCGAGGAAAACTCGTTAAGTACGCAAAATCTTGAAGCTGACAAAAAACTGATAATAATAAGTTGATTGATGACCGCTTCGGCGGTCATTAACTTTATGTTCTGTTGACGCATATTATGAAGCATAAAGAAAATGAGGTGAAGTATATGAACTTAGAAATTAAACTCAGCTCTGTAACCTATGCTTTGAAGGCGAGAGAGCTTCTTTTAAGACGGAATGTAAAGTCTAAAATTATTAAAAACCCGAGTCCGAAAAAGGGCGAGGGATGCGGATATGTACTGACTGTTTACAACCCGCCGTTTGATGTAAAAAGTTTCCTTGAACGAAATAATATTCTTATAAAAGATGTGGCGTACAGATAATGGTGTATTTTGACAACGCGGCAACGACCTATCCAAAGCCGCCGCAGGTTATAAATGCGTTAAGTAAAGCACTCGTAAAATACGGCGCAAATCCCGGCAGGGGCGGATACGATATGGCAATAAATACCTCAGCTGAGATATACTCGGCAAGGCTTGCAGTTGCTAAGCTTTTCAATTTGTCGGACGAGCAGGGGGTTATCTTCACACATAACTGCACATCCGCGCTCAACACGGTGATTAAAGGTCTTGCCGAAAAAGGCTCTCATTTTGTAATTTCCAACCTTGAGCATAACGCTGTCATCAGACCGCTTGAAACACTGAAATTACGCGGAATATGCGATTATTCTATAGCAGAATATAATTCTGACGAAGACAAAACAATTGCTAATTTCAAAGAAAAAATCAACAGTAAAACCGTTGCAATTATCTGCACTGGCGCATCAAACGTTTTCGGTGTCCGTTTCCCGATTAAGAAGCTTGCCGGGCTTGCTCATGATTACGGAATTGTGTTCGTACTTGACGCCGCGCAGACAGCGGGTGTAATTGATATAGACATTGAGCGTGACGCTATAGATTATATGTGCGTCGCCGCGCATAAAGGTCTCTATGCGCCGATGTCGGTCGGAATTCTCGTTATAAATAATCCACGGCAACTGAATACTCTTATTGAGGGAGGAACTGGGACCTATTCCGCGTATAAAACACAGCCCGAAGATTTGCCCGAAAGATTTGAAGCAGGAACGCTCAGCGTTCCGCTTATCAGTGCTCTTAAGCAAGGAGTTAATTTTGTTGCAATAAGAGGAACAGACAGTATTTACAAACATGAGATGTCGCTTATAAACGAGCTGTACCGTCAGATGTCCGGAATAAACAACGTTGAACTCTATGTCAACCCGCTGATTGAAGATATAAAAACAGTACCCGTTCTTTCATTCAATATCAGAGGCCTGACAAGCGAGCAGACGGCGCAAAAACTTGCAGATAAAAATATTGCCGTTCGTGCCGGATTTCACTGTGCGTATTCTGCCCACAAAGCCTTTGGAACCGAGCGTTTCGGCACTGTCAGAATATCACCGTGCATATTCAATAAAATGAAAGATGTTAATATATTATTAAATTATATATTTAAGTTTGCAAAATGAAAAGATATATGTTACAATGTAAAAGGTTATAACTGCGTAAATGCGGTTTTCGGATTTGTAAAATGATTTTTGGATTCTGAAAAGGTGGAAAAACAGTGTTTGCTTTATCGTTTGCAGATGTATTCAACGAGGTAAAAAATGCTCTTCTCAGCTTTAACTGGCTGTCGGATGTGCTGGATATTATTCTTGTTGCCTTTCTTATCTATGCAGGCATCAAGCTTATCAGGGACACAAAGGCAATCCAGCTTGCGAAGGGCTTTATTTTAATACTCATTCTCTTCGGTATTGTCAAGCTGCTTCATATGGAGGTCAGCTCCTACATCTTTTCGATGATATTCTCAAACCTGCTTCTGGTACTCGTCGTTATTTTCTCACCTGAAATCAGACACGTTCTTGAGAGCGTCGGCCGAAGCTCGGTTTCAAAATTCAATCCCTTTTCTATTTCGAGCAACGAAGCCATCATAAGAAACGAAAAGGCCAATACAATGATTAACTCAGTTTGTAAGGCCTGCTCGGAAATGAGCGATAAGAAAATCGGCGCTCTGATTGTATTTGAGCGGGAAACGCTTCTCGGTGATATTATCGAATCGGGCACTACGGTAGATGCCGAGCTTTCACCCGAAATGATAGGTAACATCTTTTTCCCGAAAGCTCCGCTTCACGACGGCGCTGCGATCATCAGGGACTTCAGGCTTTGCGCTGCAGGTTGCATACTGCCGCTGACCAAGACCAACGATATCAGCAGAGCGCTCGGCACACGCCACAGAGCGGCACTCGGTATGAGCGAACAGTCGGATGCGCTTGTAGTCGTTGTTTCTGAGGAAACGGGCGCGATATCGGTTGCCGAAAAGGGTAATCTCAGCCGGGATATTTCCGACGGCGACCTTCGTGAAATCTTAAGTGAGAATTTCATAGATGAAGGTGCAGAGAATAAGGGATTATTCAAAACCATCTTCAAATCCAGGAAGTAAGCAAAAGGAATTGTAAAATGAGCAAGACCGAAAATAAAAAACTGAATATAAATCTTTCCACGCTTATCAGGAGTAACAAGTTCCTTTTAGGCTTTTCAATCGTTGCCGCGTTCGTACTGTGGCTTTGGGTTTCAATCGAAAAGAGCCCTGTAATTGAAAACACCATTGTTTCCATACCCGTACAGATTGACCTTGAGGAAAGCATTCCGTCACAGATGGGACTTCGTATTTTCGGCAACACCAACTATACGGTTGACGTTACCGTTTCAGGTAAGAAGTTTGTTGTATCTTCACTTACTGCCGAAGATATAAAGGTTGTTGCACAGACCAATTACGTTGATTCGGCGGGTAGCAAGACGCTGACGCTTAAAGCAACAAACGACTCGTCAAAGGATTTTACAATCAAATCTCTTTCTCAGAATTATATTTCGGTTTACTTCGATTTTTATAAAGAGGCTGAATTTGCGCTTACAGCAAATATTGAGACCACTGCGGATAAGATGGTAATTGACGGTTGCTTCTTAGGCGATCCGATCCTTTCAAAGACTACCGTCAAGGTAAACGGACCGTCAACAGAGATAAACAAGATAACAGGCGTCAGCGCAAATTATGTTATAACCGAAACCCTTGACGCTACCACAACGGTCAATCCCGAAATTGAGCTTACAGGCGCTGCATCAGGTCAGCTAACCAATACAACTGTTGATGTCGGCGAAAGCGTAATCACAATGACCATACCCGTGCTTAAGGAAATGATGCTTCCGACATCGGTCAGCTTCAGAAACGCACCTGCGTACTATGTGTCAAATCCGATTGGCTATTCAGTTTATCCGTCAAGTGTAAAGGTCGGAGTTCCCGTTGAGCAAATTGACCAGATTGACAGTATTACAGTCGGTACGATTGATTTCTCGGAAATTGATGCGGGTAACAATTCATTCAACTTCACTGCTGAATCGATAACCGATTATATGATAATGGACCATGATTCAAACTTCAGGGTTAACGTTATTATGAATAACTGCACTTCAAAGACGTTCACGGTTCCCGCTGCAAACATTTCTATAGTTAAGCAGAATTCTGCGTATAATTCTCAGCTTACCGCAAGCGAATCCGTTAAGGTTCGGGTTGTCGGACCTGCGGACATACTCGCCGGCGTAACTGAAAAGGATATTAAGGCGGATATCGACTTGTCTGAGATTGAGCTGAACGAGGGCGTCAACAACGTTTCAATTAATTTTACGGTTAATTCGGGCAATTCTAGCTGCTGGGTATTCGGTGAGCATTCGGTAACCGTTACGGCTCAAAAAGCATAATTCGGAGGAACAGATGTCAAAAGAAAACAGTTGTCCCGTCCGCAAGACTTCGGTCGGCGGACAGGCTTTAATAGAAGGAATACTTATGAGAGGACCCAAGGGCGTTGCCATGTCGGTAAGACTGCCCAACGGTGAAATAGAAACCGAATACAAGGACGCGACAATGTGGCGCGACAAAAACAAATTCTTCGGCCTGCCTCTTGTAAGGGGAATAGTAGGCTTCGTTGAATCACTTTATACGGGATATAAGTATCTTATGGAATCGGCGGAAAAGTCCACTCAGGGACTTGAAACTCCGCCCGAGGAACAGATGTCAAAGCTCGACAAATGGCTTGAAGCGCATTTCGGTGAAAAGATGATGAACGCAATAGGTCTTATATCTATGGTTCTCGGCTTTGGAGTAGCATTTGTGCTGTTTATGTGGCTGCCTTCATTTCTGGTTGATAAAATTACCTTCAATCAGCTTCAGCAGTTCCATCCGCTTTTTGAAGGCATAATCCGTATTATAATATTCGTTGCTTATATTGCCGCTGTTTCGCTTATGAAGGACATTAGGCGCGTATTTATGTATCACGGCGCCGAGCATAAAACGATATTCTGCTACGAGCACGGACTTGAACTGACGGTTGAAAACGTCAGAAAGCAGCTTCGTTTTCATCCGCGCTGCGGAACGAGCTTTATGTTCGTAATGATACTTATAAGCATTCTGATTTCATCGGCACTTGTTATTATTTTCCCGAATCTTCGCGAGATATCAAGACCGCTCTGGATAGGCGTAAAGCTTCTTGTGCTTCCGTTCGTTATGGGCATAGGATATGAGTTTATAAAGTACGCGGGCAAACATGATAATGTGCTCGTTAAGATTCTTTCCGCGCCCGGTCTCTGGATGCAGCGCCTTACGACCAAAGAACCCACTGATGATATTATCGAGGTAGGTATTGAATCGCTTAAGGCGGTTATTACCGAAAATCCCGATGACGATACGATTAAATGACAGTCAGAGAGCTTTATAAAAAAGGCGTTGAGCTTCTTAAAGCCAATTCGGTTGAGGATGCGGAATTTGATTGCGACTGCTTATTTGAACGCTTTGCCGGCCATAATATGTTAAGCAGAGTAATCAATCACGATGCTGATGTTGACTCTCAAAAGGAAACAGATTTCTTAAACTCTGTCAACAGACGTTTGAAAGGTGAACCGCTTCAGTATATACTCGGCAAATGGGAGTTTATGGGCTTTGAGTTCTTCGTAGGAGAAGGCGTGCTTATACCGAGGCCCGAGACGGAAATTATCGTTGAACAGGCAGTTGAATATATAAAATCGCACAAAAACGCAGTCGTGTACGATTTGTGCGCCGGCAGCGGAGCAATAGGCTTATCGGTTGCAAGGCTTTGCCCTGAGTGTAAAGTGTATCTGTTTGAAAAATATGACGGTGCGCTTGAATATCTCAATAAAAACAGGGACAAGCTTAATGCAGTCAATGCATCAGTTGTCAGGTATGATTTATTTGACGGCTTTGACAGCTCAATTGAAGCTCCCGATCTGATACTGTCCAATCCTCCTTACGTTGCAACGCAGGAAATATCTTCCTTACAGCGTGAGGTAGGCTATGAACCGGAAACCGCACTTGACGGGGGAGAGGACGGACTTGATTTCTACCGCTGTATCAAAGATAAGTGGTCTGATTATATAAAGCCCGACGGAGAGCTGATTCTGGAATGCGGCGAAGATCAGAGCAGAGATATAGCCAATATGTTTCCCAAAGCCTCAGCAATTGAATTTATAAAGGATTTCAACAACATCGAAAGAGTTGTGAAGATAGATTTTTAATCAGGAGTAAGTATGTTATTTAACATTTTACGCGGTCAAAGCGGAAGTGAGATTATAATTTCGCTTTTTGCAATGGTTTTTGTAGTGTTCTGCACTTTACCCATTCACGAATATGCACATGCGCTTGTGGCAACTAAATTAGGCGATCAGACTGCACGTCTTTCGGGACGTCTGACAATAAATCCGCTTGCGCATCTCGATATTATCGGCTCGCTTATGATACTGTTTGTCGGTTTCGGTTATGCAAAACCTGTTCCCGTCAATCCGAGAAACTTCAAAAATCCAAAGGTTGGCATGGCGCTGACGGCTATTGCTGGTCCGATAGCCAATATCATAATGGCTATTATCTTTATTTTGATTAAAGATATTGTTATGCTCGTTCCCGTTAAGTCGCAGTTCGCCTACGTTATGTTAAGCGCGGTATATACTTTCCTTTATTTTGCGGCTTATATAAATATCGGTCTTGCGGTTTTCAATCTGCTGCCGATACCGCCGCTTGACGGTTCGAGAATTCTGCAGCTGCTGATACCCGATAAGTATTATTTCAAATTCGCTCAGTACGAAAGATATATTGTTATCGTTGTTTTCGTTCTGATCATTGTCGGCGTACTTGACAAACCGCTTACATTTCTGCGTGACGGACTGTTCGCGGCACTTGAATTTTTAATCGGATTACCTTTCCCGAAAGGATAATATTAATGGAAGCATTATCGTATAAGGTTGAAGCCTTCGAGGGCCCTCTCGATTTACTGCTTCACCTTATTTCAAAGCATAAACTTGATATTTACGACATACCCATAGTTGAGCTTGTCGACCAGTATATAGCTTATGTGCGCGCAATGGAGGAGGAAGACCTCTACGTAGCAAGTGAGTTTATTGAAATGGCGGCCAGGCTCGTCTACATCAAGTCCGTATCGCTTCTTCCCGTGTATGAAGAGGCAGAGGAGCTTAAAACGGAGCTTACCGGCGAGCTTATTGAGTATCAGACCTGCAAGCTTATGGCTCAGAAGCTTTCCGAGGACACCGACGGCTTTGACAGATTTATCCGTCAGCCTTCGGAGGTTGAGATTGACTATACGTACACAAGGCTGCACGACGAATCCGAGCTTTTAAGAGCATATCTTGCGGCAGCCGGCAGAAAACTTCGTAATCTTCCGCCGCCCGTTGAAGCGTTCAGGGAGATAGTAGCGCGTAAGATAGTTACCGTAAGCTCGAAATTCAAGTCGATTTTCAAAAAGCTCGGCAAGGTCGGCAAAAAACAGAAGCTTACCGCTCTGTTCAAGGGCGCCGAAAGCCGCTCGGATATGGTAGCAACCTTTCTTGCAATACTTGAACTTGCAAAATCACGTAAAATCAGCCTTGTCGGTGAGGGCAGCGACGTTGATATAGAATTAATCAGCGACGATTTTGCCGAAATGGATTCAGAAGAATGGGAGTAATAAAATGCCAAACGCCAAACAACTCCAATCAACGGTTGAAGCAATACTGTTTTCGGCAGGTGAGCCTGTCGAACTTTACAGACTTGCTCAGGCGCTTGAAATAGACAACGACCTTTGTCAGCAGGTACTCAGTAACCTTTCAGCTGAGCTTGACGAGAGAGAAAGCGGAATATGCCTGCTAAATCTTTCGGGTAAGTATCAGCTCTGCTCACGCGAACAGTACGCAGAATACATAAGACGCGTCCTGGAAGTCAAAAAGAACACACCTCTCTCGCAGGCTGCATTCGAGGTTCTCGCAGTTATCGCGTACAATCAGCCCGTTACCAAAGCTTTTATTGAGCAGGTAAGAGGCGTTGATTGCTCAGGCGTAATTACGACGCTGTGTCAGAAAAAGCTGATTGAGGAAAAGGGAAGACTTGAATTACCCGGCAGACCGCTTATATACGGCACAACGCCCGATTTCTTAAGATGCTTCTCTTTCTCGTCGCTTTCGGATTTGCCTGAGCTTCCCAAAGATGAGGAAACCGACCGTCAGTTAACTCTTGAATCGGCATTTGAGAAAATTGAGTCCGACTCAGAAGAAACGTCGGAAGAAATAAACGAACAAACTGAAGAATCAGTAACCGAAGAATAAATATCAAAACCGTCAGAAAGGAGGAATAGCTATGATTGCCCTGTATATAATACTGGGTATAATTGCATTTTTTGTCCTCCTGCTGAGCATCAGGGTTCAGGTTAAGAGCGAGTACATTGACAGCTTCGTACTCAAGGTCAGATGGCTGTTTTTAACCTTTACCGTTTATCCGTTAAAGAAACCCATTGAGTTAAAAGAAAAAGAAACGAAACCCGAGGAACCTCAGAAAGAGGAAAAGAAACCCGAGGAAAACATCAATAAAAAGAAGGAGAATCCCTTCAAGAAGTTCTACGATAATCAGGGCTTCGACGGCGTAATGCAGTTGGTAAGCGACGGTGCCGATGCCTTCGGAAAATTCGGCAGAAGCTTAAAGAAGCATTTTATTATTGACGAGCTTTGTCTGTGGGCGGTAATTTCCAAAAACCACGACGCGGCGGCAACGGCTATCGAATACGGCCGCGTGTGTCAGAAGGTTTTCCCGGTTATGGGCTATATCTGCTCACACTTCAAGGTTAAAAGATATGATGTCAGCGTTGAGCCTGATTTCATAGGCTCAATCAGCACGGCGCAGTTCGTGTTCAATTTTTCCTTACGTCCTATATTCTTAATCAACGCTTCGATTGTAATGGGCGTAAGACTTCTATTTAAGGTAGTTTTCAAAGTGCTTTTCCAGAAGGATAAAAAAAGCAGTGAAAATAATAATGAAACAATAAATTTCAAAGGCGGTGCAACACAATGAAAGAACAGTCAGCAGCAGGAATTCTTGAAACTACGATTGAAAAGGTAAAGAATCTTGTAAACGTAAGCACAATCATCGGCGACCCGATGAAGCTTGAGGGCGGAATTACCATTATTCCCGTATCCAAGGTTACATACGGCTTCGGTGCGGGCGGATCAGATTTTCCGTCAAAGTCCAACGCAGAGATATTCGGCGGCGGCGGCGGAGCGGGCGTTACAATCACACCCGTTGCCTTCCTCGTAGTTTCCGACGGTGAGGTAACTATCAAGAACATCACGGCTTACGATAACGCAGCCGAGAGAGTTGTTAACCTCGTTCCCGAAATGTTTGATAAGGTTAACGGCATTATCACCAAGTCCAAGAAGGATAAGGCTGTACCCGGTGAAAACGAGGTCAGCATTACAGTTGAATCAGCTGAATCGGCTGAATAATAATTACTTAAAAACTTAATCGCCGCCTGCGTATTCTCTAATATGCAGGTGGTCGATTTGCGTAATTTGTAAAGGAGGATGTATATGTCGGATTCATCCGTAAGGCTCCAGAAGTATATGGCTGAATGCGGCGTTGCGTCCCGCCGTAAGTCAGAGGAACTGATTACTCAGGGCAAGGTGCGTATCAACGGCAGAATTGCTGTCTTGGGCGATAAGGTAAATCCCTCAAAGGACAAGGTTACTCTTAACGGAAAGCGTCTTGCTGCGGCAAAAAAGAGCGTTTATATAATGCTCAACAAACCCAGAGGTTATATTACCACCATGAATGATGAGCAGGGCAGAAAATGCGTTGCCTCACTGGTGGGTGATATTAAGGCGAGGGTTTATCCCGTAGGAAGGCTTGACCGTGAATCCGAGGGGTTGCTTATTATGACCAATGACGGTGAATTTGCAAACGCGCTTATGCACCCGTCAACACATGTTCCCAAGACTTACCGTGTAACAATCAGACCGGAAATCACCGAAAAGCAGGCTACACAATTCAGAAACGGAATTGATATCGACGGTTACGTTACAGCGCCTTGCGACTTAAAGGTTATTGAGGTCGGCGACAACAGAACTGTTGTCGAGGTTACGCTTTACGAGGGTAAAAACCGTCAGATAAGACGTATGTTTGAAGCGCTCGGTATCGAGGTCGCAAGACTTAAACGCATCAAGGTAGGTTCTGTTAAGCTCGGTATGCTGAAGCAGGGAGCGTACAGAAATCTGACCGAGACTGAAATCTATTCGCTTATGAAGGCGGCAGGTATGGAGGAAGAAAATTGATTTATTTCAAACCCGATTCAGATGAAAACACAACCTGCATCAAAGCTTTTGACGGTGAAACCGTTATAGGCAGTTGTACGATTGACGTAAACGGTTATGAATGCACTTTAAGCGAACTTACTGTTTCACTTAATGACAATCTTCTTGTCGAAGGTCTTATAAGAAGTGCGTTGAATTATGCCGCCAACAGAGGAGCGTATATTGCAAACTGTTCTCAAAGCGAGTTTGATACCGTACTTAAACTTTTAGGCTTTGTAATAAATGACGGCGTTTATTCCGGTGAGATTCCCGAGCTGCTTAAGGGCAGCTGCTGCAAAAATTAATAATCAGGTGTTTTGTAAATGATAAAGAGTATGACCGGCTTCGGCAGAGCCGATGAAATCATTGACGGTATGAGTATTACCGTCGAAATCAAAAGTGTTAATCACAAGTATTTCGAATTCTACGCAAAGGTGCCGAGAATGTACGGCTTCCTTGAAGAAAAGCTTAAGAGCTACTGTAACTCGGTTATTTCGAGAGGTAAGGTCGAATGCTTTGTATCAATCGACCTTCTTGAAGACAGCGATGCGCAGATAATCGTAAATCACGCGCTTGCCGAGGGCTATCTCAAGGCAATACGCGAGATATCCGAAAGGTTCTCGATTGACGGCGACATAAACGCCGCTTCAATTTCGAGGTATCCCGATGTTATCACGCTTCACAAGGATCCCGAGGACGAGGATAAGATATGGGCGGCCGTTAAGACTGTCGCCGAAAAGGCAGTTGAAAAGTTTGTTGCTATGCGTCAGACTGAGGGTGAAAAGCTGAAGTCTGACGTGCTTTCGAGAGCTGATCTTATTCTCGGCAACGTTTCCTTTATCGAGGAACGTTCACCGCAGACTGTTAAGGAATATAACGATAAGCTTATTTTAAGAATGAAGGAGCTTCTCGGTGACGCTTCCGTTGACGAGACGAGACTTCTTAATGAAGCGGCGATTTTTGCGGATAAAATCGCAGTTGCGGAGGAAACTGTCAGACTTCGCAGCCACATAGACCAGCTTCACTCTTTCCTTGAAGCTGACGAGGCAATCGGAAGAAAGCTCGACTTCCTCGTTCAGGAAATGAACAGAGAAGCGAATACAATCGGTTCAAAGGCTCAGGATGTCGAGATTGCAAGACATGTAATCGCCATCAAAGCCGAGGTCGAGAAGATTCGCGAGCAGATTCAGAACATTGAATAAGGGTTGTTATTATGAAACTTGTTAACATAGGCTTCGGTAATGCGGTAAATGCCGCAAGAGTGCTTTCGGTCGTCAGTCCCGATTCAGCTCCGGTTAAAAGGCTGATTTCTGACGCCAAGGACCAGAAGCTTGTCATTGACGCCACTCAGGGCAGAAAGACAAGAGCGGTTATAATTACCGATTCCAATCATGTAATATTATCTTATTTACAGACGGAGAAAATTATTGCCCGTTTTAATGAGGATGTTTCGACGGAGGAAATCTGATGTGCAGAAAAGGCAGACTGGTGCTGTTTTCAGGACCCAGCGGCGTCGGTAAAGATACGCTGCTTGAAATACTTTACAAGAGAATACCCGAATTACAGCATTCGGTCTCGGTAACCACGCGCGAAATGCGCCCGAACGAAGTTGAGGGCAGGGACTACTATTTCATCTCACTTGATGAGTTTGAAAGAATGCGTGAAAACGGCGAAATACTTGAATTCAACAAGTACGGCAGCCATTATTACGCAACACCCAAAAAGCCCATAGACAACTGGCTTAAGGAAGGCAAGGACGTAGTACTCAAAATAGATGTTCACGGCACCGCCAATGTCAAGAAACTCTATAAAAAGAAATGCGTTTCTATTTTTATACTTCCGCCTTCGATTGAAGAGCTTGAAAACAGACTTCGTTTAAGAGGTACAGAAAGCGAGTCGGATTTCCGCGTACGCATGGAAACCGCCGTTAATGAAATAGAACAAAGCGAATCATACGACTATCGCGTAGTAAACGACGACCTTGAAAAGGCCGCCGACGAGGTAGTTAAGATATTAAAACACAAAAAATTAAAGTAACATACAGAGAGGTAATGAACTATGAAATTCAATCCAAGTCTTCAGGGTGTTTTAACCGACCATTTAAGCCGTTATTCACTCGTAATCGCAACCGCAAAGAGAGCCAGAGAAATCTCCGAGGCTGCTGAGGAAAACGGTGAAATCTTAACCGAAAAAACCGTCAGCCTTGCTCTTGAGGAAATCGTTGAAGGTAAGATTAAGGTTATCGAGCCCGAGGAAATCCGTAACATCTGACAAATTGACTTAGTAAATCGGGGAGGTGAGTTGAATGTCCGAGCTCATAGCTAAGGTTGCTGTCGAGAATACCGCATACAGCTTTGACGAGGCGTTTGACTATGCAATTCCCGATTCTTTGTCTGACGCTGTAAGAGCGGGTTCAATGGTGCTCGTTCCCTTCGGAAACGGGAACGCAAAACGTCTGGGTTTTGTTTTTGCCCTCAGAGATGCTCAGCCCGACAAAAAGCTTAAAAAGATAAGTGCGGTGCTTACATCGGCGCCGCTTCTTACTAATGAAATGCTAAGAGTTGCAGTGTATCTTAAGGAAAACACCTTCTGTACGCTGTATGAAGCGGCTAAGGCTACGCTGCCGTCGGGTGTCGGTATAAAGGTTGTTAATTCATACGTTGTCAATCCCGATATTGATGAAAGCAATCTTGAATTGCTTTCTGCAGACGAGCGGTCAATCTATAACTATCTTCTTGAAAAAAGCTCTTATGTTCCGGAGGAAAAGATACTTAAGGAGCTGGGCTTAGATAAAGAATCCGATATAGTCAGACGCGTCTGCAAAAAAGGATTTCTTGTAAACAGTATTGATTCCTCAGATAAAATAAAGGATTCAACGGTCAAGATGGCGAGGCTTTCGCGCATATTTGTTGAGAGCGACGAAGAAATTAAGCTTTCACAGAAGCAAAAGTCAATTGTTTCACTTCTTGAGGATATCGGTTCTGCAAGCATCAAGGAAATCTGCTATTTTACCGGTGTCACGTCTTCCGTGATTTCAACGCTCGACAAAAAGGGTGTAATCGAAATCTTTGAAAACAAGGTTTTCAGATCGCCAAAAGCTTCATCAGGCAAAACAAATACTGATGATATCGTACTTACCGACGAACAGAACGAAGCTTATAAAACGCTTATTTCAAAGTACCGTTGTGATACTCCCGAAACAGCGTTGCTGTTCGGCGTAACAGGTTCCGGTAAAACACAGATTTTCCTTAAACTCATTGACGACGTAATTAAAGACGGCAAATCGGCAATTGTGATGGTTCCCGAAATCTCGCTTACGCCGCAGATGCTCGATATTTTTTACTCACGCTACGGCGATAAGGTTGCCGTTTTCCACAGCGGTCTTTCAATGGGCGAAAGGAAGGACGAATGGCAGAGGGTAAAGGACGGAAAGGCAAATATAATTCTCGGTACCCGCTCTGCGGTTTTTGCTCCTACAGAGAATCTTGGACTTATCGTTATTGACGAGGAACAGGAACAGACCTATAAATCCGAAATGACACCGCGGTATAATGCAAAGAACGTTGCACAGCTTCGTTCAAAGCTTAATAATTGCCTGCTTCTGCTCGCTTCGGCTACACCGTCGGTAACGTCATACGCAAATGCAAAAAGCGGTAAATACACGCTTTGCACGCTTAATAACCGCTACGGTAACGCCGTTTTACCCGACGTTATTACAAGCGATATGAAATACGGTGCCGATCCTGCCGTGAGAAACAATATCTCTGCCGTGTTGCAGGATGCCGTAAATGAGAACTTAGACAATAAGAAACAGACGATTTTACTGCTTAACAGACGCGGATACAACACCTTTGCGTCCTGCTCGGAGTGCGGACACGTCAAGGTTTGTCCGAACTGCAGTATTTCGCTTACATATCATTCAAGGAATAAACGCCTTATGTGTCATTACTGCGGCTATTCCGAACCGTTTAACGACGAATGTACTGAATGCGGTAAGAAGTCTGTTGTTTTCTCTGGTACGGGTACGCAGAAGCTTGAAGATGAGCTTGCACAAAAGTTTCCGACAGCGAGAATACTGAGACTCGATACCGATACTACGGGCTCAAGATACTATTTTGAAGACTCGCTTAAGAAGTTCGCGGACGGCGAATACGATATTTTGCTCGGAACACAGATGGTTGCGAAGGGACTTGATTTTCCCAACGTTACGCTTGTCGGTGTAATCTCTATAGACCAGCAGCTGTTCAACGATGACTACAAGAGCGCCGAACGCGCATTTGACCTGCTTACTCAGGTAGTCGGACGGTCGGGCAGGGGAAATGAAAAGGGCAAGGCAATTATTCAGACCGCTTTTCCCGAAAACGAAATTATAAAGCTTGCGGCAAAGCAGGATTACGAGGCATTTTATAAGCTTGAAATCAGTGTACGCCGTGCGCTTATTTACCCGCCTTACTGCGATTTCTGCTCGATAGGTTTTGTCGGTGCTGACGAGCTTATGACAAAGTCGGCTTCAAAGGCCTTCTTTGATATGACCAAAAAGCTTCATAAGTCCGAGTATTCCGACCTTGATCTTATAATTCTCAGTCCGCTTGCACCGAGAGTTTCAAAAATAGCGGGCAAGTACAGATACAGAGTAATAATCAAGTGTAAAAATACAAAAAGACTGCGCGAGTTTATTTCGCGTCTCTTAAAAGAATTTGCTAACGATAAGAATTACAAAAAGATTACTGCTTTCGCGGATATAAATCCCGAGAGTATGTTTTAAGGTGATAAATATGGGAATAAGAAACATAAGGGTTAACGACGACCCGATACTAAAAAAGACGAGCAGACCCGTCGAGGTGTTTGACGACCGACTGTTTACGCTTCTTGACGATATGCACGACACGCTGATAAAGGCGGACGGCTGCGGACTTGCCGCAGTTCAGGTCGGCGTACTCAAGAGAGTTGTAATAGTTGACGTCGGCGACGGTCTTATCGAGCTTATCAATCCCGAGATTATCGAAACCTCGGGTGAACAGTACGAGGTTGAGGGCTGTCTTTCGCTGCCCGGTAAAAGCGGAATTACCAAGAGACCTATGACCGTTAAGGTCAAGGCTCAGGACAGAACCGGAAAGTGGTGTCAGTATAAAGGCGAGGGACTTAAAGCAAGGGCCTTCTGCCACGAGCTTGACCATCTTGACGGCCACCTTTATACCGAGAGATTAGCTCCTGAAGAGGTTATCAAGCGTATTCAGGAAGAAACCGAAACGGAATGATAATATGAGAATTGTTTTTATGGGCACGCCCGAGTTTTCCGTACCGTGCCTTGAACGTCTTATCAGCGACGGAGAGCAGGTTGTAGGCGTTTTCACACAACCCGACAAGCCGAAGGGCAGGGGCTATGAAATGAGCTTCTCGCCCGTCAAGGAATGTGCGCTGAAATACGGTATTCCCGTTTTTCAACCTAAGAGCATGAGAGACGGTGAAGCACTGAAGATACTTGAAGATCTTAAGCCCGACCTTAATATAGTTGTCGCATTCGGAAAGATACTTCCGGCTGAAATACTGTATTTCCCGACTTATAATTCGATAAATATTCACGCTTCTCTGTTACCGACTTACAGAGGCTCAGCGCCTATTCAATGGGTAATTCTCAACGGAGAAGAAAAAAGCGGCGTTACGTCTATGCTGATGGACGAAGGCATTGACACGGGAGATATGCTTATAAAGCGTGAAGTTGATATAGGTCCTGATATGACCGCAGGTGAGCTTCACGACAGACTTTCAGTAATGGGCGCAGATGTTCTTTCTGACACTGTAAAAGCTCTTGAATCGGGCGAATTAAAGCCTATAAAGCAGGATGATTCACTGTCGAATTATGCACCGATGCTCTCAAAAGAGCTATGTCCGATAGATTTTACCAAATCGGCTAAGGAAGTCCACAATCAGATAAGAGGTCTTTCGCCCTGGCCGGTTGCCACAGCAGTAATTGACGGTAAGGTATATAAAATACATCAGTCAAAGCTTTCGGGTTTTAAGTGCTCTGACGGTAAAGCAGGGCAGGTTGTTGCCAACTACGGCGTTCTTACTGTTGCCTGCGGTGACGGCAAATGTATTGATATACTTTCAATTCAGGCTCAGGGCAAAAAGAAAATGCCCGTAAAGGACTTTTTATTAGGACACAAAATAGATGTAGGTACAGTTCTGGAGAAAGGATGAGATTATGGGTGATTTGTTATCAAATGTAAGCATAGATTACATTTCATATTTTGTATTGATAGTTCCTGTTATTATACTGTCAATGATTGCGAGTGCAAGAGTAAAGTCAGCATACAAACGCTACGCTCAGGTCGGCAACAAACGCGGACTTACGGGCGCTCAGGCGGCTCAGGCAGTTCTTGATTTCTACGGTATCAGAGACGTTATGATTCAGCGTATTGACGGCGAGTTAACCGATAATTTTAATCCTAAAACGAAGATTATCAGTCTTTCAAACGGCGTTTACGGCAGCTGTTCCATAGCCGCTGTAGGCATAGCCTGTCATGAGGCCGGACACGCCGCTCAGCATGCACTCGGCTATTCTCCGATTAAGGTCAGAAATGCGTTATTACTGCCTGCAAATATAGGCTCAAAGCTTGCCATTCCGTTGGCTATAATCGGCCTGATACTCGGATTTCTCGGCTTAGTTTACTTTGGTATATTTCTTTACTGCTTCATTATGCTATTCCAGCTTGTTACTCTTCCGGTTGAATTTGACGCCAGCAAGAGAGCAATTAAGGTTATAGAGCAGCAGGGTATGCTTGCAGATGACGAAATAGGCGGAGCAAAAAAGGTGCTTAAGGCTGCTGCTATGACCTATGTTGCAGCGTTTGCTGCTTCAGCCGCCACACTCCTTCGTTTCCTGCTTATGGCAAGGGGCAGAAGAAGATAGTTATGGACGACCGTTACCTTGCTTACAAAACTCTTTTCCGTATAGAAAAGGACAAAGCGTATTCAAATCTGACTCTCGACAGTATGCTTGAGTCGGAGGGTGACGGTATTTATTCAAAAAGATTTGTTTCCGCGCTTGTTTACGGTGTACTTGAGAGAATGATAACTATAGATTATATTCTCTCGTCTTATCTTAAACAGCCTCTTAAAAAGCTTCGTCCCGATGTTCTTACAGTGCTTCGGATGGGCGTTTGTCAGCTAAAGTTTATGGATTCTGTTCCTGACAGTGCAGCGGTTAACGAGAGCGTCAAGCTTGTAAAAAAGGTCGGCTGTCAGTATGCTTCGGGACTTGTCAACTCAGTATTGAGAAAAATTTCGGCAAGCGATACGGATTATCCCGAAACCGACGACGTTACCTATAATCTGAGCATACGTTATTCCTGCCCGCAGGCTCTTGTAAAACAGTTCTGCGACGATTACGGAGTTGAGAACGCCGAAGGCATACTGAAATGCTCACTCGGCAGTTCTCCGATTACCGCAAGAGTTAATACATTACTTACAGACACTGATTCAATTATTGAAGCGTTGAAAACTTCAGGCGTTGAGGCACAAAGATCCGAACAGTTTAAGAATTATATTATTCTTAAGAATGTCGGCAGTATTCAGGAAAACGAAGCATACAAAAACGGACTGTTTCATATTCAGGATATTTCCTCGGGAATGTGTGCAAATGCAGTTAATGCCAAAGAAGGGTTGACTGTTATCGACGTTTGCAGCGCTCCCGGCGGTAAAACGTTCTCAATAGCAGAGAATATGAACAATAAAGGAAAAATCTACGCCTTTGATTTATACGAAAACAGGGTAGGGCTGATTAAAGACGGAGCAAAGCGTCTTAAAATAGATATAATTGAAGCAAAAGCGCACAATGCAGCTGAGTTTATACCCGAGCTTGAAGGCGTTGCCGACCGAGTGCTTTGCGACGTTCCGTGCTCTTGTCTGGGTACGCTTTCGCGCAAGCCTGAAATCAAGTACAAGGACTTTGGCTTCATTGACAAATTATGTGAATTACAGTATAATATTTTATCGAATTCGGCGCGATATCTTAAGGCTGACGGGTTGCTTGTCTATTCAACCTGCTCGCTTTCAAAACGCGAAAACGAAGGTGTTTGCGACCGATTCTTAAACGACAACCCCGACTTTGAAAAAGCAGCGGATTACAGAACGTTTTTACCGCATATTGATAATACTGACGGCTTCTTTATCGCAGTATTGAGGAGAAGAAATGACTAAGACCGACATACGCTCAATGAATTTTGAAGAGCTTTCTTCTTCGCTTGATGAGCTCGGACTTCCGAAGTTTCGCACAGGACAGATATACTCCTGGCTGTACGAAAAGGGCGTTTCGTCGTTTGACGAAATGACAAATCTTTCAAAAGAGCTTCGCCAAAAGCTTAAAGAAAGATATGAAATTAAAAACTGCCGTATAGAAACCAAACTTGTTTCCGAAATCGACGGAACCGTCAAATATCTTTACGAGCTAGGTGAAGGTGAATTTGTCGAGTGCGTTGTAATGAAATACAAATACGGTTATTCCGTTTGTATTTCAACTCAGCTCGGATGTAAAATGGGCTGTAAGTTCTGCGCTTCGGCAATCGGCGGTTTTGAAAGGCATCTTACCCCGAGCGAAATGCTCTCAGAGATTTATACAGCGCAGAACGATCTGAATATAAGAATATCGCATATAGTTTTAATGGGCACGGGCGAGCCTCTTGATAACTTCGATAACGTAATGCGTTTTCTGGAGCTTGTTACCGACGAAAAGGGCCTTAATATAAGTATGAGGCATATCTCGCTTTCAACCTGCGGAATTGTACCGAGGATTTACGAACTTGCCGACAAAAAGCTCGGGTTAACTCTTTCCGTTTCTCTTCATGCACCCAATGACGAGTTAAGAAGCAAAACAATGCCCGTTAACGATAAATACGGTATTGACGAATTAATGAAGGCGTGTAAATACTACGCCGATACAACTTCAAGACGAATATCGTTTGAATACGCGATGATTAAGGGTGTCAACGACACGCCGCAGTGCGCTAAAGAACTCGGCACAATGCTTAAAGGCACCTTATCACATATAAATCTGATTCCCGTTAATTCCGTTAAGGAAAGGGATTTCGTAAAGAGCGACGATACAAGTATCAAAAGATTTGTTTCGCTGCTTGAAGGCTACGGACTGACCGTTACCGTAAGACGTACCCTCGGAAGCGATATCAATGCTTCCTGCGGTCAGCTCAGAGCAAAAAGGAAAAACTCATAAGGAGGTTATGCTTAATTGAGAATCGTAGCTAAGACCGATATAGGAATGAAAAGAAGCTCAAATCAGGATTCCTACGCGGCAGGCGAGCTTCCCGACGGCGTAGCATGGGCTGTTGTCTGTGACGGCATGGGCGGAGCTGCCGGCGGAAACGTAGCTTCCTCAAACGCGGTTAAGATTATTTCCGAGCGAATAACCTCGGCTTACAGACCGAAAATGAGCCCGAATTCAATCAAAAATATGCTTATTTCGGCTATCACTGCCGCGAATATCAGCGTATTTGATATGAGCCGTACAAACGCTGAACTTGACGGAATGGGAACTACGGTAGTTTGCTCGGTTGTTACAAACGGAGTTGCGCACATAGCCCATGCGGGCGACAGCCGCGCTTATGCGATATCTAATAACAAGGTCTATCAGCTTACTAAGGATCACTCGGTAGTTCAGGAGCTCGTTGAACGCGGTCAGATAACAGAGAATGAGGCAAAAAACCATCCACGTAAGAATATCATCACACGCGCATTGGGCGTTGACAGTGAGCTTAAAATAGACTACTGCGAATATGATATGAATGAAAACGATATACTGGTGCTTTGTACCGACGGATTTACAAACTTCGTTGACGACGAGCAATTTCTGAATATCGTTGAAAATAACTCTTATTATGAAATTGCCGACAAGCTTGTTACAGCTGCTAACGATAACGGCGGCGCCGACAACATTACGGTTGTGGCTCTTTCATACTGATAAGGAGACAGATTATGGAAAATTATTGCGGAAAAAGGCTTGACGGCCGTTACGAAATTCGTGAGATTATCGGTGTCGGCGGTATGTCCGTTGTCTATAAGGCATACGACAATATTGACGACCGTATTGTTGCGGTTAAAATCTTAAAGGAGGAATTTCTTTCAAGCGAGGAATCACGCCGCCGCTTCAAGAACGAATCGAAGGCTATTGCCGTGCTTTCACACCCGAATATCGTTAAGGTTTACGACGTAAGCTTTGGCGACAGAATTCAGTATATCGTAATGGAATACGTCGAGGGTATAACTCTCAAGGAGTATATCGAGCAGCAGAAGGTTGTCAACTGGAAGGAAGCGGTACACTTTGTAAGTCAGATACTGCTTGCCTTACAGCACGCTCACGACAAGGGTATAGTTCACCGCGACATCAAGCCGCAGAACATTATGCTTTTGCAGGACGGCACAATTAAAGTTGCCGACTTCGGTATCGCGCGCTTCTCACGCGACGGCACAAAGACCATGACCGAGGACGCCATAGGCTCTGTTCACTACATTTCTCCCGAGCAGGCAAGAGGCGAACTGACCGACGACAAGGCTGATATCTATTCAATGGGCGTTGTTATGTACGAAATGCTCACCGGTCAGCTTCCGTTCCAGTCGGACAATGCGGTTTCGATAGCTATTATGCAGCTTCAGCAGGAAGCTGTTCCGCCCAGAGAAATCAATCCCGATATTCCTCTCGGCCTTGAGCAGATTACAATGCGCGCCATGCAGAAGAATCCTAATAACCGTTATCATTCTGCTGCCGAAATGATGCTCGATATTGACGAGTTCAAGCGCAATCCGTCAATTAAATTCAACTATAACTACTTCGTTGACAAAGAACCGACCAAGTACGTTGACGGCAAGCAGCCTACCCAGACCGTTCCCGCAGTTGAAACGGGTGAGGGTAAGCTTAATCTGACCAAGGAAGAAATTGACGATATGGAACCGAGCAAGACCATGCCGATTCTTTTCGGTATTATTGCGGGTATTATCGTTATTCTCGGTATTTTTGTCGGCGTACTCGTTTACAGAAACACACACAAGATTTCCGTTCCGAACTTTGTCGGACTCAATTACGCCGACGAGGTTGCTACTAAAGAGGACTACACGGATAACTTCAACTTTGAAACCGTTTCAATCTATTCCGACGAAGCCGAGGCAGGCGTTATCTTAAACCAGGACCCGCTTCCCGAAACCAAGGTTAAGAAGGGCAAGACCATTAAGCTTGAAATCGCATATAACGACGACAGCATACTCATAACCGGCATTATCGGTCTTACCTCAAGCGAAGCAGAAGAAAAGCTAAAGCAGAACGGCTTTGACGTTAAAGTCATCACAACCTATAACAAGAACGAAAAGACGGGATACGTATTTGAGGTTAACCCGAGCGAGAACTCATACGCCGAGAAGGGCAGTCTTGTAACGATCTACGTTGCAAGCGACGAAAATCCTAACGCCGTAAAAGTTCCCGATGTTGCGGGCTACAGCAGAGATATAGCCATTCAGCTTCTGAAGTCGTCGGGCTTCAACGTATCCGTTTCAACCACTGACAGCGATAAGCCTGAAGGCACGGTTGTCGATCAGTCGCCTAAAGCTAACGAGGATGCTGACAGCGGCTCGACAGTAACTATTTACGTCAGCACGGGTATTCCGTCAGAGAGTACTGCTACCATTGACGTAACGCTGCCGTCAACCACCGGTTCTTCTACGGGCGTTATGAAGGTTTATCTTGATAACGAGCTTTACAAGACCTATGACGAGGTGCTTCTCAACGGCTCAAAGAAGACTATCGAGATTACCGGTAAGGGCGAGAAATCGTTTGCGGTAACGGTAAACGATCAGACCATACTCAAGGGCAATATCAACTTCACCGTTTCTCCCGCTGTTGTTACAAACAGCGAAACGGTTGCCTATGTTGAAAAGCTTCCCGTTCCCAATGTTGTCGGCAAGTCTGTCAGCGAGGCGCTTACCATACTCAAGAATGCAGGCTTCACCAACGTTGTGGTAGTCGATTCTAATAACAATCCTGCTTCCAGCGGTACCGTTACAAGTCAGGATCCCGTTGCGGATTCAACTCAGTACGCAACCAACACTCAGATCAGACTTAAGGTAGAAATCGAGCAGGAAACACCCAATGAAAACAATGGCAATTAACGGAATTATATTAAAAGGTATTGGCGGCTTCTATTATGTTGAAGCCGCCGATGCGGTATATGAATGTAAGGCGAGGGGAGTGTTCCGCAAGGACGGAATGACTCCGCTTGCAGGCGATAAGGTTGTTATTACTGTAAACGAAAATGCCGAGAATACAATAGATGAAATTAAGGACAGAAAGAATTATCTTTTGCGTCCTCCGGTTGCAAATATTGACAACCTTATTATTGTTGTGTCCACCGTTGAGCCCAAGCCGTCAACCTTTGTTATCGACCGACTTATTGCCGTTGCCGAGACAAAGGGTATAGAGCCCGTTATCGTTATTTCAAAATCCGACCTTTCAAGTGCGGACGAGCTTTACTCTATTTATACTCTTGCGGGCTTTAAGACGGTTGTTATATCAAATAAGACGTGTGAGGGCGTTGACGAGGTAAAAACGCTTTTAGAGGGTAAAATCAGCGCGTTTACGGGTAACTCAGGCGTTGGTAAAACCTCGTTGCTGAACAATATCGATCCCTCGCTCTCTCAGCAGACCTCTGAAATCAGCAAAAAACTCGGCAGGGGAAGGCACACCACCCGTCAGGCTGAGTTGTTTAAGGCGTGCGGAGGTTACATAATCGACACACCCGGCTTCTCTTCATTTGAGCTTGATAAGACCAATCTTATTATGAAAGAAGATCTCGCTGATTGCTTCCGTGAATTTGCCCCTTATGTTGATAACTGCAAATTCACTTCATCGTGCACCCATACCTGCGATAAGGGCTGCGCGGTAATAGCAGCTGTGGAAGAAGGCAAAATCAGCAGGTCAAGGCATAACAGTTACGTTAAATTCTATAACGAGGTTAAGGACGTAAAGGAATGGAACTTGTAGAGAAAAGACGTTGCGTAATCGTAGCCGCGGGTAAAACCGACAGCGGGGATTTATTAAAAAAGAATATCTTTTACGACGATTTCGTAATTGCAGCCGATGCCGGTTATACCAAACTGAAAGCGGCGGGTATTGTGCCCGACCTGATTGTCGGCGATTTTGATTCCTCTGACACTCCCGAAAATGATATTGAAACTATAATTCTAAGTCCTATCAAGGACTGTACCGATACTCAGTTTGCCGTATCGCAAGCTGTTGAGCGTGGTTATAATGATATACTGATTATCGGCGGTCTCGGCGGAAGGATTGACCACAGTGTAGCTAATTTTGCCGTTCTCGCGGAATATAAGCTTAAGGGCATAAACATTACGCTCATTGATGACAATCACGTTATTTACTGCCTGAAAGATGAAGAAAAGAGTATTCCCAGAAAAGATAGCTACTTTTCCGTATTTGCAGTCGGCGGAAACGCCGTTATTACTCTTAAAGGTTTTTATTACAATGTTGAAAATTACGTGCTTTCGCCTTATGCGTCAATAGGCGTCAGCAACGAGGCAGTCGATGACGTTGCAAATATCAGTGTCAACGAAGGAATTGTTCTTATAATAGAAGCATCAAAGTCCGTTTAACCAATTCTGTGCTTGTGAATATACTGATAACAAGCATAGAAAGGCGGTGTCATAAATGGGCAAACGAAAGAGGTGCGTCAGCATCGGAACGGTTTTCCTGTTTCTCGGAATAGGTCTTGTAGCTGCGTTAACGGTACCTGCAAAATACCTCGTTGTTATGCTGGCGATTGCTTTGACGGTTAGCGGCATCGCAATATGCAGAAACTGACGGAGGCGTTCTTATGAAGATTGTTGTACTTAAAAGCCCCAGAATTCTATCGGGATTACTTATGAAAATATTCGGTATAAAAAAAGAAAAAGAAGTATTTTAGGATGCTTTCGGGCATCCTTTTCTTATAACACTTGACAAAGGGTGTATTATATTAAAAAGACTTTTATTAAGGAATGAAAACATGAGAACTTTTGAAAAATCCCATAAACTCGATAACGTTTGTTACGACATACGCGGTCCGATAATGGACGAAGCAAACCGTATGAGCAAAAACGGCGTTAAGATACTTAAGCTCAATATCGGCAATCCCGCTCCGTTTAACTTTACGGCGCCCGATGAAATTATACGCGATATGAGCTATAATCTTCGCGATTCCGAAGGTTATTCGGACTCGAAGGGTATATTCTCTGCAAGGAAGGCGATAATGCAATACTGCCAGATTAAGAAAATACCCAACGTTGACATAAACGATATTTACACAGGAAACGGTGTCAGTGAATTGATAGTTATGTCAATGCAGGGACTGCTTGACGACGGCGATGAGATACTCGTTCCCGCGCCCGACTATCCGCTGTGGACTGCCGCAGTAACACTTGCCGGCGGTAAAGCGGTCCATTATATGTGCGACGAGCAGAACGAGTGGAATCCCGATATTGAAGATATCAAAAAGAAGATTACAAAAGCAACGAAGGGCATTATAATAATTAACCCGAACAACCCGACAGGCGCTTTGTATTCAGAGGAGATATTGCTTGAAATTGCCGATATTGCGCGTAAAGAGGGGATTATAATCTTTGCCGACGAAATCTATGACAGACTTGTTATGGACGGCTTAAAACACGTTTCAATTGCTTCGCTTGCGCCTGACGTGCCCTGCGTTACGTTTAACGGACTTTCCAAATCTCACCGTGTTGCAGGCTTCAGAAGCGGCTGGATGGTTATAAGCGGCGATAAATCGAGAATTAAGGGCTATATAGAAGGTCTTAATCTTTTATCTTCAATGCGCCTTTGCTCCAACGTGCCGTCACAGCAGATTATACAGACCGCACTCGGCGGTTACCAGAGTGTTGACGAGCTGCTTATTCCCGGCGGAAGAATATACGAACAGAGAGAGTGCATTTACAATGCGCTCAACGCTATAGACGGAGTATCGGCTGTTAAGCCTAAGGCGGCGTTCTATATCTTCCCCAGAATAGACGTTAAAAAATTCGGTATTAAGAATGACGAAAAGTTCGTACTTGATTTCCTGAGAAAAAAGAAAATACTGCTTGTTCAGGGTTCGGGCTTCAATTATCCGACACCCGACCATGTCAGAATTGTATATCTTCCCGATGTCAAGGAATTGAAATATGCGGCTGACGAGCTTGAGGATTTCCTTAAAAGCTATAAACAGTAATTAATAAACTCCCGAAATATCGGGAGTTTGTTTTGTTTACAACGTAATGATTTTGTGATATTATAAGTAAAATATTGAAAGGAGGTCCTTTTATGGCTGGTATGAATATCGGCATTGACTTCGGTTCATCGTCAACCATTATCACCGAGCAGGGCAAGGGCATCATACTCGACGAACCGTCTGTAATCGCTCTTGATATTGAAACAAAATATCCCGTTGCATTCGGTAACAATGCCTACACCATAGACGGAAGGACCGACGACAATATTGAAGTTATTCACCCCGTATTAAACGGCGTTATCTCGCATTATTCTTACGCTCAGAAGCTTCTGCGCTATTACTTGCAAAAAGTACTCGGCAACAAGGTTTTCAAGCCTAACGTTATTATCACCGTTCCGAGCGGCGCAACAAATCTTGACAGACGCACTTTTGTTGACGTTGTTATCTCGTCGGGCGCAGGTAAGGTTTGCCTGATAGAAGAATCGCTTGCTTCCGCAATCGGTGCAGGCATAAACGAAAGGTCAATGTCGGGCAGAATGCTCGTCAATCTCGGAGGCGGCTCCGTTGATATTTCGGTTATTACTATGGGAAATATTGCGGTTTCAAATACGGTCAGGGTAGGGGGAATCGACCTCGACAAAGCCATATCAAGATATCTTCAGCGCAACCGCGATATTCTTATAGGGCCGCTGACTGCCGAAAGGCTGAAAATCTGTCTCGGTTCGGCTATTAAGCGTGAAGAAGAAATCGCACTCGTTACCTTCGGCAAGAGCGGACTTGACAATATGCCGATATCGTTTGAAATCACTTCGACCGAAATATTCAACTGTATTGAAGAACAGCTTGAACTGATGATAAACGGTATCAAGAGCGTACTTGAAAAAACGCCGCCCGAGCTTATCGGCGATATTTCCGACAACGGAATACTGCTGACGGGCGGAACTGCTTTACTGTTCGGTATGGAAAAGAGGATTTCCGAGGAAACGGGAATTGAGGTAAAGACAGTTAAAGATCCGCTTTATAATACAATGAACGGCGTTAATTCAATTCTTGATAATTTCGATATGCTTACGGAAGGTTACAGTTTCCAGAACGTTCATCATATAAACTGAAAGCTCTGTTAAAAACAGAGCTTTTTCTTTATAATTCAATTCTGATATCATACTTCTTCAGCCAATAGTCAATCTGTATGAAATAAGCTATTGTCTGTGCCGTTGTCATAAGCTGTCCGTAGAAGTTGTTCGGAATTTCACCTTCAATAAGCTCGGACAGCTTTTCTTTATTTACGAAGCTAAACATGGGAGAGTCCTCATCAAGCAGTTTTTTAAGCTCTTTTCTGACTGTTTTCAGGTATTCGGGATTGTGCGTTTTGGGATAAGGACTCTTTTTTCTCCAAAGCACTTCTTCCGGCAGACAGTCTCTGAATGCTTCTCTGAGCAGTCCCTTTTCATAGCCCTTGTAATCCTTGAACTCCCACGGAACGTTATAAAGATACTGAGCAATTCTGTAATCGCAGTACGGTACACGCACGTCAACACCGGCAAGAGCGCTCATTCTGTCGGTCCTGTCAACAAGCGTCATCATAAACCAGTCGGTATTAAGCTTCATCAGCTCTTTCTTTCGGCTGTCGCCGTCGAGACACTTAAGCTTGGAAGCCGAATTGACTGTATCAATGTATTTATCGTAAACAAACTGTTCACAGTCAAATCCGTCAACAAGTTCCTTATTAATAAGGCTTTTTCTCAAAACGTCAGAATGAGCCCACGGGAATCCGTTTGGATTGTCAAGCTTGGGATCGCGGTACCACGGATAGCCGCCGAAAAGCTCGTCGGAGCACTCGCCCGAAAGTGTAATTTTATATTCATTTCTGATTTCTTTTAAGAAAAGATACAGCGACGAATCAATGTCTGCCATACCCGGTAAATCACGCGCTTCAACGGCATCAAACAGTGCGTCGTAAAGCTGCTGTGAATCAACGACTATCAGCTCGTTGTCAAGATTGAAGCGTTGCTTCATCATCTCAATATACCCGGCATCGCTGTCGGGCTGAAAACGGCTTTTCTTAAAGTATTTTTCGTTATCACGGTAGGTAACCGAAAAAGTTTTTAGTCTGTTTGACCGGTTATTAAGAACCTTATTTGCAACAGAAGTTATAATGCTTGAATCAAGACCGCCGGATAACATAGTACAGACCGGAAAATCACATTCGAGCTGTCTTTCAATGGAATCGGTTACAAGATAACGCACCGCTTCTACGGTTTGTTCAAAGCTGTCGGTGTGTTCTTTTGCTTCAAGTTCCCAATACCTTTCAATAATAAGACCTTCTTTTGAAAACGTTCCGCAATGTGCCGGTTTGAGTTCGAAAATATCCTTAAAAACACCGTAACCGAGCGTTCTGCCGGGTCCTATAAGCATCAACTCCATAACGGAATTTATATCAATCACGGGCTTTATCTCGCTGTTTTCGAGCATTCCCTTGATTTCCGAGGAAAAGATAAAGTTATTGTTTACCGTTGAATAAAACAGCGGTCTTACTCCCATTCGGTCGCGCGCAAAGAAAAGCTCTTCATTTTCAAAATCCCAGATACAAAATGCATATACGCCGTTAATTATATTAAGAACGTCTTTACCGAAACTTATATATCCTTTCAGTAAAAGCTCAAAGTCGTCGCCGTCCTCAATACAGCAGCCTTTTTCCGACAGCTTTTGCTTTATCTCTTCACGGTTTGAAAGCGCGCCGTCAAGAAGCAACAGATACTTCTTATCATATATTCGTTTCAGATAGGGCAGGGGCTCAATTTCCGCGTTATCGGTACACAAAAGATTCTGAATAAATGCAGTTTTGTCCGTTATATAGCTTGCCTGATCGTCGGGGCCTCGGTGCGACAGTCTTTTCTTTATTTCTTCAAATTCCTCAACACGTTTCGAAAGATATCCCGAAAATGATATTTCACCTGCAATAGCGCTCATAATAACACCTCTTTGTTTTTTAATAATATATGAGCGACGGCTTGTATCATATAATAACGGTTTGTTAAAAATATTTACTTGCATTATTCACAGTTTCAATGTATAATACAATACGTTATTAAAATTTTGGAGGACTCAAATGTTATCTATAGTTAATTACCTTGCATGGTCTTTTTTAGGAAACGGTGGTAACGCCGGTGCTGACGGTACTTCAGCAACTGCTTCCGGCGGCAACCCCTTCAGCTTTATTATCCTTATGGTTGTGCTTTTCGGCGGTATGTATTTTCTTACCATCCGTCCTCAGAAGAAGCAGCAGAAAAAGGATCAGGAAATGAGAGAAAACACCCAGATAGGCGACGAGATTACCACTATCGGCGGTATTATGGGCAGAGTTGTTACGGTTAAGGATGACAGCATAGTTATCGAAACCGGCGCTGACAGAAACAAGATGAAGCTTGCCCGCTGGGCTATTCAGACCAACAATACAGCGGTTGAAAAGGTTCAGGCTGAAAGAGAGGCCGCAAGAGCCGCCCAGGAGAAGGCTGCAGCCGAGAAAAAAGACAAGAAGTCTAAAAAAGAAGATAAATAAGGTTATAATCAAAACGTTCCCTTCATACTCTTTATTAGAGTATGAGGGGGATTTTTTTATGAGAAAAAGTGCCGATAACAAAAACGATACGCTCGTTTCATTAATATTAAAGTGTTTAATTAACGCATTTATATCATTAATAGTATTTATAATTCTGACGCTTATTATAACTGCTCTTTCAGCTTCAAGCGGGTATGTAAAAGATAATTCGAAGATTATATTGTTTGCCTTGCTTGTAATATGCTGTGCAGTTAACGGAGCGGTTAATGCGTTTACGGTTAAGCTTAAAGCCATTATTTCGTCGTCGATATCTGCACTTTTCTTTATGGTTTTGCTTTTCATATTGTTTATTGTTGTTAACGGATTTACATTTACTTTTAACAGTCTGATTTGTTTGTTTATAAGTATAACGGTTACGGTTATATCGGCTGTTATTTTCAAAAATATAAGGAGATAAGATTTAATGAAAAGACGTTTCAAATCATCGAGAAGTATTTATAAAAAAGGGATACTCAGAAACAATGAAAAGCTTATTATACTGACGTTTTCATTTATAACGGGTCTAATCTGCGGAGCGCTGACGGTAAGAACGGGACATCCGCTTTTAATAGATTTTATAAACAAGCTGACCGGGGATTCAATTCTGGCAAAGGGTTCTCAGTCGGTTTTTAACAATTTTCTTTCATATTTTCTGCCCGATTTCATAGCTGTTATAATATCCTGCATATTCGGTTTATCTGTTTTGGGAGAACCGATAATATGTATGATTCCGCTTATAAGGGGTATGGGTATAGGATTAAATATAGCGAGCATTTATTCAGTTTATAAATCAGAGGGTTTATTGTATGCGTTATTATTGATTATACTTCCTTACTGCTTTAGCTGTGCTTCAATGATTATAGCCTGCAAAGAGAATATTATAACTTCACGGACAATAAGAAAAAGGCTTAAATCGGCACAGACCGATCAAGCCCTTGACTATAAAATGTACGCCGTAAGAACGGCTGTGATACTGCTGATTATCTTTATTTCATCGGTTTCAGGCAGTATTCTGTGTTATTTATTGTTTTCCAAGGTTAATCCTCTTGGTTAACCTTAGGCGGAATCTTTGGTAAATCCTGTTTTACGTCGGCAAGCGGATTTAACTCGGAAGCCTTTCTCAGCTGTTCGTCGACAATGTGAGTATATATTTCAGTGGTGCCGAGATTCTCGTGTCCGAGTATTTCCTTTAGCACAAGCACATCAACGTCGCCGTACTGATACATCAGCGTTGCGGCGGTGTGACGAAGCTTATGGCAGGACAGTCCGCGTCCGCCCAAGCCGGCTTTTTCAAGATTGTCATATACAAGCTTCTGTACAGTCTTGGGACTGATGCGCTGAAGCCGTCCGGAAAGGAATAACGCATCCTTGTCCTTAACCTGATCAACGGGACGTACGGCCATATAATTCTTGATTGCCGTAAGGCAGGCTTCGTTAAGATATACGGTTCTTTCTTTATTGCCTTTACCGGTAATATAAAGAGTATTATTATCTCTTATATCCTTATAATTAATTGAAACCAGCTCAGACAGTCGCAGTCCGCAGTTTAAGAACAGAGTAATTATACAGTAATCTCTTTCCTTATACTTGCCGTCAACAACGCTTAAAAGCTTCTTTGCCTCGTCAAGAGTAAGGTATTTAGGCTTTGATTTCTTAAGCTTAGGAGTTTCAAGCTCTTCCATGGGATTCTCGTCAAGAAGCTTTCTCTGAAGTGTAAGATACTTGAAGAAGGCTCGAATTGAAGCAACCTTGCGCGCTCTGGCGGCTGAATCGTTGTTTCTGACGTCCTTGCAATACGATAAAAAAGTATAAGCATCCAGCAAGGTAACATTTTTAAGAAAGTCTATATCAATATCCTTGATATCTACGTCTTCAATCTTGACAGAGGAGGGGACAAGTCCCTTATGAAGCTTCAGGAACTTAAGAAACAGTTTATTGTCAAGACAGTATTCCTCAACTGTGAGCGAGGATTTATTCTTGACAACGTAAATGTGATTCAGGAATTCAAGCAACAAAAGCGGAAGCTCGGTTGAATTTGCATATTTCATATTATCAGCTCCTTATACGAAACACCAATAACACTGTGAAACAGTTTCACAAGATAGCGGTTAATTCACAAACGATAGGTGAATCACTGGTTTAAGTATAATACAAAAAGACAAATAAGACAAGATGTTTTGTATATTATATAATTATGATATCAAAATAATTGCTTAAATATAGCGAAAATTTCACAATTCATTTAATATACAAAAATTGATTAATATATTAAATGTTTTATATATTTATTGATTTTTATAGTCTGAACTGACAATTCTGTATTAAAATTGTAAAACGCCTGAAAACCGTATCAAATAGAAATCTTCCGAACATACAAAGTATCATCCGAAAAAAACTGAGCGGCTGGAAACGAGAGGTCATTTTCAGCGCTCAGTAAAAAAGAGCTTGTTGTTCAGAAAAAAAGAATAATGAGTTGAAAATAAAAAATTTAAACAAACAGAAAAACACTTATAAGAAAAAATGAACTGGTTGCAGCATAATTACAACTGTTGTATATATTCCGGAGCAATGCCGTAATCAAATAATAAATATATAATAATTTCAACGAAACCGAAATACGCGCCTCACTGCCTGAAAATGCCGTTTTTACCCTTATTTTGCCCAAAAATACTCCCCTTAATTATACAAAATATTAATTATGTATAATTAAGTATAGTTTTTTAGGGGTTGCCGATTGATGCTCCCTGCCAAAAATCAAATAAAAAATCAGCCTTGTTTCAGGTTGATTAATTAACACGGTTATTGTTCTTCCTTTTCAAACAGCGCTGCAAACTGCTCAATCTTGTCGTTGTCTGTATCAAGGAACGTATCAACCGCAGCATTTACAATACTGCCGACGTTTATATCAAACAGTTTATCGGTTTTAATCTTCTGACCGTATTTCTTAGTCATCTTTTTGGAAACCATATACACTGTTGTGAGCGTTGCTCCTGCAAGAACGGTTCCGAAAAGATTTGACCACGTTCCCTTTTTCATATCAATTCCTCACTTTTCAATAACAGGTATCAGACTGCCTACATCGGACAATTCTCCGTCAGACAAACTTACAGCTTCGATACCGTAGTTTTTTATAAACGATTTAATATCTTCATATGATTTATGTAATCTGATATTACCGCAAAAAGCGATTATATCATTTGCTATCTTGCCGGCGCACCCGCCTATAAAGCCGTAAGAGTAGCCTTTCAGAGCCACACTCCCCTTTTCGACGTATAAAGCGTCAAGCTTTTCGGCTTTGAGAGCCTTGTATATAGCTTCATCATCTGTAATAAAGGCGTTCTCGTTAACCGGCAATACGGAGCATTTGCAATAGCCCTGCTTTATGTTTATAAGCTTCAGGGCTTTTTCAACGGCAAAATCGAGAACACTTTTATCGGTTATCGCCATATTACAAATGATTATATCATTTGTAATTACACAATTCAACCTGCAGTCTGAAGGATAAGTATTTTCTACCTTTTCAAAGGCGGAAATCACTGTAAAGCCAAGCTGTTCAAGTTTATTTTTTAGACTGTATTGAGAAGCGTCAAGTATAATCTTTCCATCACCGATATAGTTAACGAACAAATCGGCGTGAGATTTCAAAGTACTGTCAAATAAAGCATTATCGTCACTGAAAACGACTTCAGCTCCAAGCTTATTAAGCTCGGATTCGTACGGCTTTGCAAGACTTCCGCAGATAAGCTTTGTAACATTATTCTGCGGCAGATTAGGCGTTTTAATAAAACTCATAATCAACCCATAATCGCGTCAAACGCCTGACGGATATTGCTGACACCGATTACCTCGATATCCTCTTTAAGAGTGTTCTTAAGCTTTTGAAGATTATATTTCGGCACTACACAGCGTCTGAATCCCAGCTTCGCTGCCTCTTTAATTCTCTGCTCACAGTTTGAAACCGCTCTGATTTCACCGCCGAGGCCTATCTCACCGAAGGCAAGCACGTCCTCTGCAACGGCATAATCCTTCAAGCTTGAAACTATCGCGAGCGCAACGGACAAATCCGCAGCAGGCTCGTCAATTTTAAGTCCGCCTATGATATTTACATAGCAGTCCATATTACCGATAAAATAACCTGCCCTCTTCTCGAGAACAGCGATAAGCATCGCCATACGGTTATAGTCGATACCCGACGCCATTCTTCGCGGATTTCCGAAGCCCGTAGGAGTAACGAGGCTCTGAACCTCCGCCATAATCGGACGGGAGCCTTCCATAATGCAGGCAACACAGCTGCCCGAGGTGTTCTTCGGCTTACCTGATATCAGCATCATTGAGGGATTGGATACTTCTTCAAGACCGGTATCAAGCATTTCGAACATACCTATCTCATTGGTTGAGCCGTAACGGTTTTTAACCGCCCGAAGTATTCTGTACGAGAAATTACGGTCACCCTCGATATAGAGTACGGCGTCAACTATATGCTCTAAAACCTTCGGTCCCGCTATGTTGCCGTCCTTATTGACGTGTCCGACAATTATAATCGGTATATTCATACTCTTAGCCGTACGCATAAAGAGATTTGTGGTTTCTCTGACCTGAGTTACGCTTCCCGACGAGGACGAAAGCTCGGGTATATTCATGGTCTGAATAGAGTCAATCATTACAATGTCGGGCTTTTGGGAAGCTATAACTTCGCAGATATACTGAGCGTCAGTCTCGCACAATACAGACAAATTCTCAGAATTCACCTTTAATCTGTTAGCTCTTAATTTAAGCTGATGCGCCGACTCCTCTCCCGAAACATAGAGTATTTTAAGCGTTTTTCCGAGAGGCTGGCAAATCTGCAAAAGAAGGGTTGACTTACCTATACCGGGATCTCCGCTGAGAAGCACAATAGAGCCTTTTACAAGGCCGCCGCCGAGTACGCGGTTCAGTTCCTTAAGCCCCGTATCAAAGCGGTGCTCTGTATCGGCGGTAATCTCCTTAAGAGAATACACCTTGCTTCTGTTGGTATTAAGCGAGGAAGAGCTTTTTTTAGCCGTGCTTTCTGTACGCATTTCTTCCTCGAGCGTGCTCCATGACTTGCATTTCGGGCACTGGCCGAGCCACTTTGAAGTCTCGTAGCCGCACTCCGAGCATACATATACGGATTTAATTTTTTCAGCCATAGTTTAACTTCCTTGTAAATATTTAATAATTCCGTTTGCTATACATTCGGCAATTCTTTGCTGATAATCTTCGGTTTTAAGCTTTTCCAGTTCTTCTTTGTTTGTCATAAAACCGCATTCCACAAGTACTGCGGGACGGCGGGCATTATATATAAGATAGACCTCGCTGCCGCACTGTTTTATCTGACGCGTATTGTCGGGCTGAATTTCGGTTACGACAGACGACTGAATACTCTGCGCTATCTCCCTGCTTTCGTCAGTATTCGGGGAATAGAAAACCTGAGTTCCCCAGTACTTCGGTGAGGTATAACTGTTCTGGTGAATGCTGACGAATATCGAATTCTCCAAGTCATTTATAAGCTTCATTCGGTTACGTATATCCGACACCTTTTTCTCGCGTATGCTTTTGGCGTCCGGATTGTTCAGAGCCTCGTCTGAGCTTCGCGTAAGTACGGTTTTTATGCCGTTTTCTTTAAGAATTGCATCAAGCTTCAGTGCAATCTGCAGGTTTATATCCTTCTCATTTGTGCCGTCATTTGCAACCGCTCCGCCGTCAAAGCCGCCGTGCCCCGCGTCAATGATTACGGTTACAGTATCGGGTTTTATATTATCTGATACAGTAAAGACGGAATTGACACTGACAAAGTATAAGAGATACCCGCAAATGCCGATAATTATTACGGAAAACAACAGAATATATAAGTACAGTCTTTTCACACAACCACCTCTGTAGATTGTATGAAAAAGCATTTGTCCTATATTCTAAATACGGGTATCAAGCAGGTCAACATACTTTTCTTTATACTCTTCAAAGCGGTTTTCATCAAGCGCGTCACGTATTTCCTTCATCAGCGTATTATAGAAATAAAGATTGTGCATCACGCAAAGCCGCATTGCGAGCATTTCCTTAGCTTTGAAAAGATGTCTTATATAGGCCTTTGAGAAGTGCTGACAGGTAGGACACTGACAGCCTTCTTCAATCGGTGTATCGTCGTCGAGATACTTTTCGTTGCTTATGTTAATAATTCCCGAATGTGTAAACAGATGGCCGTGACGGGCATTTCTCGACGGCATAACGCAGTCGAACAAATCAACTCCGCGCGAAACGGCCTCAATAATATTACCGGGA
Source organism: Clostridiaceae bacterium (assembly GCA_030530095.1). Taxonomy (GTDB): domain Bacteria; phylum Bacillota; class Clostridia; order Oscillospirales; family Acutalibacteraceae; genus Fimenecus. The sequence goes on from JAUMVO010000002.1 coordinate 52,669, forward strand.
GTTCCGACGCCCATCAGATAACGGATTTTATCGGCGGGCATATAGGGCTCAACCGCAGAGATTATACGGTACATATCCTCCTTGGGCTCACCGACCGCAAGGCCGCCGATAGCATAGCCGTCAAGGTCGAGTTCGGCTATCTGCTTCATATTCTCTATACGTAAATCCTCATAGGTACAGCCCTGATTAATACCGAAAAGAAGCTGATTTTTATTGACAGTATCGGGCAAGGAATTGAGTCTTTCCATTTCTGCCTTGCAGCGAACGAGCCAGCGTACGGTTCTGTCCGCAGCCTCTTTTGCATATCTGTATTCGGCGGGATTCTCTACGCACTCGTCGAACGCCATAGCGATAGTTGATCCGAGATTTGACTGAATTCTCATGCTCTCCTCGGGCCCCATGAATATATGGCGGCCGTCAACGTGTGAGTTAAAATTGACGCCCTCTTCTTTAATCTTTCGTAGCTTCGCAAGTGAGAAAACCTGAAATCCGCCCGAATCGGTGAGTATAGGTCCTTCCCATCGGGTGAATTTGTGAATACCTCCGAGCTTTTTGACAAGCTCATCGCCGGGTCTGACGTGCAGATGATAGGTATTGCAAAGCTGAACCTGACAGCCGAGCTCCCGTAGATCAAGCGCGGACACAGCACCCTTGATTGCTCCGCAGGTTGCAACATTCATAAAAGCGGGCGTCTGAACGGTACCGTGAACGGTAACGAACTCCCCTCGCCTTGCGTTGTTCTCTTTTTTTATCAGCTTGTACATAATCTCTCCGTCATAATAAAAGCATACAGTCGCCGAATGAGAAAAATCTGTATTCGCTCTCTACGGCGTGCCTGTAAGCGTCGAGTACTTTTTCACGGTTATAAAAAGCGGAAACGAGCATAATCAATGTGCTCTCGGGCAGATGAAAATTAGTAAGCAGGCCGTCAATGCACTTGAATTCGTAACCCGGATAAATGAAAATATTTGTCCAGCCGTCGGCTTCGGTTATCTCACCGTTGAAGGTCGCTACGCTCTCAAGCGTGCGGCAGCTTGTAGTTCCTACGCTGATTACACGCTTACCCTTTTTCTTGGTATCATTAATAAGGTCTGCCGTCTCTTTGGGAAGATAATAATGCTCCGAATGCATCTTGTGGTCTTCGATATTTTCAGCCTTTACGGGACGAAACGTGCCTATACCGACGTGAAGCGTAACATAACCGATATTAACGCCTTTTTCGCGTATTTTTTCAAGTATTTTATCCGTAAAATGAAGTCCCGCAGTAGGCGCTGCCGCAGAGCCTAACTCCTTGGCATAAACGGTCTGATATCTCGACTGATCCTCAAGCTTTTCGGTTATGTAATGCGGCAGCGGCATCTCGCCGACCTTTTCAAGTACATTAAAGATATTGTTACCATCGTAGCTGAATTTCGCAAGTCTGTTTCCGTTGTCCAGAACGTCAATGATTTCGGCTTTCAGAATACCGTCGCCGAAAACGAAACGAGTCCCCTGCTTTGCCCTTCTTCCGGGTCCGGTAATAACCTCCCATACGTCGTTTTCCTTTTGCGTAAGCATAAGGAATTCAACGCGTGCGCCAGTGTCCTCTTTTATGCCGTAAAGACGCGCGGGAAGTACCTTGGTATCATTTAAGATAAGGCAATCGCCCGCTTCAAGATAATTGACAATATCGTAAAAGTGTTTATCTTCAATAACGTCGGTTTTTCGGTCTATAACAAGCATTCTCGACGCATCACGCGGTTCAATGGGCGTTTGCGCAATACGTTCTTTGGGTAAATCGTAATAAAAATCAGATTTTTTCATAAAAAAACTCCAAAAATGTTATAAAAATAACTAAAGGTAGTCAAAAAAAATTGACACACACAATGTATAGTAGTATTATATTATAAATATAAAATAATATCAATCTAAAAATTCAAATTTGTCCTCTTTAGGATAACATTATTCGGAGGTAATTACAAGTGGAAAAGAAGTATAACGTAGGTATCATAGGCGCAACGGGTATGGTAGGTCAAAGATTTATCTGCCTGCTCGCCAATCACCCGTGGTTTAATATAAAAGTCCTTGCCGCAAGTCCGCGTTCGGCAGGTAAGCCGTACTGTGAAGCTGTCGGTGCAAAATGGTGCATGGACGTTGACGTTCCCGACAGTGTTAAGGACATAGTTGTAATGAACGCTACCGACGACGTTGAAAAGATTGCTTCGCTCGTTGACTTCGTGTTCTGTGCCGTAGATATGAAAAAGGATGAGATTAAGGCTCTCGAGGAAAGATATGCAAAGGCAGAGTGCCCCGTTGTTTCGAACAACAGCGCTCACAGACATACGCCCGACGTACCGATGGTGCTTCCCGAGCTTAATCCCGAGCATACGGCAATTATTCCCGAGCAGAGAAAGCGTCTCGGCACAAAGCGCGGCTTTATCGCAGTTAAGCCTAACTGCTCGCTTCAGGGCTATGTCCCCGCTCTCTTCCCCGTTGACAAGGCAGGCTATACCGTAAAGGACGTTCTCGTTTGCACGTATCAGGCTATATCCGGTGCAGGAAAGACCTTTGAAACATGGCCCGAAATGGTTGATAACGTAATCCCCTTTATAGGCGGCGAGGAAGAAAAGAGTGAAAAGGAACCGCTTAAAATCTGGGGTTCAATTAACGGCTCCGTTATAGAGGATTCGACAAGACCTAACTTTACCGCACAGTGCCTCAGAGTTCCCGTTTCAAACGGCCATATGGGCGCGGTATTCGTAAGATTTGAGGACGGCAAAAAGCCGACAAAGGACGAGATGCTCAAAATCTGGCAGGAATACAAGGGCGCTCCGCAGAAGCTCGGTCTTCCCTCAGCTCCCAAGCAGTTCCTCAATTACTTCACCGAGGACAATATGCCTCAGACCAAGCTTAACCGCAATCTTGAAAACGGTATGGCTATTTCGATAGGCAGACTCCGTGAAGACACTCAGTTTGATTATAAATTCGTATGCCTTTCGCACAACACGCTTCGCGGCGCAGCTGGCGGTGCAGTTCTTCTCGCTGAATTGCTCTGTGCAGAAGGTTATATGGATTAATTTGGAGGTAATGATATGAAGAAACCTATTTTTACTGGTGCCGGCGTTGCGATAGTAACTCCCTTCACCGAGGACAACGAAATTAATTACCCCGTATTAAAGGATTTAATCGAGTTCCAGATTAAAAACGGTACAGACGCGATTATTATCTGCGGCACTACCGGCGAGGGCGCAACACTTGAACACGACGAGCACGTTGAAGCCATCCGCTTTACCGTCGAGACCGTAGCGGGCAGAATTCCCGTTATCGCTTCGACCGGTTCAAATGATACCGAGTATTCGTTAAAGCTCTCACTTGCGGCTCAGGAGGTCGGCGCTGACGCTCTCCTGCTTATCACGCCTTATTACAACAAGGCTTCACAGCAGGGACTTATAAAGCACTTCACATACGTTGCAGACAGAGTGAATATTCCGATAATTCTTTACAACGTTCCGTCGAGAACGGGTTGTGAAATCAAACCCGAAACGTACGCCGAGCTTTGCAAGCACCCGATGATTTACGGTACTAAGGAAGCTACCGGCAATCTCTCGGCAATAGCTAAGACTATTTCGCTTTGCGACAGCGATTTCGCGGTTTATTCGGGCAACGACGACCAGATTACAGCTATAGCATCTCTGGGCGGTCTGGGCGTTATTTCGGTTCTTTCCAATATCTGCCCGAAGGTTGCTCACGATATCGCTCAGTATGCGGTTGACGGCGACTTCAAAAAGAGTGCGGAGCTTCAGCTTAAATATCTTGAGCTCTGCGACGATATGTTTATGGACGTTAACCCGATTCCCGTTAAGATGGCGATGAATATGATGGGTATGAACGTCGGTGGTTTACGTCTTCCGCTTTGCGAAATGAACGAAGCAAACACCGCCAAGCTCAAAGCGGTACTTAAAAAATACGAGTTAATCTGAATTTGATTTAGGATGTGAAAATATGACAAGGCTTATTTTAAGCGGCTGTTTCGGAACTATGGGTAAGGTCATCACTCGTTGCGTTGAAAAGAGCGATGACTGTGAAATTGTTGCCGGAGTTGATATTAACGAGGGCAGCGCCTCCTACCCTGTCTATAAATCATTTGATGCTGTAACCGAAAAAGCCGATGCCGTCATTGATTTTTCGCATCCTTCAGTTTTAAGCTCGCTGCTTGCGTTCTGCAAGGTAAATAAGTATCCGGTTGTAATAGCTACAACCGGTTTAAGCGATGCACAAAAGGCTGAAATAGAAGAAGCGGGAAAGGAAATCCCCGTTTTCTTCTCAGCAAATATGTCAATAGGAGTTAATCTTATAAGCGAGCTTGCTGCTAAGGCGGCAAAGGTGCTTGAGGGCTCTTTTGATATCGAAATTGTAGAGGCTCATCATAATCAGAAAATTGACGCTCCGTCGGGTACGGCGCTTATGCTTGCGGATTCAATTAACAATGCGCTTGAAACCAAGGCGCATTACGAATACGACCGCCACTCAAAGCGTATGAAACGCGAAAAGGACGAGATCGGTATTCACTCCGTTCGCGGCGGCACAATAGTCGGCGAGCACGAGGTTATATTTGCGGGACTTGACGAGGTTATCAAAATCAGCCATTCCGCAAGAAGCAAGGACCTGTTTGCCGTAGGTGCAATTAACGCAGCAATATTCATTAACGGCAAGGTCCCGAAGCTTTATTCGATGAAGGATTTGATAGATCAGTAAAGGAAGATTAATATGAGCATAATTGAAAATATCAGCGTAGTTGAGGACGTTACCCTCGTTTCGTTAAAGGATTCCCCTGCCGATATCTGTCTTATTTCAAGCATTTTTCAGATGATTGCCGACGCAGGTATTGACGTCGATATGATTTCCCAGACTCCGCATCACTCGAAAATGCCTGACCTGTCGTTTACAATTTCCGATGACGACTTCTCAAAGATACTTGAAATTATGGCGCAGCTAAGGCAGCTTAATCCTGACCTTAAGCTCACTATACAGAACGGCAACTGTAAGATTTCCGTTTTCGGAGAAGGTATGAAGGGCACTCCCGGCGTTGCCGTAAAGGTGTTCAATGCGCTTAATAAGGCGAATGCGGATATAATTATGATTACAACGAGCGAGGTTGATATTTCGATGCTTGTGTCAAAGCACGATCTTGACGCCGTGCTTGAATGCTTAAATGAAATACAGTAAACGCATAAAAAATATAACCGAGGCTTAAAGCCTCGGTTCTTTTATTTTGTCTTATGCCGCATTATAAACCAGATAATCACCATCGCCTGAAATACACCGCACGGAATTAAGAAATAAAGCATTTTGCTTCCGTCAATAAACTGAACTCCGTAAAACGTCAGAACAAGCGAAAGGAATACGCTCCAGATTATTCCGCTGACGCTCAGCGCTCTGTGTATCAGCTTATACCATATACAGCTGAAAACGGTAAGAACGATAAACGTGGGAATAAGCGCGTAAATAAATATAAGCCACGTCTTAGGTATGTCCCAGGGAAGCATCTGCAAAAGGAAGAATATCATTCCTGCACTCAGCCAACAGATACCGACCGACAGAACGGTTATAAAGTTCTTTCTGTTCTTTCTCTTTCCTATTGCAACGGGCTTTGAAGGCGTAGTCAGGTCGTTGACGGTTATACCGAAATGCTCGGCAAGTTGATACAGCACGTAAGCGTCGGGTATTCCTTCTCCCCTCTCCCATTTGGAAACGGACTTATCGGAATAGTTAAGAAGCTCGGCAAGCTCGCTCTGGGTTATACCCTCGGAGTTTCTGTAATATGCAATTTTTTCAGCTACAAGCTCTCTGAATTCCTGCTCGGTCATACTATCTCACCTTCTTTTGTCAAAAAATATAATACTACAAGCAAAGGATATTTTCAAGCCCGAAATCCTTGATATTACGGCAACTCTACTCACGGTAGAGTGCTTTTTTACATCAGTAGAGTGACTTCTCAAAGCGTAGGTTGATATTATACAGCAAAGGATTTACACTGATATGCGAGGTGATAATATGTCAAGGACAAAGCTTGCGGACAGACAGCTTCCGCGTTACACACGCGGCGAGGAAATCGCCAATATGGTAACTCATATCGTAGGCGGCGGTCTCGGCGTAATTTCATTGGGACTCTGTATTGCGTTTTCAATAGTAAAGCGCAACTGGTGGGGACTTGTAGGCGGTATAATATATTCGGTTATGATGATATTCCTCTATACCATGTCGAGCGTTTATCACGGACTTGTAAGCGAAAAGCCGAAAAAGGTTATGCAGGTTCTTGACCACTGCTCGATATTCGCGCTTATTTTAGGCACTTACGTACCGATTATGATAACGGGAATAAGGGCACAGAGTACGCTTCTGTTTGTAATTCTGAGTATTATTCTTATAGCCGGCACCGCCGTCAGCGTAACCTTCACGGCTATTGATTTCAAGAAATATGCCGTTGTATCTATGACGGGTTATTTTGCCATCGGCTGGGCTGCCCTGCTCGCATTAAAGCCGCTGTACCATCAGTTCGGATTGGAAATGATAACCTGGCTGGTTGCGGGCGGTCTTGCGTACACGCTCGGAATAATATTTTTCGCGCTGGGCAGAAAAAAAGAATACTTCCACATGATTTTCCATCTGTTCATACTCGCGGGAAGCATTCTTCATTTTATTGCAATTTTCAAATTCTGTATTCTCGGATTTAATTAAAGAGTATTCTTCGCTCTGTCAGCCATATCGGCAATACAGTCCTCGCAGATTTTGACGCCGTGATAATCGACGAGATTATCGACGTTGTGGCAGAAAATACAGCCCGGCTGATACTTCTTGAGAACGACCATATCGTTCTCGGTAAAGATTTCAACCGCAGAACCCTCTTCGGTGAGATTAAGGACCTTTCTTATCTCCATGGGAAGTACTATTCTTCCCATTTTATCTATGATTTTTACAAAACCCGTTGATTTCATACAATTACCTCTTTTCTGCGACATATTATAGCAATTACTAACAAAATTGTCAATAAATACCAAAAAAATTACGGTGTACAGATTATTGTACACCGTAATTGATTTATATAGGTAATTATCTCTCAATAAGAGAAACGCCGGTCATTTCCGCAGGCTTTTCAATGCCCATTATTTCAAGCATTGTCGGTGAAAGGTCGCAGAGTCTGCCGCCCTCCGCCTTAAGTCTGAAATCGTTACCGTAACCGGCTACAATAAGCGGAACGGGGTTGGTCGTATGAGCGGTGAACGGCGAACCGTCGTCCTCATACATCTTGTCGGCGTTGCCGTGGTCGGCGGTAATAAGAATTACGCCGTCCATATCCATAACCGCGTCATAAAGCTTGCCGACGCACTCGTCAACGGTTTCAACAGCCTTTACAGCCGCGTCAAAGATGCCCGTATGGCCGACCATATCGCAGTTGGCGTAGTTAAGGATAACCATATCGTACTTGCCGCTGCGAATTCTCGCGCACGCCTCGTCGCAAACCTCGTAAGCGCTCATTTCGGGCTTGAGGTCGAAGGTTGAAATCTTCGGCGAGTCAATAAGCACTCTGTCCTCGCCTTCATAAACCTTTTCCTCACCGCCGTTATAAAAGAACGTAACGTGAGCGTACTTCTGAGTTTCGGCTATTCTGAGCTGCTTAAGTCCGTTCCTGGAGATAATCTCGCCCATGGTATTGGTAAGCGCCTCAGGCTTGAATGCAACGTCAACGTTGGGCATAGTCGCGTCGTACTGAGTCATGCAGACATAGTAAAGCGGGAAATAAGTTCTCTCAAAGCCGTTGAAATCGGGATCAACGAAGGTTCTTGTAATTTCTCTGGCTCTGTCGGGACGGAAATTGAAGAAGATAACCGAATCGTCTGCTTTTATGCTGTCGGTATTGTTGATAACCGTCGGCATTACGAATTCGTCGGTAAGATACTTGCCGTCCTCGTCAATAGTCTCATAGGACTTCTTAACGGCCTCAACAGCAGAATCCGAGTGAATACCCTCGCCGTTTACCATTGCGTTATAAGCCTTGCCGACTCTGTCCCAGATGTTGTCACGGTCCATAGCGTAAAATCTGCCCATAACGGTTGCGATTTTGCCTACGCCGATTTCCTTCATCTTAGCTTCAAGCTCTTCAAGATACTCAACACCCGATGCGGGAGGTACGTCACGTCCGTCAAGCAGAGCGTGAACGTAAACCTTATCGAGTCCGTTTTTCTTGGCAAGCTCAAGAAGTCCGTACAAATGAGTATTGTGGCTGTGAACGCCGCCGTCGGAAACAAGTCCGATAAGATGGAATGCGGAATTGTTCTTCTTGCAGTTTTCGATAGCCTTTACAAAGGCTTCCTTTTCGAAGAAATCGCCGTCCTGAATGGACTTGGTAATTCTGGTAAGCTCCTGATATACAACGCGTCCCGCGCCGATATTGGTGTGGCCTACCTCAGAGTTGCCCATCTGACCGTCGGGAAGACCGACGTCCATGCCGGAAGCACCGATATATGTCATCGGATATTCAGCCATAAGAGCGTCAAGACGGGGTGTGTTAGCGGCCTTTATGGCATTACCGTACTCTGACGGATTGTAGCCGAAACCGTCCATTATACATAAAACAACAGGTCTTTTCATTCTTTCACCCTACCCTGCTTATTTTGAAGCAGCCTTTACGATGATTGAGAAATCCTCCGCCTTAAGCGAAGCGCCGCCGATAAGACCGCCGTCAACGTTAACCTTTGAAACAAGCTCGTCGGCATTCTTGGCGTTCATTGAGCCGCCGTACTGAATGGTAACGGTCTCGGCTACGTCTGCGCCGTAAGCTTCTGCGATAGCGGCACGGCAGAAACCGTTGCCCTCGTCAGCCTGATCGGCAGTAGCGGTAACGCCGGTACCGATTGCCCATACGGGCTCATAAGCGATAATTATGTTCTTAAGCTGATCGGCGGTTACGTTTGTAAGAGCCATCTTTGTCTGATACTTAAGAAGCGTTTCGGTATAGCCAAGCTCTCTCTGCTCAAGAGTTTCGCCGACACATACGATCGCCTTAAGACCTGCGTTAACGGCAGCAAGTGTGCGGAGGTTAACGGTCTGGTCAGTCTCTGCAAAGTACTGTCTTCTCTCGGAGTGTCCGATTACAACGTATTCAACGCCTGCTTCCTTAAGCATATCGGCCGAAATCTCGCCGGTATAAGCGCCAGATGCCTTGAAGTGCACGTTCTCAGCGCCGATTTTTATGTTCGAGCCCTTGGCTGCCTCAACGGCTGCGGGGATATCAATTGCAGGTACGCAAAGCACTACGTCGCAGTCAGCGTCTGCTACGAGAGGCTTCATAGCTTCGATAAGAGCCTTAGCCTGTGAAGGTGTGTTGTTCATTTTCCAGTTACCTGCGATAACTGCACGTCTGAGTTCTTTTTTCATAATTCAAATCTCCTTATCATAGTTTGAAGGCGAGTAAAATACTCACCTTCAATAGTTTATAAATTAAGCCTTTTCGTTGAGAGCTGCGATGCCGGGAAGCTCCTTGCCCTCAAGGTATTCGAGCGAAGCGCCGCCGCCGGTCGAAATGTGAGACATCTTGTCGGCAAAGCCGAGCTTCTGAATAGCAGCTGCCGAGTCGCCGCCGCCGATGATTGAGATAGCGCCGCTCTCAGCAATAGCCGTTGCAACAGCTACAGTACCCGATGCAAACTGCTCCCATTCGGAAACGCCCATAGGTCCGTTCCAGATAACAGTACCTGCGCCCTTAACTGCGTCAGCAAAAATCTTCTGTGTTTCCGGTCCGATATCAAGTCCCATCCAGCCGTCCGGGATATCGTCGGAATTAACTACCATAGCCTCAGTGTCAGGCTTGTATTCCTTACCGACCTTATTATCAACGGGAATAAGGAACTTAACGCCCTTCTCGGCAGCCTTGTCCATCATTTCCTTGGCAAGGTCAATCTTGTCCTCTTCAAGAAGAGAATTTCCGATGTTGTGACCGAGAGCCTTCATGAAGGTATATGCCATACCGCCGCCGATGATAAGAGTGTCGCACTTATCAATAAGGTTGGTGATAACGCCGATCTTGTCGGAAACCTTTGCGCCGCCTAAGATAGCAACGAGAGGTCTCTTCGGATTTTCAAGCGCGCCGCCGATGAACTGAATTTCCTTCTGAATAAGGTAACCGCAGGCTGCGGGAAGATAATCGGCAACGCCTGTTGTTGAGGAATGCGCTCTGTGAGCCGAGCCGAAAGCGTCGTTTACATAAAGATCTGCAAGAGCTGCAAACTTCTTCGAAAGCTCGGGGTCGTTCTTGGTCTCACCGGGCTCAAAACGAACGTTCTCAAGAAGGAGAACCTCGCCGTCCTTAAGAGAAGCGGCAAGCGCCTGAGCGCTCTCGCCTACTACGTCGTCAGCCATCTTGACTTCCTGACCGAGAAGCTCGGAAAGTCTTGCTGCAACGGGCTTCATTGAGAACTCGGGGTTAAACTCACCCTTCGGTCTGCCGAGGTGTGAGCAAAGGATAACCTTTGCGCCGTTATCGATAAGGTATTTGATGGTAGGAAGCGAAGCAACGATTCTCTTATCGGAAGTGATAACTCCGTTTTCCATCTTTACGTTGAAGTCGCAACGTACGAGGACCTTCTTGCCCTTAACGTCAAAATCTTCAACTGTCATCTTGTTTAATGCACTGCTCATAGTTTTGTATCCTTTCATAAGCAAATTTTTACGTATAGTATTGTATTACATTATTGCCGATTTTTCAAGTATCGCCATAGGACAACCTGAGCCGAAAATGCCTGAAATTTATAGGCATATTGCACAAGTTATCATATTCTGTACACCGAATTGATGTCCTCAACTCGGTCCAACAAAAGCTTTTTAAGCTCGGGAGGAGATTTGACCTCAATGCTCTTACCGAACTGCATAATCCACGACACAAGTCCGTCGTTGACTGCAATATCAACGCTTATCTTAAACTTATCATCGTTGTGCTTTCTGATACTTATTCCGTCTCCGAAACGGTCAAGTATATTCTCAATAATAGAATTGTCACACACAAGCTCAACCGTCTGTGGCTCGCCGGCAAACATATTGAAATGCTTGTTGACATAATCCGCCGAGTCGAACGAAATCTTATAGTCGGAAACATCCGCAAAACTGATACGCGGAGTATCGTTGAGAATGTCAACCGATTTTATGCGGTCAACGCGCGTAACCATAAGATTTGAGTAGTTACGGTTGTTACCTATAAGATAGTAGTGATCATTTGACCAGATTAGCGCATAAGGACTGATTGTGTGGCGCTTTTCCTCATACTCAGCCCTGTTGGAATCGGCAATCTTACGCTTGCGGTAAACTATCTCAACCTGACGGTTCGACTGAATTGCCGTGTCAAGCTTATCGATAGTGTAATAAATTTTCTCGTTCGAGGTTTTAAGTCGGGAATCGACATAAACCTGCTTTTTTTATCTTGTCAGCCTGATAAATGCTGGCCAGCGAATAAATCTTGGTGAGAAGCTGTCTTGTCTTTTTCTTTGAAATAAAGTTTGCTGCCTGAACAGCGTCGCAAAGGAGGCGTACTTCGGCAAGCTCAAAGTCACGAACTCCGATATAATATCCGCTCTTGGGAGTCTTGGTCTTAAGTATATCATAGCCATATTCCTTGAGTATAGAAATATCGCGGTAAACCGATTTTCTCTCGCAGTCTATTCCCCTGTTTTTAAGATACAGAATCAGCTCCTCTGCATCTAACGGGTGCTGTTCGTCGCTGTTCTCAAGCAAATCCTTAAGCAGAAACAGAATCTTCAGCTTCTGATTGTACTGATTAGACATTGATTACACCTCACAGTTTAAGCTTTGAGTTAATCGCCTTAATAACTTCCTCTTCGATTTTCAGTTCCTTACGGTCGTAAGTGTAGATACCGTTGAGCTCGTTTTCAACGTCGCAGACCTGAGTATAAATCGTACCGCAAAGTCCCTTATCGATAAGGGGAAGTATCTGCTTTACAAACAGCTTTTTATAGGCGTTCGTAAGCGTGGTTTTGTTCTTGAATTTAAGATACATACCGAAGGATTTGTTATCGGTCCAGCAATGGTTTGAAACTCTGTTCTGATAGCCGCCGAACTCGGTTATAACAAATGCGCGTCTGCCGTCAAGCTTAGGCATTTTTATAGGCACAACGTACTTATGCATACTCTTGATGTCGCCGCCGCCCTGATCGTACCAGCCGCTTGCATGGTCAACAACACGCGAGGAGTCGAGATTCTTCACGTATTTGCAGATTTTAACGGCGTCAAACTGTCCCCAGCCTTCATTGAAGGGAACCCAGCAATAGATTGAAACAACGTTATAAAGCTGGTCAATCATCTCGGCAAGCTCACGCTTGTAATCGTCGCGCGCTTCCTTCTTTTCACGCTTGAATCTTGAGTATTTTGTATCCTTAACCGTAATATTTAGGTTGGGAAGAACGCCCGCGTAAAAGTCGCCGATATATGCGCCGCCGCTCATCATATCCTGCCAGACTATCATACCGAGTCTGTCACAGTGATAATACCAGCGCATAGACTCTATCTTAATATGTTTACGCAGCATATTAAAGCCGAGGCGCTTCATCTCCTCGATATCGAATATCATAGCCTCGTCCGTAGGGGCGGTAAGTCCGCCGTCGGGCCAGTAACCCTGATCGAGAAGTCCGCGCTGAAAATACGGCTCGTTGTTGAGGAAAAGCCGCATCACACCGAATTTATCCTTAGCTATATTGAACTTTCTCATACCGAAATAGCTCTTGACTTTGTCAGCTAATTTTCCGTCTCTGTAGAGTTCAAGAATAACACTGTAGAGATTTGGCTCTTCGGGACTCCAGAGCTTGAAATCCTTGCCCATATCAACGGTTTCGTCGAGCGATATTTCCTCGGAAAACACCTGAGTATCGCCGTCAAAGATTTTGAGAATATACGCGTCAAACTCTTCAACGGTAAGCTTGGATTTTATATTGACAGTACCGTTATCGATATCGGGCAGAAGCTTAAACGATTCAATTCTCGCCTCGCTGACGCCTTCAAGCCAGACCGTCTGCCATATACCTGAGGTCGCCGTGTACCAGAAGCCGTGAGGGTGATTGTCCTGCTTGCCTCTCTGCTGCCAGCCGGATTCGGTCGGGTCGTAAACACAGACATTTACGGTGTTTTCACCGTCAACAAGATAATCGGTTATATCAAAGCCGAACGCGCAGTAGCCGCCGGTATGACTGCCTACCTGTTCTTTATTAACATAAACCTTGCACTGCCAGTCAACAGCCTCAAAATGAAGAATAATTCTCTTACCCTTCAACGCTTCGTCAACGGTAAACTTCTTTTCGTACCAAAGCCTGTCCGAAGGTCTCAGAGGCTTTTCAACGCCTGAAAGAAGCGATTCAATCGCAAAGGGAACAATGATTTTATCTGGGTAATCCGATACCCACTTCTCCCCTCTTGTTGCTATATGATAATTCCACTCACCGTTAAGACACTGCCAGCAATCGCGCTCAAACTGCGGATGCGGGTGATCGGATAACGGCATAGTTAAATCAACACTGTCTGTCCATAAACTTTTCATTGTTTTGCCTCCTAACCGTATTATATTTATTTTATAACAATTAATGGAATTTGTCTATTGAATTTTGATTATTGTTTTGATATAATAACAGCAAATTTGCGTCCGTGCCGAAATCGGTAAATCAGAACTAATGCGGTAAAAACAGTATGAAGGATTTATTAAATTGGAAAAGTTTCAGTAAATATCGGAATCAGCTTTTCGGTATAGCTATTATACTGATACTTTTGTTCCACTCAACAATATTTGTTAATTATGGAAAGTTTAGCGTTGTTTTTTCGCAGTTTAATCTCGGCGTTGAAATGTTCCTATTCCTCTCCGGTATGGGGCTTTACTTTTCTTATTCCAAAAATCCCGGTTATCTGCAATTCGAAAAAAAGCGTTTTCTGAGTGTAGGAATTACATATCTGATAATTCCTTTGCCTTTTTGTATATGGCAAAACTTTGTTGAGAAAAGAAGCTTCCTATATTTCTTATTTGATTTAAGCTCTTTATCTTACTGGTTCAAAACAGAAAACTCTCCGGGATGGTATGTTTCCCTGGTTTTAATACTGTATATTGTTTATCCCCTGCTTTATAAGTGTATTTTCGGTAAGAGCAAAAGCACTTACAGAGCAGTAATCGTTACCTCGGTAATGATTATTGTTTTTGTTGCGTCAATTTATTATTTAAGCAGAAATACAGAACACTTCTGGTTATGTGTTGAACGCGCATATACAAGAATTCCCGTTTTTATTCTGGGCTGCTGCTGCGGTAAATTCATATATGAAAAGCAGAAATTTGGATGGAAAACAGCACTGTTTTTCGCATTCTGTTTGCTAACGGTCGCAGCGATGAACGGCATAAACTTCAGACTTCGCTATTTTTTAACGGTTTTACCGATAATGCTCGTAATGATAATAATCGTTTATCTGTTCACCGAAGTTTTCCGTCTGAAGCTTATCGGTCTTGTTCTCAATTTCTTCGGCGGTATAACCTTGGAGTTATACCTTGTACATAATTATATCAGCGAAGCTTTACAGTATTACAATTTGAAAAAGCCTGTATATTATCTGTTGACTGTAGTTGTTTCCGTTCCGGTAAGTTATGCTATTGCAGCAATCAGAAAGAATATATCAGCTAAGAATAAAAGCGCGCCGTAACAGATTTCGGGAACCGCAAGATGCGCGACCTAAAATAAATCTGCGCCTGTGGTGGAATTGGCAGACACGCAAGATTTAGGATCTTGTACGTAAGTGTGCAGGTTCAAGTCCTGTCAGGCGCACCAAAAAAGAGATAACCTTATCGGTTATCTCTTTTTATTATGTTTCAGTTATTACATGCAGGTGTAGCCGCCGTCAATAGCGAGGTTTGTACCCGTAACGTAGCTGGAAGCCTTTGATGCGAAGAACAGAGCGGCTGTATCAAGCTCGCCTTCCTCGCCGTATCTCTCCATGGGAATCATGGTCTTTGCATTCTGCTGGAAGAAATCGCTGTTAAGAGTGTCTCTTGTAAGGTCGGTATAGAAATAACCGGGGCAGATGGAATTAACGGTAATGTTGTAAATACCCCACTCGGCCGCAAGCGCCCTTGTAAGGTTAACCACGCCGCCCTTTGCCGCGTGATAAGGTGCAGAACCGCAAATCTTGTTTCCTACAAGACCGTACATTGATGCGATGTTGATGATTCTGCCGTACTTTGCAGGAATCATAGCCTGCTTTGCAACTGCTCTTGCAACTCTGAAAGAACCGAAAAGGTCAATGTTGAATTCATCGTTGAACTGTTCATCGGTAATATCCTGAGCGGGAGCAACAGCGCCTGTGCCTGCATTGTTGATAAGGATGTCTATTCTTCCGAAATGCTCAAGTGCCTTTGCAACAACGTCATTAACGTTGTCGGTGTCGGTAATATCACAACGAAGGGCAAGTGTCTCAACGCCGAATGTGTCGCTGATTTCCTTGCAAACCGCATCAAGCTTGTCCTGTCTGCGTGCGATGGCAACAATATTACAGCCCTGATTTGCAAGCGCCTTAGCCATCTGTACACCGAGTCCGCCCGAGCAGCCTGTTACAATGGCAACCTGTCCCTTTAAATCAAAATAATTCTTCATGTCTTTTCTCCTTTGAGTTATTACCCCATTTTCGGGGATTGTTAATATTATAACAATGTTTTCAGTTTAAGTCAACCGAATTATTATAATACCGGCCCGTATTTTATTACGGACCGGTAAGATTTATAATGCAAAGCATTTTGCAGAAGCTAAACTATTATTTGATTTTCCAACCCTCGTGGTCGGTATGAAGCAGATGATGAGATTTTTCACCTAACGGTGCCGAAAGATATTCGCTGTACAGCTTCTGTACCGACGGGTTTTCGTGTGAGAAACGAAGCTTGCTGTCGGAGTCAAGCTTATGCAGAAGTTCGCCTCTGTATTCAAATGAATCATAGGGATGAATCGGCTGACCGCCGCCGCCTGCGCAACCGCCGGGACAAGCCATAATCTCAACGAAATCATATTCGGCCTCTCCGCTTTTTATCGCCTCGATAAGACTGCGTGTATTGTTAAGGCCGCTCGCTATTGCGCAACGCACCTTAGCGCCGCCGAAATCAAATTCAGCCTCGTTCCAGCCCTTATGATAACCTCTGACCACCCTGAAGGCGTCGGGGTCGGGATTAGCGCCCGTCGCAAGGAAATATGCCGAACGCAGAGCAGCCTCCATAACGCCGCCCGTTGTGCCGAAGATTACAGCGGCGCCCGTACCGTCGCTGAGCGGATCGTCGAGAGGCTTGTCCTCAAGTGTATAGACGTTGATGCTCGCCGCCTTTATCATCTTGACAAGCTCACGTGTGGTCAGGACAATATCGACATCCCTGCCTCTTTCATCCGAGCCCATATTCTCATACGCAGCTTCCGCCTTTTTGGCAACGCAGGGCATAATCGAAACGCTGACTATATCCTTCGGATCTTTACCTATTTTCTCTGCAAAAAAGCTCTTGACAACTGCGCCGAACATCTGCTGCGGACTCTTTGCGGTTGAAAGCTGAGGTACAAGCTCGGGATACTGAGTCCTCATAAAACGAACCCAGCCGGGACAGCAGGACGTGAACATCGGGAAGGTATTGTTTTCCCTGTCCGAGAAGCGTTTTAAGAATTCGCTTCCCTCCTCCATAATCGTAAGGTCTGCTGAGAAATTGGTATCAAATACATAGTCGAAGCCGAGCTGACGAAGTGCCTCGCCCATTCTGCCTATAGTCGCTTTTTCGGGTGCAAGGCCAAGTTCTTCGCCCCATGCGGCTCTGACGGCAGGCGCAACCTGAACTATCTTTACCTTGTCCTTATCGGCAAGCGCCTTGTAAAGGGTGTTCTTGTCGTCTCTTTCGTGAAGTGCACCGACGGGACAGTGAGTTATGCACTGACCGCACAGCGAGCAATCCGCCTTGTAAATTTCCAGTCCGCCCTTAACGTCAACGGTTGTTCTTGCGCCGGTTCCGCATACATCCCAGACACCGAGAGACTGAACCTTATCGCAAATCTGAATGCAGCGCATACACTTGATGCACTTTTCATTGTCTCTGATAAGCGGGAATTCGCGGTTCCACTTGATTTTTCTTATTTTCTTTTTATAAACGTCGGTTGAAAGACCGAATTCCTCAGCGAGCGACTGAAGCTGACAGTTACCGCATCGCGCGCAGGTAGCGCAGGAATAGTCGTGTTCCGAAAGAATAAGCTCAAGCGTTGACTTTCTGGCAGCCATAACCTTCGGGGAATTGGTGTAAATCACCATACCCTCTTCAACCGTGTTGTTGCACGCCGCTGCAAGGCGCTCCATACCTTCAATTTCAACTACACATATACGGCAGGCGCCGATTTCGTTAATATCCTTCAGGAAGCACAGCGTAGGAATAAGAATTCCGTTCTGCAGTGCGGCGTCAAGTATAGTAGTACCCTCTTTTACGGAAATGTTTTTACCGTTAATTGTTACATTTACCATTTGTGTGTCCTACCTCCTCTGAAGCAGCCGTAGCCGAAATGGTCGCAGCGCAGACAGCGGTTAGCCTCCTGCATTGCCTCCTTATCGCTCATACCGTACTCGAAGGGATCGAAATTGTTATTTCTTTCGCCCGCTTCCTTTTCTCTCATATTTACTCTGCCGCAGGGCTGACGGTCATAAACACGCGCCTTCGGAACGTCAACACCGCTTTCAATAATATGATTAAAGCCAAGATATTCATCGATATTTGCAGCTGCAGCCTTGCCCGCCGCAATAGCCTTGATAACCGTTGCAGGGCCTGTGGCGCAGTCGCCGCCTGAGAAAACGCCGTCCATACCGACTATCATCGCAAAGCCGTCGGCGTCAATCTGGTCCCATTTCATAGGCAGTCCGTACTCGGCAAAACGGTCGCTGTCAATTGCCTGACCGACGGCAACAACGAGTATATCGCATTCAATCAGCGTTTCATTCTCGCCGAGATCCTTAGGCGCGGGTCTGCTCCGTTTGAATTCACCGATCATCTGACGGTTTACCCAGAGTCCCCTGAGCTTGCCGTTTTCGTCCTTTTCAATTCTCGTCGGTGCAACAAGCTCAAGTATCTCGGCTCCCTCTGCCTGAGCGCCGAAAATTTCCTCCTCAAGGGCGGTCATATCGGCAATTCTGCGTCGGTAAACAACGCTTACCTTGTCAGCACCTGCTCTGACGGCAGTCCTCGTGCAGTCCATCGCGACATTACCGCCGCCTATGACAACGACCTTCTTGCCCTTGTAGTCGGGATATTCGCCGTCGCCGATAGCCTTAAGCATTTCAACGGCGGAAATTACTCCCTCGGCATCCTCGTTTTCAAGACCGATTTTCTTGTCCTTGTGAGCGCCGATTGCTATGTAGAGAGCGTCGTAATCCTCCTTGAGCTTCTTCAACTCGTCGGGGGAATCAATCCTTGTGTTCAGCTTTACCTCAACGCCCGTCGAAAGTATGCAGTCAATATCGCTCTGCAGTCTCTCACGTGGAAGTCTGTAGTTCGGTATGCCGTAGCGAAGCATACCGCCAAGGTGCTTTTTCTCCTCAAAAACAGTGGTCTGATGACCCATAAGCTGGAGATAGTAAGCACAGGTAAGTCCGCTCGGGCCGCCGCCGATAATTGCGATTCTCTTGCCCGTTGAGGGCATACACTCGGGAGCAGGAACCTCGCCTGCCTTGTCGCAGACATAACGCTTTATGCCCCTTATATTTACGGGGTCGTCTATCATCTGACGCCTGCAGTAATTTTCACACGGATGCTCACAGATAAGTCCGCAGGCAACCGGGAAAGGATTGTCCTTTCTTATCTGTCTTACCGCGTCCTCAGGTCTGCCCGCTGCAGCAAGGGCGATATATCCGGGAATATCAACGTTTGCAGGACACCTTGTAACGCACGGAACAGGACGGTCAAACTGACACATACATTTTCCGCTTTTAATGTGCTGCTCGAAGTCCTCGCGGAAGCCTCTGACGCTGACGAGCACCATATTTGCAGCTTCGTAACCGATAGCGCAGTCAGCTGTAAGATAAACCGACTCTGCAGTCTTTTCGATAAGGTCGATAGTGCTCATCTCAGCCTCGCCGTCAAGCACGCTTTCGATAAGTGTTGCAAGCTGACCGAGACCGACACGGCAGGGCGTACATTTGCCGCACGACTGTGAATGGCACAGCCTTACAAAGCCCAACGCAACGTCAATGGGACAGGAATTGGTTGAAACCGCATTGACGCGGCTGCCTAACTCTTCATAGAGCCTGTCAACGGTTGCTTCAACCTTTGAAACAGTTTGAATTTTCTGTCTTGCCATATAGCAATAATTCCTTTCTTTTTAATAATTTAATTATAAAAAAATAGTAATATAAAGTCAATGATATTTATGTTTTTCAGCCAAATATTTCATCTTTTATTCTTACTCAATTAGTTAATAATAGAAATGCAAGGCAAAGTGTAAACGTAGCAGTACGAAAGCTATGCGTTTACGCCGTGCAATATCAAAGAAACGAGGTGTTTACAGTGGCAGCAAAGAAGAAAAATGCTAAGGAAGCTCTCAACCGTTTCAAGATGGAAGCGGCTACCGAGGTCGGCGTTAATCTTAAGCAGGGTTACAACGGAGACCTTACAGCAAAGCAGGCAGGTTCCGTCGGCGGTCAGATGGTAAAAAAGATGATCAAGGCATACGAAGACGGCATGAAATAACCTTTATATCTTTACAAAAAGCAGCTTACCGGACATTCGGCAGGCTGCTTTATAATTAAAATGTAAACAATATATAATAATTTGTGAATTTGTACTTGTATAATGGCAAAAAATGTTGTAAAATATTTGAGTTACGGTTTATCCGAAATACATTGTTAAAGGATTGATAAAGCTTTATGGAAAACAAACAGGAAAAAACTGCAGCTGAGCTTTACAGAGAGGAACGCAAGCAGAGAATGGCTAAAGCAGCCAAAAAGAATGCTAAAAAGAGTCCTCAGTTACATAAGGTCGGCAAGATGTTCGGCAAGTGCCTGCTCGTTGTTATTATTGCGGCGCTCTGCCTTAGTATAGTGTATGCCTGCATGAGTTTTACGGGCGTTTTACAGAGAAACGTTCTCTCGGCTCTCAAGCTCGGTAACAAGAGAGTTTCCGTTGCGGAATACAACTATTACTATCTGAGTATGTTCAATCAGTATTACTCTTATGCTTCACAGTATGAGAATTATTACGGCGCCGGCTCAGGTAAAACGTACACGGGATTCGATTATACCGTTTCCCCCTCACAGCAGTCATACAGCGGTGAAGTTGAAGGTGTTGAAAACCCGACATGGGCTGATTACTTCAAGTCAATGGCTACTCAGCAGATTCAAATTATTCACGCTTATTCCGATTACGGCCGTGCAGCCGGTTTAACACTTACCGAGGCGCAGCAGGAAGAAATCAATACAGCGATGGAAGATTACCGTTCAAAGGCGAAGAGCAGCGATTATTCGCTTAACCGATATCTTGACGCAGTTTGCGGCAAGGGCGTAAACGAAAAGCTTCTCTTAACTATTCTTGAGAACACATATATCGCACAGTCTTATGACGAAAAGCTTACCAAGGACAATGCAAACTCTATCACCGATGAACAGATTGCAAAAGAGTTCGAAGATAACAAGAAGAATTACACCACTTTCTCTATTGGTATTTACGAAATCAAAGCTGACGTTGCAGAGACAGAAGAAGGTGCTTCCGAAGAAGAAGTTGCAGCAGCAAAGACTGCAGCAATGCAGGAAGCAAAGACCAAGGCTGAAGCAGCACTTGCAACAATCAATTCAACCGATACCCTTGTTGCCGCAGCTGCCGCTTACGACAGTTCGCTTACATCCGATACCGTTATCAGCAACGATATAACTGCTACCAATATTGAAAGCTATGTTCCTGATGCGGTTGAGTGGATTTACTCCGCTGACAGAGCTGTCGGCGACAAGCAGATTTTTGAGGTTAGCGACGGTTACTACATCATTTATCTCATTGAGCTTCCGACCAGAGACACAACAAAGGGTGTTAACGTAAGACATATTCTCGTTAAGTTCGAAGACAAGACTGACGAACAGGGTAACGCTATTGAGCTTACGGATGAGGAAAAGGCCACCTACTACGCAAAGGCTCAGGAAATTTATGAGCTGTACAAGGCTGACCCGACTGAGGAAAACTTTGCAAAACTCGCAACCGAAAAAACCGAGGATACAGGTTCTGCCGAAAACGGCGGTCTTTATGAGAGCGTTTACCCCGGCGATATGGTTACCGAGTTCAACGACTGGATTTTCGACGCAGCAAGACAGCCCGGTGATACCGACATAATTGAAACTACATACGGCTATCACATTATGTACTTTGTCGGTAACGACAATGCAGAGAAGTGGGCATCAGACGTTAAGAAGGCAATTGAGTCCAATCTTTCCGAAAGCGATTTCAACGCCGCTAAATCCGATGCTGCCTATACAATCAAGGCAAACGAGCCCGTAATCAACTGGGCAACCGAAAAGATCAACAAGATGATAACCGAAAGAAACGTTTCATCATCAGCTTCATAAAGCAAATAAATATAATTAAAGCCTGCTCACTGAGCAGGCTTTTTATTATTACAATTATAAGCAGAACTTTCGTATCGCGTAACCGAGTCCGTCTTCTTCATTTGAAAGTGTTACAAAATCCGCGCAATCAAGAACGGGTTTCTGTGCATTTCCCATAGCTACGCCTAAGCCCGAAGCATTGAGAAAAGATATGTCGTTAAATCCGTCACCGCAAGCCATAATCTCGCTTTTCGGAATATTAAGGTATTTTCCTATAAATTCAAGCGAAGCGCCTTTACTGACCGATTCAGGGACAATTTCGAGGAAGAACGGCTCGGAGCGGAATATGTTTACGTTTTCAAGCTCGCTTCTGAGTATAACCTCGTATTTTGCAAGCTTGTCCCCCTCTCCCGTAATTAAAAATTTCGGCACGGGAGAATCAATATAATCATAAAGGCTGTCAACGTAAACTTTTTCAAGGAGGTTAATCCTCGTTTCAAGCTGAAAGTATTCGTCGCGCGCCCTCTCGGTAACCGCTGCACCGTCACGGTAAGTCATTATCGACAATTCATATTTATCAGCAACTTCAACGACCGATTTGGCGGTTTCTGTGTCAATAAAGTTCTGAAGGATTGGCTTTTCGGTAACGGTGTCAAGTATAAACGAACCGTTATAAGAAATCAAAAGTCCTCCCCTTTTATCAAGCTCAAGCTCTTTAATATAGCGCCTGATACCTGATATAGGCCTTCCGGTCGCAATAACGAATACACCGCCTCGGTCCGTTAATTCACGGACAGCCTGCTTTGTTGAAGGCAACAGATCTTTATTGTTATTAACCAGAGTGCCGTCAATATCGGAGGCAACAAGTTTAATACTCATCAAATCACCATAGGTATTATAACAAATCCAAATATTTTTTCAATAAAAAATCCCGCAGAAACTGCGGGATTTTAATATTAATAATATGTTCTGAAGAATTCGTCCTCACGCTTCTTCTGAATAAAGATACCGATTATAATCAGTGCAATTACAATCGGCGAAGCATAGAGAAGAATGTTGAACGCTTCGTTACCCGTCTTGGGAAGGTTTGCGTTGCCAGGAGTCGAAGAGCCGGAACCCGATGATGAATTACCGCCGCCGTTTGCGGTACCGCCTGCAGCGTTGTCATCAATAACAGACGGATCGGTAATATTGTTAGCCTTTGCCTCTTCGGTTGTCAGCGACTTGGCAATAGCGAAGTTATCAATTCTCGTCGCGTTGCCGTTTTCATCAACAGTATAAGCGTCGTAGTAAAGTCTGTCGCCTCTTATCTGTACAGCCGAGAACGTGGGATTTGAAACAGCCTGCGAATACTCTGCCGCGGGAATAGTGTCGCCAATGTCCTTGGTTTCGTAATCCTTGACGCCGCTAACGCCGTCAAGTGCATAGACCGTACCCTGAGGCTTAACCTTTGCCTTATACTCGTTACCGTTATATGAAACATTTGCAGTCTGGGTCTTGACTATCTGATTGTCCTTCATAACGTCGGTACGCCAATAAACGTGGTCGTGTCCCTCAAACACAAGGTCAATTCCCAGCTGCGGCATAAGTGTAGCAAGCTGATTGCGAAGCGCAACCGTTTCGTCATCATCGGAGTGAGGTCCGTTGGAATAAACTGCATTATGAACAGAAACTATCTTCCAGTCTGCATTGCTTGCGGCAGCGTCGTCCTTAAGCCATGAAAGCTGCTTGCTGTCAAGCGTACCGTCGTCGTTAAGACTGTTTGAATTAAGAACAATAACGTGAACATTATTGTAGTCATAAGAGTAATAAACGCCCGTTTCGGTAGACTGGCTGGGAATATTGTCAAGAAGCATATACTCGGTCAGCGAGTAATCGGACTTCTCATGATTTCCCGCCGTGGGAGCGAACGCAGTGCTCATTATGTTGTCGCAAGCCGTATTGAACAACCAATTCCACTGCTTGAAGTTAGTGCCTTTATCAACCTGATCGCCCGAAGAAAGCAGGAAATCGGAATCGGGGAACATATTGTATGCAGTTTTAACGGTATTAGCCCATTTTTCGTACTGCCGTTCAATACCGCCCTGAGCGTCTGTGGTATGGATAAACGTCACAAAATCGGAATTATCGGCAGTTTCAATTATACCCGGATTGCTCCACCAGCCGCGTGAAGCGTCACCGACACGGTAGTAATACTTCTTGCCGGGTTCAAGTCCCGTCAGTTTAACGGTGTGACGGTTAATGAAGAAATTGTAGTTAAGTATTCCGAACACACCTAAATCAATACCGGGATACTGTCTGGTCGTTCTTTCGGTCTTAGCCTGAACACCTGAGGTTGTCGGCGTACCCGTGAATTCAGCACCGTTCTCGTAAGGAACGATTTCAATATCCGTTCCCTCAACGCCGACCTTTGTGAACCAGTTGATATTTCTCGTTGTATCGGCATCTTCGCCGAAGGTAACGGAAACGCCTGTAGGAAGTCTTCTGTTCGCAACGGTAGCTTCAACCGGCACCTTGCCTCTGTAAACAACAGTGGTATTAAGGTCTTCCGTTCCTCTGTCGGTTGTAAAGTCATAGATAAAGTCGTAGAAATCGTAAGCGAAAACCTCAAAGAAGCTGTCGGTGACATAGTCGTCAAGGAAGCTGTTAATAAGGTCTTCTATTGAACTGTAATCGGTAACACCGAGCGCAAAGATAAGTGCGGCAATATTGCCTGCATTAACCTTCGGGACAGCGCCCGAAACAGTATTCAGTCCGTCAAATACGGTTGAAAAGGCAGAACTGAGTATATCAATCTGTACGTCCTCGCTCATAGCGCCGAGGAACTTGACGGGATCAATCTGAATTGTGGGTAAAAGCTCATCTTCAAGAACATCGTGAAGAACTATGTCGTAAAGACAGTCGTAAATCTCTCTTGCGTTTTCGCCGCGATAGAAACGGTCAAGAACATCGTTGACAAACTGATCGTCGCTCCTATCCTCATCGCCGAAATACATATATGCAAGACAGCAGGAAATGATATCGCCTACATTACCCTTTCTGTCGGGGCTTCCGACACCGAGTGTATCGTAAAACTTGGTGCACGGATAATCCGAAAGCTCAACGGAAGCAAATTTCGTAAGAATTCTTCTGACAAGATCAAGAGCATTGTCGGGATTGTCAATATACTTTTCCTGAAGCTGTGCGGCAACTGTTTTAAGCAAGGCTCTTATAGCAGTTTTTGTTATGCCCTCGGCAGCGCCTAAATCAACGCTACTCAGCAGTGACATAACGGCGTTTGTGATATCAAACTGCTTTTCAAGATAATTATACAGTCCGCCCGCCTTCTTTATATCGGGTCCTATGGACATCTTGAGAAAATACTCAACGTATCTCGTGCCGAAGTCAACTATATCGCTTCCGCCGTAGTTAAGCGCAAAGGCTTCGTATTTGAAGGGAGTGCTGTATGTAGTTCCGAATGCGGAAATCGGCTTGGTTTCGTCGCATTCAATTGTTTTATAGTTTACTGTAATTGAACCGTCAGAAGCTGTATTGTCAAGAGTAATAATTCTCTTATAGTCGGGGAAAACCTGCATTGAAGCGGTAGCGCAGTCGGTCATTGTTTCGCCGTTGTCGCTGACCCACTGAGCGATATCGTGGAAGTGAAGATGTCCCGTGAAGGTAAAGTGCATACCTGCGTCGGTCAGCTGTTCGCAAACCTCCTGCCAGTTGTCAAGCGGGAACGCCTGCATGGTATCGTCCTCGTGAGTGTAGTGTTCAACAACGTTAAAGTGCGTCATACCGATAACGGTAAGACCCTGGCTGACAGCCTTACGGGTTTCATTGAGAACCCATTTCATAAGGTCGGGAGAAATTGCGCCTCTCGTCTCACCCTCGTCAAGACCTTTGGAGTGCATATCCGAGCTGTAGCACGCGGCATCAATGGCAATTAATCTGTAGCCGCCGTCAAGCGTTGCGGCATAAGAAAGCTGGCCCGCTTCCTTACCCGCAGGCGGTGTATAGAACGAATCCGCAAGGTCATAACCGCAGTTCTTATATATTTCTCTGAAATCCTCGGGCTCGGTCCAGCGCGCATAAACATATTCTCCGTTACTGAAACGGGACGCATTTGCCTTTCTGATATCATGGTTACCGTCTATTACGAGAACCTGAATACCCGAACGCTGTTCAAATTCTTCGAGCTTTTTAGCAAGCGCACGCTCAGCCTCGTACTCGCCGTTTCTGGCAAGGTCGCCGGGAATAATAAGATACTTCATTCCCGTCTGGGCAGCTGTATTCTCGTACTCCTCAAGCGCCGCATCAACCAGAGCGGGCGTAAGATATGAAGTACTCGAATTAAGTGAGCAAGCCTGAATGAATTCATTGATATCGTCGCCCATCATTGAGCGCGGATAATAATGCACGTCACTGAGCAGTCCGACTGTAAGCACCTCGTTTCCGGCGGCTACCGTCGAAATAAGCGAAGTAGGCACAAACGATAAAATCAGTAAAAGAGTTATCGAAATTGCCAATGTGCTTTTCAATATTTTTTTCATGCAAATCTCCCCTATAATGAAAAAATACATATTTATATTATCACAATTAATTTTGAAATTCAACACAAAAAAGGCACGGATTTCTCCGTGCCCTGATAAGTTTTCGTTTATCTCTCTTCTCTGAAGTACGAC
This sequence comes from Clostridiaceae bacterium, assembly GCA_030530095.1. Lineage (GTDB taxonomy): Bacteria > Bacillota > Clostridia > Oscillospirales > Acutalibacteraceae > Fimenecus. The sequence goes on from JAUMVO010000002.1 coordinate 78,930, forward strand.
AAGCCGAGTGATGCGGGAGGAAGATTCTCTCTCTTCTTCCTTGCGCTGACGATAATAAGAACGATTATCGTGACTAGATAAGGAGCTATCTTTATAATCTCCTGCTTGCTCATTGTCATATTGGGGACGATATCGTTGAGATAGTTGTGAACGATATAAAGTCCGCCGAAAAGGATAGAGCCGAAAATGCTGAGATTGGGACGCCATACGGTAAAGATAACGAGCGCTATTGCAAGCCAGCCTCTGTCACCGAAGGCGTTGTTTGACCAGATACCCGTTGCATAGTCCATAACGTAGTACAAACCGCCGAGTCCCGCTATCATACTGCCGATGCAGGTCGCGAGATACTTGTACTTGTTGACATTTATGCCGGCAGCGTCTGCGGTTGCGGGATTCTCGCCGACAGCGCGAAGCGAAAGGCCTATACGCGTTCTGTTAAGAATGAGCGTTACAACAATAGCGGTAATAATCGCAAAATACGCAAGAAAACTGTAACGAAGGAAAACATCGCCGAACCAGCCGAGCTTTGAGGCAAACGGCAAAGTCTTTGAATAAAAGCTGCTCGTTACCGTAAGCGTAATCGAAGGAACGGCAGAATTCGTAATTTTAATAAGCGAACCGCCGAAGAAATTACCGAAGCCTATACCGAATGTGGTAAGAGCAAGACCCGTAACGTTCTGGTTGGCGCGAAGCGTAGTGGTAAGGAACGAATAAATAAGTCCCATAATAAGCGAGCCTAAAAGACAGGCAATAAGCGGAATAAATATTGCGAGAAAAGCATTTGCCTGACTCTTGTCAGCAAGGGAGTTTTCGTACAGGAAAGCTCCGATAACGCCCGAAATACCGCCTACGTACATTATACCGGGAATACCGAGGTTAAGGTTGCCCGACTTCTCGGTAATAATCTCACCCGTTGAACCGTAAAGAAGAGGTATGCCCTGCATAACAGCGCGGTGAATAAACTGAACTAACATTATTTATTCTCCCCCTTCTTATTGAAATTAAGCTTATAGTTAATGAAGAATTCACTGCCTATAATGAAGAAAATGATAATACCCGTTATGATATCCGAGAAGGAATCGTTAAGCTCGAACTTGGACGAAATCTCAACAGCGCCCTTCTGAAGGAAAACTATAAGCAGCGACGTAAGAACCATATAGATAGGATTGAATTTTGCAAGCCACGAAACGATAATCGCGGTGAATCCCCTGCCCGCCGCAGTATCCTTGGTAAGCGTGTGGTCAGTGCCCGAAACGAGCAGTATGCCCGCTATACCGCAGAGAGCGCCGGAAACAAGCATCGTTCTGATTATTACCTTCTTGACATTGATGCCTATATATTTTGCTGTGTTTTCACTCTCGCCGACAACGGCTATTTCGTAACCGTGCTTGCTGTACTTAAGATAGATATAAACAATGACTGTCAGTACGGCAACAATAACAATATTAAGCAGATATTTCTGATTGAGCACTGACGGGAACCAGCCTGCCTGAGTGTTGGGGTTGATAACGCCTATCGCGCCCGAACCCTTGGGAACCGACCAGACGTATGCGAAATACGAAACTATCTGCATAGCGATATAGTTCATCATCAGCGTGAACAGCGTTTCGTTGGTGTTCCAAATCGCTTTGAAAATAGCAGGTATGAGCGCCCAGATTGCACCGGCTACGATACTCGAAACGAAGATGACTATCATAAGCACGGGAGTCGGAAGCTTGTTGCCGAGCAGTATCATACATGCCGTTGTCGCAAGACCGCCTATAAGCACCTGTCCCTCGGCGCCGATGTTCCAGAATTTCATTCTGAACGCGGGAGTTACGGCAAGCGAAACACAAAGGAGCATCGCGACATTCTGCAGAAGGCTCCATATTCTTCTCGTTGTGCCGACAGCGCCCTTGAACATTGTAATGTACACGCTTAACGGATTTTCGCCCGTAAGAAGAACAATAATCACCGCGCAGAAAACAAGAGCAACAAGAATTGAAGCAATTCTGATAAGCCACGACTTTCCGCGGGAAATGTCAGCCCTTTTGGTTATATGCATAAAAGGCTCTTTAACCTTTTCGTTACTCATCGCTCTTACCTCCCTTCGCATTACCCTTGGTCATAAGCAGACCGAGCTCTTCCTTTTTGGCTTCTCTGCCGTTTACTATACCAGTTACTCTTCCGCCGCAAACAACAAGTATGCGGTCGCAAAGCTCGATAAGCACGTCCAGATCCTCGCCGACAAATATTACGGCAACGCCGTTTTCCTTCTGCTCGTTAAGCAGATTGTAAATCATATATGAGGAGTTGATATCAAGACCTCTTACGGGATAGGCAGCCATCAGAACTGTCGGTGATGCGGCAATCTCACGGCCGACAAGCACCTTCTGAACGTTACCGCCCGAAAGGCGTCTGACGGGAGTTTTGGCATCGGGTGTGACAACCTGAAGGTCCTCGATAATCTTTTCGGCAAGAGCCTTAGGCTGCTTTCTCTCAACGAATACCGACTTGCCCTTTCTGTAGGAGCGAAGCATCATATTGTCGATAATATCCATATTGCCGACAAGTCCCATACCGAGTCTGTCCTCGGGAACGAATGAAAGACGGACGCCGAGATTACGTATCTGCATCGGGGTCTTATCCTTAAGGTTTTCGGTCTCGTTAGTCTTGGGATTGTTGTACAGAATCTCGCCGCCGCTTATCTTCTGAAGGCCTGCGATGGATTCAAGCAGCTCTCTCTGTCCGCTGCCGGAAATACCGGCAATACCGAGGATTTCGCCCGATTTTGCGGTGAAGCTGATATCCTTAAGAACCTGTACGCCTTCCTTATTGTAAAGGTCAACGCCCTTTACTATAAGTCTGTCTGTAGTGTCCTTCGGCTCGCTTCTCTCGATATCGAGGCTGATTTTCTCGCCGACCATCATTTCGGTAAGTATTGATTCATTGGCTTCGGCAGTATTGATAGTGCCGATATACTTACCTTTACGAAGAACGGAAACTCTGTCGGAAATCTCGAGTACCTCGTGAAGCTTATGAGTGATAATGATAATCGACTTTCCGTCCTCGCGCATCTTGCGAAGAACGTTGAAAAGCTTCTGAGTCTCCTGAGGAGTAAGAACGGCGGTAGGTTCGTCAAGTATGAGTATATCCGCGCCCTTGTAAAGAGCCTTGACTATTTCTACGGTCTGCTTTTCGGAAACCGACATCTCATAGATTTTCTTGTTAACGTCGATTTCAAAGCCGTATCTGTCGCAGGTCTCCTGAATCTTTCTTGCGGACGCCTTTATGTCGAATTTACCCTCATCGAGTCCGAGCACTATATTCTCGGTCGCGTTAAAAACGTCAACGAGCTTGAAATGCTGGTGTATCATACCGATTTTAAGATCAAGAGCATCCTTCGGCGACGAGATATTGACCTCTTTACCGTCAATGAAAATATGGCCCTCGTCGGGATAGTAAATACCCGAAATCATATTCATAAGCGTAGTTTTACCGCTGCCGTTTTCACCGAGAATCGCAAGAATCTCGCCCCTGAAAACCGTAAGGTCAACATTTTCGTTAGCGATAATGTGACCGAAGGCCTTGGTAATACCCTTTAATTCTATAGCAGGATTTGCCATTTACATTCCTCCTGTTTTACTAAGCCTTTATAAAAAGGTTCCTTAAGCCCTTTTATCAAAGCTTACCATTAAAAGGATTAGGCGGGGCAAACTGGGTTGCCCCGCCATTGAAAAACTAAAGATTAATACTTCTCGTTAAGAAGAGTGATGCCGTCGATTCTCAGATCGAAGTAAGGAGCCGAACGGAACTCGGACTCAAGGAAAGCACCGTCCTTGATAACCTCAGTGTCGCCCGTGTAAGCTTCGTCTGTGTCAACGTCAGCAAGATAAGTGTCAACAGCCTTGCCGCCAACAGTGAACTTGGAGGTGTCGAATACCTTAACGGTACCTGCTTTGATAGCAGCCTTAACCTCGTCAATCTTAGCCTGAGTGCCTTCAGCAGCAGCCTTCTCGTTAACAGCTGTAAGCTCTACGGAACCGGTTTCGATTGAGCCTGTCCAGTCGGTATCAATTGCCTTACCTGCAGCAACCTGACCGATGATGTACTCGAAGTAGGGTTCCCAATTGATTCTCGAAGAAACAATGAAGGTGTTCGGGCACTGATCAACGGTGCTGCCGTTGTAGGATACGTCGGGGATACCAGCTGTCTCACAAGCTGTGGGAGCGCCCATCGAGTCAGCGTGCTGGCTGATAAGCTTGCATCCGTTACCGATAAGAAGAGTAGCAGCCTCTTTTTCAGCTGTCTCATCATACCAAGAACCTGTGAACTGAACTTCCATAGTAGCGGTCGGGCAAACCGAACGTGCGCCAAGGAAGAATGAGGTATAACCGGAAATAACTTCTGCATAGGTGAAAGCACCAACGTAACCGATCTTTGCATCTTCAGCCTTAAACTTGCCGGCTTCGATCATTTCGTTGAGCTTGAGGCCTGCAGCAACGCCTGCAAGATATCTGCCCTCGTAGATTGAAGCAAATGCATTGTGATAGTTATCAAGGCCTTCGGTATGAGCTCTTGTACCTGTTGCGTGGCAGAACTGAACGTCCTTGTACTCCTTGGCAGCCTGAATCATGAAGGATTCATGACCGAACGAGTCAGCGAAAACGATGTTGCAGCCCTGGTCTGCAAGGTCGGCAGCAGCCTCATAGCACTCGTTTGTCTCGGGAATATTGGTCTTGATAATAGGAACAATACCCAATTTCTCACATGCAGCCTTTGCGCCGTTGATGAAGTTAAGGTCATAAGTTGAGTTCTCATCATGTAACATAATGAAACCAATCTTAACCTTGGAAGCGTCAACAGCAGCAGGAGCAGTTGTTGTCGTGTCATCGGTTGTCTTGTTTCCGCAAGCTGCGAAAACGCCGATCATGGCAACGACAAGAACGATAGCCATTACTTTAAGAAACTTTTTCATTTTTTTGACCTCCAAAAAAATTTTTGTGTGTTTTATTACGGCAAAGCAAACGCTTCGCTTAAATAACTGATTAATCCCTGAACACTATCTCGCCGGTTTCGTCGTTCATCGAATCGATAATGGCGAGCGATTCAATTCTGTAGCCCTTTTCCCTGAGCATCTTTCCGCCGTCCTGAAAACCCTTTTCAATAACGATACCTGCACCTACAACAGTAGCGCCGGCTTGTCCAACAATATCGATAAGGCCTGTAAGCGCTGCGCCGTTGGCAAGGAAGTCGTCGATAATGAGTATTCTGTCCTCAGGCTTGATATATTCCTTCGACACGATTACGGTGTTGACGTTGCCGTGAGTAAACGATTCAACCTGACTGGTGTAAACAGAGTCCGAAACGTTTGAAGTCTTGCTCTTTTTGGCAAAAACAACGGGACAATAGTTAAAAGACTGCGCAGTTACACATGCGATTCCTATACCTGATGCTTCGATAGTAAGGATTTTGGTAACATTACAGTCTCCGAACAATCTATAAAATTCTTTTCCGATTTCGTTATAAAGGCGCACATCCATCTGGTGATTGAGAAAACTGTCAACCTTGAGCACATTTCCCTTTTTAACAACACCGTCGGATAAAATTTTTGCCTTCAAATAATCCATAACGAAATGACCTCAAAACAAAAATTGCGGAAAAATACCACAAATTTATAATACTATATTCAATACTTTTTTGCAACTGTCAATTTTGATAAGTTTAGGGCACATATTGAACAAAAAAGCAACAAATTGACAAAATTATACACTTATTAACTACACATTATGTTGTTTCAGCCGAATTAACAAACACAATTTGTAGTGTTTTAACGGGGAGATGCACAAGACGTACATCTCCCTTATTATAGTTTTATATGCCTATTGTGATTATCTCAAACGGCTTATATTCAAGCGTATCGGTTTCGTACAGAACGTCCTCAAGCATATTCATTACCTTTACCGGCTTCGGAAACTTCAGAACGCCTCTTGTTCCGTCCTGCTCGGACAGTCTTACAATAACTGTTTCGTCCTTCTCGGACTGCTTCATAGCCTCAAGATACAGACCGTCAAAGGTGTTTGCGCACGATACCTCGGAATGTACAAGCGGAACGTTGTATTCATAAGCGGTTTTATTGATTTCAGCGCTCACGCAGTCGCCCGCATGAGGCATAATCATATAGCAGAAATTGTGTAAGCCGAGATCGCTGTACGGATCGGGCCTTTCGGTAGCGCGAAGCAGGCTCAGACTCATTGAGCTTTCATCGAAGCCGACGCCGTATTTGCCCTCGTTGATAAGTGCTACTCCCCCGCCCGTTTCGGCTAAATCGCACCACTTGTGATGGCAGACCTCAAAGCGTGCCTGCTGCCAGCTTGTGTTTTTGTGCGTTTCACGTTTTATAAAGCCTGCACTCAAATCGCAAACAGCCTCACGGGTCAGAACGTTACAGTCAAACTGAGCCTTGACAAGCTTGTGCTTTTCCTGCCAGTCAACTATGTTTTCGACCTCGATGCCCTTTGACTGCTTGAACAGACGGATAATGCGCTTCCACTTGCTTTCGCCGATTTTAACAAGCACCGTAAACTCGGCAACCTCGCTGTTTTTGGACAAAAGCTTCAGCGGTGATGCGAGTTCAAAGCCTAATTCTTTGTCCTTATAATTCGGGAGTATATCCCAAGCGTCATAGACACCTGGTTTATCGTCATAAACCTTAAGCTTATTGAATTCGCCGTTAACCCATTCGCGGTTAAGCTCTTTGTCGTAAAGCGAGAGTATGCTTCCGTCCTCGCCGAAGCTGATGATATAATAAGGCGTTTCAATCTTGTCGCCGATTTTTATCCAAGACGAGTCAGTTGTCGTCTTGTCTATCAGCTTACCGCTCGCCATGGCGGGCAGCGCGGGAACGGTCCAGAAGCCCTTTTTGCCGTGTCGCTGATTGAAGCCCTTTTCTTCCTCAATAAACGTAACGGCAGTACGCTTGAAATTAAGCGAATTGAAATACTTATCGGTATTCTCGACGTTAATTATCAGGTCAAGCTTTTTGTCAATCCACTCGTAGTCCTTAACTGCATCTTTATAAACGGGATTAATATGACTGCCGGGCAGTATATCGTGAAACTGATTAATAAGAAGCTTTTTATAGCATTTAGTGAGGATTTCCTTAGGATATCTGATACCGGTTGCAGCTCTTAAAACCGAGATAATCTCAGCCTCGCGCAGCTTGAATTCAAGGCTTCGGTTGTATTGCTTGAGTACGGATTTTGTGGTAAACGTGCCGCGGTGCATTTCAAGATAAAGCTCACCGTCCCATTTGGCAAGTTTATCGTTATTCTTAAGGTTCTTTTCGAGAAACTCACTGCCGCCGACGTGCTCGGTCTTGGGCATAACGGAAAGCTTTTTGAAGCGTTTCATCATCTCGAGCATTTCCTCGGTGACTCCGCTGCCTCCGTCGCCGTAGCCGAACATTGACATAGTCTGACCGCCGATATTCTTGTCCTGATATGCTTCCCAGTTTTCCTGTATCTGTGAGGGCATATTCCAGGTTATGAAATGCGTCGGGGGTACGCAGGCTCCGACCTCGCTGCCGTCAATTCCGCGCCAGATAAAGTTGTTGTGCGGGAAACGATTTGTGTCGTTCCAGGTTGACATTTTATTGGAAACGAAGTAGTCAACACCGCTCTTTTTAAGAATCTGCGGTAAAATCCAGGAATTGCCGAAAACATCGGGAAGCCAGCAGTTATTGACTGTTTTGCTGAACTTCTCACGGAAATAATTCTGGCCGTAAAGACACTGTCTGATAAGGCTCTCAGCTGAAGGTATATTACAGTCGGGTTCGACGTACATTGCGCCTACCGGTTCAAATCTGCCCTGCGAGACGCGCTTTTTCAGTTCGTCAAATACTTCGGGATAATACTTTTCAAGCGTTTCGTAGGTATAAGCCTGAGTGTGAGTGTATTTGTACTCGGGATATCTGTCCATAAGACGAAGCTGAAGAAGCACTGTACGAAGATTTTTCTGCACCGTATGAATCCTGCGCCAGTAATACGCAAGGTCAAGATGTGAATGGGCAACGAGTGCAACATCACCGTTACCCCTGTAATCGGTATTTGAATAAATAACGTTTTCAATATACGACTTAGCCTCATCTATGCCCGTAATCGGTTCACAGTCAAAGTCGATACAGTTCATGGCGTTATTGAGTTCTCTGTTGAGAAACGCTCTGTAATCTTCGTTGAAAAGCTCGCTTCCCGCAATATCAAGCAGAACTTCAAAATCGTAAACAAGATCAAGCACCGCATGATTAACAGTACACAGATACGCACCTTCAAATACCTGACGGCATCCGCGAACGGACAACGACTCGGGATTGCGCTCATCATCAGGCTTGGAACGGTTATAGCCCTGCATTTCAAAGTGCAGGGTTTCGCTGTCTATATAAGGTGACAGAAGTATTCTGTCACGGTTAGGATCAACGCCGCCGACGTATTTTCCGTTTACCTTTACAATGATTTCGGCAGCCGTCTTTAAGTACAGCCAAAGCTCTTTTTCCCAGAGCTCGGCGGGAATTTTAACGTCTCCCTTAATAAATGCAGTGCCGTCGGGAGTGAAATACATATCGCCCTTTTTAAGCGGACGGTAATCGTCGGAATAGTATTCGTACTCGTTTTCGCTTATCTGACGTGCATCTCTGATTGAAAGAGAATCAATTTCATACAGATTTTCAAGCACGTATCTTTTCAGCCAGCCGAAGCGGAGCGCGGTATATTCCTCGGGGCGCATACTGCGCCTTGTAACTTTAATATGACCCATATCCGACCTCCTCAGCTGTCCCAGAAAAACGGCTTTTTGCGAATGGCGTAGATTTTGACGTTTTCGCCTTTATCGCGCTTTATTTCAGCCTTAATCCACTTGACGCAGCGTTCAAGTATAAGGCATTTCGAGCATTCGCCGCGAAAGGCAAGTGTAAGCTCGCCGTTAACGTAGCTTTCAAACTCTACCTCTCCCCCGTCGCCTTCAATTTTCGGCTTAATAACATTTTCTATATAATCCTTCATATCAGTCCTCAACTATCTTACGAAGCTTGGATCTTATCGCTTCAAGCTCAGTATTTGCACTTTCCCTGTCGGGAGCGCAAACCGAATAATAAATTTTAAGCTTAGGCTCGGTCCCCGAAGGCCTTGCCGCAAACCACGTGCCGTTCTCAAAAACGAATTTTAAGACGTTTTCCTTCGGCAGACCGTCAATGCCCTGCGAGTAGTCAAGCACGCTTTCGATACCGTCGAACAGTTCTTTGCCGTTTACTCTGAGGTAATCCATAACAGACTTTATTTTTGCAGTACCTTCAATACCCTTGAGCACAAACGAATCAAGAACGTCAAGATAATAGCCGTACTGATTATACAATTCTTCAAGTCTGTCAACGAGTGTTATTCCCAGCTTCTTGTAATATGTCGCCATTTCGACAACAAGCATGGAAGCGAGCACCGCATCCTTGTCGCGCGCATAAGTGCCTGTCAGATAGCCGTAGCTCTCTTCGTAGCCGATTACAAATTCTTTATCGCCATTTTGCTCATAGCGGTAAATCTGATCGCCGATGTACTTGAATCCGGTTAAAGTATTTACTATATTCAGGCCGTAACTCTTTGCGATATTTGCGCCCAGATCGTTGGTAACTATCGTCTTGACAAGAGTTGATTTTGAATTAAGCGTATCCTTTTTGAATTTCAGCACAAAATCGACTAGCAGAGCTCCCATCTGATTGCCGGTAATAAGCTTATATTCACCGTTATGGAGTACTGCCGTTCCTATTCTGTCGCAGTCGGGATCGGTGCCGATGACGATATCGCCGCCAACCTGCTTTGCCTTTTCAATTCCAATGGTAAGTGCGTCCTTTTCCTCGGGATTGGGAGAGCGCACGGTCGAGAAGTTGCCGTCGGGCATCTCCTGCTCGTCAACTACAACGACGTCGTAACCGTCAAGTATCTTTCTTACTGGAATATTGCCCGAACCGTGAAGCGGAGTATAAACGACCTTTAAGTCGCCTTTTTCGGGATAAACAGATTGCTCTCTGACTGCGCTCAGGAATTTGTCAAGCACACCGTCGCCGATATACTCAAGAAGTCCCTGCTGCTTTGCACTTTCAAGCGGCAGATGCTCAATCTTTTCTATGTCGTTTACGGCGTTAATGTAGCCGATAACCTCATTTGCGGCATCGGGAAGAATCTGACAGCCGTTATTGTCATATAGCTTATAGCCGTTATATTCCTTCGGATTATGGCTCGCGGTTATAACGATACCGGCGTCGCAGTTAAGATAACGGACGGTAAACGAAAGCACGGGTGTAGGCTTAAGCGAATCGTACAGATACACCTTAATCCCGTTAGCCGTAAGCACCTGAGCAACATAATCCGCAAAGAGCTTTGAATTGTTGCGCGAATCGTATGCAACAGCTACGCTCGGTCCAGTGAATTTATTGTTGAGATAATCTGCAACGCCCTTTGTAGCCTTACTGACGGTATACTTGTTCATACGGTTAGCGCCCGCGCCCATAATTCCGCGCAGACCGCCCGTTCCGAAGGCAAGGTCCTTATAAAATCTGTCCTCAATTTCCCTCTCATCATTTATTGCGAGAAGCTCTGCTCTTGTCTCTTCGTCAAAGCCGAGCCACTGATTATAAACATCTCTGTAATTCATACAATCATCTCCCCGTTGATTGTAGCACACAAGAATTTTTGAGTCAAATAAAAAGATAGTGGAAAAATGAAAAATATATGTTATAATAGATAAAAATACTTCTTTGGAGGACGTTATGGATAAATTCAAACTCAATTTAGAGTATAAAGCCGGCTCAGTTGTTTACAAAACTTCTCAGTTTGAGACGGCAGATTTCAAGATTGACTTTGTTGCTGCTCGGAATCACATTTTGCTGAAGATGAAAACAAAGACCAAGCTTGAAATTCTCAACCTTTCGGTTACGATTCCCTATGAATTCGACTCTGACGACAGAATATTTATGAACGGATATCAGTCCTGGACAGACTGCCGTGAGATGTTTGTTGACGATATACCTCAGCACACAAATCCTGCATCAACACTCGTTTTCAAACATACTCTCCTGGGAGCATCCGGCGCATACACCTTCACCGAAAACATTAAGAAGAAGGGCAAATTCACAGGCTTCTCTTATATGTACGTCCGCAGAGGCGAAATTTTCGACCTGTTTGCTTCTCTTTCCGAGAGAAGCGGCTACACTCTGTTTATGACAGACTGCGCCAATAATGAGATTACCGTTAAAAAGGACCTTGACGGAGTTGTATTTGACGGCGAGTATGAGGTGCTCAATATCGTTAATCTCAAGGGTACAGACACAGATGTATTTGACAAGTGGTTCAAGCTTCTCGGTATCAAAAAGCCCGATGCAAAGCCAATGAACGGCTATACAACGTGGTACAACTACTATCCTCATATCAACGAAAAGATAGTAACAGACGACCTTGAAGCCCTTTCAAAGGTTGACGCCGATATCGATATCTTCCAGATAGATGACGGCTTCCAGACTGCTACGGGTGACTGGCTCTCGATTGACGCAGAGAAATTCCCCAACGGAATGAAGGCTGAGGTTGACAAGATTCACTCGAAGAATATGCTTGCAGGTCTCTGGCTTGCTCCCTTCGGTGCTCAGTTCACCTCAAGGCTGCTCAAGGAGCACAAGGATTGGTTTATCAAGAAGCCCAACGGAAGACTTGTTCAGGCAGGTCCGAACTGGGGCGGCTTCTGTTCGCTTGATATCGAGAATCCCGATGCAAGAGCATATATTAAGAACTTCTTTGATGTTGTTCTAAATGACTGGGGCTTCGACCTTGTTAAGCTTGATTTCCTTTACTGCGTAGCAATTATCCCCTATCATAACAAGACCAGAGGTCAGCTTATGTGCGAGGCTATGGACTTCCTTCGAGAGTGCGTAGGCGATAAGAAAATTCTCGGCTGCGGTGTTCCGCTGATGCCCGCATTCGGTAAGGTTGACTACTGCCGTATAGGCGCCGATATGGACCTTCGCTGGAACAAGCCCACGTTTGACCACAGAGAATTCGTTTCCACTATCAACACGCTCGGCAACACAATTTTCCGCCGCCAGCTTGACGGCAGAGCCTTCCTCAACGATCCCGACGTATTCCTGCTTCGCGAGGACAATATGCACATGGATTTCGAACAGAGAAAGATTATCGCGACAGTTAACAAGCTCTTCGGCAGTGTTTTGTTCACCTCTGACAACGTAGGCGAATACAGAGACGAGCAGATGCAAAAACTCCTTGAAGTTTTTTCAAAGGACGATATTCAGATTATCCGTGCCGAATTCCTTAAGGAAAGCAGAAGAGTTGTCGATATCGACTACGTTATCAACGGCGAATTCAAGAACTTCCGCTTTGATTTACAGCATGGCAGAGAGGTTTAATCAAATCGTAAAGACAAAAAGGACTTGCACTAAGCAAGTCCTTTTTTGGTGCCGGTGACCGGGGTCGACAGCCTCGCTTCGCTCGCTGTCGCGGGCAACATTTTTATGTCCCTTTTGCTTCGCAAAAGACGGACGACCGGTTCGACCTTTTTTATTATCAAAATAAAAAAGTCGAAATACCCAGAGGTATTTCAACTTTATTTGGTGCCGGTGACCGGGGTCGAACCGGTACGGTATCGCTACCACTGGATTTTGAGTCCAGCACGTCTGCCAATTCCATCACACCGGCAAATTGCAACAAATGTATTATACACGAAAATCGCAATTTGTCAATAATACTTGGTATTAAAAAGCCGTCTGCAAAGACGGCTTATGAATTATGCGGTTCTGTTCTTTTTTATCTTATAAAGAGCAATATCGGCTTGTTCGATAAATTCGTCGTAAGTCATAGACTCTTCGTATTTTGAAATACCGATACTGACACTCAGTTCGTATTCCGTATCCTCATCCTGCACCCTGACTTCATCATTAATCTGTTCAATCAGCCTGTTAAGGTCTTCTTCGCCGCCTTCAAGCACGACTATAAACTCATCGCCGCCGAAACGCGCTATATACGGACGCTTTTCAAAAGGGGCGCACGCAAGTTTGAGCGCCTTTGAGACCCGTACAAGCGCATAATCGCCCACAAGATGTCCGTAATTATCGTTAATACTCTTGAAACGGTCAACATCAATCATAAGCAGATACAGATTATCGTTATGATTTTTAATCTTATAAGTAATAAAGCCTATAAGATTATTACGGTTATTGACGTTAGTCAGCTTATCTATTGAAATTCTGATATTCGAGTTACCTAAAGCAAGACAAAGAAGCTCAACAGTTACTGACGCGCAGATAATCGGAATATATTCACCGAACAACGACATTGACCATCCGACCAGCATTGCTATCGGGAAAGATGCCGTAACAAGTATATGGCGCATTTTGTGCGGTTCCTGCTCAAAGCGGTTGTGAACGACAAGACTTATACTAAGGCAACTCGCCGCGCAGATCTGATAAATCATCAGGCCCTGATACATCCAGCTTCTTTTATATACAAGATCCGGAGTAATCTCAAAAATCCAATGAGTTTTGAGATTTATCAAAAGAACTAAAATCGGGATTATGAACGGAATATAATGAGGATTTCGCTTATCGCGTCGTGCATAACTCTGCTTGCCGGTTTCGGTGTCGGCGTATCCGCACCAGCCGAAAAGCCCGACAATAAGGAATATGTGAAACAGTGTCTTGAATGTATAGGCAACCGGAAGTCCGAACTTACCTATATCGATTATTCGCGTAAACAGATTAAAGAGGAAATTGGAAGTGAATGCCGTCAGAAAGCCGGAAAGCATATAGCGAATCCATCTTTCGGGCGTAGATCCGCCTGCCGTTAATTTATACCAAATCAACAGCAAAGCGACAACAACCATACATATAGCATAAACTTCTGCATAAAGTATCGCTTCCGTATTAATTCCTCCTTATCATTAACTATCAAAACCGCTGCAAAAGAACAGCGGTTTTGACTTAACTGTTAAAATAGAATGCGTTTAAGTATTATTCCTCGGTTGTATTCTCAGCGTTCTTGGCACGTCTTGCCACGAGCTCGTCAAGAATTCTTGTGTGCTCCTTATCGGAAAGAGCATACTTCAAAGTAGGAATAGCCGCAAGAGCCATACCTATCGCAGGCGGAATTGCAACAAGGAAGAAAATCGCAGCAGCAAATTTACCGTCATTGTAGGTCTTGAAGTTATCGCCGTTGATAAGAGCGTTGTTAAGAAGAGCTATGTTCTTATCCGAGAAACCTACAACAGCGTAAACCGCACCGGAAATAAGCGAAGCAATACCTGCGGAAAGCTTTGTGATAAAGCTCTGGCCCGAGAAGAATACGCCGTCGGGACGGATGCCGTTGTTGTACTCCTCATAGTCAACACAGTCGGCAATCATAACTGACTGAAGAACGTTCAGCGAACCCATTGAAGCGCCTGCCATAAAGAAAAGTATGCTCATAACAATCATACCGAACCAGGTAACGAGACCTTCTGCAGTGCCTCTGTGGTAAAGCATATAGAAAATGAAGATAAATGCAAACGGGATAGCCCCGACAAGTGTGAAGAAATTATAAAGCTTGCTCTTTTCATACTTGTTGATAAGCTTCGGAACAAACAGCGGGAATCCGATCATACCGCCGAACAGTCCGACAACGAGAATGCCTATCTTGAGAAGAAGTCCGACAACATTGTCACCGGAAAGGGTTGCGCCGATGTCATTGTTGAAGAAGTAGTACATAATCAGCGTCATGGCAACTATACCGAGAAGCTGAATCGGGCTTCTTAAAATACCGGAAATAAGAATCTGACGGAAAGGCTTGTTTCCGAACATAATCTTGAAGTTTTCCCTGATTGTGTATGTCTTTTCGCTCTGTGAGGAAACTCTTTCCTTGACGGAAAGGCCTGCAACCTCAAAGAGAATTGAAGCAAATACGGTCATTATAACCGCAAGAGCGATATATGCAGCGCGAAGCGAATGCGCCTCATCCATACCGCGCGCCTTGAATATACCCTGAAGAGCAGGAGCAATCATTGTAAAGAGGGTGCCTATCATACCGACGTTGGCAACAGCACGCGCAAGAGTAAGAACCTTGGCACGGTCGTTCTGGTCCTCTGTCATAAGGGATGTAACGCCCCAAAGCGGAATATCACCGATAGTATAGGTCATACCCCAGAGAACATAGGAAATTGCAGCCCATGCAATTATGATAGCTGCCTTGCTGCCGGTCTTCTTAACGAAACCGAGCTCGCTCTGGAATTCCTGAAGAACTGTTTCGGCAAGCGCTGTGTCAGTAACGGGCGCTTTATCCGAAGCAGTATAAATCATAACCTCGTTCTTAACGATGTTGTTGTTCTCATCAACGAGAGTACGTCCGTTTGCGTCCTTCTGAAGCTCCCATGTTCCGCTTACGGGAACGAAGAGATACTTAACACCGTCGTATTCAAGCTCCTTGGCAAGGTCGCTTTCAACGTATTCAACATACGCATCCTGAGGAGCAAGCTTAACCTCGTGAAGCTCGTTGGGCTCTGCATACATTCCGTTAACAAACGGAAGAATTGTCGTTACAAGAACAACTGCGGGAATGAACATAAGATAGGGCTTACACTTACCCCATTTAGTCCTCGTCTTGTCAACGATTGAGCCCATCATCGGGTCATTAATTGCGTCCCACACTCTTGCAAGCGCAAAAATAAGCGAGCACGCTATTGCAGGCAGGAAAATTACGCTCTGAAAATAGAACGCAAGACCAGTTGCAATAATGTTGTAAATAATGTTCTGTCCCGCAAGACCCGTAAGGTAGCCGGCAAGCTCCTTTTTGGTATAGGTGTTGTGGGCAACCGCTGTTGCGGCAGCAGCTATTTTTTTACTCATCTTAACCTTCCTTTACCCGGATTTCCAAAGAAACCCAAAATATCTTATTTATTATATCATAAGCTGTTTAATTATTCAAGCACGGAAATAAAATAGGCATATTAAACAAACCGAGGGTTTACATTTTATTTATTATAATAAACTGTCGGCATTTACAGTTGACTTGAAAAAGGATTAAATATAAAATAAAGTCAATAAAATGTTAAGGAAGAAAAGTTATGAAAATTCTTATCATACGCCACGGCGATCCCGACTACGAGATAGACTCTCTGACAGAAAAAGGAAAACGCGAGGCAGACCTGCTTACGAAAAGGCTGCTGAAGGAGTCCCCTGTTGCCGTCTATGTTTCAACTATGGGCAGGGCTGTGAGAACCGCAAAGCCTTATCTTGAAGCTACGGGAATTACGGCAACCTATTATGATTGGTTGCGCGAATTCATTTATGACGTCAGATTCCCCGACGGCCACACGCAGATACCGTGGGATCTGTACCCTTCATTTGTCAGTGAAAACCCCGAACTGTATGACAATGATAAATGGTACGATAATTTCATTATGCAGACCGGCGATATAAAAACGGCATACAAAAAAGTATCGGAAAGCTTTGACGGTTTACTCAAAAAGCATGGCTATGAGCGCGACGGTATGTTCTATCGCGCAGTAAGCGCAAACAACGATACGATAATGCTGTTCTGCCATTTCGGCGTTGAATGCGTACTGCTTTCCCATCTTCTGAACGTCTCCCCCGTTATACTCTGGCAGGCATTCTGCGCCGCACCGACGAGCGTAACCACTGTTTATACAGAAGAAAGACAGAAAGGCGTTGTGCAGTTCAGAGTTCAGGCCTTCGGTGATATTTCACATTTATACGCCGAAAACGAACCGCCTGCATTCGCGGCAAGATTCTGTGAGTGCTATGACAATGAAGAAGAAAGGCATTAATATTATAAAAAGCGGCTCTCAACGAGCCGCTTTAATTATATCTCTTGTTCTTATAAACCTAACTGTTTACGGCACTCGTCGATAATCTTGATAACTCCGAGTATCGTTTCCTTACGTACGAAGCTGCTGGTAATTCTGTTATCGCGGATTTCGTCGGCAACAAGGTCAAATACGTTCATAACCGACGGAAAATTGCCCGAACTGTCGCGTTTCACAGGCGTAATCAACTTAGCTTTAATTGTGGAATTGAACAGCGGGATAACTATCATGCCCTTGGTACCGGTGATTGTGGCGTTCTCTCTGCCGGTATAGTTGGAAACGGAAAGATGAACCGTGCACTCAACGCCGTCCTTATACGTGGTGACAATCGTTTCCTCGGTATCGACGCCTTCCTCGTTCACCTTACCCTCACATTTGATTGTCTCGGGCTCGCCGAGTATGTTATAACAGCAGGAAAGCGGAACCGTGCCGACCTCAAAGAGCGTACCGCCGCCAAGCTCCTTGCTCATGCAAAGCGGAGCCTGATAGAATCTCGAGTTCCTGAATGTAAAACGAAGGTCAACTTTCTTGACATCACCGATATCGCCGTTATCAATCCACTCGACAACCTTCTTGGCAACACTGTTGAAAAGCACCCAGACAGCCTCGGTCAGATAAACGCCGTTCTGCTCAGCAAGCTCAAAAAGTTCACACGCCTGCTCATAGGAAATCGCAACGGGCTTTTCGCACAGTACGGGTTTTTTAAGCTCAATGCACTTTTTGGCAATCTCGTAATGAGTGCTGTTCGGCGTGGAAATATAAACCGCGTCAACGCCGTCTGCGTTTACGGCTTCCTCGATAGTATCGTAAACCTTGCCGCCGTACCAAACCGACAGACTCTTGGCATCGGATTTTTCGTCGGCATAGAGAGAAACAATCTTATGCGAACGGCCGCGTATAAGCGCCATCTCGCCCGCAACTGTTCTCGCCATAGGTCCCGCACCTATAAAACACCAGTTAAAAGTATCAGCCACTTATTTCACCCTTTTCTCTAAAAACAACAAAATGTTAAAAATCAATAGCCGAAGCTGCCGTCGAGAGAATCGTCGTTCTCAATCCATCTCTTGACATTGACGATTCTGTACTCGTCTTTATCGTCTCTGATTATAACGTGCTCTATACCCGAGTTTATGACAAGACGCTTGCACATAGAACAGCAATTTGCGTCCTCAACATAGCTGCCGTCGGGATTTAAGCCTACAAGGTACATGGTACCGCCCATCATATCGTTACGCGAAGCGGCGATAATAGCGTTGGCCTCAGCGTGAACACTTCTGCAAAGCTCATATCTCTCGCCTCTCGGAATATTCATCTCGTCACGGATGCATCTGCCGAGGTCGCAGCAGTTTTTCCTGCCTCTCGGAGCGCCCGAATAACCGGTTGAAATAACCTGGTCGTTATTCACCACTACCGCACCGTAATATCTGCGAAGGCAGGTGCTTCTGTGCGCAACCGCCTCGGCAAGGTCAAGGTAGTAGTTAATTTTATCTCGTCTGTCCATTTCCAACACCCCACAATAATAGTTATAGTATATTTTATCATATAAAATATGTTCCTTCAACTAAATATACCGAAAATAATAAACAAAATAATTGCACTTCTTTTGTGTATATGGTATTATACCTAAGGTGATTTTATGAGACTTCGCAAACTGAGAAATTTTGAAAAGCGGCACGACAGAGTTGAGGCGATGCGCATCCCCTGCCGTATTCCCGACTTTAATTTAAGCGATACAGACAGTTATTACGAGCCGATTGATTTCAAGGCAGTTTTCGGTAACGGTAATCCGCTTGTTCTTGAAATAGGCTGCGGCAAAGGTCAGTTCGCAGTCGAATACGCAAAGCGCAATCCCGACAGGAACATAGTCGGCGTTGAATGCGCGCCCGGTGTGCTTGTAAAAGCGTGTGAAAAGGCGCTCAACGAAGGCGTTGAAAATGTTCGCTTTCTTGAATTAAAGGCGGAGTATCTGCCTATATTCATTGAGAAAAACAGCGTGTGCGAGATTTACCTCAATTTCAGCACGCCTTTCCCGAAAGCACGGCACGAAAAGCACAGACTGACAAGCAAGGAATTCCTTACAATTTATAAAAAGCTGATGACCCCCGACGCGTTTATAGCGCAAAAAACGGACAACGAAGCGTTCTTTGACTTTTCGGTTGAGTCGTTTATACAAAACGGTTTCGAGCTCTCAGAAGTTACAAGGGATTTACACAACAGCGGCTTTGAAGGTAATATCGTAACCGAATATGAGGAACGTTTTGTCTCAATGGGTTTACCGATATACAGATTGGTAGCAAGACTGAAATAAAAAGCAAAAGCGAGTGAACACGTCACTCGCTTTTAATTATTTCAGAATCTTTTTGAGGAACTGCCCCGTGTAGGATTTGGCACATTTCGCGACCTCCTCTGGAGTGCCGCAAACAACGATTTTACCGCCCTTGTCCCCTCCCTCGGGGCCGAGGTCGATAATGTAATCGGCAACCTTGATTACGTCAAGATTGTGTTCGATAACCACAACCGTATTTCCGTTATCGACAAGGCGCTGCAACACGCCTATAAGCTTGTGCACGTCGGCGGTATGAAGTCCCGTGGTAGGCTCGTCGAGTATATAAATTGTCTTGCCCGTAGCTACCTTTGAAAGCTCGGTCGAGAGCTTAACTCTCTGCGCTTCGCCGCCCGAAAGAGTCGTTGCGGGCTGACCGATTTTTATATATCCGAGACCGACGTCGTAAAGTGTCTGCAGCTTGCGGTAAATCTTTTTCTGGTTTTTGAAAAATTCAAGTCCTTCCTCAACCGTCATTTCAAGGACATCGTAAATTGACTTGCCCTTGTACTTAACTTCCAGCGTTTCGCGGTTGTATCTCGCGCCCTTGCAGACCTCGCAGGGCACGTAAATATCGGGCAGGAAGTGCATTTCGATCTTGTTTATTCCGTCGCCCTGACACGCCTCACAGCGGCCGCCCTTGACGTTGAACGAGAAGCGCGATGCCGTATAGCCGCGCATTTTCGCCTCGGCAGTCGAAGCGTAAAGCTCGCGTATATCGTTGAACACACCCGTATAGGTTGCAGGATTTGAACGCGGCGTTCTGCCTATCGGCGACTGATCAATGTCAATTACCTTGTCAAGATTATCAATGCCGTCAATACACTCATGCTTGCCTACGGCTTTTTTGGCTCCGTTAAGCTCATTGGCAAGCTTTTTATACAGAATTTCATTTACGAGTGAGGATTTTCCCGAGCCCGAAACGCCGGTAACGCAGATAAACTGACCGAGCGGAAATTCAACATCTATCTTTTTGAGATTATTCTCGGCAGCTCCTTTGACAACCAGTGATTTCCCGTTTGATTTTCTTCTTTGCTCGGGTATTTCAATTTTACGCTTGCCCGAAAGATACTGACCGGTAAGCGAATCTTTGCATTTTATAAGGCCGTCGACCTTACCGCTGTAAACCACTTCGCCGCCGTGAATACCCGCGCCGGGACCTATGTCAACGACATAATCGGCAGAACGGATGGTATCCTCGTCATGCTCGACTACTATCAGAGTATTTCCTATATCTCGAAGGTTTTTCAGCGTGTCGATAAGCTTGTTGTTATCGCGCTGATGAAGGCCTATACTCGGCTCGTCAAGAATATAAAGCACACCCATAAGCGACGAGCCTATCTGAGTGGCAAGTCTTATACGCTGACTTTCACCGCCCGAAAGCGTGCCCGCCGCACGGGAAAGAGTCAGGTAATCAAGTCCGACGCTTTCAAGGAAGGACAGCCTCTGCTTTATTTCCTTGAGTATCTGCTCGGCTATCATATTCTGCCGCTTTGTAAGCTTCAGAGAGTCGATAAACTTAATCGCCTTGCTAATCGACATATCGGTAAATTCAATTATATTCAGCCCGCCAACGGTTACGGCAAGGGCTGATTTTTTAAGCCTCTGACCGTTACATTCGGGACAGTTGCACTCGTCCATAACCTGAGTAATCTCATAGCGGGACCACTCGCTTGTCGTTTCGTCATAACGGCGCTGAAGATTATTTACAACTCCCTCGAAATCCGTATTGTAAGTGCCGCTTCCGTAAGCGTTTGTACGCGTCATTTTGATTTTCTTTCCGTCCGTGCCGTAAAGAATGACATTCAGCTGCTTTGCGGTTAAATCCTTAATCGGCGTATCGAGCGAAAATCCGTATTCGTCGGCAAGCGCCTGATAGTACATCTGCGCTATCGTACCGCCGTCAGCATTCGACCAGCCCGAAGCGTTGATTGCGCCCTGTCTTATCGACAGATTTTTGTTAGGTATAACAAGGTCGGGATTGATACGCATAAATACGCCAAGTCCCGTACATTTGGGACAAGCGCCGTACGGATTGTTGAACGAGAATGCGCGCGGGCTCATTTCCTCTATAGTCGTTCCGTGCTCGGGACAGACGAAATTCTGAGAGAAGAGCATCTCCTCGCCGCCGATAACGTCAACTATCAGCGTACCGCCAGACAGATTGCACGCCGTATCGACAGAATCCGCAAGTCGCGAGCGTATGTCGCTGTTTATAACAAGACGGTCAACAATAATCTCAATATTGTGCTTGATGTTCTTGTCGAGTTTGATTTCCTCTGACAGGTCGTACAGATTGCCGTCAACGCGCGCTCTGACGTAGCCGGATTTACGGGCGGCGTCGAATTCCTTGACGTGTTCGCCCTTACGTCCGCGTACTACGGGCGCGAGTATCTGTATTTTAGTGCCCTCGTCGAGCTTCAGCACACTGTCAACTATTGAGTCAACGGTCTGCATTGAAATCTCCCTGCCGCAAATCGGACAGTGCGGAGTACCGATACGCGCATAAAGAAGACGCAAATAGTCGTAAATCTCGGTAACCGTACCGACGGTCGAACGCGGGTTTTTCGACGTCGTTTTCTGGTCGATTGAAATAGCGGGAGATAAGCCCTCGATATAGTCAACATTGGGCTTTTCCATCTGACCTAAAAACTGACGCGCGTAGCTTGACAGCGACTCGACGTATCTGCGCTGTCCCTCCGCATATATCGTGTCGAAGGCAAGCGAAGACTTGCCCGAACCCGAAAGGCCCGTAAAAACGACAAGCGAATCGCGGGGTATCTCTACGTCAATATTCTTCAGATTGTGTTCTTTTGCGCCTTTTACAATCAGCTTTTTGTTCTGCAAGCTTATTTACCTTCCTTTAATTTCTGTATCTTATCGCGTAGCATAGCCGCGTGTTCAAATTCAAGTATCTTAGCCGCCGCCTTCATCTCGGCAGTGAGCTCGGCAATCAGTTTTTCTCTCTCAGCCCTGCTCATACGCTTACCGTCGGCGTTGCGGTGAGTGCTTGAAATCTCAAGTATATCGCGCACGCCCTTGACGATAGTTTTCGGTACTATGCCGTGCTCCTCGTTATACTTTATCTGTATCTCACGTCTGCGGTAGGTTTCGCTAATTGCCCTCTCCATTGAAGGCGTAACCGTATCGGCGTACATAATTACCTCGCCGCCCGCATTTCTCGCAGCTCTGCCCACAGTCTGAATAAGCGAGGTTTCGCTTCGAAGGAAGCCTTCCTTGTCGGCGTCAAGTATCGCTATAAGCGACACCTCGGGTATATCAAGACCTTCTCTGAGAAGGTTGATTCCCACAAGCACATCAAACTCGCCCAGACGCAGATCGCGGATTATCTCCATTCGCTCAATGGTGTCAATGTCGTAGTGCATATATTTGACCTTGATGCCGTTAGACTGCAGAAACTCCGTCAGGTCCTCCGCCATCTTTTTGGTAAGAGTGGTTACAAGCACGCGCTCCTTGCGCTCAATTCTTGTATTGATTTCGGAAATAAGATCCTCAATCTGTCCGTCGGTCGGCT
Source organism: Clostridiaceae bacterium (assembly GCA_030530095.1). Lineage (GTDB taxonomy): Bacteria > Bacillota > Clostridia > Oscillospirales > Acutalibacteraceae > Fimenecus. Next base: position 101,666 of record JAUMVO010000002.1, read on the forward strand.
TAACCGTTATCTCGGGATCAAGCAATCCCGTAGGTCTGATAAGCTGCTCGACGACCTGCTCGCTCTTTTCGCGTTCAAAGTCGCCGGGCGTAGCGCTGACAAAGATTTTTTGCCCTATTCTCTCGTAGAACTCGTCAAACCTCAGCGGACGGTTGTCAAACGCCGAAGGAAGTCTGAAGCCGAAATCGACAAGCGCTTCCTTTCTGGAGCGGTCGCCGCCGTACATACCGCGGACCTGCGGCAGGGTTACGTGGGACTCGTCAACAAACAGCAGAAAATCGTCGGGGAAGAAGTTGAGAAGCGTAAACGGAGCACAACCCGGCTCACGTCCCGCCATAACGCGCGAATAGTTTTCAATGCCCTTACAGAAGCCCGTCTCGCGCAGCATTTCCATATCGTATTCGGTGCGTTGACGAATTCTCTGCGCCTCTATCAGTTTACCCTGAGACTCAAAGAACTTAACGCGCTCTTCCATTTCGGCAAGTATCTCGGCAATAGCCCTTTCAAGTCTGTCGGGTGAAACAACATAGTGCGACGCGGGATAAATTGCGACGTGGGAAACCACGTTCTTAACCTGACCCGTAAGCGCATTAATCTCGGAAATACGGTCAATTTCATCGCCGAAGAATTCAACCCTTATTGCGTTTTCATTTGAATAAACGGGAAAGATTTCAACGGTATCTCCCCTTACGCGGAATTTGTTGCGGATGAAATTGATATCGTTTCTCTCGTACTGAATTTCAACGAGCTTTCTGATAAGCTCGTCTCTCGGCTTCGTCATGCCTTGACGAAGCGATATAATCATATTCTTATAGTCGATCGGGTTACCGAGGGTGTATATACACGAAACGCTCGAAACGACTATTACGTCACGTCTTTCGACCAGTGCAGATGTAGCGGAATGGCGAAGCTTATCAATCTCGTCGTTAATAGCCGAATCCTTCTCGATATAGGTGTCGGTGTTGGGAATATAAGCCTCGGGCTGATAGTAATCGTAATATGAAACGAAATACTCAACCGCATTATCGGGGAAGAACTCCTTGAACTCCGAGCAAAGCTGCGCGGCAAGCGTTTTGTTATGCGCAAGGACAAGCGTGGGACGGTTAAGGCGCGCGATAACATTGGCCATAGTGAACGTCTTGCCCGAGCCGGTAACGCCGAGCAGTGTTTGTTCATTATAGCCTTTGTTCACGCCTTCAACAAGCTTTTCAATTGCCTGCGGCTGATCGCCGGTAGGTTTGAAATTCGACACAAGCTTGAATTTGTCCATTTGTTCTCCTTATTCGAAATAATATCTGCACTTTTTATGCTTTGTCATTGAATAGTATTCCGTGCCTGCAACGATAATGCTGTCGCAAAGATGAATCGACACCGAGCGAAGCTTTACGCTCATAACCCTGACGGCTTCTATGTCGTTGGCGGAAGGTGCCGCGACGCCCGAGGGATGGTTGTGCGCGATAATTACCTTGTTTGAGTTGCAGTTGACGGCTGTAGTGATAATCCTTTTGAGGTCTATATCAATGGAATCGAGGTCGCCCTTGCTGATGACAACAGTGTTCTTTACCGTGTTCCTGCTGTCGAGAAAAGCCGCCATAAGAACCTCTTTAGACTGGTTGATAAGCAGCGGCAGGAAGTACTTGCCCGCGTCATCTGAGTTGTTAAGAACAATCTTTTCGCTGTTATACTTGCTCGCAAGATACTTTGAATACATTTCACCTACAAGCTTTATAAGCGACGCCGTATTTTCACCGACGCCTTTGACGTTGGTAAGCGCGTCTATCGGCGCGTCCAGAACGCCGTCGAGTGAGCCAAACTCATCTATAAGATTATGAGCCAGCTCGTTTGTATCTTTCTGAGGTATGGCGTAAAACAGAAGCAGCTCAAGCGCTTCGTGGTCCGCAAAGTTCGCCAGTCCCTCGCCCATAAACCTCGACTTCATCCGCTGCCTGTGCCCCGAATGAACCGAAGGCTTCTTTTCCTCTTTTTTCACACAACCACTTTCCTTAAAAAAGTATCGGAAGTATTATACTATATATTCTCAAAAAAGAAAAGAAAAAATGTGCTTTTCAAAGATTAAAAAGCACATTGTCATTTGAAAATTCTGTGAAATGCTTTTCGCCACTTGATAAGATAGAGCTTGATAAGATTTGTCAGCGCGAAATCGTAAATGAGAAAAACAACATTTCCGAGAGCAAGCAGTATGAAAGCCGCCTTTATGCCGTATTTCTCCATTTCGTCAAACGGAATGTTGAAAACGTAAACCGTGATAAGAAACGCGGCAATCATACTGACGTTAAACACCGCGAATTTCATTACCCACGACAAAGCCACGGGAAGCTTTTCTTCGAGTATCGCCTTTAGTATCGGGTAATATCCGAAAAACATTATATACATTACCGCCGCTTCCTTGTCGGCAATCAGGAAAATTGACAGCAGACCGACGGCGGCAAAAACGCCGAACGCCCATTTTTTGTCAATTTCAATCACTATAACCGTCAGCAGTATGCCCGCGGCTGCCGGAAGCGCATATGTCATAGACGGAATAACGCTTGTCAGAAACATCAGCACTATTGAAAGAGCCGCAGATATTCCGCCGATGGAAGTTTTAGCCGATTTTTTCATTTTATATCAGCAGCAAGGTAACAAATCTCCGCCCATACATTCACAGCAACAGTCCGCACACATAAGTCCGGTGCAGACGTCGCAAGCTCCGCATGAGCTCGAAGACGAGCCTGACTGCCTGTATCCCCCGTTGTAATTCTTATTTAAGCTGTTAAAGGCGTTTGAGTATTCGGTGTTTGTCGGGTCGAGCTGACAAGCCTTGGAGTAGTTGTTGTATGCCTCGTCAAACCATCCGCGTCTGTGCTGAATCTGTCCTTTGAGATAGTACCACTCCGCATTTCGCATATCCTTCGGAATACCGTCAAGTATCATTTCGGCGTCGTCAATGCGTCCGCTGTTAATCTGAGCGCGCACATCGCCGTACTGAGAATAAGCGTTATTCTGATTATATGCGTACTCTCTGCCGGACGGCTGACTCTGATAATAGTTTCCGCTTCTTGAAGACATAATCTCGTCATAGGCCGCGTCAAGCTCAGCCATTTTCTGCTTAGCTATATCCGCAGCCGGACTGCCCTGATTGAGTTGTTCGTGATATTCCCTGGCAAGGCGGCGATAAGCCTCTTTAATCTCATCGTCACCGGCGCCTTCACCGATATTCAGTACCGAATAAGGATTACTCATTGTTGCCTTCCTTTGATTTATTAATCAGCCTGTTAAGCTGAGCGTCCGTTCCGTCAAGAACAATATTTCTGAGGATGGACGAATAACAGTTAAGCTTCAGCGCGTCAAGCGCCGCACCCGCCTCGGCTATGCTCATACGAATTGAGCCGCATATACCGTCACGCGTCTGTGAGTCAACGCCGTTATCAATTTCATACTTGTTGACAAATACGTTATAAGAGCCGTGCTTTATGTCGTCCTCAAGGTCGTCAAGCGCATCGGACAGATAAACGTATCTGCCTATACAGTAACCGACGCGGTAAGCGCTCTGCTTATCGGCTTCGTTTTCAAGACCGTAGGCGAATATTTCGCCGAGCGCCTTTGCGGACGGGTCACAAGCTCTGTCGACCGAGCCGCAGTTTTCGCGTTCAAGCTCTTCCTGCTTTTCAACCGACGCTTTGATAATATCATTAAAATATGAATATTTCTTTACGGCTTTTTTAAATTTCAGTTTTACATACGGTAATAGCAGTCTGCATCCAATCTTCTTCAAAAAGCCTGAATCGGAGATATTGTCGAGAAGTTTATAATAGAACATTATCACCGACAGAGCGGCGGCTGTTCTGAGTATTTCGTCCTCGTCAATATAATTGCACTTTTTGAGCGGATTAAACCTGCATACTCCCCTGTGCGCGCAGTCCGGACCGTCCTGAAACAATGCCTTTCTGAAAAGCACATAAAAGGTTGCGTCGTAGGTTAACAGAGCCTTTGCAAACACTCCGTATTCCTTTCCGAGCGTTTTGCAAAGCGTGCAGTAAACCGCCTTATAGGTTTCGTATTCCTTGACCTTCAGCTCTTGCTTGTCGGGTTTTACGTAGCCAAACAAGTAATCACCTCGCAAGTATAGAAGAAAGGTTTTCCATTATTTTGCCCGCAACCTCGGGCTTATTCATAGTGTAGATATGAATATTGGTAACGCCGTTTGAAATAAGGTCTATAATCTGCTCGGTGGCGTATGCGATACCCGCCTGCTTGAGCGCTTCGGGGTTGTCGCTGAACTTATCAAGCATTACACGCAGTCTTGACGGCATGGTTGCGCCCGAAAGCTCGCAGCTTCTGATAATCTGCTTTGAGTTGATAACGGGCATAATACCCGCAACGACGGGAACGTCAATTCCGACCTTAAGCGCTCTGTAAAGGAAGCTGTAAAGCGCGTTGTTATCAAAGAACATCTGGGTAACAAGGTACTGAGCGCCGCAATCAACCTTGTGCTTGAGGTTCATCAAATCAATGTGCGCGTTCTTAGCTTCAACGTGGCACTCCGGATAGCATGCCGCGCCTATTGAAAAGCCGCCGAAGGCAACTATTCTTTCAATAAGCTCGCTTGCGTATTTGTAATACTCGTAGTTGTCGGGGTCGAAGCTGTCGGTAAGGTCGCCGCGAAGCGCAAGTATATTGTGAATTTTTCTGCGCTGAAGGTCTGTCAGAATACCGTCTATTTCGTTTTTGGTTGACGATGCGCAGGTAAGATGCGCAACCGAAGGAACGCCGAGCTCGTCCTGAATGAATGAAACGATTGCAGGTGTATTTTTTGAAGTGCCGCCGCCCGCACCGTAGGTTACACTGATATAATCAGGCGAAAACGCGGTAAGTTCCTTAACCGCTTGCTTTACCGGCTCAAACGGCATATTGTTCTTCGGCGGAAAGACCTCGAACGAAGCCGTAACTTCTTTGTTTTTCATCATTTCGGTAATATACAAAAAATCACCCCATTTGTCATCAATTCTATCACAAGTTGTATTTTATTACAACAAATCGCGCTCCAAATTATCGGCCGAAAATGTTAATTTACATTTTGTTAACATTTCTATATAATGTGTTTTTCCAAAAATCAGCCCATACATATTGACAAAATACGCAAAAAAGTAATAGAATTATACTGTTCAGAAGAACAAAACCATTTTTGAAAGGATACTTCACTATGAAAACTTGTCCTATTTGTAATGCTCAGGTTCCGGATGACGCAACGTTCTGCACCGTCTGCGGCGCTGCTCTTGCCGCCCCCGAGGCTGCTCCGGAGGCACCTGCTGCTCCCGCCGCTCCTGTTTACTCGGCACCTGCAGGCGCATACGCACCCGTTCCCGTTGTTGATCCCTTTGATCACACGGCTGAATTTGACGCGCAGGATATCTCAGACAACAAGTGCTACGCAATGCTCGTTTATCTTATGAGCGTTGTAGGCATCATCATCGCCCTGCTTGCAAGCAAGGATTCACCCTACCTTAAGTTCCACATCCGTCAGGCAATCAAGTTCGAGGTTGTTACGATTCTTCTCGCAATCATCACCTCTGTTCTCTGCTGGACGATTATCGTTCCCATTGCAGGCGGCGTTTGCCTTACAATAGTTATGGTTCTTAAGATAATCTGCTTCTTCCAGATTTGCAAGGGCGAAGCTAAAGAGCCGGCTATCATCCGTAATCTCAAGTTTCTCAAATAATATTTTGAAGACAGAAAAAGCTCTCTGACAAAAATCAGAGAGCTTCTTTTTTACATACACATTATCATACCCGTCGGCATTTTTATACCCTTTGAGCGTTCGGGCGAAAGCGAGTCAAGATTTATAAGGCACGCTTTTTTTATTGCCTTTTCGCCGAAGCGTTCGCGCAGTCTGTCCGAAACCTCGTCAATTCTTTCAAGTCTCTCTACATAGCTTCGTTTTGAAAACAGATCGAGCTGCTCCGGCATACACGAAGGAACGAGATTTATAGCCCGAAGCGTTACCGAGCGTATATTCCTTTCCCATTCATATTGGCTGACGAAAAGCTTATACGCAGTTTTTGCAATATAGGTTTCACTTTGGGTAGCCAGCGGAAGTCTGCACTGCCATTCCTTGAATTTAAGCTCGCAATCGCGTATGCACAGCGACACCCCGCAGGCTGACAGCATATTTTTACGCAGCTTGTGTCCTATGTCGTATGCAAGCTCCAGAAGCACGTGAAGCACGTCGTCGCTGTCAACAAGATCGCGGCGCGTAGTCATACCGTGACCTATGCTCTTTATCGGACTTTGCCAGTTCATATTGCATACGGGAGAGCAGTCGTAACCGTTGGCATAACGCCAGATAAGCAGCCCGTGGGATTTGAGTATTTTGTACAGAAATCCGGGATCTGTATTTGCAAGCTGACCGATGGTCTGAATTCCGTAGTGTTCAAGCTTTGCCGAAGTCGCCCTGCCCACGCCCATAATATCGCTCGCAGGAAGGCGCCAGATTTTATCTCTGAAATTATCGCGGCTTATAAGCGTGACTGCATCGGGCTTTTTCATATCCGAGCCGAGCTTCGCAAAAATCTTGTTGAACGAAACGCCGACGGAAACGGTAAGTCCCAGCTCCCGCTTTACGGATTCCTTGATTTTATAGGCTATTTCCCTGCCGTTGCCGAAAAGCTCTGTGCTCGCGGTAACGTCAAGCCAGCACTCGTCCATACCGAAGGGCTCAATCAGGTCGGTATAACGCTCGTATATTGAGCGCACAAACCGTGAATACCTGATATAATTATCAAACCGCGGCTCCACGGAAATGAGCATGGGGCATTTACGAAACGCTTCCACAACCGTTTCGCCCGTCTGTATGCCGTACGCCTTTGCCTCATAATTCTTGGCAAGCACTATGCCGTGCCGCTCCTCAATACTGCCGCATACCGCTACGGGTTTGCCGCGAAGCGTCGGGTCGAGCATGCACTCAACCGAAGCGTAAAAATTATTCAGATCGCTGTGAAGAATTATTCTGTCCATAAATTCACCTACCGAACAAATGTTCGGTAGGTGAATTATATAACTCCTTTTCCCCTTTTGTCAATAGTAAAAAATGCCAAAAATAACAGCTGCGTACCGTTAAAAGTACGCAGCTGCGGATATATCTTATTTATTTGCCTTCAGATATTTCAGCATATCGTTGTTAACCTCGTCGGATACGGGTGAAAACGGATCGGTTATGCAGAAAACGTGCTGAAGCTTCTTGTCGGGAAGGTATTTAAGCTTACACTTAACTCCTGCGTCCTCAAGGTCCTCATAGGCCTTAAAGGTTGCATTTTTCGCAGGCATATCACCGCCGCAGGTAATGAGATATGTGGGCGGCATTTCTCCGAGACGCAGCGCCTTGTCAAGATTGACGTATTTTGCGTATTTTCTGGATTTGAAATCCTTGCCCAAAATCTGTCTGGTGTAAACACCCACCGTACCGCTGATATCAAGATAGCAGACAGGACACGTCAGGCAAACGCCTCTTATTTTAAGCGCGGGCGAAACGGTGTCGTAAGCTTCGCGAAGCTCGGCAGAATTATTCAGAAGCGTTGAAAACGCCGCTAAAAAGCCGCCCGCAGAGTCGCCCGTAACATAAAGCTCGTTAAGGTCGCCGAAATAATCCTTGGCATTCTTTTTAATCCACTGAAAAGCGAGCATGCAGTCCTGAAGCTGAGTGCCGACGTCCTTTTCGGGTACAAGGTGATAGTTTATGCTGAAAACACAGTGTCCCTTGGAGGCGAGCATCATATTGTAGTACTTGTTAATTCTCTTTGTGCCGTACATCCAGCCGCCGCCGTGAATATCAATTATAACCGGCAAAGGCCTGTCGGCGTTTTCGGGATAGTAAACGTCAAGCTGATGCTGCCATTTTCCGTCGTCAACGTACTGTAAATCAGATACGACCTTAACGCCCTCGGGAGGCGTCTGGGAATCAATACGCTTCCGGTCGTTGCCCTCGACAAAGGTTGACCAGAATTTGCCGAACAAAGGCATTAAATTAATCATAAGACCTCTCCCCCTTATTTAGCAGAAAACTTGTAAATGCTGGTTGAAACAAACGGTATTTCGGGTGTAAAGATGTTCTGAATGAACTCGGGATGATTTGCCGCGTCAGGGAAATACTGAGTTTCAAGACAGAAACCGGTTCTGTGATTAAGCGGAAGTCCCGCCTTGCCGATCTGAGTGCCGTTCATAAAGTTTCCGATATAGAACTGAACGCCGGGTAAATCCGTGAAGCACTCCATAACTCTGCCGCTCTTGTCGCCTCTGACTTCGCCGTATTTACGCAGTGTGCCGTCATAGCCGGCGATTTGGAAATTGTGGTCATATCCCCTGCCGATTTTAAGTTGAACGTCATCTGCCTCGACATCTTTTCCTATTGTTTTCGGTGTGCGGAAATCAAACACGGTGCCCTCAACGCTTCTTATCTCACCCGTGGGAATTGCGCGTTCGTCGGTCGGCGTATAGGCGTCGCATAAAAGCTGAACCTTGTGACCGAGTATGCTGCCGCTGTCAAAACCGTTAAGATTGAAATAGGCGTGATTTGTGACATTGAGCGGACATTTCTCGGTAGGAACGCAAGTGTACTTGATTATAACCTCATTATCCTCGGTAAAGGTAAAGGCTACCTTATTATCGACCTCGCCGGGAAATCCCTCTGCGCCGTCGGGACTGTAATAACGGAACTGGACCGTGTCAAGTCCCCTTACCATGTGATCCCAGACAGCGTTTTCATACTCATGATTGGAATGAAGAGTAATGTCGTTGTTGACGTTTTTGGTAATAGCATAATGCTTGCCGTCAATCGTTATTCCGCACGAATCTATACGGTTGGCGACTCTGCCTACCGTTCTGCCCTGGGAATCGGTGCACAGCTCCTGTCCCTCCATTGTGTCAAAGCCGACAAGCACGTCTGCGAATTTGCCGTCACTGTCGGGCACGACAATTTTGTTTAGTGTTGCGCCGTAGTTCAGAAGCTCGATATAAGCACCCGAGCTGTTCTCGATTACAAAAGAATAGACTTCTTTTCCGTCCTTTGTTGTGCCGTAAAGACTTTTTGTAATTTTCATATAAATACCGCCCCTTTCAATAAATCAAGTATATATTTTCAATTTCATATTGTCAATAATTGAGCGTCGGTTTTATTGACTTTTAATAAGATAAAATGTATTATATAGAGAGTTAATTTATGAAAGGAGAAAAGCTATGGAAGCATTTTTGGGTCAGTTTGATTATTTCGTACGCTACGTATTCGCGGCAGTTGCCGTCGTGATACTGCTTCGCTGCGTCTTTTCTCTTTTCAGATCAAGGCCGAGACGCGAGGCTATGGCTACGCTTATTAACCTCGCAGACGACAGTAAAATCACAATTGAGAATTGGGAAACATCCATCGGCAGAAGCCGCGCGTGTGATATTGCCTTAAAGGACTATACCACCGTTTCACGTTTTCACGCTGTACTTGCCTTGCGCAAGGGCGGCTGGTACATCTTTGACACGGATTCGAAAACGGGCGTTTACGTAAACGGCAAGCAGATAAGTCATGCCGCCGCACTTAAGGACGGCGACACCGTTTCCTTCGGCAACGCGGTTATGAAGTTCAAATCCAACGGTTACGGCGCCGGCGCAAAGCAGACCAAATCCAAAAAGAACACCGACTATACCAACGCGACAAGACTTGTCAACCTAAAAGATAAGAGCGCTTATTATCTGAGCGGCAGCTGTCTTATCGGCAGGGATAAGAACTGTAATATCTGTCTGCCCGTTGAGACTGTTTCGCGCGAGCACGCGGAAATCTATCTCACACGCGACGGATGGATGGTTGCCGACCTCAATTCACATAACGGAACCTATCTCAACGGAGAAATGGTATTTGACGCATTCCCGCTGTATGACGGCGATATTATCGAAATCGGCGCGTACAGATTTATGTTCAGAGAATAAGAAAGGAGGGTAACTGTGGCTGACAAAAAGCCGACGGCTAAGAAAAAGTACAAAAACGACAATTCAGACCGCAAAAAGAAAAGAAAATACAGCTACAGAAAGCCCGTAAACTGGTTCCTTCTGCTTATTCTCATAACTGTATTTCAGATATTCTGCGCGGCGCAGATTCTTCTTAACGGCTCAGAGGAGCTTGTGAAAAGCACGATTTATATCGTCTTCGGTGCTTATATTCTCGCCGAATGGATATATTTCACCGTATTTGCGGGCGTATTCCGCCGCAAGAGCTTCGAGGTTGAGCTTATAGCCTTCTTCCTTTCGGGAATTGGTCTTGCGCTGACGGCGAGCGTTTATCCCGACAAGGCGTACACCCAACTTATCGCAATTTTCTTAGGTCTGGGAGTGTTTATAGTTTTGCTGAGTATTCTCAGCGACATCGACCTTGTTATCAAACTTCGTATTCCCGTTGCCGTAGCCTCAATAGGCGCGCTTGTTTTCACACTTATATTTGCAAGCGAAATCAACGGCGCGAGAAACTGGATTATAATAGGCAACAATCTGATGTCAATACAGACCTCGGAGCTTATCAAAATTTCGTTTATCTTTGTCGGCGCCGCAACGCTTGAAAATTTACAGACTACAAAGAAGCTGACGAAATACATCATTTTCTCGGTAGCAGTAATCGGCTTGCTGTTTATAATGAAGGACTTCGGCACGGCGCTGATATTCTTCGTTACATTCATAGTTATTGCCTTCCTGCGCTCGGGAGATATAAAGACTATATTCTTGATCTGCGCAGGTGCGCTGATGGGCGGCGTAGGTATTATTACCTTCAAGCCATACGTTGCGAACCGTTTTTCGTCATACAGACACGTATGGGAGCTTGCGGACGGCAAGGGTTATCAGCAGGTCCGTCTGCTCATATATTCCGTCAGCGGCGGTCTGTTCGGTTTGGGACTGGGCAACGGCAAGCTCCGCTACGTTTACGCGGCAACCGAGGACCTTGCGTTCGGTATGGTCTGCGAGGAATTCGGCATGATTATCGCGTTTACCGTTCTGCTGACATTTGTAGCGCTTGTAGTTTACAGCATACGCTATTCCGTAGCCGCTCGTTCGTCGTTCTATTCAATTGCGGCTTGCGCTGCCTCTACCCTGCTTCTTTTCCAGGCAGCACTGCACGTTTTCGGTGCAACGGATTTACTTCCGTGGACAGGCGTTACACTTCCGTTTATCAGCCGCGGCGGTTCGAGCATGATGTGCTGCTGGGGACTTGCAGCGCTTATAAAGGCAATCGACGTAAAGACCTACAAGCGCTACGATACAAATACCAAATAAAGGAGTGACAGTATGAAAACCCTCTCACGCAGAGCATGGGTACTTTATCTGATGGCTCTCGCCTTCCTGGTAGGCGTGGGCATACTCCTCTATACCTTTGTCACAAATGCCGATTCGTGGGCAATGAAGCGCACAAACCGTCATATATACAATTCGGGCGTGCTCTCAACAGCGGGTACTATTACCGACGAGTCGGGTGCAATTCTTGCCCAGACGGTTGACGGAAAGCGCGTTTATAACGATTCCAAGAACGTGCGGATTGCTACGCTTCACATAGTCGGCGACTCGCAGGGCTATATTGCTACGGGCGTTCAGACGGCATACAGCGACGTGCTGACGGGTTACGATCTCGTTAACGGAATTTACACACTTAAACAGTACGGCAAGGGCAGCGATATAAAGCTTACTGTCAATGCCGAACTCTGCACAACCGCCTATGAGGCGCTTGGCAAAAACAAGGGCACCGTCGGCGTTTACAATTACAAGACGGGCGAGCTTCTGTGCGTTGTTTCAAAGCCGAGCTACGATATCGCAAACAAGCCCACCTCCGATATCGCAAACGACACGACAGGTCAGTATGACGGCGTTTATCTCAACCGCTTCTTCTCAGGCGTTTACACACCGGGTTCGACTTTCAAGGTTATTACTGCGGCGTGCGCTATCGACAATATAGCCGATATCGACTCGAGAAACTTCAAATGCGAGGGTGAATATAAGGTCGGCGGCGATTCGGTCAAGTGTATGTCAAAGCACGGAACAGTTAATTTTGAGAAGGCTCTTAATCAGTCCTGCAACAGTGCGTTTGCCGAAATTGCGATTGAACTCGGTTCCGAGAAATTAACAAATACCGTAAATCAGTTAGGCTTCGGTCAGACTTATTATTTAGGTAAGACAAGACTTGCGCGTAGTTCTTTTGACTTAACAGATGCGGCAACGGTCAATATCGGTTGGGCGGGAATCGGTCAGTACACGACGAGAGTAAATCCCTGCCATATGCTTATGATAGTCGGAGCCATAGCCAACGGCGGCTCCCCTGTTCAACCCTACTATATCAAATCAATAAACTCGCCTTCGGGCAATCAGACCTTCAAGCCGTCAACCGTGACGCTTGCGCCTATGTTCTCGGAAACTACGGCTGACAGACTTCAGGGTATGCTTCGTTCAAACGTAGTCAATTACTACGGCGACGGCAAATTTCCAAATCTCAAAATGTGCGGTAAAACCGGTACTGCCGAGGTCAGCAACGAGGAAGGCGGCTTAAGTCCGCACGCATGGTTTATAGGCTACTCTCAGAGAGAGGATTTACCGCTCGCTATCGTTGTTGTAGTTGAAAACGGCGGCGGCGGAAGCTCGGTTGCAATTCCCGTGGCAAACAAAACAATGCAGAAAGCAGCAAAGCTGTTCGGATAAGGAGAAAGATATGAAATACTTCCTGCCTGAAAACTACGGTGCCGTCGCTGACGGTAAAACGAACGACTCAAAGGCTATTCAGTCAGCTATCGACGAAGCTGCCGCAATCGGCGGCGGTACAGTCGTGCTTGAAAGCGGAAAATGCTATTATTCATCATCAATCATTATCAAAGAAAATGTTAAACTTCATCTTCAGAAGGGGTCAAGGCTCAAGGCGACAAGTGATATTGACGGTTATTTCCGCCCTTGCGACTTTATAAACGACGAGACAAATACGCTTATCGGCAACCCCGTTACGGGCAAGCCGTCCTTCTGCTTTATCTACGGATACAAGGCCCACGGCTGTTCGATTACGGGTGAAGGTGTTATTGACGCAAACGGTCACAGTTTTGTCGAGAGAAAGAGTCGGTATTACGTAACCGGCAATTTCTACCCGAGACCGACCGTAATGTATATCGAAAACAGCAACAATATTTCATTTAAGGATTTTACGGTTGTTGACGCACCGTTCTGGACCCTTCACCCTGCGGGCTGTGACGATGTGCTTATTGACAGAATAAGAATACTCAATGACCTTGACGTTGCAAATTCCGACGGCATTGATCCCGACCACTGCTCAAATGTCAGAATACTCGGCTGTCATATCGTATGCGCTGACGATTGCATCTGCTTAAAGACTTCAAAGGGAAACGCGGAATACGGTCCGTGCGAGAATATAATAATCTCCGACTGTACACTGACTTCTACATCTGCCGCGATTAAAATAGGCACTGAAGGCGTCGGCGATTTCAAAAATGTGCTTGTAAATAATTGCGTGATTTCAAGAAGTAACAGAGGTCTTTCGATACAGATAAGAGACGGCGGAAACGTTGAGAACGTTTCGTATTCCAACATAATTATTGAAACAAGGCGCTTCTGTCCCGATTTCTGGGGAACCGCCGAGCCGATTGTAATCACCTGCTTTGACCGTGACGAAAACACAACTGCAGGACATATAAGCAACATCCGCTTTTCAAATATCACCTGCAAGGGCGAAAACGGCGTCCTGCTTCACGGCACAAAAGATAATCCCATCGAGAACGTAACGTTTGAAAATGTCAGCGTTGAACTGACAAAAACTTCAAAATGGGAGACGGGACTTTATGACCTTCGTCCCTGCCTTGAATACGACGTTGAAAAAGCTAAAAATTCAGGCTTTTACCTTCGCAACGCAAAAGATGTCAAGATAATAAAGTCAAGCGTAAAATGGGGTAAAATCTGCGACGATTATGCTTATGCGATAGACGCTGATAACTGTACGGGACTTGAACCCGTCTGCTTTGAGGGCGAAGCTGCACATGGCGGCGAAGCGATTAAAATCAAATGAAAACGCTTTATATTACCGACCTCGACGGCACGTTTTTCAATAATAACGGTGAGGTCTCGGCAACAAGTAAAGAGATTATCAACAGACTGTCCGCGGACGGTCTGCTCTTTTCGGTTGCAACGGCAAGAAGCGTGCTTTCGAGCGTACCTCTGCTTGTAGGCGTAGATATTACCGCTCCGATAGTAGCGATGAGCGGCGTTGTAATATTTGATATCAAAAACAAAAAGACTGTCAGGAGTTTTCCGATAGAATCAGAAGCGTACGGAAAGCTTATTTCGATTTTTGAAAAGTACGAAAAATCACCGTTTTCATTTTTCTTAAACGGCAACGGCGAATATCAGATACAGTTCACCGACCTGAAATTAGAAATACACAAGCTTTACTACGAAACCAGAACTAAAATCGAGGGAACAAATCTTCGTAAGGTAGAACACTACGAAACACCCGACGGCTATTCACCGATATTCGTTAGTCTTTGCGACGAATACGACGACCTTGTTAAGATAAAAGCTGAGATTGACGGTATTGACGCTCTCTCCTGCTCGTTCTACAAGGACACTTACACTCAGTACTGGTTTTTAGAAGTGTTTGACGCAAACGTTTCAAAGGCAAACGGACTGAAAATCGTAAAGGAATACACTCATGCCGAAAGGGTTGTCGCCTTCGGTGATAATCGCAATGACTTCGCACTGTTTGAAGCGGCTGACGTAAAATGCGCCGTTGATAACGCCGTTGACGAATTAAAAGAAAAAGCCGATATTATTATCGGCTCAAACGAAACAGACGGCGTAGTCCGTTTCATAATGTCGGATTATTCAGATTAAGGAGTAAGACATGCCAGTAAAGAAGGAAAAAAAGTCTAATATTGAATTTATGAGAGCTGTCTGCGCTCTCGGTATACTGATATATCATTTTTCCGCGCACGTAAGCTCTCCGCTGAATTTTATGATGATGTATGCAAACGGAAATATCAGCGGTGCGCTAATTGATGTATTTCTAATTATTTCCGGAGCTATGCTCTACCTTAATAACACTGAAATTGCGTCTTTGAAGGAATTCTACTACAAACGTTTCAAATCGTTATATCCTCCGTTTTATATCGCCTTCGGTTGCTTTTTTCTGTACCGTGTAATCAGATTAAAAAAGTTCTTTTATCTCGATTGCAGTCCGTTTATGCTGATACTCAGCTTACTCGGAGTTGACGGATACTTTTTGTCATACGCACCGAATTACTATATACTCGGAGAGTGGTTCCTCGGCGCAATTATAATACTCTATCTGATTTATCCCGTCCTTCTGTACGGTATACGCAAATATCCCGTCGTAACTACCCTGCTTGTTTTTTCCGCTTATGCAGGAATAATATTCTATAACGTATTTCAGACAAGTCTCAAAAATATATTCAGTTGCATGATGAGCTTTTACGTAGGAATGCTGCTTCAAAAACATGAGAGGCTGATTAAAAACTACTTCGTTTTCGGAGTTTCTGCGCTTATCGGCGTCATTCTTGCGGTATACCGTCTGCCATTCATAACAAATCCCGAAAACGTATCATTTAAGAATGTTATGAATCACCTGATGGGACTGTGTTTATTTATAACCCTGTACCACGTCGGAAGCTTTATTACAAGAGTCCGATTAATTCAAAAAATCACAGACTATCTCGGGTCGCTGTCATATCCCGTGTTTTTGCTTCACCATCAGATTATTCTGATTACTGTCGGCATATACAATCCGACTGCTACGGTTGATTATTTTATTATACTCGGCGCAGTCATCACAGTTACGCTGATACTGTCATTCGCTCTTAAAACCGTAACGCGCTTTTTGCTCAAATCTCAACCCTACAGAGATTTCGAGGCGTTAATTCTGAAAAAACATAATTAAAATCTTTTTTGAATTAATAATAATTTTAACCATATCATTATATTGACATTTCGGTTGATTTTTGATATTATAACTTAGCGCTTTGAACGCAGATATGTTATGCGGATATGGCGGAATTGGCAGAATCGTCGCCGAAGCGCCGCCTGCGGCGGATAAAGCGAGACGAGGATGCGCAGCGGTCAAAATTTGTCGGCGCTCCAAGCCAAGACAAATTTTGGGCACCGCAAGAGTGTAAACTCAATTTAATATCATATGCGGATATGGCGGAATTGGCAGACGCGCTAGATTCAGGTTCTAGTGGTAGCAATACTGTGCAGGTTCAAGTCCTGTTATCCGCACCAGCAAAGAGGTAACCGCTTTTGCGATTACCTCTTTGTTCCTAATAATCAAATAATATAATTAAAATCAGCAAAAGGTTTAGATATAATATGCAAAACAGTTTGGCAAAAAAGTTCATAGGCGATAAAGCGTTTTATAAGCGCGTGCTTGCCATTTCGGTTCCGATAATGATACAGTCGGGCATAACCAATTTCGTAAGCCTGCTTGATAACATCATGGTCGGTCGCATAGGCACCGAACAGATGAGCGGCGTGGCAATCGTAAATCAGCTCTTTTTCGTTTTCTATCTCTGCGTTTTCGGCGGATTTGCCGGCGCTGGTATTTTTACCGCCCAGTATTACGGCAAGGGCGACAACGAGGGCATACGCCACACCTTCCGCTATAAGCTGTGGATGGGCGTTGCTCTGATTGCAATTGCTTTTACGGTATTTATCTGCTTCGGCGATAACCTGATTTCGCTGTACCTTCGCGGAACGCACGACGGAGGCGACCTCACGGCAGCGCTCGACTTCGGAAAGGACTATCTCAAAATCGCGCTAATAGGATTGCCCGCTTTTGCAGGCGTTCAGATTTACGCAAACACCCTTCGCGAATGCGGTGAGACAGTTGTTCCGATGAAAGCGGGACTTGCCGCAGTATTTGTAAATCTCACGCTTAACTATATTCTCATTTACGGTAAACTCGGAATGCCCGCTTTGGGCGTAAAGGGCGCCGCAATAGCCACCGTTACCGCAAGATTCGTTGAGATGTCGGTTGTTGCTGTCTGGACACATACTCACAAACAGAGATGTCCGTACATAGTCGGCGTTTACAAAACGCTGAGGGTTCCGATGCAGCTTGCGAACAAGTATTTCATAACGGGTTCTCCCCTGCTTGTAAACGAAGCGCTCTGGTCAGCGGGTATGGCTATGCTCGCGCAGTGCTATTCGCTTCGCGGACTTAACGTAGTTGCCGCGCAGAATATTGCAAGCACCGTCAGCAACGTATTTAATGTAGTATTCTTCGCGATGGGCGACGCCATAGCGATTATAGTCGGTCAGCATCTCGGCGCAAAGCGCTATGAACAGGCGCGCGACGAGGATAACAAGATTATAGCATTCGCGGTATTTGTTGCGACGCTCGTAGGTATTACGGTGTTCTCAACCTCACATCTGTTCCCGATGCTTTATAATACTACCGACGAGGCTAAAAGAATTGCATCGCAGTTTCTTATGACTCAGGCGCTGTTCACGCCGCAGATAGGTCTTCTGCATACTACATATTTCACTTTGCGCTCGGGCGGAAAGACGGTTATAACCTTCCTGTTTGACAGCGTGTTTATGTGGGTGGTCAGCGTGCCCGTCGCATTTATACTGAGCCGTTTTACAGGGCTTTATATAATATGGATTTTTGCCTTTGTAAATATGGCGGACTGGATAAAGTGCATTATCGGCGTCATCCTCGTCAAAAAAGGAATGTGGATGAAAAACATAGTTACGGAACATTAAAAAAGCGGCGTGACCGAAACGGTCACGCCTTTAGTTTTATTTACACGAATGTTCGCCGCAGGAATGCCCCTCGCCGTGGTCGTGATGGTCGCATTTAACAGCCTTCTTCTCAAGCTGTCCCGAAAGATATGCGACGACCGCCGCTTCGACGGGTCCTGAATTTCCGGCATAAACCTCAATGCCTGCCTGTGCAAGTGCATCCAATGCGCCCTCGCCTATTCCGCCGCAAATAAGAACGTCCGTCTTATTATCCTTAAGGATACCTGCAAGAGCGCTGTGCCCCTGCCCGTCGTTTGACTTAATAACGGAATCTGTTAATCTTCCGTCTTCGTCGGCGGTAAAATACTCGAATTTTTCCGTCTTTCCGAAATGCTGAAATATTCTTCCGTTATCGTAGGAAACTGCAATTATCATTATTACACCTCAATTTTATAAACGTCCCTGACCTTTTCGGTAAGGTAGTCGATATAGTAGTCCGCATTGAACGGCTCGCCGAGAACTCTCTCAAGCAGCTGCGCAGGCGTATAAAGGCTGCCGTGCTTCCAGATATTCTCTCTATTCCATGCGTTTATCGGCTCAAAATCGCCCGATTCAAGACATTTATCGACATCAACTGTTTCCTTCATTTTGCTTAAGAACTGTGCTCCGTAAGCATTTCCGAGGGCATATGACGGGAAATAGCCTATCATACCGCCGGACCAGTGGCTGTCCTGAAGCACGCCGTGCTTATCGTCGGGAACGTCAACGCCGAGATATTCCTTGTAGAGTCTGTTCCACTCTGCAGGCAAATCCTTAACCTCAAGCTCACCTGCCATAACCTTCTTTTCAAGCTCATAGCGTATCATAACATGCAGGCTGTAAGTCAGCTCATCCGCCTCGGTACGGATAAGCGAAGGCTCCGCCTTGTTGACTGCAATATAAAGCTGTTCTGCGGTCTTACCCTTCATTTCATCGGGGAAAAGCTCGCAAAGCTTCGGGAAAATATATTTGCAGAACGCCCTGCTTCTGCCGATAATGTTCTCATAGAAACGGCTCTGACTCTCGTGAACGCTCATTGACGTTCCGCCGTCAAGCACGGTATAGGCAAGCTCGTCGGCAGAGCCCGTATCGTAAAGCGCATGGCCGCCCTCATGGATTACGGAATACATTGACGACACAAAATCATCCTCGTGATAATGAGTTGTAATTCTTACGTCGTAATGCGATCCAAAGCTTGTAGTAAAGGGATGCTCGGTAGTTGAAAGTCCGACATGGCCGAGGTCAAGTCCGATTGTTTTCATAAGATAATAGGAAAGCTCCTCCTGCTTGTCCTCGGGGAAACTGCCGAAGCGGATTGAATCGTCGACCTGCTTTGTTTCGGAAATCTTCTTAATAAGGGGAACGATTCCCGCACGTACCTTCGAGAAGAATCTGTCGAGGGTTTCTCTGTTAAGTCCCTCCTCGTATTCGTTCAGCCAGTTGTCATAGGGATCCTTATCGGGCGCAACATACTTTGCAAAGCGTTTATGAGTTTCAAAGATTTTTTCAAGGCACGGTCTGAACATTTCAAAATCAGAGGCTTCCTTTGCCTTATGCCATACGTCGTCAGCCTCGACGAGAAGTTCCTGAAAGGCGATGAATTCATCCATCGGGATTTTGCGCATCTGACGCAAATCCTTAAGCATAAGATATACCATTCGCTGCTGCTTTTCATCAAGCTCCTGCTTATGCTCATCAAGATATTCAAGCAGGCTGACGGTTTCCTCGCCCGTTGTAAGCTTATATACTACCTCGGACAGTACCGAAAGTGCAGCTCCCCTGTTTTCGGCGGTTTCTCTTGGTGCGGCGGTTACGCCGTCATAATAGATAAGAGCTTCTGCATGATCGTAAGCGGCAAGCTTTTTCTGAAGTGCATAAAGCTCGGCAATTGCATTTTCAAGTGTCATAGTTATTTCTCCTTTGATTTATTACCCGATTATTGTACCACAAAAACAAACTCTTAACAAGTCTATTGAACAATTCAATACAGTATGTTAAAATAATCCGAGGAAGGAGTGAGTTCATTGAGAAATGAAAAACTCACGTTCAACGGTCTGATTATGGCGCTGATTATCTTTTCGGCGCTCGCATTTCTGTTTACGGTTAAGCTGACGGGAATGGCTGACAGAACCGCAATAAACGTTTACAGTAAAATAGACGGAACCGAACACCTCGCAATACGATATTCAAATCTTGAGCCCGACGGTATTTACAAGGGCTCGGAGAATAATAACGAGCTTCTTGTCGAAGGTACTTTCGGTTACGACTGGGGATGTGTTGTTGAGGGCGATTATCTGTACGTCAACGAGTACAGGAGCTCCGACCTCGGCGTGCTTATATCAAAGCTTGTGAAAATCAACCTCAAAACGCTCGAGAAGCAGACGCTTTATAACAATACCGTGCTTCGAGGAAAATGTGCTTCGGGCGAGCTTGTTGCCACGAGCGACTATCTGCTTCCTGCCAATAAGCCCGAAACGAACCGCTTCTGCAAACTTTACAATCTAACCGCAGCAAGTTCTTCTTCGGAAAGAGAAATGGTGCTCTATATTAATCCCGAAAACGGCGAAATTGTTTTCAGCACACCTCAGAGCCCAGGAATTAAAGAGAGTTTCGAGGAACGTTACCTTGAGTGCACACTTGAGGAGGTAACGAAATGAAATTCGGAATTGATTCACGAAAGAAACTGACCGGAGCTTCGCTTTACGTATATATATTTCAGGCGTGCTCGCTGATGCCGCTTCTGTATATAATTGTTGCTTCGGGCTATCTCGGACTTACAGGCAAGAACAACGTACTCGCGTATCTGTTTGACTTTGGTATGTCGGCGATTCCCCGATTTGAAGCGCTTGGCTTATCGTTAGTTTACAAAAAAGCCTTAAGCGAGATTTTGGTATATTTCCTGCTCGCGGGTATTGCGTTTGCATACGGAATAATCGCGGATAAGCTTCTCAAAAACGGCGAAAAGACAGCAGTAAGAGCAAGAATTGTATTTATTGTGTTAATAGCAACAGACATTGTAATAAGACTGTTGCCTTTCAGCTTCAGTACGGGCTTCGGTCTTGTACCCGCAATAGTCGGATTTGCAATACGGCTTGTTTGTCTTGCACTGATAATCGCCGATTTGATTGCTTATAAAAAAGAAAATGAAAAAGCAGTAACCGAATAAGGTTACTGCTTATCTTTTATGTTATTATCAGCCGAAATAAATATCAAGTATCATCATTATAACGAAACCTATCGCAAGGCCGATAGTTGCGATATTTGAGTGCTTGCCGGTCTGCGAGTCGGGAATCAATTCCTCGACTACGACGTAAACCATAGCGCCCGCTGCAAAGGAAAGCAGATAAGGTAAAGCCGTAATGACTATACTTGTCAGCAAAACTGTCAGCAGTCCGAAAATCGGCTCAACCGCGCCCGAAAGAGTGCCGAGCAGAAAAGCCTTGATTTTGGAAACGCCTTCGGATTTAAGGGGCATCGAGATAATTGCACCCTCGGGGAAATTCTGAAGCGCGATACCCGCCGCAAGTACCATAACCGAAGCAAAGGTGATGTTGGCGCTGCTGTTCAGGGCAGCTGCAAGCGTAACGCCGATTACCATACCCTCGGGTATGTTGTGAAGCGTGACGGCAAAGACCATCATAGTCGCGTTCTTCAGCTTCGAGCCCTTAAGTCCCTCCTGAGTCTTACTCTCGACGTGAAGATGCGGAATAATCGTATCAAGAACAAGCAAAAAGCCTATACCCAGTAAGAATCCCAGAGCGGCGGGAATAAACTTATATGTATAGTTATCTGCCATTTCAATCGACGGCAGCATCAGCGACCAGATTGAAGCGGCAAGCATAACTCCCGCTGCGAAGCCGAGAAGAAACTTCTCAAAGGTTTCGTGTATTTTGTTTCGCATAAAGAATACCATTGCCGAGCCGAGCATCGTGCCGGCAAAAGGTATCAAAAGTCCTGCAGCAAGCATTTTTATTACCCCTAATCAATTATTTCTGTGAGATTATACGCCTATATAATGAATATTGCAAGACTTATATTAAAATGACAGTCGGTTAATTCCGAGCGAGGCGTCGTATTCGCGCGTAACCTCTGCGTCAACCGAAATAATCACCATCTCAAGAGTAAGCGAAATCTTTGCGTTCAGCAGATGTCCGCCGACAGTATTTCCGCCCTTTCCCGCACAGGTGATATGCGCATGAACATATGGCTTATTATCAACCGAAGTGATATTACCCGAAAGATCAAGTATTTCGTGATTACCGCTGTATGGAAATCTTTCGTAGTCCCCTTTTTCAAGGTCAAAAACCCCGACGGTAAAGTCGTCGGTCGCACCTATCGCGCTGAAAAAGGCCGTTTTTATTGACAGCTCCGATGCTACGGTTTTTATGCTTTCGATTATTTCATCATCCTTATCAAGTCTGACGACAGTCTTATCGCCGTACTGTTTATAATACATACTGCACCTCTCAAATTAAAATAGCAGAAACATATTAACATATTTTTTTAATAAAATAAAGGGCTCGTTCTCGACAAAGCGGTATATTTCTGTTATAATTGATTTATTACATAGCGGAGGTGCTGTTATGTCAAATAAACTTGTAGCGTATTTTTCGGCAAGCGGAGTTACAGCCGATAAGGCAAAAGCGCTTGCAGACGCGGCTTCGGCAACGCTTTATGAAATCAAACCCGAAAAGCCGTACACGGATGCAGAGCTTAACTGGCGCAATCCCCTTTCACGCTGCAACCGTGAAAAGATTAAAGGAACAAAGCCCGAAATAATCAAAGGCGATATCGATATCGGCGCTTATGACGTTATTTTCATCGGCTTTCCTATCTGGTATTACCGCGAACCGCTCGTTATAGACAGTTTTCTTGACGCCTATGATTTCGGCGGCAAAACCGTTGTACTTTTCGCAACAAGCGGCGGCAGCGCCTTCG
Organism: Clostridiaceae bacterium; assembly: GCA_030530095.1. Lineage (GTDB taxonomy): Bacteria > Bacillota > Clostridia > Oscillospirales > Acutalibacteraceae > Fimenecus. Next base: position 124,406 of record JAUMVO010000002.1, read on the forward strand.
GTAAGACTATCGAAAAGATAAGCGCAGAATACCCAAATGCAAAATTCGTCGAGGGCTTAGTGCTCAATGGAAATTACAGCCCGGAACAGTTAAAAGAATTTGCGGAGAAATACTGATAATGGAAAACACCAAGAAGCTGAAAATAACCGCTGTTATCAGCGGCGTGCTGACCGCGGCAATCTGCGCGGTTATGAATTTCATATTTATACCCGCAATTGAAAAGGGCGCCGCAACGCGTTGCTTTGATATGACCTTCGGCTATAGCTTTACCGACGCACTTCGCTTCCTTTCAACAATTTCCGCGGAAGGCAAAGCAATTTATCTTAGCAGACAGCTACCGCTTGATTTCATTTATCCCATAGCTTACTGCGTATTCTTCTGCGTTCTGATTTATCTGCTGATGGAGTCAAAAAGCCTGCTGTTTATATTCCCTGTTATGCTTGCGATTTTTGACTATATCGAAAACGTCTGCGTAGTTATAATGCTGAAAGCTGAGGTGCCGTCAATTGTTTTCGTCAGCTTCGCTTCGTCGGCTACAATGATGAAATCAATGCTGATGTATGTATGCTTCTTACTGATAGCGGTGCTGATTATACTCAGAATTGTTGCAAATACCAAGAAAAAGCGAAAAGCTGAATAATGAATGTAATAATAAAGCTCCCTCATTGAGGGAGCTTTATTTATTGTTTTTGATTAAAACAGATTGAACATATCAGCCTTATCCATACGCATAACTATCGTTGCGATTTCAGCACGTGATGCCGTTGCAGTGGGAGCAAGATTTCCGCTCTTGCCGGAGATTATAGAGTTCTGAACTGCCCATGCCATAGCATTCTTTGCGAATGAGCTTACGGTTGCCGCATCCGGAAACGATGCAAGAGTCGAATCGGCATTTGTAATCTCGGGCGAACCCATGTATCTGTAAAGAATGGTCGCAACCTGCTCTCTTGTAATCTTATCTCCGACACCGAACCTGCCGTTATCGTAACCTTTGATGATATCGTGGTCAACCGCCCAGCAGACGGACGAAGCATAATACGAGCCATTCACAATGTCGGGCATAGTAGTCGAAAATTCATCATAAGCTGAAACGTACGCGTCTGCAATTCTCGCAAGAATTACAACGAAGTCCTGACGCTGAAGCGCATCAGCAGGGCCAAACTTGCCGTTCTTGTAGCCGGTAATCCAGCCGCGCGAAGCGTTGTAAACAGCGGCTTCTTTATACCAGGCATCATCCGAAATATCGGGGAAACTGATCTGATCGTGCTCGGTAGCAGGTTCCATAGGAATATAAACTCTTACTGCATTCCAAGGCTCATTATACCATACAACGGCATCGGTAACCTCTTCACCGTTAATGATTATACTGAAACCTTCAATTTCAGACAGAGGCTTGGTCTCCAAATTGCCTATTGCCTTTACACTGTCAATCCAGTCATATCCCGGTTTAAGTTCGCTGTAAAGCTCAACCGTGTACAATCTGTCAAGCTTGACCTGATCTTCGCCGTAACCTATACCGTGAGTAACACCGTTAGAAAGATATCCAAGAGCTCCGACGGGGTTTTTGCTGCCGTCAAACGTTATCTCAAAATTGTGGGCAATATTCTTTTCAACTTCTCCCTCAGTATGTTCCGCACTGAGGAATATTTTGCTGTAATCAACCGTAGCCTCAAAAACGTTTACCTCAACAACATCGGCATAGGCAATAAGTGAGAACGCCGAAAGCATTAACAAAACGGAAAGAATTAATGATATAGTTCTTTTCATAAAAATCACCCTTTAACTTTCAAGGGCGGAATTAACCGCCCTCGAAAATATAATATGGAAAAACCCAAAAGAAAACTTACGGATTAAAACATACCCTTCTGGTCCATACGCATAATGATAGTTGCGATTTCAGCGCGGGAAGCGGTTGCGGTAGGAGCAAGAGTTCCGTCCTTCTTACCGCTGATTATACCTTTATTTACTGCCCAAATCATAGCATTGTCAGCAAATTCACTGATCCTTGCTCTGTCGGGGAAGCCGTTGATAATATTTGAGCTACCCGCTGCAGGACTGCCTAAATATCTGTAAAGAATAGTTGCGACCTGCTCTCTGGTAATCTTATCGCCTACACCGAACTTACCGTTGTTGTAACCCGTGATAATATGCTCAGAAACAGCCCAGGCAACTGAAGGACCGTAATAAGAATCCATAGCAACGTCCGAAAGGCTGCAACTCTTATATAACGAAAGATTAGCACCCGCAATTCTCGCAAGAATTACAACGAAGTCCTGTCTCTGAAGCGGATCGGCGGGACCGAACTTGCCGTTCTTATAACCGGTGATGAATTCCTGCTTTGCACAGTACTGAACCGCATCGTAATACCAGTCGGTCTTCGCAACATCCGGGAAAACGAAATCCTCTGAAAGCGCGGGAAAGACATAAATAACCATGTAATCCTGCGCATAATCGGTCATAAGCTCGGGATCGGCAAAATAGCCTGCCGCTTCTTTGTTGTTTACGGTAATGCTGCCGTCAAATATATAAGGGAAGGCATAATCTTCCTTTGCCCTGAGGAAAACGGTTACCGAATAAGTATGATTTTTGACAAAGGTATCGTTAGCAGTTAAGGTTTTGCTTTCATTAAGGTCATACCACTGAACGCCGTTCTTGGTGTTGTTATAATCATATGCTTCGGTAATTGAATAAGGCGCATTTGTATCAACACTTGCCGAAAATACCGGCTTGGCGCCGATTTCTGGAGCGGTAACGCCTGTAACGGCGATAGATTTGATAGTTTCAGCAAGAGGCGGGAATACAAGCCAAACACGATAGCCGTTTGACCAAGGGGATGAACTTGGAACAATATAGTCACCTTCTGCAGGTATACCGTTAATCGACATATTAATACTACTGCTGTTTAACGGGAACATATTATTGCTGCCGATATTAGTAAGGAAGACCATAACGCTGTATGAATGACCAGCCTGGAAGGTGTCGTTCTTGCCCATTACAGAATCGGCAGTAACATCATACCATTGAATTCCGCTATTCACATTGGTATAACCGTCCGAAATACCGTTGTAATCATCATAAATACGGAAAGTCTCGGCATTGTTGGCATTTGCAGAATATGTCGGCTTTGCGCCTACGACAGGTGTAACAACACCCTGAATGCTGATATAATCAATAGCCTGATAAGAAACAGCATATCCGGCAATGCTGAAAACGCTCATAATCATAAGCGCCGCAAGCATAATGCTTAAAACTTTTTTCATTGTTTGTTTCCTCCTTTTTTGAAATAAAAGAAAAAAGTACATAACAGTACACAAACTCGTCTTCATTTATGAAATAATCATAAAGAGCCAGTTCTTCCGGATCCTCAGGTTCAACAATCTGAGTTACTATGCTGAGTTCTTCCGCGTTTATTTCGCTGTTGAGTTCTGTGTAGTAAACATGCTCAAATCCCTCAACCTCGGTAATATTGTAAACCTCATAGTAGTATTCCTCAAGCTCCTCATCATAATTTTCTAAAATTCCGTAGAGGTTGCCGTCCGCGTCCGCGGCGAGAGTGTAATAACCCATAAGAATTGGATTTTCATTAATGAATTCCACGGGTTCTCCGTCCTCAAGAACAAAAGCAAAGCCTAATTCTTCAAAGTCCTCCTCTAACAAAAACGCAAAGCCTGTTCCGTCAAATGCAGAGAAGTCGGGAAGATAAGTGTCATATTCTTCACAGTAAGCGTACTTCACGATTATATATATAGCCGTATCGTCATCCGAATCGGGCTCAGGCTCGGTGTTGTCATCATCGGGTTCAATATCAAGAAATCCGAAGTCAAGAACCGTGGCTGTGTAGATACCGTCGGGATCGTCGGCATAATTCACACGCATACCGTATGACTGAGGTTCGTCGAGCTCCTCAGGGTCTATCGGACTGAAGCCGAATATCTGAACATCCTGTTCATAGGGGTTAACCGTGCGTACTTCATGCGCTTCGCCGTTTTCAAATACAATTGCCTTTCCCGCGTCGGAAACCGTTGTTTCAACCACGCCTACCGTAAATTCTTCGCCGTAAGCAATTACGTTCACGGTCTTACCGAAACTGATTGCCGACTCCGAATTCTCGGCCTCAACGAGTATTCCGTATGAAACATAACCGTCCTTATTGACCTCGAGCGTTCCGCTGCCTTCAAATCTTATGCTTCCGCCGTAGCCGTCGCCCCAGATTTTCATATTTGCTATTGAACAAACGCCCGTAATGTAAACGGTAAAGTCGTCGCCCATGCCGTTTGTTTCAAAAACAAGCTCGGGATACTCCAGATTATCGAGATAGAGAGTATTTGTTTCCGGTTCGTAGCGTACACCTTCGAGCTCGTTTAATTCAGCCTCCGGGTCCGTGTCAAAAATATAGTAATCAACACCCGAGTAGTTGCCTTCGGAATCAACCTCGTAAGCACTGATATACGCCGACACAAAATCTTCGGGATCGTACGGCTTCGGGCCGTCGTCCGCAAACGCAGAAACCGGCAAGAGTGCAAACACCATTACCAGTGAAAGAATAATTGCTAGGGCCTTTTTCATTTTTCCGACACTCCTTTTTGTTAGTATAAACGTGTAAAACTGTTTACGGATTTATTATACAATAAAACAAAATCTCCGTAAACAAAAAACTAACAAAATCATTAACAAATAATCAAACAGTTTTTTGTAATTTTGTTCAATATACTGTGTCAGCTTTTGATAAACAAAGTTGCAGTAAGATAAACGGCAATAAGAAGCAGGGTGAAATTATAACCGCTTTTTATAAGTACAAAAGCACCGATAAAATCAATTATTACAACAAAAACGAAAGAAACTGCTTTAAGAATTTTCTCAGCCTTCTGAGCTTCAAAGCGCATTTTAAGCGTGCATTCCAGCGCACGTCCGCCGTCAAGTGAGAATACAGGCATCAGATTAAACGCGGCTATAAGAAAATTGACCGCAAAAGCGGTCATGAAAACAGGTTTGCCCGAAGACTTAAATGCGCAGTAAAAAATGCTCGAAAAAAGCACATTTACAAGCGGACCGGCAAGTGCCGTGAAAATCTCAGCGGAGTAATTGCAGGACATATCGCTGCGTTTAACAATAGTCATACCGAAAAGCCCGAAGGCTATTTGCTTCGGGCGCTGTCCCGTAAAAATTATTGCCGTCAGATGTCCGAGCTCATGCAATATTGAAAACAAAAGTGCCAGTCTTATTTCTTCCCTGAAATCAAAGCAGAGCAGTATTGCGAGTACCCAGAAAAATGAAAAGCCAAAAGAAATTTTCACACCGCGAATTTCAAGCTCCATCGCAGTCAATTACCCATTCGGGATTGTAGTAAATCCCGTTTATGCGTATTTCAAAATGCAGATGCGGTCCGGTTGCCTGACCGGTTGAGCCGACCTTCGCTATAACCTGCCCCGCCTCAACTTCGTCGCCCTCGCTTACGAGCAACTCGGAGCAGTGGCAGTAAACGGTTTTGATGTTACCGTCGGAATTAAGAAAAATATAATTGCCGCGGGCAGGAGATTTATCGGCCTTTTCGACAACGCCGTCAAAAGCGGCGCAGATATCGGCGCCCTCGTCTGCTGCCAAGTCAAGTCCCGAATGAAAGCCGTATTCATTTGTTACGGGGTTGATTCGGTAACCGAAGCGCGAGGTTATGCGCTCCGAGACAACGGGTTTATGAATGGGCATACTCAGATAAATCGGCGAAAATGAAGCGTTATCGCGCGGGGAAATCAGGTCCTCTCCCCCTGCCCCGTACGGACCGTCTGAGCTTGTCGTTTCTTCGGTTTCGCCGCCGTCCTGCGGCAAAAAGACAAAACCCATAACATCCTTCGCCTTTGAAAACATTTCAGACGCGGTATAGTCCTTGACGAAGAGATTTTTGTATAATTCTTTTAACCTGTCAGCCGAACCCGAACCGCTGCGTGAAATAAAAAAAACAATTAAGGCAAGAATTGTAAATACAACCAGTTGAGTGAGTATTACCCTGCCCATAAAATAGGTTTTCACCGTCTCCTCTTCCTGATTGTAAGAACGTCCCGCAATTTCGTATTCTCTTGTGTTCTGCATAAAATCACCTAAGAATAATATGCAGAAAATATCGTTATAATTACACAGGAATACAAGCCGTACAATCCTCATATAATTCTTCGGAGGGATTGTCTATGAAAGCTTTTGTTGTTATATCGCTTGCCGCGGCAGGCTTACTTGTTTTGATATCAATGCTTCGCTGCGGGCGTTTCTTTTCAGCGCTTGTACTCACCGCGCTTGAAGGAATCGCAGCGCTGTTTGCGATAGACTGGATTGGTTCGTTTATCGGTGTCAGTCTGCCCGTAAACGCTTACACTGCGGCGTTTTGCGCCATCGGCGGAATCCCGGCGGTAGTTTTTCTGCTAATTGCGGATATAATTTTAAGATAAGCCTATACAAAGTTCAAGTTTGTCAACATTAGCTATGCAAATAAATAAAAGGATAGCAAACGCTATCCTTTTATTTATGGTGGACATTAACGGACTTGACAGCCTCGCTGCGCTCGACTGTCGTCGGGCAACAATTTTTTGTTCCTTTTGCTGACGCAAAAGATGAACAATTACGCGGTTCAAGTCCGTCAACATTAGCTATGCAAATAAATAAAAGGATAGCAAATGCTATCCCTTTTGTTTATGGTGGACATTAACGGACTTGAACCGCTGACCCTTCGCACGTCAAGCGAATGCTCTGCCAACTGAGCTAAATGTCCTTTGATGTGAGTATTATATACAACTTTATGCTGAAAATCAAGACCTATTTTCACTGCCTGTTAAAATAATCCTCATCGCTGATGAAATAAGTTCTAATAAACCCGTCGGTTGAGACGAAGACAATTTCACCCGTCGATTTCAGAAAATAGATGTGATCGCCGTCCTCAGCCTCGGTCTTGTAAAGCGCTGACGGATTGTTGATAACGGCATTTGCCATATCGACGTATTCGTTTTCAGACTTGGCGCCTACCTCCCTGCCGTGCTTCTCGAAATGCTGAGTAAGCTGTTTTGACGAACGGAAGGTGTAACCATCAAAGTATGCTTTTTCGGTAGTTTTCTGCGCCTGCTCCGTAACGGCGGCAGCAGTCGTTTCTGCCGCTTTGGCCGTTGATTTGGTGTCGGAATCAGAGCCGCCGAATTTCGTTATACCGAAAACTGCCGCAAGTATAAGAATAATTACGGAAGAGATAATCTTTTTAGCATTTGGTGACAGGTTTTTCATACCGTCAGACAGCCTCTCTTTCTTTTTTCTCAAATAATCTGTTCCAGAATGCTATCAGCTTATTCTCAATAAACAGACATAATTTATCAACTTTTATTAGCTTGAACAGCTCAAAGCGAAGCATATCAATCATTATACAAATTACGAAAATCGCCAGCGCCGTGCCGAGTACGGCAAGTACAAGAAGAACCGGATTGAGTTTTGCATAGCCTTCAAAGAGCGAAGCAAGTATCTGTTCAAATATAAATTTGTTTGTATGAATAATGTAAACGCTGAACACAAGCGGTACTAAAGAAACCGCCCTGTTTTGCAGAAATTTGTTCTTCAATTTAATTTTTGAGAAAACAGCAAGCAACAGAATTGAGTTGATTACAGTGGTCGGAAACGTATAGTTTGCAAACATACTCGGCCTCATAAAATTTGAATATATGCCGAATTGATTTGAAAGCACCTCTGCCTGAGCGTCGATATTCACCTCAGCGACGTTTGTATAGTACAGATTCAGCAGAACGTGAGCGGAAACGGTAATAATTAACGATAGTGCAAGGGCAATAAGGATTTTATAAATTTTAACATTTTCAAACAGTTTATACTTTGAAATGTAAGCTCCGACTATAAACAGTGCTGAAAGCCAAAGATACGAGTATCCGTTTGTGGTGTGAAAATAATCGGTTCCCATAACTGCAGGAATAATGCAATATATTAATAAAAGAACAACTATTAAAAATGCGTGCTTTTTTCTTTCCAGTTTATTAATTACATAATTGAAGAACGGCATCAGCATAAACATAATTGCATATGCCGTGAAATACCAGTAGTATAAAGGATTAGTGTTGCTGAAAGAAGGAAATACGGCTTGAAGGAAGTTGTTAAAGCCGAAATTGTTTTTATCGACAGCCGAAAACAGGGCGAGAAAAACAATACCGTAAAACAAAACGATAAAATACAGTTCAATGATTTTTCTCGGTCTGAATTTAGCTTTATAGCCGACATAACCGCTTGCAAGCGCAAAGCAATTGACAGACGTGTACGCAAAAAGCGTCAGTCCCCATGCAACTACGTAATTTGCAGAAAACTTTTCCGTACTGATTACTACTCCCCCCTGTCCGAGTACGTGAAGTACGCAGACAAGGTACATTGCAAACATCTTGAAAATATCGATTCCGTAATTTCTCTCTTTCATCCGATCACCCGTGTCCCTAATCAATCAAGGGCAGGATTTCTCCTGCCCGGTTTTTATTGACGGTTAATGCTCAATCCAGTCTCTTGAGCGCTCAACTGCACGCAGCCAGCCGTGATAATATCTGTTACGGTCGGCAATATCCATCTTCGGCTCAAAGAGCTTGTCAACCTGACGGATCTGGGCAATTTCGTTGGTATCCTTCCAGAAGCTTACCGCAAGACCTGCGAGATAAGCAGCGCCGGCAGCGGTAGTCTCAACCATCATGGGACGGTTAACGGGAGTTCTTATCATATCGGCCTGCATCTGCATCATAATATCGGAAACGGATGCGCCGCCGTCAACACGGAGTTCGAAGAGATTGATGTCGGAATCCTGCTTCATAGCTTCAAGAAGGTCGGTCATCTGATAGCAGATAGCCTCAAGCACACTGCGGCAGATATGAGCACGGTTAACGCCTCTTGTGATGCCGACAATAGTGCCTCTGGCATACATATCCCAGTAAGGAGCGCCGAGTCCCGTAAATGCGGGAACGAAGTATATGCCGTTCGCATCGGGAACGCTCTCTGCAAGCTCATCGCAGCGTGAAGCCTTGTCAATCATATTAAGGTCGTCACGAAGCCACTTGATAACCGAGCCTGCGTTGAATGCAGAGCCTTCGATTGAATACGTAACCTTGCCGTCAAGTCCCCACGCAACGCCCGTAACGAGGTTATGATGGGATTCAACCCTCTTGTTACCTGTATTCATAAGCAGGAAACAACCTGTGCCGTAGGTATTCTTAGCCTGGCCTGCGTCAAAGCAGCCCTGACCGAACAGCGCCGAAGGCTGGTCGCCGATAGCGCCTGCAATCGGTACGCCCGCAAGCTGTTCGAGTCCCATAACGCCCGAAGCAACCTCGCCGTAAACCATACTCGAGGGCTTAGCCTCGGGAAGCATAGACATAGGAATGCCGAGCTTTTCGCAGAGGTATTCGTCCCAGCAGAGCTTGTCAACGTCGAAGAGCATAGTTCTTGATGCATTTGAATAGTCGGTAACGTGAACCTTGCCGCCGGTAAGATTCCAGATAAGCCATGTTTCAACCGTACCGAAGAGCAGGTCGCCCTTTTCCGCCATTTCTCTTGCACCCTCAACATTGTCGAGAATCCAGCGGATTTTCGTAGCTGAGAAATAGGCGTCAACAACAAGACCCGTGTGCTTTACTATGTACTCGGAAAGCTCCTTGTCAGCCTTGATTTTTTCGCACATTTCGGCAGTTCTTCTGCACTGCCACACGATTGCGTTATAAACGGGCTTGCCGGTGTTCTTGTCCCAGACAAGCGTTGTTTCACGCTGATTTGTAATACCGATAGCAGCAATTTCCTCTACCGGAATTCCGCTGGTCGCAAGCACCTCGGTCGCGGACTGAAGCTGCGAGAAGAGGATTGACATCGGGCTGTGCTCAACCCAGCCTGCCTGCGGATAAATCTGAGAGAACTCGTGCTGCGCCTTTGCGCAGATTTTGCCGTTCTTGTCAAAAAGAATGGCGCGCGAGCTTGTAGTTCCCTGATCCAAAGCCATTACGTATTTTTTCAAATATAACAACCCCTTTGTTGTGATTTTTGTTTACCCGTCTATTATAACAAAACATTTCAATAATATCAATATGAAAGTGATTATTACTTTTCAAATACCTTTAACTTTGATTATAAAAAGCCTTTACAAGCAGTCTGTTTTTTTGTAAAATAGTCTTATAAATCTATTGCAAAAGAGGTAATAACCATGCCACTGGTATTAGCACACAGAGGAGCCAACAAAAGAGCTCCGCAGAACACAATTCCCGCCTTCAGAAAGGCTGTTGAATTCAATGCGGACGGTATCGAAACAGACGTTCATCTTTCAAAGGACGGAAAGATAGTTATCTGCCACAACGACACCATCGACGCAACTTCAAACGGCACTGGCGCAGTCTGCGGCTACACCTGCGAGGAATTGAAAAAGTTTGACTTCGGCTCATATTTCAGCGAGGAATTCAAAGGCGTTACCCTGCCCACGCTTGATGAATGTCTTGACGTTGTCAGGAATATGACCCTTATCAATATCGAGATTAAGAATCCGCCTGTAAAGAACGACCTTGTAAAGCGTACAATTGAGACGGTTCACGAATACGGAATCAGCGACTCCGTAATCATTTCCTGCTTTAATCCCGAGATTATAAGGGAGTCGAAGGAAATAGATCCCTCAATAAGAACGGGACTGCTTTACGGAGACGACGAGCTCGGAAACGAGATAAGAAGCTTCGGCGTTGAGAAATACTGCGCGCAGCTTAACGCAAACGCGGCGCATCCGCAATTCTCGCTTATTACCGAGGACGAGGTAAAGCGCCTTCACGCACTGAATATGGCGGTTAACGTATGGACAGTCAACGATAAAGAAGTCATTGAGAGGCTTACCGCTTGGGGCTGCGACTCTCTTATTTCGGACATACCCGATTATGTGCTCAGCGTTCTAAGGGGCGAATAAGATTTAATACAAAAAGCACACAGAGATACGGTGCTTCATACCGTATCTCTTTTTTCGTAAAATTCTTCAAAAACAAACAGTAAAAAAGTATGATTTTTCTATTGCATTTAATATAGCTTTATATTATAATATTATTGCCTTAATTGAATCATGTACCGTGTTGGTCCTGTGCGACAGAGCTCTGTGAATCATGTCAGGCGGGGAACCGAGCAGCATTAAGCGGTCAGCCTGTGCGATACAGTCAAGCCTGCACGGTGCATGACTGAATTAAGGTTATTATTATGTCAGGAGGTTAATTATGTATCAGGTACTCTACCGCAAGTGGCGTCCGAAGGTCTTTTCTGACGTTTACGGTCAGGAGCATATTACAAAAACGCTGATGAGTGCCGTCGAGTCGGGCCGTGTTTCGCACGCGTATCTGTTCACCGGCTCAAGAGGTACGGGTAAGACCTCCTGCGCAAAAATACTTGCAAAAGCGGTTAACTGCGAGCATCCCGTAAACGGCAATCCCTGCAACGAATGCGCTTCGTGCAGAGGTATTGACGAGGGCAGCGTGGTTGACGTAGTGGAGATTGACGCGGCATCAAACAACGGCGTTGACAATATACGCGATCTTCGTGAAGAAACGAACTACACGCCGTCTCAGGTCAAATACAGAGTATATATAATCGACGAGGTTCATATGCTCTCGACGGGCGCATTCAACGCGCTTCTGAAAACGCTTGAAGAGCCGCCCGAGCACGTAAAGTTCATACTTGCTACGACCGAGGTGCATAAGCTTCCCGCAACGATACTTTCGCGTTGTCAGCGCTTTGATTTCAAACGCATTTCAACCGAGGATATAGTCAGAAGACTCAACTACGTTGCCGAGCAGGAAAAGATTAAGCTCACGCCCGACGGCGCCCTGCTTATAGCAAGAGTTGCCGACGGCGGTATGCGTGACGCGCTCTCGCTTCTCGACCGTTGCGCTTCCTTCGGCGAAGAGATTAACGAGGCGCTCGTTTCGCAGGCGGCGGGAATAGCCGGCAGAGAGCATATTTATTCCATAGTTGACGCAATTAATACGCACGACAGCGCACAGGCGCTTTCTGTGCTCAGCGAGCTTTACGAAAACTCCTGCGATATGGAAAGACTGTTTGCGGAGCTTCTGAGCCATCTGCGCAATATGATGATAAGCGTTTCCGTGCCGAATTATAAGGAGCTGATTCTTGCTTCCGACTCGGAAATTGAAAAGATACACGCTCAGGCTAAGGAACTGACGCTTGAAACCGTGCTCTCGTGTATGAATACGGTTAACGACACTATTATCGAACTGAAGCGCGGTGCCGACAAGAGAATCTGCGCCGAGCTTGCGATGATAAAAATGACCACCCCCACGCTTGAAAGCGATAATGCCACGCTTCTTCGCAGGATTTCAGAGCTTGAAAGAGCCGTAAGAAGCGGCGGAATTACAACTGCCGCAATGCCCGTTGTAACACCCGAACCCGTTAAAGCGGCTGAACCCGAGCCTGTGAAGGAGCCCGAACCGACAGTTGAGGAAAAGCCAGCACCGGTAGTTCGGGAAGAACCTGTTGTTAAGGAAACGCAGCCTTTAGTTGAGGATGAAGCTCCCCTGCCCGATTTTGAGCCCGTGAGCGAGCCTTCAAACAGCTTTGCGGATTTATTACCCGATGAGCCCAAAGCCGAAGAACCGCAGGAAGGCGCGTTCAATCAGTGGGCGGAGGTAAAGGAGCTCGTTTCGCAGAGAGATCCGATGATTTCGGGATTTCTCAATAATTCAACTGCTTTTGTCAGCGGAGAAGCGCTTCTTATAAAAGCGTCAAATCCCCTGCTTGCTACGTTCATTTCAAAGAAAGAGCATTGCGAAACCATAGAGCAGGCCGTCCTTGAAACCGTTGGCAAGGCGTACAGAGTTTCGGTTTACAAGCCAAACGGCGAAGACGATAAAAAAAGCGACGCCGGTGATACGGGCGAACAGAAAAGCCCGCTTGAAATGTTTATAGAAAGAGCTAAACAGCTTGATATTAAAATAGGCGAAGATAAAAAGGAGACTGAATAATGAAGGCAAGAATTCCCGGCCAGCCTCAGGGCGGCGGCAATATGATGAAGAGACTGCAGGAAATGCAGGCGAATATGGAAGCCAAGCAGGCTGAGCTTGCCGAGGCTGAATACACTGCTTCTTCTGGCGGCGGAGCGGTTGACGTAACCGTTAACGGCTCGCATGAGGTTGTTTCAATCAAGATTCAGCCCGACGTTGTTGACCCCGAGGACGTTGAAATGCTCGAGGATATGCTTATAGCCGCGCTTAACGAGGCTATGAGAAAGGCAGACGAAACGGCTGAAAGAGAATTAGGTCAGATTACCGGCGGACTTAACATCCCCGGCATGGGCGGTATGTTTTAATGGCTAACAATATTCCTGCGCTCGACAGACTGGTTGACGAGTTCCGCAAGATGCCGTCAATAGGCAGTAAATCCGCCGAGAGACTTGCGTTCTACGTTTTAGGTCTCGACGAAAAGGAAGTTGAGGGGCTCACTCAGGCTATCAGCGACGCACACGATAAAATTCATCAGTGCAGTATCTGTAAGAACCTGACCGAGGACGAGGTCTGCCCTATCTGTAAGAACGACAAACGCGAACACGGTACAATCTGCGTTGTAGAGGACCCGAGAGACGTTATCGCGATTGAGCGCACTCACGAGTACAGAGGGCTTTACCACGTGCTTCACGGCGTTATCTCGCCTATTAACGGTGTAGGTCCCGACGATCTGACAATTAAAGAGTTATTATCGCGATTAAATGACAATACTGTTAATGAGGTCATAATGGCTACTAACCCGACTGTCGAGGGTGAGGCTACGGCAATGTATGTTTCAAGACTGCTCAAGCCGCTCGGCGTAAAAGTTTCACGCCTCGCCTACGGAATACCCGTCGGCGCCGACCTGGAATATGCCGACGAGGTTACTCTCTCAAGAGCATTGGAAGGAAGAACTCAGTTATAATGATTACAAACGGCACAGTTGCACAGAACAAAAAAGCCTACCACGATTACTTCGTACTTGAAGAATACGAGGCGGGCATTGAACTGTTCGGCACTGAGGTCAAAAGTATTCGCGAAGGCAGAGTCAATCTGAAGGACTCGTGGTGCAGTATCGACAAGGGCGAAATTTTCGTAAACGGTATGCACATAAGTCCTTACGAGCAGGGCAATATTTTTAACCGCGACCCGATGCGCGTCAAGAGATTGCTCATGCACAAGAAAGAGATTAACCGCCTTTACGGTACAATCAAGCAGCAGGGACTGACGCTCATTCCCCTCTCAGTTTATTTCACCAAGGGCAGAGCAAAAATCAAGGTCGGTCTTTGCAAGGGTAAAAAACTCTATGACAAACGTGAGGTTGCCGCCAAAAAAGAGGCAAACCGAACAATTGACAGAGCAATAAAGGAAAAAATGAAGTAAAACTGATTATCATTTTCAGAATTCACACGGGGACGAAAGGATTTCGACGGGGATTTTGAACCGTGATAAGCGAGCAGCGGCGAGGAACCGCTATAAACTCCTCAAGTTTAGAAATAAACGACAACAATACAGTTTTACGCGCTGCCTAATTTAAGGTAGCTGTTCCCCGGGGGAGTACTGCGGCCCCTGACGGAGCATCAAGCAGCAGTAAATGTGAACGGATGAGCGTCCCGTATTCCGTCACAGACAACGGGACTACCGAAGCTTAAAGCCTGCCGTCAGGCGTTTTGCAGAGGGAATTACAATTTAACGGCTACGCTCGTAGAAGGTTACGGTAAGAGGTTTTCGGACGCGGTTTCGACTACCGCCGTCTCCACCATGAAAAACCGCCTTTCGGCGGTTTTTCAGCTAAATACGCCTGACGGCGTGCTAAATTGACTTCGTCAGCTAAGAGCTAAATGTGCCTTTGGCACGCTGAGGCGTATTTTATTTAGCTGTTTTCGTAAGAAAACTATTTAGCGTTTTCCGAGAGGAAAACATTTAGCTAATCCAATAGGAGTATTCATATGTCAGAAAGTATAATGCTAAACAAATCAAAAGAATTCGCCGTTGATATAGTAAATATCTGCAAATCAGTAAAGTCCGTTCACAAAGAATCGGTTTTGACAAACCAATTACTTCGTTGTGGTACTTCAGTAGGAGCAAATATTTTTGAATCAAAATATGCTCAGTCAACCGCTGACTTCATTTCAAAAATGCAAATCGCCCTTAAAGAGTGTTACGAAAGCGAATACTGGCTTGAGCTGTTGTTCAAAACTGATTATATCAACGAGGAAGACTATAAAAAGCTCAACGATGAGTGCGGCAATATTAGAAGAATGCTGATTTCTTCAATCAACACATCAAGGCAAAAAGGATATAATCAATGACATTCTCACTCCCACCGCAAGTAAATAATGCTATACGGCTGTTGAAAGACAACGGCTTTGAGGCGTATTGCGTGGGCGGCTGCGTGCGCGATATGGTTATGAAGAAAGAGCCGCACGACTATGACATTACAACCAGTGCGGCACCCGAGGAAATGAAGCGGGTTTTTGACGGTTTTCGCGTTATCGAAACGGGCATTAAACACGGCACGCTTACCGTACTTTCCGACGGTATGCCGCTTGAAATAACGACTTACCGAGTTGACGGCGAGTATCTTGACAACCGCCATCCCGATACTGTCACCTTCTCACGCGAGCTTAAGGACGACTTGTCAAGACGCGACTTTACGGTAAACACGCTCTGCTATAATGAGGACGAGGGAATTATTGACCTTTTCGGCGGTATTGAGGACATTAACAATAAAACCATACGCTGTGTCGGAGAGCCCGATAAACGCTTTTCAGAGGATGCGTTACGTATAATCAGGGCGTTACGCTTCGCGGCAGTGCTCGGATTTGAAATAGAGCCCGAAACTGCAAAAAGTATATTAAAGAATAAAGACCTGCTTTCAAACATAGCCATCGAACGAATCAGAGACGAATTCACAAAGCTTATCTGTGCAAATAAGGTTCACGGACTTCTCAATGAATATCACGCCGTAATCGAGGTGTTTTTGCCCGAAATCGCGGCTTTGCGCGGCTGTGAGCAGAACACGCCATACCACATCTACGACGTCTTTGAGCACACTTTACGGGCTGTTGACGGAATTGAAAGCGATAAGGCACTCAGGCTGACAATGCTTCTGCACGATATCGCCAAGCCCGTTTGTAAAAAGACCGACGAAAACGGTCAGGACCACTTCAAGGGACACGCGCTCGTCGGTTCCGGCGAAGCGCTCAATATACTCAAACGCCTTCGATACGATAACAAGAGCGTTGATAAGGTCTGCAAGCTGATTGCGATACATTCCCTGCCCGTTCCAAACACCAAGGCGGAAGCCAAGCATTTTCTGAACGAGCACGGAGTTGAAAACAGTTTGGATTATATTAAAGTCAGGTTTGCTGACCTTTCCGCAAAGGCAAACCCGCACTGTCAGGATGAAAGGCTCAAGCGCTTCAGAGGTTTTATTGATGAGATAACAGCCGGTAATGAGTGCTTTACTCTCGCACAGCTTGAAGTCAACGGAAACGATTTGAAGGAAATAGGCATAACGAACGGCAAAGCGATTAACCGCGTGCTGTCGGTACTGCTGACAGAGGTAATTGAGGAAAGCATTGAGAACAAAAAAGAAGCCCTTCTTAAAAGGGCGAAAGAATATGCAAAAACGCAATAAAATACTGCCGGAGAAAAAGTTCTCCGGCAGCCTTTATTTGTACTTATTTTTCAAAAGAAATCACATAACTGTCATGCGAATACTCGTCACTGTAAAAATAACCGACATTTTCTTCAGTATTTATTAAATTCAGAGTTAATTCCACATTCTCACAACTGTTATAAAGCTCATCGGAAACCGAAGCATAAACGATAAGCGGTAATGTTTGAAGCGATTTAACACTTCCGTAAAATGAATTACCGTCAACATCTTCGGCATCCATATTAGCAGGTACGCGATATTTACCGTTAATTAAGACTTCCGCTTCACCGCAGTATGTAATGTCTAGGACCTCACCGGCAAGATTTTTAATCTCGCCGCGGACAACGAAATACTTTTCACCGTCGTTATCAGACAAATAAGAATATACGCCGTTTGTATTTGAGGGCAGAATCTCCTCGCACCATTCACAAGACGTTAACGTAATTGTCATTACTTCTCCTACGGTAAACTGCTCGTTAAGCGTAACGGATATTCTGGAATCGGCAGGTGCCTGAGTTGTATCCGCAGTATTATCTGTTATCGGATTCGCGTTTTGACTTGGATTATTATTTGTTGATTGCTGACCGCAAGAAGCCAATAAAAAGATGAAAACCAAACTTAATACAATTGCAAATACTTTTTTCATTTTCATTCCTCCTTTTTTTGTAATTATAACACACTACAAAAACAGCGTCAATCTTAAAAAGAAAAAACGAACGCCGAAAGCACAGTCTCGGCGTTCTCTTGCACTAAAAACGAAATAAATAATTGCCTTTGAAAACGGTGTACACTTACGAAACGTCCTTTACGGATAGCCGTTTTTACTTATTCCTTAGTTGACTTAAGCGTGGGGAAAAGAAGCACGTCGCGGATTGACGGCGAATCGGTAAGAAGCATTACCATTCTGTCAATGCCGTAGCCGATACCGCCTGTGGGCGGCATGCCGAGTTCAAGCGCATAAAGGAAGTCCTCGTCGGTGGTGTTGGCTTCCTCGTCGCCGAGTGCAAGCTGCTCCTCCTGAGCCTTGAAGCGTTCACGCTGGTCGATAGGATCGTTAAGCTCGGAATAGGCGTTTGCCATCTCCCAGCCGTTCATAAAGAACTCGAAACGCTCAACGTAATCGGGATTTCCAGGCTTTTTCTTGGTAAGCGGCGAAATCTCAATCGGATGATCCATTACGAAGGTCGGCTGAATGAGATGCTCCTCAACGAATTCCTCAAAGAAGAGATTGAGTATATCTCCCCTCTTATGTCTCTGCTCATATTCAACGTGATGCTCGTCGGCTGCCTTTCTGGCTTCTTCAAGCGTCTTGATTTCGCTGAAATCAACTCCCGAGTATTTCTTGACGGCATCTACCATTGTGATTCTCTCAAATGGCTTGCCTAAGTCCATTTCAACGCCCTTATAGCTTATCGTAGTAGTACCGAGAACCTCGTTGGCAACGTAGCGGAAAAGATTTTCCGTAAGGTCCATCATGCCGTGGTAGTCTGTATATGCCTGATAGAGTTCCATGAGCGTAAACTCGGGGTTGTGTCTTGTATCAATACCCTCATTACGGAAAACACGTCCGATTTCATAAACTCTCTCAAGTCCGCCTACGATAAGTCTCTTCAAGTAAAGTTCAAGCGAAATACGAAGCTTGAAGTCCTCGTCAAGCGCGTTGTGGTGAGTTTCAAACGGTCTTGCCGCCGCGCCGCCCGCATTGGAAACGAGCATGGGAGTTTCAACCTCCATAAAGCCCTGAGTATCAAGATAACGGCGGATTGCGCTGATAATCCTGGAACGCTTGATAAAGGTATCCTTCGACTCGCCGTTCATTATAAGGTCGATATAACGCTGTCTGTAACGAGTATCGGTATCGGTAAGTCCGTGAAACTTCTCGGGTAAAATCTGAAGGCTCTTTGAAAGCAGAGTGAGCTTGGAGGCGTGAATTGAAATCTCGCCCGTCTTTGTCTTGAAAACCTCGCCCTCAATACCGACGATATCGCCGATATCCATTTTCTTGAAAGCCTTGTATTCTTCCTCGCCTATTGAATCTCTGGCGACATAGGACTGAATATTGCCCTTAAGGTCCTGAATATTACAGAAGGAAGCCTTGCCCATGATACGCTTTGACATCATTCTGCCTGCAACGGTGACAACCGTGCCCTCAAGGGAGTCAAAATTCTCCTTGATATCGGTGCTGTGATGAGTTACGTCAAACTTGGTTATTACAAACGGGTCGTTACCGTTCTGCTGTAAATCGGTAAGCTTGTCCCTTCTGATTTTAAGAAGCTCGCCTATATTCTGCTGAGGCTGCTGATTTTGCTGATTGTTCTGATTATCTGACATATTTAACATCCTTTAACAAAAGGGCGGTTATGCCGCCCTTGAATTACAGTCAATTATTTTGAAATCGCGGTAATCTTATAGGTTACTTCGCCGTTAGGTGTTTCAACAACTACCTTGTCGCCGACCTTGTGTCCCATAAGAGCCTTACCGACGGGGCATTCGTCGGAGATTTTGCCGTTGATCGGATCCGCCTGAGCGAAGCCGACAATTCTGAATTCCTTCTTCTGCTTCTTGGAATCGGTAATAGTAACCTTTGAGCCTATATGAACGTTCTTTGTACCTGCCGAAGATTCGTCAAAAATCTTGGCGTTTTTAATCATATTCTCGATTTCGCTGATGCGTGCTTCCAGTTTAGCCTGGTCGCTCATAGCTTCATCGTACTCGGAGTTTTCCGAAAGGTCGCCGTAGCTTCTGGCTACCTTTATTTTTTCGGCAGCTTCTTTTCTGCCGACTGTTTTCAACTGTTCGAGTTCGTCCTGTAACTGCTTAAGGCCTTCTGCGGTAAGTAAGGTTTCCTGAGGCATAGTATAAAAAACTCCCTTCGTTTTTCTTTACAAGTTAAATATTATAATTGAAAACGGGGTTATTGTCAAGCATAACAATATATATAATATTTTATACTATATATGTTATTTTACGGAATCTATAGCCTTGAAATCCGCGAACACCAGCTTCCCTAAGTTCTCAATACGGCAATATTTATAAAGAGCATAAACAAATTCAAGTTTATTGACTCCCTGCGGCGCGACAGCCTTGACATTATCGGGAATTTTAAGCTCATGTCCCCTGAAAACGTCGAGCAAGCCCGTTGACGGATTTTTAATGATAACGGTGTTGTTGAAAAGCTTGTAAAGATTGAACTGAGGCGAAATCGTAAAATCATACGATGAAAGCTTGCCCGCGCTCTTGCCTATAATCACACTCAGACCGAATTCGTCATAGAGTCTGTCGCAGATTTCACTGTACGCCGACGGCTCGTCGGTCACTACGGTTATTTCACCCGCATATTGCGATAATGCAGGCAAGTATTCAGAGTATTCACCCTTTTTATCAATAAAGCATAGCTTCAGCCGCGAATTGTCCGCGCACCTGCTTTTCAGAAGCTCCTGCGCTGTATTGATAAGCGCCGTCTGCAGAAAGCCCTCCGCTCTTATTCTTTTGAAGTACGCCGAAGCTTCGGCTTTTTCACCGCAGAATAAAACTCTGTCGGCGCAGCTGCCGAGAAGCTCGCGTATAACCGCAGGGTTGTCCTCGATCTGCTTACGGTAAATCTCGAGATAATAGAAAAAGGACTCCCCGCTAACATTTATGCGTTCAAGCATCGGCAAAGGCTTTTTGAAAACGTGGTGAATTCTTTTAATCAGGCTTTTCTCATCTTTGAGTATTTTAACGACTGCGAACATAAAAAAACACCTCGCATAAAAATATGCGAGGTATTTGAGTTTAATGATTATCAGTTTGTGAGAAGTTCAAGCGCTTTCTGATACTGAGGGTCTTCGCCCTGATCAAGTATCGCAAGCTTTGAAGCCTGCTCGCCTGACAGCTTGACCTCATAGTCGGGCGTTAAGCCGACGCCGTTGTAGCTCTTGCTGACATACGGCGTAATCTCGGCAACCGTAAGAATCAGCGCACCGCCGTCGCTTAACTGGAAGCTCTGCTGCATAGTGCCGTTGCCGGCAGTCTGCACGCCTACAAGCTGAGCCTTACCGAAATCGCGAAGGTCGCATGCAAAAAGCTCGGCAGGACCTGCTGTATTGCCGTTGACAAGCACCATCATTCTCATCTGTACGCTGTCGGCATCCGCAGTAAAGGTGTCGATAACCGCGCCCTCTTTATTGGTAGCGGTTGCGAGTGCGCCGTTGCCGTCGCTGGCAAGCGGAACAAGTACGTCAAGCGCATCACAGGCGTACTGAACCGTACCGTTTGACGTATCGCGGACGTCAAATATTACACTCGCCGCGCCGTCCTGCATAAGCGCCTTTACGGCCTTTTCAAGCTGAGAAGCGGTGGTCGAATAGAAGTCGGTAATCTTGATATAGCCTACGGTTCCGTTCTTTGAGTAATACACACTTTGAGCGCTGTAGCCCTTGACGACGCCCGCCGCCTGCTCTTTTCCGTCGTGAACGAAACGAACGGAGATTGAGCTGAGTCGGTCGCCCGTAAGTTTTTCAATCAAATCCTTATAGTTGTAAGCTGTGACCGTTTCCTCGTCAATTGCAACAATTCTGTCGCCCTTGGAAATACCTGCCTGAGCCGCGGGAGAGCCCTCGGAAACCTGAGCGGCAATTATTGCGGGATCGGAAGCGTCATAATACGCGATAATGCCTACGCCGACCTTCTCACCCTTAAGCTCATTTGAATATGTTTCGTATTCCTCAGCGGTAAGATAATAGCTGTACTTATCGCCCAGACCGTTTGCATAGCCCTCGGAAACCTGAGAATTAAGCAATCCCTCATTGACGAATCCGTAATAATTGGTACGGACGATATCGTCAATTTCGGAAACGTTGGAGTACATTCTCGCTCTGTCGGGAAGATCCTTTATAAGATTGTTGTAGGTTTTCATGGAAACGCTCATAGTGACGGCTACGGTTATCGCTATTGCGATAAACATTACCGCGAGAGCCAATCCAAGGGGAATTTTTCTGTTCATAGAAGCCCCTCTCTCGATAAGATTTATCAGTTGTGCGGAACCGCGGGAATCCAGGGTTCGGGATTAACGCGGGAACCGTTGATAATTACCTCAAAATGAAGATGTGCGCCGGCATGGGGATTGTCGCTCGACGGACGCGGATAAACGTTACCGGTGTTGCCGACATAGGCGATAATCTGTCCCTGAGCTACGTGTGAGCCCGAGGAAACTGCAACCGAGCTGCAGTGTGCGTAACGTGTGCTGACGCCGTTGCCGTGGTCGATGGTTACGAAGTTTCCGTAGCTCCACGATGAGCCCGAACCGCCGCCTGCAAATACTACCGTACCCGCTGCCGCGGCTCTGATAGCCTTGCCGTATGTATTGCCCGTGGCGCCCTTAGTTATAAGGTCGATGCCTTTATGGCCGGAATAACTGCCCCACCATGCGCTCGCTACAACGCCCGAATACTGAAGCGGTAAAATCATACCCTTCGACGAAACGGGATAGTCGCCTATCGAGTCTCCGCCTTCAATGGTACCCGAGCCCTGAGAAAGCAGTGCCGCCTGCTGACGGTTATACTCTTCCTCAGCCGCCTGAATAGAAGCAATAGCCTCTCTGTAAGCCGCGGTGCTCGCATCAAGCTTTGAGATTACGCTCTCAATCTGACCGACCTTTTTCTCCATAGTGGCCTGCTTGGAAGCAATCTCGTTGCGTGAGGACTGAACCTCGCTGCGTTTTGAAACGATTTCGGCCTTCTCAGCCTCGATAGCAGCCTTTTTCTCCTCCTGCTCGGCCTTCTTCTGGGTGATTGATTCGAGCATTTCATTGAGGCTTTTAATCTCATTTTCAAGGCTTTCTATAACCTGAGCGTCGTGTCTGGAAATAGCCTGAACGAGTTCAAGTCTCGTAAGGAAGGATTCATAGTCCTCCGCTCCGAGGAGTATCTCAAGCGATGAGGTCTCGCCCGCCATATACGACGCGCGCATTCTCTCGACAAGCAGATCATAGGTCTCGTCAATCTTTGCATTGAGCGAATCAATCTGAGCGTTGGTCTGATTAATTTCATCCTCAAGCTGAGTAATCTCGGCTTCGTACTGGCCGATAAGCTGATTCTTTGCCGAAATATCCTCATTGAGCGCGCCAATCTTGTCATTATAGACATCAAGCTGATCCTGCATATCGTTGATGTCCTCCTGAAGCTCAGCAACAGACTTTTCCTGATCCGACTTCTTGGAATTGTTGGCGTCAATTTTCTTTTCGATTGCATCAATCTCGGCCTGGAAGTCTCTTGCGGCAGACGTCTTCATCGAAGTGCCGGTAAAGAGTACAACAAGAACCGTAAACATTGATACAAGTCTTAAAAAGCTTTTTCTCTTATCATTCATTGTTGACGATACTCCTTTGCTCTTTAAGATACTTATTCATCGAAACCATACTTCCCACACCGCCGGTAAAGATACCGATAGCGGCAAATGCGGCTAAAATGTACCAGATATAATCAGTGAATTCAACGAACTTAAAGCCAAAGCCGAACATATTGACTGTCGATGAGAACGCGTAAACGATAAGCTCATATATACCCCAAAGCAGCAGCAGAGAAACCACACTCGATATGACGCCGAGCAGTATGCCCTCAATAAAGAAGGGCCAGCGGATAAAGCTGTTGGTCGCGCCTACCGCCTTCATAATATTTATTTCAAGCTTACGCGAATACATAGTGATTCGAACAGTGTTCGATATAATAAACAGTGAAACAAGGAACAGCATAAGCACAAGTCCCGCGCTGACTATTGTAACAGCCTGCCGCATTGAGACAAGCTTTGAGGCAAGGTTGCTGTTCTCACGCACATTCATAACCTTGTTCAAGCCCTTAATCTGTTCAACCGTCTGTTCATACAGCGTAAGGTCGTCAACGCTTACACGGTAGCCGTCGGGAAGCGGGCTTTCATCAAGTCCCGCGAACAGCGCCGAGTCAACGCCCATCTGCTCAATCTGCTTCTGGAAGGCATCTTCCTTAGGGATGAACTCGCAGCTCTTGACGTTGTCAAGATTCTTGATATCAATCCCCAGCTGTGAGGTTTCGACATCGCTCGCCTCATAGTCAACGTAAACCATAACGATATTCTGATCCTCGACTATATCGAGCAGAGAGTTGATATTGAAATACATCATGGCGCCCACGCCGATAATTACAAGGCAAGCCATAAGCACCGTAACCGAAGCCAGCGACATAAGGCGGTTTACCCAGATGTTTCTGAAGCCCTCGCGGGTCAGATATTTAAGACTTCCGCTCTTCATTATTTATCGCCTCCGTTCTCTTCGGTAAGACTTTCGAGATAAATCGAGTAGTCTATCTCCGTGTCCGACTCGTCGTCGGTATCAACGCCGTAATTGGCGATAAACTCTTCAAGCTCGCTGTCGGAATTGGGCTGGGCGAAATAAACGCTTTCCTTATCCTCATCAACCGTGATTTCCTCGGTGATTATTTCCGCTATATCAACGGGCTCCGCCTCCTGCGTTTCGGCAGTCTCAGTATCTGCTGAGGCCTCAGACGGATACATCTGTTCATACTTTTCATAATCCTCGGGAAGCTTGTCCGAATCGTCGGAATCAGAAATAACTGCGCCCTGATCGATTGTTATAACACGGTGATGGAAATGACGTACAAGATTGTGCTCGTGCGTTACCATAACAACCGTGGTTCCGTTTGCGTTTATATGGTTGAGCAGGTCAACTATCTCATATGACATCTCGGGGTCGACGTTGCCCGTAGGCTCGTCGGCAATTATAAGTCCCGCGTTGTTGACAAGCGCTCTGGCAAGAGCCACTCTCTGCTGCTCGCCGCCGGAAAGCTGAGTGGGCAGATGTCTCGCCTTTGAGCTTAAGCCGACAAGGCTGAGAATATAGGGAACCCTCTTTCTTATTTCCTTTTCCTTTGCACCGATAACGCGCATCGCAAACGCTACGTTATCGTAAACTGTCATTGTATTGATAAGTCTGAAGTCCTGAAAAACGATACCGAGAGTTCTTCTGAAAAGCGGTATCTGCTTTTTCTTCATTTTATTGAGATTATAGCCGTTAATCATTACGGTTCCCTTATTCGGGACCTGCTCGCGCATAATGATTTTAAGGAAGGTGCTCTTGCCTGCGCCGGATGCGCCGACTATAAAAACGAACTCGCCGTCGTTGATTTTTATATTAACATCTTTCAATGCCTGAGTTCCGTTATCATAAGTTTTTGAAACGTTTATAAATTCAATCACTTACACAACCTCGATTCCACACAAATAAATTAGGCAGCATACTGAACATAACTGTCCAATATACTGCCTAACATTATATCACAAAAACGGCCAGTTGTAACGCATTTAACCAAATGTTCATAAACTTTGTAATAATAAACAAATTTATTACATTATAATATGCAATATACACGAAATATCACAAGATATTGTTAAAAATACGTTACCGAATACTGTAATTAGTACTTTATGGGATTGGAATCAAGGTATTTCTTAACCATCAGAGCTACCTTGAAAACTATCGCGTCGTCGAACTCGCGAAGGTCAAGACCGGTGAGCTTTTTAATCTTTTCAAGTCTGTAAACAAGTGTGTTTCTGTGGACGAAAAGCTTTCTGGAGGTCTCGGAAACATTAAGGTTGTTTTCGAAGAACTTCTGAATTGTAAACAGAGTTTCCTGATCAAGAGAATCAATGGAGCCCTTCTTGAAAACCTCTCTTAAGAACATATCGCAGAGAGTTGTCGGAAGCTGATAGATAAGACGCGCGATACCGAGATTGTCATAGCTGACTATGGTCTTTTCGGTATCGAAAACCTTGCCGACCTCAAGAGCAACCTGAGCCTCTCTGAACGAGCGGGCAAGATCCTTGACAGATTCAACGGTTGTGCCTATACCGACGAGAACGTGTGAGTAGAACTCCGCACCGAGGCTGTCCGCAATTGAACGCGCAAGCTTTTCAAGGTCTTTGGAGTCAACCTGACTGCCGACTTCCTTGATAAGCGCGATGTCGGTCTCGCTTACGTTGATAACAAAGTCCTTGTTTCTGTCGGGGAAAAGTCCCGAGATAAGATCAAACGCGGAAACGTCAACCTTCTCAACAAGTCTGACAAGGAACACCACTCTGGCAACGTCGTTGTTAAAGCGAAGCTCTCTTGATTTGAGATAGATATCACCGGGAAGAATATTGTCAAGAATTACGTTCTTAATAAAATTGCTTCTGTCGTATTTTTCGTCATAATACTGTTTTATGCTCGAAAGCGAAACGGAAAGAATTGCGGAATACTTAGCCGCAAGGTCATCGTCGCCCGAAACGAAAACAGCATATTCGGAATGCATGTGGGTACCAAAGGCTCTGTAGGTGTAGCCGTCAAATATAAGCAGCTCGGAATTACCGCTGAATATCGCGGCAACGTCGCTTGAGAGCACTTCGCCTATCTTGCGAAGCTCGCTGCAGGAAATAACGGTACCCGTCTCGTCGATAACGCCGATAATTCTGTCAATAGAATCCGTCATCTGATGAACTATACTCTGGAACAGTCTGTTGGACATACCTTGACCTCCAAATGTTTATACATTTTGTACAAATGAATGTATTATACATTTTACACAAACATACACAAAAAATCAAGCGATTTTTTTATTTTTTCGGATTTTTGTTTGCATTTTCAACAAAAACGGCGCATATTTTTGTCTAATAAGATAATAGACTGAAAAATGTGCCGATTGCAATAATATACTGTTTGTTGAATATAACTAAAGCAAAATCACTAAATGTTGTGTTGTCCGAGACTTCTTACGAGCTTTTTATCGTCAGAATTAACACGGAAAGAGTCAACTATTTTTTGTTTGGTCCTTAAAAAAGTTTTTTCGTCAAGTTCGCCGTTTTTAAGATAAACGAGTGTCTTTTCCTTAAAATTTATAAAGCAGAAAGACAGCGCCCACGCGACAGCCATACTCGTATAGTAGTAGCTGCAATCAACCTTGTAAAGCATTTTGAGCACTTTGTCAATATAATCATCGGTAATCAGATAATCGAGTATAAGCACGACAGAGAGTCGAATTTCGTATTCATACTCGGCATAAATATGCTTATTTACAAACTCATAAATCTCGCCAAGCTCTGATTGCTTTGGCTTAAGCTCGCTGCAGAAGGCGTCGCACACAGCCCAGTTGTCAACAAGCGGTATGAACGCTTCAATATCGCTTATCTTGTCTGCAAAGGGCTTTCTCTCCCCTGCAATAACGAGAGCCTTTATCATATTCTCTTCGTAGCTTGCAGGTTCAAACTTCTTTATTTCTTCAGCAAAGCCGTCTTTAATCAGCTTTTTTTCAAGTTTCCTCAGCTGCGGAAGACGCACGCCCTTTATTTCAAGCTTTGAGGTTTTACAAAGGCCGAGATGAAAGCTTCTGTACTTTTCGTCGGCTGAAGTGTCCAGCTCTTTTCTCAGTGCTTCTATATCAAATTGACCGTTCATTCGCATCACCTGTTAATAAGTTGTAAATTTATTATATATTTTTCAAAATAGTTTGTAAATATCAATTGCTTATGATAGAATAATTACATTGATAATTAAGGAGGTCTTAATTATGGAATACAGACTGAATAACGAAAACTACAGGGATTTCGGAGTGTTTGAAATTAACAAGCTCAAACCCAGAGCTTATGCAATCCCCTTCAATTCTTTGAAGAAGCTGAAGGCTACGGATTGCCTTACCGAAAGATATAAGAGCGACAAGGTTCGCGTGCTTTCGGGCGAATGGGATTTCAAATACTACGAAAAGCAGAGTATCGTTCCGGTTCATTTCTTTACCGACAGAGTTAAGTTCAGCAAGGTAAAGGTTCCTTCAACCTGGCAGAGAACGGGTTACGAAGAGCCCTGCTATCTTAATACAAGATACGAATTCAAGCTTATGCCTCCCGAGCTTCCGGAGGACGTTCCTGTAGGTATATACAGAAAATGCTTTGATATAGACAGCACCGACAAGCGTTATGTTATATCGTTTTTAGGCGTAGTTTCCTGCCTCGACCTCTATCTCAACGGCGAGTTTGTCGGCTACAGCGAGGGTGCACATAACACGGCGGAGTTTGATATCAGTGAGCTTGTCGTTAAAGGCGAAAACGAGCTTGTCGCCGTCGTTCACAAGTGGTCAACGGGCACATATCTGGAGTGTCAGGATATGTTCCGCGAAAACGGAATATTCAGAGACGTGCTTCTCTATGAATACGACAGCACCTACATAAACGACTTTGAATATCATACCGAATTTGTCGGCGGCGCAAATTATGACTTAACTGTTTGCGTAAAGACGCTCGGAGACTACAAAAACTGTCAGATTAAGTTTGAGCTCTTCGACGGCAAAAAGTGCATTATTTCCGACGAACGCCCTGCGTTTGACGACGTTGACTTCGAATACAAGGCTCTGTCGGTTAAGGAATGGAGCGCAGAAGTACCGAACGTTTACGAAGCGTATCTCACGCTTATCAGAAACGGCGAAGTTCTCAGCGTAACGAGGAGTTTCATAGGCTTCAAGCACATTGATATAGTCGGCGAGGTTTTCCGTTTCAATAAAATGCCCATAAAGTTCAAGGGCGTCAATCACCACGATACAAATCCCAAATACGGTTATGTTATGTCGGCAGACGATATAAAGCTTGACCTGACGCTTATGAAGCAGCTCAACGTCAACGCCATACGTACCTCTCACTATCCTCCCGATCCGATGCTTCTGACGCTGGCGGATATAATGGGCTTCTACGTAGTTGACGAGGCCGATATTGAAACCCACGGTACCGGCAGCATAGGTCCGGATTCGATTTATAAACCTAACCTCATCAGCCACGACGTCAAGTGGGCGGACAGATACGTTGACCGCGTTGCGAGAATGTATTACCGCGACCGCAACCATCCGTGCATCACGATGTGGTCACTCGGTAACGAGTCGGGCGGCTATAAGAATCAGGATATCTGCTATATGTTCTTAAACGGCATCTGTCCCGAAATTCCCGTTCACTACGAGGGCGTTGTCAGAACAAAACGTTTTGCGTTCGACGTTATTTCGGAAATGTACACGAGTATTCCCAATATCGAAAAAACGGGCAAACACACAAGAGGTAAGAAATATATCGGAAAGCCGTTTTTCCTTTGCGAGTATTGCCACGCCATGGGCGTAGGCCCGGGATGTCTCGAGGACTACTGGCAGGTCATATACAAGCATGAGAACCTTATGGGCGGCTGTATATGGGAATGGGCAGACCACGCGGTATGGCACGACATTTCCGACGACAAGTGTAAGTATAAAAACGAATACACATACGGCGGCGACCACGGCGAAAAGATGCACGACGGCAACTTCTGCGTTGACGGTCTTATGTACCCCGACCGCACGCCGCACACGGGCGCGCTTGAAATGAAGGCTGTTTACCGCCCGGTAAGATGCGAAAAACTCCGTGACGGACTGTATAAGTTCATAAATACTGATTTCTTCCGCTCAACCGACTATATGACAATAAAATGGTCAGTTATGAAAAACGGCGAAGAGATTAAGAGCGGCGAGATTGACAAGCCGATTCTGCCCAACAACTGTATCTACTCGAATATTGAGGTTGACACGGCTGACAATGCAGACTACTGTCTCAACTTTTACTATGTTGACAAAAACGGCTTTGAAATCGCAAAAGAACAGCTTCTGCTCAAGGCGTACAAGGCTCATAACGGCGTCAGAAACGACGGCAAGGTTACCGTGCTTGAAACGGATGAAAGCGTAGGTATTTCCTACGACGACGGCAAGATAGTATTCTCAAAGCAGACGGGTGAAATGCTCAGTTACTCTGCAAAGGGCATCGAGCTTATCAACCCCTCCCCTGCCGACGGCTTCAAAGGCTTCCTGCCAAACATCTACAGAGCGCCGATAGATAACGATTCTCACGGCGCCACTACCAAGTGGAACGCAAAGGCACTGGAAAAGGCCAAGCCGGAATTTGCGGGCATTTTCGTAAAGAAGGGCGGCTCTTACGCTCAGGTAATAGTTGACTTTGATTTCATCTCCGACAAAAAAGCCCTGTACCACTCGAGCATAATTCACACCGTTTATTCCGACGGCACGCTTGAGATTATTCCCGTTCTCAACAGAAACCGCCATTCAGACCGCGATATTCCGCGCTTCGGTGTAACGGTTGAGCTCGGAGGTCAGTTCAGCAACGTCGAGTATTACGGCAGAGGCCCGGAAGAGAATGTCTGCGACTTTAACAGACACAGCATGGTCGGCAAGTTTATGACTACCGTCAAAGCTCTGCACGAGAATTATATTCTGCCGCAGGACAACGGAAATCACGGCGGCACAAGATATCTTAAGCTCACCGACGCCAATGGTAAGGGCATTGAAATTGACGGCCATGACCGTTTCAGCTTCTCGGTTCACGATTACACACAGAGAAATCTTATCGAAGCCAAGCACAGAGAAGATATAAGACATGAGGACACGGTTTTTCTCTCGGTTGACGGCTTCTATCGCGGTGTCGGAACGAACAGCTGCGGCCCCGACACTCTTGAGAAGTACCGCTTCCCCTTTGACTATGAGATAAAATTCAAATTCTCAGTTAAACCGATAGTATAAAGCAAAAAAGCCGCCTATAAGGCGGTTTTTTTATTGGAGCGGGTGATGGGAATCGAACCCACACGGCCAGCTTGGAAGGCTGGAATTCTAGCCATTGAACTACACCCGCGTTTCAATGCTC
This sequence comes from Clostridiaceae bacterium, assembly GCA_030530095.1. Classification (GTDB taxonomy): domain Bacteria; phylum Bacillota; class Clostridia; order Oscillospirales; family Acutalibacteraceae; genus Fimenecus. The sequence continues at coordinate 154,805 of JAUMVO010000002.1, forward strand.
GAATATATTATCAAATTACATCCGATTTGTCAAGTTAATTAAATAAATTCAATGAAACTCTTTTATTCTCGGTTTGAGTAACCTTATCAGCAAAAGAGCAAATCCGATTTTAATCAAGTCGGGAATTATGAACGGCAGTACACACATCGACAGCGCAGCTGCATATCCGATAGGCTCGACCTTAGCGGAATAGACCTCGACAAACCAGACAGTGCCGAAGGCGTAGCAAACGGCAAGACCGATTATAAAGGAAACTGCCTGCATATACAGCTTTTCATTTGTCAGCTTCGTTATCAGCCAATAGACGAGCGCAGAGCCGACGAAACCGATAATATATCCGCCGGTAGGTCCGACAATAGCGGCGATACCGCCCTTAAAGCCGGAAAAGACCGGCAATCCGACAAGACCTAAGAGAATATAAATGAGTACGGATACAGTTCCCCTTCTGCCGCCTAAAAGCCCGAGGCACAGAAAAATGCCGAAGGTCTGAAGCGTGAAGGGAATTACCGACGGAATTGTAATCCATGCACAGACGGCCGTCAGCGCCGCAAACAGAGCGATTAACGACGCGTCAAATATGTTGTTTTTTAGATTATCTCTATTCATAACACAAACATAAGACCGAAGAAAGATCTTCGGTCTTTACTATTATTTAATTTCAAAGCTTATCTCGCCGTCTTTTACGCTCAAAACAACTTTAGCAATTGAATTGTCATAATGCTCGACGATATACGATGATATTTTATCCTCGACGTTACGCCGTATGACGTTGCGAAGGTCTCTCGCGCCTCTCGTGTCGCCGCTCATCTTAGATACCAGAAGCTCGCAGACATCCTTACTGTATTCAAAGGTGATTCCCCTGTCTGAAAGCGAGGTCTTAAGCTCGTCAAGCATAAGAGCCGCAATACCGCAGTAATTCTCGTGAGAAAGCTCGTTAAAGACAACTATCTCGTCAACTCGGCCTATAAACTCGGGACGGAGGAATTCCCTAAGAGCCTTGACCGCAGCTTCCTTCTTGACCTCACCGCTGTCCTTGGCGAAGCCCAGAGCGTTCTGCTTACGCTCACTGCCAGCGTTGGATGTCATTATAATTACGGTATTTGCAAAGCTTACGGTTCTGCCGTGAGCATCATTTGTCTTGCCCTCGTCAAGTATCTGTAAAAGAATGTTCATTACGTCGGGATGAGCCTTTTCAATCTCGTCGAAAAGTATGATTGAATAGGGCTTTCTTCTTACCTTTTCGGTCAGCTGTCCCGCTTCGTCATAGCCGACGTAACCGGGAGGCGAACCGATAAGACGGGAAACGGAGTGCTTTTCCATAAACTCCGACATATCGAAGCGTATCATCGTTTCGGGAGTGTCAAACAGTTCAAGCGAAAGCTGCTTGACAAGCTCTGTTTTGCCGACGCCCGTAGGTCCGACAAAGATAAATGAAGCAGGTCTCTTCTGCAGTGATAGCTGAACACGGCTTCTCTTGATAGCCGCGGCTACAAGCTCAACCGCTTCGTCCTGACCTATAATGTGTTCCTTGAGTCTGTCCTCAAGGCCTGCAAGCCGCTTCAGGTCACCCTCGACAACCTTTGAGGCAGGAATGCCTGTCCAGAGATTGATAACAGTTGCAAGGTCAGCGTCGGTAACATCGTTGTCGCTCGCCTTTTCCTGTACCTCGGGAAGTCTGCCCTCGGAGCTTAACAGCTCGGCGCGTATCTCGGCAAGGCGCTCATAGTCGATATTCTCGGTCTCGCTTGACAGCTCGTCCTCTTCGGCTTTTAGCGAATCAATCTCATCGAGAAGCTTCTCGTACTCGCTTATCGCCTTATTGCGAAGATTGGCGCAGGTGCACGCCTCATCAAGCAGATCAATAGCCTTATCGGGAAGGAATCTGTCGGTTATATAGCGCTCGGACAGAGTTACCGCCTTATAGACAAGGTTGTCGGCAATCTTAACCTTATGGAAGTCCTCATAGTACTTCTTGATACCCAGAAGCATCTTATAGGTATCCTCAATCGAAGGTTCCTCAACCTTGACGGGCTGGAAACGTCTTTCAAGAGCGGCGTCCTTTTCGATATTCTTACGGTACTCGTTAAAGGTAGTTGCGCCTATAACCTGAATTTCACCGCGCGAAAGCGCAGGTTTAAGAATATTGGCGGCGTTCATCGAGCCTTCCGCGTCTCCCGTACCGACGAGATTATGAACTTCGTCGATAAAGAGTATGATATTTCCCTCGGATTTAACCTCCTCAACAAGTCCCTTTATTCTCGACTCAAACTGTCCTCTGAACTGAGTACCCGCTACAAGCGCGGTCAGGTCGAGAAGGTGTATTTCCTTGTCGGCAAGCTTCGCGGGAACATCGCCCGCAGCGATTTTCTGCGCCAGTCCCTCCGCAATAGCGGTTTTACCTACGCCGGGTTCGCCGATAAGGCAGGGATTGTTCTTGGTTCTGCGGCAGAGTATCTGCTCGGTTCTCGAAATCTCCTTTTCCCTGCCGATAATGTTATCGAGTTTGCCTTCCCTTGCGCGCTCGGTAAGATCGGTGCAGTAGAGTCCGAGATACTTACGCTTTTTATTATCTTTTTTCTTTTTCTTGCCCTTGGGCGCTTTTTCGTCGTCTTTGTTTTCCGACACGTCAACTTCACCGTCGGGCTGTTCCGATTTATCCCCAAACATCCCTTGCATAAAGGACAGCGGAAGCGCTCCGCCCGGCTGGAAGCCCTCGCCGTCAGAGTCCATCATCTGCTGCATCTGCTCGGAAACCTCTTCCATCTCATCCTCGGTAATGCCCATACTTTCCATTACCTGCTTTATGGGACCGATGTTGAGCTCCATAGCGCACTTGATGCACAGTCCTTCATTTGTAGTTTTGTCGCCGTCAACCTTCGATATAAAGAATACCGCAGGGTTTTTGTGGCATCTTGAGCAAAGCATGTTTTTGTTCATTGATTATTATTCCTCGTTGTTGTTATCTTTGGTTTCATCTGTAACAGTGTGATTCTTCATTTCCTTACCGAGTATCTGCCGTGCGGCGTCGGGTATATAGCTGGCAAAGGCTACGAAGGTAAGTATAACCGCAATTACGACGAGTACGAACATTGCGTTTTCGGGCAATGTAAATTTAGGATACAGGGTGCTGATAGCGCCTACTTCGGGTCCGAATGCGATTATAAGAAGCATAACCACATAAAATACGAAGGTAGCCGCCTTGCCGTAAATTGCTGCGGGTGCGGGACGCGCGCCTCTTGAAATAATCGCAAGTCCGCCCAGAAGCATAATTACGTCCTTGATAATGAAGAGCAGGAATACCCACGCGAAAGCCTGCATTGCAGGACTCTGGGCGCTCTTGAACTTAATAAAGAGCACAATAGCAAGCGTGAATATAGTCAGCTTATCGGCTATCGGGTCAAGCATCTTGCCCAGGTTGCTGACCTGATTGAACTTTCGGGCAATTTTGCCGTCAAAGAAATCGGAAAGTCCCGAAATCGCAAGCACGAGCACCGCCCACCATACATAGCCCTTCATATAAAGAACGGCAAATACGGGAATGAGCAGAATTCTCGCAAGCGACATGAAATTCGGCACGGTGCACGCACCGTCAAAAATCTTATGAAGATTTTGCTTAAAGGTTAATTTTTCTTCTGCCATAATACTTATTACCTCTGAATATTATTCGTCCAGAAATGCCTGAGCCATGGAAATTGCCTCCATGGGATTGAAGTTATCGCAAATCTGAACTATCTTGGAATCTGAAATAGCCTGTTTTGTTTCGGGCTTCTCAATTCTCGGTTGGATGTAAACGAGCAGGTTGCAGATAAGGAATACTACTACCACACCCTCTGCAACGCCAATAAGGGCTCCGATGAATTTGTCGGTCTTTTCTACAGCGTCGCTTGACAGCATACCCTTCGCTATCGCACCGAGAATCAGCTTAAGTATAATTCCGTAAATGATAGCAAGGAAGAAGTACAGAATGTGTTTGAGCACCTCGGTTGCGATAGGCCTTACAATCTTGTCCTCAAGCTCTTTGTACATATCGGTTGTACCGAGCTTGGTCTTCTGAAGCTGAGTAGTGATGGTCGAAACGTTGATGCCGACCTTCTCACACTGCTTTTGAGCAAACTCAGGCATATTGTCGAAGCAGTACTGAGCCTTTTGTGAGGCGGTAAGTCCCTTGCCGTCCGAAGGAAGATTCTCGTAAAGCTCTCTCTGTACGGTCTTGTAGAAGAATGCCTTGTACATTACCTGTGCAACGGGCTTTGCGGTATATGCTGCAAGTACGATTGCAATTACAAAAGCGAGAACCTCGGCAATCATAACAACAATACCTCTTCTGGCCGCAAGAATTACAATAACGATTAATACTGCAACCAGTGCCAGATCAATAACAATACTCATAGTTTTTTCCTCCTAAAAAACTTGATTATTTTTACGCGTTTTCAGCGTTTTTTTGCGTGGTTGTTTTTTCCTTAGTTTCGTTGTTCCCGAAAGTCTTGAACGAATTGACGGTGCTCGTGGTAAGAACATAGACGCTGTCGGCGTCGCAGTAGCAATTAATACCGTCGCTTGAAACGTCAGCCGTACCGATTATTTTTCCGCGGCGGTTGAAGTTTATAAGTTGACGGTCGGTAAGCACCGAAATATTTCTGCCGTCGCAGGAAACAGAGCGCACCGCCGAGTTAATCTCGGACGAGAACATCTCCTTACCGTCGGCATTATATAGCGTGAGAATTTTTGAGCTTGACGAACCGTATTTTGAGAACACAGCGGCAGTGATGTTATTCTCCGCCGTGCACTGTCTTGCAAGGCTGTTGAGCGAAAGATCGATATCGACTCTGTTTGCCTTACGGTCTATAAAGCTCATGATATTAGGTCCGCTTGCAAGAAGCATCTTTCCTTTTACAAATTCGACCTTTGAAACGGTATTTGAGCCGTAGTTGTATTCAAACACGGGCTCCTGATAGTCAAAGTCGAAAATAAGAACTCTCGTGTACAGTTCACCGTTTTCTGCGCCGATTACACTGACGGCTACTCTGTCGCCCTTATCGGAGATATCGGTTGAAATAATCTCGTCCTTCGAGCAGTCCCAGCGGAAGATTTCCTTGCGGTTGGAATTGAAAACAATGAGCTGGGAAGCCGAGTTTTCGCCGCGTGTGGCTATTGCAACGGAACCGTTTCTGCCGACACAGGCGGTCAGAATTTTCTGGTCCGTCGAGCCTTCGTAAAGTATCTTTGTCTTTGAAAGCACGCGGTAACTGAAGCCGCCTACATCAAAAAGTATAGCTCTGCCGTTACAGCTGTCGATAAGCGGATTTGAATACGAATGGGTAAAGCCGGAAAGCTTTCTCGCGGTCGAGTCGAGTACGTAGGTACTGTCAGACGTGAGCACGAGCAGATCAGAATCAATCTGCTTTACGTCGATGGGAGTAGAGCTCTCAAAATAGTAAGGATAACCGTCGCCGCGCTTTGAGCCTAAAACCATACTGTAAAAATAGTCGCCCACGCTTGAAAATGTGATATTGCCGAAACGGTCAGCAGCAATAAACAACAGTATGAGCACGGCAAAAATAACGCTGACTACCTTAAGCACGGTAATAAGCCTGCCCTGATTAATATCGTCTTTAATTTTGGCTTTTCTGATTTTTATACTTCTCTTCTTCATCTTTTCCACCGAAAATCAATAATTGACTTTATCCAAATACAGTCCGCAGGGCTTAACCGTTGCGCCTGCCTGCTGTCTGTCCTTTGAAGCTATAATCGAAGCTACGGCGCCCTTTTCGATTTTACCCGAATTAATGTCGAGCAGAGTGCCGACTATAATGCGCACCATATTGTAAAGGAAGCCGTCGGCTTCAACAGATATTTCAACAAAGTCGCCGTTACGCTTAACGGAAATGCTTTTAATTGTTCTTGTCTTGTCCTCTACCGAGCTGTCAGCCGAGCAAAAGGCAGAGAAATCGTGAGTACCGAGAAACGCCTGAGCTTCGCTGTTCAGCATATCTACGTCGATTTTATAAGGATAAAAAAGCGCTCTGTCAACATAAAACGGATTTTCAAAATCTCTGTTGAATATCAGGTATTTATACTGCTTGGATTTACAGTCATAACGTGCATGAAATTCATAAGGTACACTACGAATTTCGGTAACCGCCACACTGTCTGGTAAAACCGCATTGAGCGATTTTTTTAAGGCGGTGCAGTCGATGTCCTTTTCGGTTCTTATATTGCAGCAGAACATATTCGCGTGGACGCCCGCATCGGTACGGCTGCAGCCGGTAACGTTTTCGCGAACGCCGAGTATGCGTTCAACGGCGTCCTGCAAGCTCTGCTGAACGGTCACGGCGTTGGGCTGAACCTGCCAGCCGTGAAAACGCGAACCGTCAAACATAAGTGTCAGTAAATAATTATTCATCACAGCACCGTCGGAAAATAATGATTGAGTAAGATTATACCCGCAACCGTCGCTGCTACGACGATAAGCGAGATATAATCGCGCACAGCGCACTTCATAACGCGAAGTCTTGTTCTGCCCTCGCCGCCCTGATAACAGCGGCATTCCATCGCAAACGCAAGCTCATAGGCTCTGCGGAACGAGTTTATAAACAGCGGAACGAATATCGGCACCAACGCTTTTCCGCGCTGAACGATATTACCGCTTTCAAGGTCCGCACCCCTCGATTTCTGCGCCGACATTATCTTGTCAACCTCGTCGATAAGAGTCGGAATGAAACGCAAAGCAATAGTCATCATCATTGCTATTGAGTGAACATTGATCTTAAATACCTTCAGCGGACAGAAAAGCCTCTCGATAGCGTCTGTGAGCATAGTGGGGGAAGTCGTGTAGGTAAGCATAGAGCTTGCAACGACCAGAAGAATAATCCTCAGCGTTGTAAACAGCGCCATATTCACGCCGCCCGTTGTGATTTTAAGCTTCCACCATTCCCAGAGCACCTCGCCCGTTCTGTTGTAAATAAGCTGTAAAAGCGAGGTTATGATAACGATAATAACTATCGGTCTTACGCTCTTTAATATGAGCTTGGGCGAAATACGCGAAAGCAGTATGACGGCAAGCAGCAGTATGAACATTATGCCCATAGCGTAAAAGTTTTTGCAAAGGAAAATGGCAACTATATAAGCAAAAACAAGCACTATTTTAATTCTCGGGTCAAGTCTGTGTATCACGGAATTACCGGGAAAATACTGGCCGAGGGTGATGTCCTTAATCATACCTGCACCCCCTTCTTTTTAAGAAGCGAGAGCAACTCGTCACGCGCAGCGGTAACCGAATAGATATCGGTGCGCACATCGTAACCCTTTTTCTTAAGGTCCATGAAAATACGCGTAATCTGCGGCGCGTCAAGTCCGATTTCGACTAAGCGGTCAATTCCCGAGAAAACCTCGTCAACCGTGCCGCAAAGTTCAATTTTACCCTTATTCATCACAATTACCTTATCGGCAAGACGTGCAACGTCCTCCATACTGTGGGAGACGATAATAACCGTATTTTCCGTAGCCTGACGGTAGTCGGCTATCATATTCTCTATCTTCTGTCTGCCGCGCGGGTCAAGTCCCGCGGTAGGCTCGTCAAGTATAAGCACCTTAGGCTCCATAGCCATAACGCCCGCTATTGCGACACGGCGCTTCTCACCGCCGGAAAGGTCGAAGGGAGATTTTTTGAGCATTTCCTCCTTAAGTCCGACAAATGACGCCGCCTTCATAACATGAGCGTCAATCTCGTCCTTGTCAAGTCCCATATTCCTGGGGCCGAAGGCTATATCGTCGTAAACCGTGCTCTCAAAGAGCTGATATTCGGGATACTGGAAGCAAAGTCCGACCTTGAAGCGGACGCTGCGCGTATAGTCCTTTGACGAATGAATATCGGTTCCGTCAAACAGTATCTTGCCCTTTGAAGGTTTGAGAATACCGTTAAGATGCTGAACGAGCGTCGATTTACCCGAACCTGTATGACCGATTATTCCGACGAACTCGCCCTCGTCAATCTGCACGTTGACGTCGTCAAGCGCTCTGACTTCAAAGGGTGTGTTCTCGGAATAGATATATGATAGATTTTGTGTTTCAATCAACGCCATTATCGGTCTCCGATCAGTTTTTCAATTCTCTCCACAAGTTCTTCCTCGTAGATGATATCCGGTGAAATATTAACTCCGCTTTTTGAAAGTTCCTCGGCAAGATATGCAACCGAAGGTACATCAAGGCCGATATTTCTCAAAGCTTCTCTGTTTCTGAATACTTCCTTCGGAGTGCCGTCCATAACTACTTTCGCGTTATCCATAACGACAACTCTCGAGGCAAGTGTAGCTTCCTCCATAAAGTGAGTTATAAAAACTATTGCCATACCGTACTCACGGTTGAGCTTGATTACGGTCTTCATAACCTCTTTCCTGCCCTGAGGATCAAGCATGGCTGTAGGCTCGTCAAAGAATATGCACTTGGGGAGCATTGCTATAATACCCGCAATTGCAACCCTCTGCTTCTGACCGCCCGAAAGCTTGTGCGGCTCGGACAGACGGTGCTCGTACATACCGACAGCCTTCAATGAGTCGTCAACTCTCTTTCGTATTTCATCACGCGGCAATCCCAGATTTTCGGGGCCGAACGCGACGTCCTCCTCAACTATGGAGGCAACTATCTGATTGTCGGGGTTCTGAAAGACAACGCCGACAGTTTTTCTGATATCGTAGGATTTTTCCTCGTCGGCGGTATCCATACCGTCAACGGTGACGGTTCCGCTTTCGGGAATGAGTATCGAATTTGAAAGCTTGGCAAGCGTCGATTTTCCCGAGCCGTTATGCCCGAGTATTGCGACAAACTCGCCCTCTTTAATATCAAGACTTACGCCGTCAACGGCAAGAGGAAGCTTCTCACCCTCCTCGGCCGCTTCGTAGCGGAAGCTGACGTTATCAAATTTTACAATACTCTTTTTATCCATATTTTACCTTTTTGTAAATTATTTGTGCCAGATTGCGGACGCTCCGCACGGCAGAACCATACCGGTCCGGGTTACGGGAAGTCCGATTTCATCGCTTTCAACCGAGCCGCCGAATTTCGGCTTGATTACCGCTCCGAGTATGTACTGCATAACCGCAGGTGAAAGTCCGGTAGTGTATGAGTTTATCAATACCATAAGAGGATTGTCGGAAAGCACCTGAGCGCACAGTTCGACAAAGCTGTATACCTCGTTTTCAAGCTTCCAGATTTCGCCGCCCGGTCCCCTGCCGTATGACGGCGGGTCCATAATGATAATATCGTAGCGGTTGCCGCGTCTTATTTCGCGCTGTACGAACTTTACACAGTCGTCAACTATCCAGCGAACATTTCTGTCTGCAACGCCTGATAAAACGGCGTTCTCCTTTGCCCACTGCACCATACCCTTTGAAGCGTCAACGTGAACAACGTCCGCTCCCGCCTTAAGCGCGGCTACGGTTGCGCCGCCGGTGTATGCAAAGAGGTTAAGCACCTTAACGGGTCTGCCCGCCTCTTTTATAAGCTTAGCAGTGTAATCCCAGTTGACTGCCTGCTCGGGAAATATACCCGTGTGCTTGAAGCCCATGGTCTTAACGTTAAATGCAAGCTCACCGTAGTTTATACGCCAGAAATCGGGAAGCTTCTTTTTGATTTCCCAGCTGCCTCCGCCCGAATTCGAGCGGTGATACACTGCGTCGGCATTCTTCCACTTCGGATGGGTTTTCGGCGTGTTCCAGATTACCTGCGGGTCGGGTCTGATAAGCGTTATTTCTCCCCAGCGTTCAAGGCGTTCGCCGCCCGAACAGTCGAGGAGCTCATAATCCTTCCATAAAGACGAATAACGCATCAGACGAGCCTTTCCTCAACAACCTTGGCTATTGAATCGGCAAGGTCCTTTATCTTATCGTAATCCTTGCCCTCAAGCATAACTCTGACAAGCGGCTCCGTACCCGAAACGCGGACGAGCACTCTGCCGTCCTCACCGAGCTCCTGCTCGGCTTCCCTGATTGCAAGCTGAACCTCGGGGTCCTTATCGAGACGCTGCTTGCCGAAATTGGAAACGCGGACATTTACAAGTACCTGCGGGAATACCTCCATCTCGGAAGCAAGTTCGGAAATTTTCTTACCCGTTCTCTTCAAGACGTTGAGCACCTGGATTGCAGACATCTGACCGTCGCCGGTTGTTGCGTGGTCAAGGAAAATAATGTGTCCCGACTGCTCGCCGCCTATGCAATGGCCGTTTGCAACCATATTTTCAAGCACGTAACGGTCGCCTACCTTGGTCTTTTCACAGTGAATACCGTTTTCATCACAGAACTTAAAGAAGCCCATATTGCTCATTACCGTAACAACAGCGGTATCGTTCTTAAGCTGGCCGTTCTGCTTCATATACTTGGCGCATATTGCTATAATCTTATCGCCGTCAACTATATTGCCGTTCTCGTCAACAATGAGCATTCTGTCGGCGTCGCCGTCAAACGCGAAGCCTATGTCGCACTGATTGTCAACAACGTACTTCTGAAGCTGTTCCATATGAGTTGAGCCGCACTTGTCGTTTATATTAACGCCGTTGGGATCGTCATTGATGATAAAGCACTTTGCGCCGAGCCTTGTGAACAGAGCTCTGGCGGTAACGGATGATGAACCGTTAGCGCAGTCGAGGGCTATTCTCATACCCTTGAAGTCGCCGTCAGAGGTCATGGCAAGGTGGAAAATGTAGTCGTCAACCGCAGTTGTCGAGAAATGAATTCTGCCGACATCACCGCCGAGAACTACGGGCGGAACCTTGGACTCGTCAAGTATGATTTCCTCAATTTCGTTTTCAAGCTCATCGGGAAGCTTATAGCCGTTGTACTGGAAAATTTTGATTCCGTTATATTCGCACGGGTTGTGCGAAGCAGAAATCATAACGCCCGCATCGTAGCCGTATTCCTTAACAAGAAACGCGACCGCAGGTGTAGGAACTACATCAAGCACAAGCACATCCGCGCCTACCGAGCAAAGACCGGCAGAAATGGCCGAGCAGAGCATGTGCGAGGACGCTCTGGTGTCCATGCCGATAAGAACCTTCGGCTTGTGTGACAAATTCTCGGTGAGCACCATGGCAGCCGCTCTGCCGATTTTCATTGCAAGCTCACACGAAAGCTCCGTATTTGCGACGCCTCTTGCGCCGTCGGTACCGAATAATCTACCCATTGTAAAATCTCCTCAAATTATAAATCAAATCTTTGCTGTCCGTTGTCGTTGCCGCCGTTAAATGGTATTCCCAGATGCTTGTAGGCAAGCGGCGTGGCAACTCTGCCTCGCGGCGTTTTGGCAAGAAAGCCTATCTGTAAGAGATACGGCTCAACGACATCCTCAACGGTTATCGCTTCCTCACCTATTGTAGCGGCGATGGTGTCGAGTCCGACCGGACCGCCGTTATAATTCTTAATCATTGACGTCAAAAGCAGTCTGTCAATTGAGTCGAGACCGAGCTCGTCAATCTCCATCCTCGAAAGCGCAATTTTCGCTATGTCCGAAGTAATTGAGCCGTTGCCCATAACGTCGGCAAAATCTCGCGAACGCTTAAGAAGCCTGTTGGCTATTCGCGGCGTACCGCGCGAACGCGATGCAATCTCGAGCGCGCCGTCGGGGTCAATCATAACGCCTAAAATTCCCGCGGAACGCCTGACTATCTGAGCAAGCTCGTCGGGTGAGTACATTTCAAGACGTTCAATATCGCCGAAACGGTCGCGCAGCGGTGCCGAAATCTGACCGCTTCTGGTCGTGGCGCCGACAAGTGTGAAGCGCGGAAGGTCAAGTCTTATCGACCTTGCAGACGGGCCCTTGCCGATTATGATATCGAGCGCGTTGTCCTCCATCGCAGGATAGAGCACTTCCTCAACCTGACGCGAAAGACGGTGGATCTCATCTATGAAAAGCACGTCGCCCTCGTTAAGGTTGGTGAGCAAAGCTGCGAGGTCACCCTGCTTCTCGATAGCGGGTCCCGAGGTAACTCTCATCTGAACGCCCATCTCGTTGGCTATAATGCCCGCGAGCGTGGTTTTACCGAGTCCGGGAGGTCCGTAGAGAAGAATGTGGTCGAGCACGTCGCCTCTCGACTTAGCCGCTTCGATATAGACCTTTAAGTTTTCCTTAGCCTTCTCCTGACCGATATACTCGTTAAAGGTTTTCGGTCTTAACGAAACTTCAATATCGTTGTCAATCTCGTTCAGGTCGGGAGAAATAATCCTGTTTTCGTTATCAAAATCCATATTGCGTTACCCTATTCTTGAAAGCTGTTTTAATGCCTGCTTTATAAGTTCCTCGGTTGAAAGCGATTTGTCAAGTCTGCCGACCGCAGAAGCCGCCTCACTCTGCGAATAGCCGAGCATTGTAAGCGCCGATACCGCCTCGGAGGTGTTAGCCGCATTCATCGCGGCGTTTGCACTCTCAACCTCGATTCCCGACGAGCCTAAATCAAGTCCCGCAGCGAGCTTGTCCTTAAGTTCAAGCACTATGCGCTGAGCGAGCTTGGGACCGACACCGTTTGCGCGGGTAATGGACTTACTGTCGCCCGACGCTATCGCAAGCGCAAGCGAATCGGGAGTAAGCTCGCTTAAAATAGCGAGCGCCACCTTCGGGCCGACGCCCGAAACGCTCAGAAGCACCTTGAAGCATTCCATCTCGGTTTCGGTATAAAAACCGAAAAGGTCAAGCGCATTTTCCGAAACGTTAAGGTAGGTAAACAGAGTTACCGTTTCGCCCTTTGACGCGATATTTTTAAGCGTGTTCATTGTGGTGAAGCACTTGAACGCAACGCCGTTGCAGTTAACGGCAACACACTGTGTATCGTAGAATACGACTTCACCCGTTATTGAATAAAACATAATCTTTTCCTCACCTGATATTTCGCAGTTTACCCATAAGCGAGCCGCTTGAATGAGCGTGGCAGACAGCCATCGCAAGCGCGTCCGCGGTATCGTCGGGTTTGGGCACCTTCTCAAGATTGAGAATTACGCGTATCATTTCCTGAACCTGCTTTTTCTCGGCTCTGCCGTAGCCGACTACGCTCTGTTTTACCTGAAGCGGCGTGTATTCGAAAATTTCGGCTCCGTTCTGATGTGCGGCAAGTACCGTAACGCCCCTCGCCTGAGCAACGTCGATAACCGTTTTGGCATTCGTGTTATAGAAAAGCTTTTCTATAGCCATAGCCTCAGGCTTATACTTTGCAAAAAGCATATTCAGGTCCTTGTAGATAACGTCAAGGCGTTCGACAAACGGCATACCCGCCGGCGTGGTAATCGCGCCGTAATCGAGTACGGTGAAGCGGTTTGCTTCGTATTTAATTACGCCGTAGCCGACTATAGCATAGCCGGGGTCGATACCTAAAATTATCATAAAACCTAATACCCCATATTAGTATTTTTATAATTATACTATAACTTATAAAATAATGCAATAAAAAAGAGCGAATTAATCGCCCTTTTTTGAAGTTTTATTGAATTATTTGTAATCCTTTTTGCCGTTTTTCTCGCGTTCGCGGATAACGTAGCGCGTAGGCGTTCCCTCAAGGCCGAAAACCTCGCGTATCTGGTTGTCAATGTAACGCTGATAGCTGTAGTGAAAAAGGTCCTTTGAATTGACGAAACAGACGAATGTAGGCGGTCTGGTTGAAGCCTGAGTCATATAATAGATTTTAAGTCTCTTGCCCTTGTCGGTAGGCGGCTGAACACGCGCCGTCGCAGCGGCAAGGACGTCGTTGAGCTTGCCCGTCGAAATGCGCATGGAATTCTGCTCATTGACGAACTTGATAAGCTCGAAAAGTCTGTCGAGACGCTGTCCCGTTTTGGCTGAAATGAAGATAATCGGAGCATAGCTCATAAACGCAAAATCGCCCATCAGCTTCTTGCGCTCGACATCCATGGTATGACCGTCCTTTTGGACGGCATCCCACTTGTTTACCGCGATAATGCACGCCTTTCCCTGCTCGTGCGCTATGCCCGCAACCTTGGAATCCTGCTCGGTGAAGCCTTCCGTTGCGTCAATCATTATTACGCAGACGTCGGCTCTTTCAACCGCCATTCTCGCACGTATTACCGAATATTTTTCTATCTGATCGTCAACCCTGCTTTTGCGGCGGAGTCCCGCAGTATCAATAAAGACAAAGCTTCCCTTGTCGTTTTCAATTATCGTGTCGGTCGAGTCGCGCGTAGTGCCGGCTATATCCGAAACTATTGCTCTCTCCTCGCCCGCTATGGCGTTGACAAGCGAGGATTTGCCGACGTTGGGTTTGCCTATAATTGCAACCTTGACGGTTTCGGAATCGAATTCATCCTCTTTTTGTTCGGGCAGATACTTAATTACCTCGTCAAGAAGGTCGCCCGTGCCGTGGCCGTGAACGGATGATACGGCTATCGGATCGCCGAGACCGAGATTGTAAAACTCATAGAAATCGGGCGGAAGCTCGCCTATCGTGTCGCATTTGTTGACGCAGAGAACTATTGGCTTTCCGCTCTTCTGAAGCATCGCGGCAACCTCCATATCGGTCGCGACAACGCCTGAACGAACGTCGGTAACGAGAACGATTACGTCCGCGCTGTCGATGGCTAACTGAGCCTGACGGCGCATCTGAGAGAGGATTACATCGTCGGAATGCGGCTCAATACCGCCCGTATCGACGAGCAGCATATTGTAGCCGAGCCACTCACAGTCGCCGTAAATACGGTCGCGGGTGACGCCGGGTGTATCGTCAACTATAGAAAGACGTTTGCCGATTAACTTGTTGAAAAGCGTGCTTTTGCCGACGTTCGGTCTGCCGACAATCGCGATTACGGGTCTGCTCATTTAATCAACCCCCAGTATTATTTTCGCAAACTGCGCGCCGTCGTTATAGGCGAGCTTTATATCGGTTTTAAGTTCGTTTTTTGCCTGCTCATAGGTCACGTCGTCAAGGAAAACGCCGTCAACCTTTTCGGGATAAGTTCCCTTTACCATAGAAGCGGAAATTATAAGATATTCACCTAAGTCTTTGCCTTTAAGCTGATTAATCAGGTCCTGTCCGACTATAAGTCCGGCGACGGTGATATTCTCGCCGAAGAAGTCGTTTTTTATCTCATAGACGTTTATCTTAAGTCCGTCGCACTTTGCACAGATTTTGTCGCAAAGCTCTGCTATAAGCGGATATGCGGCAACGCCTGCAGCACAGCTTAAAGTCTTTGAAAGCGGCTTTATGTCGGCGGTTTCAAGGTAGTTTTCAAACTCCTCCTTGAACAGAGTCCACATGCCGACGCCGTTATCAAGCTGAGGATAATCCTCATAGAATTCACCGCAGGGAAGCGGTCTCTGAGCCTTCAGATAGAACTCGTCGGCAGGATAGGCAAGGCGCGTGCCGTGCTCCTTATAAAAAGCGTCGCCGAAGCGCTCGATTATGTCTATGGTTTCCCCTGCCCGTTCTTTTGTATAAGGCTTAATCGGGTAAAGTCCGTCGCGGAATTTTGTGATGCCGACGGGAACGGCGGCGATACTCTGAACCGCAGGATAAAGTGCGGAAAGCTCTTTAAGCGAGTATTCAAGCTCCTTGCCGTCATTGATTTCGGGGCACAGAACAAGCTGAGTATTCATTGAAATACCCGCGTCGGCAAAGCGTTTTATAAGCTTCAGCGACTCGCCCGCGTTCTTGTTTTTCATCATCTCGACGCGAAGCTCGGGATTCATGGTGTGAACGGAAATATTGACGGGACTTATGTGCATGTCAATAATCCGCTGTGTCTCGTGCTCGGACAGATTGGTAAGCGTTATGTAGTTACCGAAAAGGAACGAAAGACGGCTGTCGTCATCCTTGAAATACAGTGTGTCGCGCATACCCTTCGGCAACTGATCGACAAAGCAGAAAATGCACTTATTGCGGCAGGAATGCTGCTTATCCATAAGGTAAGTCTCGAATTCAAGCCCTACATTGTCGGCGTTCTTTTCGGTAATTTTAACCGTCTTTTTCTTGCCCTTTAAGGTCAGAAAAGACAGTTCGGCGGGAAGGTCGTTCATATAAAAATCGTAGTCGAGCACGTCCTCGATTTCACAGCCGTTGATATGCGTCAGACTGTCCCCCGCCCTGACGCCGTTAAGCCAGCAGAGCGAAAAGCGCTTTACATCGCTGATTTTTACAGACATATTCCCACCTCCTTTACACGATAAAAAGGCGGGGAAGATACACCTTCTCCGCCCTCCTGAACAATCAAATCAAGAGTTAATTACGCTTCTTCAACAGTGATAACCTGTCTGCCGTTGTAGTAACCGCAGCTCGGGCATACTCTGTGGGCTCTCTTGTACTCGCCGCAATTGGGGCACTTCTGAAGCTCAGGTGCGTTCATTCTCCAGACGTTTGAACGTCTCTTGTCTCTTCTTGCCTTGGAAACTCTTCTCTTCGGTACTGCCATTTCAATTACTCCTTTATCAAACGAATTATCAGTTGTTGGTTAATCGAGAAACTGTTTAAGCGCTTCAAGCCGCGGATCAACGGGCTTTCTGCAGTCGCACTGCTTCTCATTGAGATTTGTGCCGCAATAAGGACAGATTCCTTTACAGTCCTCACTGCAGAGAATCTTTGTCGGTAACGACAGAAGTATATCCTCTCTGACGAGCTCGTCAAGGTTAAGATTCATATCCTCGACAAGATAATACTCGTCATTATCCTCGTCATTAAGCTCGCTTACGAGGAAATGAGCGATTGCAAGCTCCTCATTCCTCTTAACCGGTGCGGCGCAGCGGTCACAGAGCGTGTCAAGCTCATAGACGGCATTTACCTCAAGCGAAACTATTCCGGTGCGGTTAAAGACTTTGCCTTTAACGTCGACCGATTTAATCTCGTCGCAACCGTCGGGAGTGAACTGATAGGATATCTCCTTTTCAGCGCCCTCGCAGTTGAAAATCGGTTCAAGCTCAATAAACATAAATATACCTCGTCACACTAACGCAAAAAGTATTATATACATAATAATTGCGTTTGTCAACAAAAAATTTAATATAAAAAGATAAACGGCGGAGTGAAGCACCCCGCCGTGAAAAGCATAATCAGTTAATCTTAACGCAATACTTGAAAATTCTCTCGGGAAGATTCTCAACGTCCGTAGAAATCGTGAACGTAAATGCAGTTGACGATTTGTCGGCAAGAGTGTTGATTTTCTCAAGAAAATCGGCAAGCTGTTCGTAATCGCGGCCGCCTATTCTGAAAGTAGCATCAACAAAAATGTCGGTGATGTCGTTGTCGCCCGCGCAGATTCCGCTCAGGAAGCCGTAGAAAGCATCAAAGCCCTCAACCGCAAATTCGTCGGTCGAAATAAGTCTGCAACGGTAGTTGACATCGTATGTAAGGTTGTTAGCCTTCTCAACGCAAACAACATTGCCCGCCGAACGCTCGGTAGCGCTGTTGACTGCGTCAACTAAAATTTTTGTTTTTCCCGAGCCTTTATGCCCGATAATAAGAGATATCATAAAAATCTCCTCCTTTTAATTTATAACCGCCCTTTTTGGGATTGTTAACTTATTTTGAAAGTCTGTCGAGAAGCTGCTGACGTCTGTCCTCGTAGCCGGGTTTACCGATGAGAGCGAACATATTTTTCTTATAGCTCTCAACGCCTGGCTGATTGAAGGGATTAACGCCGAGCACGTAACCCGAAATCGCACATGCCTTTTCAAGAAAATAAACGAGGTAACCGAATTCATACTCGTTCATCTCGGGGATTTCAAGGACTACGTTCGGAACACCGCCGTCACAGTGAGCGAGCAATGTACCCTCAAAAGCCTTGCGGTTTACGAAATCCATTGTCTTGCCTGCAAGGAAGTTGAGCCCGTCGAGGTTACCCTCCTGCTCCCCGATTGTGATTTCGCTCTTGGGCTTGTCAAACACAACCGCTGTTTCGAAGAGAATTCTCTCGCCGTCCTGTATGTACTGACCCATAGAGTGAAGGTCGGTCGAGAAAACGGCGGATGCGGGGAAAAGCCCCTTTCCGTCCTTACCCTCGGACTCACCGAAAAGCTGCTTGAACCACTCGTTCATCATGGTATAGTCGGGTTCATAGGCAACCATCATCTCGACAGCCTTGCCCTTGCGGTAAAGTATATTGCGTATTGCCGCATATTTATAGCAATCGTTCTTTTCAAGGTCGGTATCGCAGTAGGCGCTTCTTGCGTCAGCGGCGCCCTTCATCATACTGTCGATATCGCAGCCCGCAACGGCTATCGGTAAAAGGCCTACCGCCGTAAGCACGGAATAACGGCCGCCGACGTCGTCAGGGACGACGAAAGTCTCATAGCCTTCACTGTCGGAAAGCGCCTTGAGAGTGCCCTTCTGTCTGTCGGTGGTGACGTAGATACGCTTAGCCGCTTCGTCCTTACCGTACTTCTTTTCAAGCAGAGCCTTGAAAATTCTGAAGGCTACGGCAGGCTCGGTAGTAGTACCCGACTTTGATATAACGTTAACCGAAAAATCGGTATTTTCGCAAATTGAAACAAGCTCATTAAGCGTTGACGAGCTTATGGAATTGCCAGAGAAGAAAATCTGAGGCGTGTCTTTTGCAATTACGTTGTAATTCTGGGACTTGCAGAACTCGATAGCCGCTCTCGCACCGAGATAACTGCCGCCAATTCCGATAACAATAAGTACCTTTGAGTCGGACTTAATTTTATCGGCCGCCTTTTTAATTCTCGCGAACTCCTCTTTATCGTAGTCTACGGGCAGGTCAATCCAGCCCAGAAAATCGCTGCCCTCACCGCTTCTGTTTTCAAGAGTGGCTGCGGCGCGTCTGATTTCGTCGGAAATGCCCGAATAATCCGCGGCATCAATAAAGCCGTTGAGATAATCGGCATTCAGTTTCAAAGACATCGGTATTAAAACTCCTTTGATGTTTCACATCCTAAAATATCACGTTTATATTTTAACCCATCCGCGGATTTATTTCAACAACTATTTGTTAAATTTATAATTTTTTAACAGTTTATCTAATCAATGTATGATTTACCGAAGAAAATTCTAAATTATTGACGTAACGAGACGTTTCCAGCGCTCGAAAAAGCTGAGCTTTTCGACTGAATGCGGCGCTTTCAGCGTATAGACGGCTAAATCCTCACCGTCAAGCTTAAAACTGACAGTGCCGAGCGTCTGGCCGTTTTCCACGGGCGCTTCGACGTCAACGGGAAGCTCGACAACCTGAACAATATCGGCCTGTCTGCCCTTCGCGACTACTGCCCTTTGCGTTTCGGGAAGGTCGGGAGTTATGATATCCTCCCTGCCGTTTATTACGCTAATCGGAACAATGAGAGTCTGGTCAACAGCCAGCTCAACACTCGAGTAGTTCGCAAAGCCCCAGTCGAGCATCGCACGCGCAGAATTAAATCGGTCGTTTGAATTATCCGAGCCCATTACGACGGCGATAAGTTCAAGTCCGTCGCGTTCGGCGGTTGCGGACACGCAACACCCTGCCTTTGAGGTAGTTCCGGTTTTAAGCCCCGTTGCGCCGTCATAGAAGCGGATGAGCTTGTTGGTGTTTGTAAGCGCGGTTTCGCCGCCGCGAAGCGTATCGGTCCATATAGTCGAATAATTACGGATTCGCTCGTGCTTCAGAAGCTCGCGGGACATAAGCGCTATGTCGTAAGCGGTTGTAAGATGTCCGTCAGCGGTGTCGTCAAGGCCTGTGCAATTTTCAAAATGCGTGTTGTTCATACCGAGCTCTTTTGCGCGCTCGTTCATTTTATTAACAAATGCATCCTCGCTGCCTGCGATAAACTCACCCAGCGCGGTGCACGCATCGTTGGCGCTGGCTACGGCGGTTGCCTTGAGCATATCGTCAACGGTCATCTGCTCGCCCTCTTTAAGCCATATCTGCGAGCCGCCCTTTTTCGACGCGTATGCGCTTGCAGTTACAATATCCGTAAGCGCTATCTGTCCGCGGTCAATTGCCTCGGTGACAAGCAGCAGCGACATAATTTTGGTGACTGATGCGGGATAGACCTGCATATCGGCATCTTTCGCCATAAGCACCCTGCCCGTTGACGCTTCCATCAGAACTGCAGATTTACAGTGAACTTCAACCTGCATTTCGGGATAATCAGCGGCGTAAGCCCCGAGCTGAAAAGTCAGAAAAAGCAAAACGCAGACCAATATAAACGATAAAGTTTTCTTCATATCACACCTCCTGAAATATTCATTAATATCTATGACGTTTCGAGTTGTAAAAATGTTAAAAATGTGGTAGAATAACAATAATATCTTTGGAGGTAGGATTTATGTCCGATTATCAGAGCAGTAAATTAAGAGCCGAGCAGTTACGCAAAGAGCTCAATCACCATATATACCGCTATTACGTCGAAAATGAAAACGATATTTCCGACTATGAATACGATATGCTTATGCGCGAGCTGAAGGCTATCGAGGAGGAGTATCCCGATCTGCTGACAGCCGACTCGCCCACTCACCGTGTAGGCGGTTCTGCCGACAAGGCGATGTTCCAACCCGTCGAGCATAAGGTAAAAATGGAGAGCCTGCAGGACGCATTTTCGGTTGACGAGGTGTATGATTTTGACCGCAAGGTAAAGGCGGTCTGTCCCGACGCTACTTATGTTGTTGAGCCGAAAATAGACGGACTGTCGGTCAGCCTTGAATACACTGACGGTATTATTTCAAGAGGTTCTACAAGAGGCGACGGCAACGTCGGCGAGGACGTTACGGCGAACCTGAAAACGGTTCGTACAATTCCGCTTTCGTTAAAGGAAAAATTACCTTTCATCGAGGTCCGCGGCGAGGTCTATATGCCGCGTGAAAAATTCCTTGAAATCGTTAAAAATCAGGAATTAAACGACGAAAAGCCGTTCAAAAATCCCCGTAACGCCGCGGCGGGCTCACTCAGGCAGAAGGACCCGAAGGTAACCTCGTCAAGAGGGCTCGATATATTCGTTTTCAATATTCAGCAGATTGAGGGCGTTGAACTGACGGCGCATAAGCAGTCGCTCGATTTCATAAAATCACTCGGCTTCAAGACTATTCCCTTTTATAACGAATTCGATAATATCGAGGACGTATTAAAGGAACTTGACAGAATAGGCTCAATCAGGGGTACTCTCCCCTTTGACATTGACGGCGCGGTTATCAAGGTTAATTCGTTTGCACAGCGTGAAATGCTCGGCAGTACGGCGAAATGTCCGAAATGGGCGCTTGCGTGGAAATATCCGCCCGAGGAAAAGGAAACGACGCTCGTTGATATTGAGATTAACGTCGGAAGAACGGGAGTTCTGACGCCTACTGCCGTATTTACGCCCGTGCTCGTTGCAGGCTCCACGGTTTCGAGAGCTACGCTTCACAACGAGGATTTCATAAAAGAAAAAGGCGTACGCATAGGCGACACCGTTGTTATAAGAAAAGCGGGAGATATCATTCCCGAGGTGCTTAAAGTTGCAAAGCGCGGCGAAAACTCTGTTGAGTTTGAAATGCCGAAGGTCTGTCCGTCCTGCGGCGCGCCCGTAACCAGAGAAAAGGACGAGGCGGCGATACGCTGCAACAACCCCGACTGTCCCGCTCAGTTGCTGAGAAATCTTATTCACTTCTGCTCGCGCGACGCGATGGATATTGAAGGTCTGGGCGACGCACTGCTGGAGTTGTTTGTAAATGCAGGTATGCTTAAGAGCGCGGCTGACATTTACAGGCTTGACTATGATAAGGTTGCCTCGTTTGAGGGACTGGGCTCAAAGAGCGCGAAAAATCTCAGGACCGCCATTGAAGCATCAAAGCAGAACGATTTGAGCAAGCTGATATTTGCTCTCGGCATCCGCCATATCGGACAGAAGGCAGCGAAGCTTGTTGCCGATAAGTTCAGAACCATGGACGCGTTTATGGCAGCAACGAAGGAGGAAATCCTTGAAATCGACGGCTTCGGCGATATTATGGCGCAGTCGGCGATTGATTATTTCTCGCTCGAACAGTCGCGTGAACTTATAGACGATCTTAAGGCAGCGGGTGTGAATATGGAAGCCGAGGACACGCTGATAGAAAACCGCTTCGACGGCAAGGTTTTCGTGCTTACGGGCACTCTTACGAAGTACACGCGAAACGAAGCGTCGGCAATTATTGAAAGCTTAGGCGGTAAGACTTCATCCTCGGTTTCGGCAAAGACGGACTACGTTCTTGCGGGCGAAGCCGCGGGAAGCAAACTGACAAAGGCTCAGCAGCTTGGCGTAACTATTATTTCCGAGGAAGAATTCGGGGAAATGATAAAATAAAAAACTCTAATATATGCAAAAACACCGCTTCATACGAAGCGGTGTTTTTTCTGTTCAATCTATCAATCAAGGAAGTCCTTGAGTTTCTTGGAGCGTGAGGGATGGCGGAGTTTACGAAGCGCCTTAGCCTCAATCTGACGGATTCTCTCACGGGTAACGTCGAAGGTCTTGCCGACCTCTTCAAGCGTTCTCGGATGGCCGTCCTCAAGGCCAAAGCGAAGCTTCAGTACCATAGCCTCTCTCTCGGTCAGTGTGCCGAGCACCTCTTCAAGCTGTTCTTTAAGAAGAAGCATTGAAGCCGCGTCTGCAGGTGCGAGCGCCTCGTCGTCGGGAATGAAGTCGCCAAGGTGGCTGTCTTCCTCCTCGCCTATGGGCGTTTCAAGCGAAACGGGTTCCTGCGATACGCGCATAATCTCTCTTACCTTGTCAACGGGCATATCGAGTACCTCGGCGATTTCCTCAGCCGTCGGATCTCTGCCGTTCTTGTGAAGAAGCTGAGAGTTGGTCTTCTTGACCTTATTGATAGTTTCAACCATGTGAACGGGAATACGGATAGTTCTCGCCTGATCGGCAATAGCTCTCGTGATTGCCTGTCTTATCCACCACGTAGCGTAGGTTGAGAACTTGAATCCCTTGGTGTGATCGAACTTCTCGGCAGCCTTGATAAGACCGAGGTTGCCTTCCTGAATCAGATCAAGGAACTGCATACCTCTGCCGACATATCTCTTGGCAATACTTACAACAAGACGAAGGTTTGCCTCCTCAAGACGCTTTTTTGCGTTAGCGTCGTTTTCGGCAATTCTCTCGGCAAGCGCGATTTCCTCCTCGGGAGTGAGAAGCGGAACGCGGCCGATGTCCTTAAGATAGACCTTTACGGGATCGTCCATGGCGTTGCCGTGGCCCTCGCCCGTGCCCTCGGTTGACTCCTGAACCTTTGCGATGTCCTCTTCAAAGTCAACTGTGTCGAGGTTTAAGTCGAAGTCGTCGATAATCTCGATATTGAGTGCTTCAAGGCTTTCGTAAACCTTTTCAAGGTCCTCCATTTCAAGATCGGACTCAACCATCGCGGTATCGATTTCCTGAGTCGTTACCTTACCGGAAATCTTACCCTTTTCGATAAGTTCGGTAATCGGGTTTTTCTTTTCGTTAGGGGTAGGAGTTGCGTTTGCGTTTTCTTTGTTTTCCATTGTTTTCCCTCTCACATCTTTATATTTGCTTATTTCTGACTAATTATTATTTCTGAAGATATTAAGAAAATCCTCTTCGGTCATTTCGGCGGGCTGTTTGCGCGCCGCTTTCTTCTTATCTTCCCTGATTATTGCGATACAGTCCTCACACTCATCAACAGAGTTTGTGATAAACTGTGCCTTGTTTGCGATAATTGATGATATTACCGACAGCTCGTCCGACGTAAACGACGACGAAAGCGAGGTTATATCAACCGCTTTTCCCTCTTCGAGTCTTTCGCAAAGCGTTTTGTAAACCTTCGCATTGAACGGGGTTACAAAATCGTCAGCGCTGATTAATGCGGAAAGCTTCCTGTAAAGCGAGGGATTGCTCATCAGCGTCGCTAAAACGGTTTCCTCCGCCTTAGCGGCGTGTAGATTGTTGCGCCGCTCGGAATTAACCTTATTGATAAGGTCATTGGGATTGTTGAACGAGCGCTGTATCTCCTTAAACTGCTCCTTGCGGTCGGACTGTTTTTTCTTACGCCTGTTTTTCGCAATTTCCGAGTTAATTGCCTCTTTGTTGACCGACAGTTCGTTGGCAAGCTTAGAGGCATAGACATCAACCTCAATGGGACTGTCAAGCGCCGCGAGTATCTTCGCAGCCGCTCTCATAAAGCTCACCTTACCGTCGGAAGTCAGCATATCGTGCTTCTGCATTTCCTCGGAAAGACGGTATTCGATATCGTTTGAAGCACCGTCAATAAGCGCCTTAAAACGGGCAACGCCGAAGTTTTTGATAATCTCGTCGGGGTCCTTGCCGCCCGTCATCTTTATTACCTTGGTATGTACGGTTGTGCGGGCAAATATACCCAGCGCCTTTTCAACCGCCTTTGCTCCCGCCTCGTCGTTGTCGTAGCACAGCAGTATTTCGCCCGTATAACGTGAAAGCAGCTGAGCCTGATCCTCGGTCAGTGCGGTGCCCAGAGCGGCTACGGCGTTGTCAAAGCCAGCCTGATGGAGCATTACGACGTCAATATTGCCCTCGCAGAGTATAAGGTTGTCCGCCTTGGTCTTTTTGGCAAGATTGAGTCCGAAAATCTCCCTGCCCTTTTTATAAATAAGCGTGTCGGAGGAGTTGACGTATTTTGCCCTGTCCTCTTCGTTAAGCCGTCTGCCGCTGAAGCCTAAAACGTTTCCCCTTAAATCGACTATCGGGAATACAAGTCTGTTTCGGAAGGTATCGAAGCAGCCGCCGTTTCTGCCCTTCTTGGCAAGGTCGGCCTCGATAAGTTCCTCGGTCGTGAAGCCCTTTGATTTAAGATGATTGGTAAGGCTGTCCCAGCTGTCGGGCGCGTAGCCTATACCGAAAAGCGTTACCGTATCTTTTGTAAGCTGTCTTTTCTTACAGTAGTCTCGGGCGATTTTACCGTTTGGCTCAAACAACTGCTTGTAGTAAAAGCGCGCCGCTTCGCGGTTGGCCTCATAAAGCCGTGTGCGCTTTTTTGAAAGCCCGTTGTCATAGTTGTCCTCGGGCATTGAAAGTCCGTATTTTTCGCATAAAAAGCGAACGGATTCAATGTAGTCGAGGTTTTCGATATTCTTGATAAAAGTTATGGCGTCGCCGCCGCTGCCGCAGCCGAAGCAATAGTACGACTGAGTTTCGGGATAGACGTAAAACGACGGAGTTTTCTCGTTATGGAACGGACACAGTCCGCCCAGAAGCTTGCCCTTACGCTTGAGTGTAACGTAGGGAGAGATTACGCTTTCAATATCGACTCTGTCGTGAAGTTCCTGCAAAAAGTCATCGCTTAATGCCATAAAAGCACTCTCCTTTCGTTACTATTTTGCCATAATTAATGTACCAATATCAGGTCATCCAGGCTCTGGGGATAAATAATTCGTTATAAATATTCAGTACGTAGCCGTCGGACATACTCGAGACGTAGTCGCAGGCCGCGCGCTCGGCACCCTCAAGGTCAACGACCTTTTTGTAGAGGTCGGGCATGGTGTCGGGATTGTCACGGTAGTATTCATAAAGCGTTTTTATAAGCGCTTCCGCCTTCTTCTCCTCGCCCTTTACGTCGGAGTTGGTATAGACCATTTTGAACATAAACGAGTGAAGCGCGTCAAAGGCTTCCTTGATATCGGGTGCAAGACGTATATCGTCGGTGCTGTTCTGGATAGCCGAAAGAACGAGTGTGTTGATGCGCTTTGATTTCGAAGTTCCGAGAACGTCGGTTATGCTCGTCGGAATATCACTCTCGCACAAAACTTTAGCTCTTATTGCATCGTCGATATCGTGATTGAGAAACGCTATTCTGTCTGCGAGCTTGACTACCCTGCCCTCAAGAGTATCGGCTTCCTTGCCGACGGTGTGGCAGAGTATGCCGTCGCGTACCTCGTAAGTAAGATTAAGTCCCTCGCCGTTTTTTTCAAGCTTGTCAACTACGCGCAGGCTCTGCTCATAGTGCTTGAAGCCGCCGGGATAGACGACGTCGAGCGCCCTCTCGCCGGCGTGACCGAAGGGTGTGTGTCCGAGGTCGTGGCCCAGCGCAATAGCTTCGGTCAGGTCCTCGTTTAATTTAAGGCATTTCGCTATGGTTCTGGCTATCTGCGAAACCTCGAGAGTGTGTGTAAGTCTCGTTCTGTAATGGTCGCCCTCGGGTGAGAGGAATACCTGAGTCTTATGCTTGAGACGGCGGAACGCGTTGGAATGGATTATTCTGTCGCGGTCGCGCTGATAGCAGGTGCGGATTTCGCACTCTTCCTCGGGTGCAAGTCTGCCCTTAGTATTGACGGCAAGCGCCGCATATTCACTTAAGAGCTCTTTTTCAAGACGCTCGGAATCCTCACGGATTGACATATCTTTACCCCTTTCGGAAAAGGCACTCAAATAATATATACCGCCGAAAAGCAGAAACTCCACTAAAAGAATGCAAAAAAGTTAAAAATTCGTCCTTTTATACCCTTCTGCGAGCTTTTCGGGTTTGAATTTGCCGTTTGAAGCTTCAAATACGGCGTTTATTATATTCTCCTCATTTTCGCTGAGAACGTAAAAATCAACCGTAACCTTTTCGCCGAAATCGGTGTTATCTACAGCACCGCCCGCATTGGCAACGATTGTCTGAAGACGGGAATAAAAGTTATAGTCGCATTCAAGGCGAAGCGTGCTTGTAAGCGACATTTCGGCAACACCGCCCGCTTCGAGCGCAAGCTTGGCGGCCTGAGTGTAGGCACGGAAAAGTCCGCCGCCGCCGAGAAGTATACCGCCGAAATAGCGTGTTACAACCACGCAGACGTCGCACAGTCCGCTCTTTTCGATAACCTCAAGAACGGGCATACCCGCAGTGCCCTGAGGCTCGCCGTCGTCGGAGTATTTTTTAACGCCGCCGTCCTTAAGTATATAGGCATAGACATTATGTTTGGCGTCAAAATGCTTCGATTTTATTGCGGACACAAAAGCATTAGCCTCGTCAGCGGTTGTGACGGGCTTTACGTAGCCTATAAAGCGCGAACGCTTCTCAACGAATTCGTCGCTTGCTTCTCTGATTACGGTCTTGTATGAATTCATAAATATCTCTTCAGAAAACAAAAAGCGGCATAAGCCGCTTTAATGTTATTATTTGCTTTCGAGATTGTATCTCTTGTTAAATCTGTCAACACGTCCGCCTGTATCAACAAGCTTCTGCTTACCGGTAAAGAACGGATGGCAGTTTGAGCAGATATCAACACGTATGTTCTCCTTAGTAGAGCTGGTCTCAAATGTAGCTCCGCACGCACACTTTACAGTTGTGGGTTTGTACTCGGGATGAATTCCTTCCTTCATCGTTTTCACCTCTTTTTCGAAATAACGAATTCAATTAGCCTTGATAATATACCATATCAATTATAAAAATGCAAGTGTTTTTTTCAAAAATTACAGCTTAACCTCCTCGCCGAGCGCGAAGCTGTAAAGCAAAAGCTCGCTTACATCTTTGCCGAAGCATTCCTCGGCGGCAATTTTATAGACCTCAAGCTGACGGTGGTAAAGCCCTGCCAGATGCCCGGCTTCGCTGACGCGGTCGGTCTTGTAGTCGAGCACGACTGTCTTACCGTTTTCAAAGAATGCACAGTCGATAACGCCCTGAACGAGCACCTTTTCATCCTTTGCGGCATCGCCTAATTCGGGATTCACGAAAGACGCAGGAACAAATACGGTAAATTTCTGCTCGCGCATAACTTTCGAAGATTTTGCAATTCTTGAGTAAACTTCGCTTTCGAAGAACTTCGCCAGCGCTTCGATGTTGAGCACCTCGCCCTGCTCGGGTGTGAGAAGCTTTTCGGCAACAAGACGGTCGCGTTCTGCTGCGGCGTCCGCCTTCGCCCTTTCAAAGTCGCAGACCTCCATAAAGCGGTGCATCGCCGTACCGCGCTGAGCGCCCGTCATAGCGCCGTCACGCGCAAACTGCGGCACGTCGAAGGCAAAGTACTCGCCCGCTTCGAGCGAATCGTCGTTGAAGGATGAAGCGGATTTTTTGGTCACGAGCGTTGCAAGAGCCGAGTACGGATACTCGTATTCAACTCTCTGTCTGATAAGCTCAACCGTTTCGGCGTCGGGATGAATTTCAGCCGTATCTGCAATTTCCTGCTGAGTGTCCTGTTGATCGGGACTCTCATTTATAATATTAAAGGAAATGTCAAAGTTTTTGTTATCGTCTGCCTTAATATCAAAGTCAATGGCGTCGCGTATCGCCTTACAGTCGGGATGTTTAACAAAAGCCTTGATTATAAGGTCTATAAAATTATTCGTTCCCGATACCTCAAGAGGATCTACTTTGCCGAGCAGAGCCACGCTGTCAGCAGATGCAAAGCGCTTCGACGGATTCTGAAGCTGTGCGGTTATTATAAGACGTTCCATAGCTCTTGTCATTGCAACATAGAGAAGTCTTAACTCCTCGGAGTATTCCTTCTGTCCCCTCGCAAGCTTGGCAGCTGTAAACTGGACAGTGCTGTAAGTCTTATATTTCTTTTTATCGCAGATTTTGAAACCTATACCTACAGATTCATCAACGGAATAATCGTCATAATCGTTCGCGCCTGAGCCTGTTCCTACAAGAAATACTATTGGGAATTCAAGTCCCTTACTCTTATGTACTGTCATTACCCTGACAACGTCAGCGCCTTCGTTTACGGCGGCTGCCGGCTCGAAGTCGGTATTCGAGTCGCGGCAACGTTCAAGATAGCGCACGAAGCCGGCAAGACCGAGAGAGGAATTTTCTTCATAGGCTGCGGCGTAATCGATAAGGAGCATCAGGTTCATCTGTCTGAACTCGCCGTTTGTAAGAGCGCCCGCAACGGTATAATAGCCCGTGCGCTCATATATTTCACGAATCAGCGCGCTTACGGGAAGCACACTTGCAAGACGTCTGAACTGCGTATAGCGTTTAATAAAATCGACGCATTTTTCGTCGTCCGATTCCCTTACTGCATAGTACAGTCTCCCCTCGCGTTTGCCGATGCGGATTTTTGCCAACTCGTCGGCACTGAAGCCGAATATCGGAGAAGCCAGCACACACAGCAACGGTATGTCCTGAAGCGGATTGTCAAGTATCTCAAGGAAAGACAGCATTGTCCTGATTTCGTTGAATTTGAAATATCCTTTCTTAGCGTTGTAATACGCAGAAACTCCGTTGTCGTTAAGTTCGGTTGCATATTTTGCGCATGCAGAATTACTTCTGCAAAGCACACAGATATCACGCAATGTTACGGGACGGGTAATCTTTTTCTTCTTGTCATAAACACTTTCGGTCGCAAGAATCTGCTTTATTCTCTTCGCAACAAACTGAGCCTCGGTAATATTCTCTGAGTTTTTAGGCCTGCAGACAATATCGAACTCGACCTGATTTGCGTCGGGCGTCGGAAATTTGAAACCGGGCTTGAGTGCTTCGTCGGCGTCATAAGCGATATCGCCTACCTTTTCACTCATGGTTTTTTCAAAAAGATAGTTTACACAGTTAAGCACACCGGCACGGCTTCGGTAATTGCAGTCCAGATTGATATACTCGGCATATTCAACGTCCTTACGCTTCCATTCCTTTATCTTTTCGATAAACATATACGGAGAAGCGAGCCTGAAGCCGTAAATAGCCTGCTTAACGTCACCGACAAGGAAAAGATTCTTAAGGTCGTCGGAAATAAGCTTGAAAATAGCGTCCTGAGCCTCGTTTGTATCCTGATACTCGTCTATCAGTATTTCGTCAAATCTCTTTCGCACCTCGAGCGCAACGTCGGAAGCAGAGCCGTCGACGTTACGAAGAAGCTTCAGAGCAAGATGCATAACGTCATTAAAATCAAGCGATTCGTTTTGATTCTTCTTTTCGGTAAAAATGCGTCTGTATTCGTGAATGAAACGTATAAGCTCTCTCACAACAGGTTCAAGCAGTTTGACATCCTCTGCAAACTGTTCGGCAGTAGCGGGAATAAGTCCGGAAACCCAGCCGATTATATCCTTCGACTTATCGCGCATTGTTTTTGCCTGAATATATTCGTTTGAGCTTCGCAATTCTTCGGGCACGCTTCGCCACTTTATCTGTGAATAATTCTTTCTGTAGGTTTCAAGATAGCTCTTAAGCTCGTCCCACTTTTTGTCCGCAGCAAGTTCAATTACTTTCCGTGGAATGCTTCTTTCGTCGCTTAACTGGCGGTGAATAGTTTCGAGTCCTTCAAAATCCTCGCAGCATTTTATACCGTTGTCGAGCACGCGCAGAGAATACTCCGCCGTTTCGGTAATATGGTCAAGCAGAATCTTCCCGAAAACCGTATCGGCAACATTGACCGAGGAGTCGTTGAACTCAACTATATTGTCAAGCCACTCGTCGGGCGAAACGTGGGAATCGGCAAAATCGTTGAGCGAGCTAACGATTGCAAAAAGGTCATTTTCGCCTTTCTTACCCACCGCATCAACAAGCAAACGGAATTCCGGCCTGTTTTCATCATAGAAAATGTCAAGCGTTTCATTAAACGACTCGTTTATCATGAGGTCCTTCTGAGCAGTGTCGATAATTCTTAAATCGGGTGAAATCCCGAGTCTGTGCGCATTTTCCCTGACAAGCGTCAGCAAAAAGCTGTCAATACTCGAAACGTTTGCAAGCGGAAGCATACGCTTCTGCCTGAGAAGGAAGGCGTTGGTCGGATCTTCGGCAATTCTCTCGTCAAGCTTTTTACGCAGACGCTGACTCATTTCCTTAGCAGCAGCTCTCGTGAATGTTACGATCAGGAAGCGGTCAAAACTGACGGGATTTTCCTCGTCGCAGATGCGTTGAATAATCCTCTCGACAAGAACGGCTGTTTTTCCCGAGCCTGCGGCGGCAGAAACAACTATGCCTTTACCCTTGTGTCCGATAGCTGCAAGCTGCTCATCGTTCCATGAAAATTCTTCGTTCTGCTGTTGCTCTTCAAGCTTAGCTTGTTCAACCATTTTCTTCACCCTCCCCGTCTGAATCTTCTTCAAGTATGCGCCGTACATCCTCATCGGTGTACTCGGTCAGTTGGAGCACATCATCGCCGTCCTCAAAGCCGCAAACCGGCTTGAAATCGCAGTAGCTGCAAGCGGATTCAAGCGGAAGCGCGGGTATTTCACCGCGATGCAGCTTCTCTGCAATATCGGTCAACGTTTCGTCTACCTTTTCCTTAAGCTTCATCAGCGCCTTGAGAGAAATGAAGCTGCCTTTGAGCGTTCCGTCCTCATCACGACTGACGGGAATGAAATAGCCGTTCAGGTCTCTTTCCATACCTTCGAGTACAGTTATATCGTCGATAGCGATACCGGTCATCTGATTGGAATGAAGCTGTTTTTCCGTTATCTGAGAATCATCCGCATCACGTCCGAGATCAGGCTCGGCGGTATTGGCGGGCATATAGAACACGCCGCTCGGAACAAAATCTCCGCCTAAAGCCTCGCTGCCGTTTGTATAAATTGCAAACAGATAAATGAGCATCTGCAGGTTGAAGCCGTTGAGTACGTCAACCAGCGAGAAACTCTTGCCGCTCGTTTTATAGTCGATAATACGAAAATAGTTTCCGTTATCGGTTTTCATTACATCAACGCGGTCGACCTTGCCGTTAAGCATAATTGCGCCGCCGTCGCTGAGTTTAAGCGTGTACGGTGCAATACCGTCCTTGCTTCCCATGCCTATTGAAAGTTCAAGCTTAACCGGTTCGAATTCACAGCATCTGAATTCTTCGCAAATGCGCTTGAAAACCACAAGCAATTCTTCGGCAAGAGCACGGTAACCGACCAGAAAACGCTTCGTTCTCGATTCGGAGCCGCCCATATACCTGTTCAGGTACTCCTCAAGCGCCGCTGAAATCTCGGCGGCAAGCGTTTCGTCGTCAAGCTCTTCAAGCTGAGTTTTGCTGTATTTCTTCAGAAGAGTTTCAAAAACGTTATGAAAAATAGTACCCTTGACAGAATAATCGATTGTCGCTTCGCTTCTCGGTGAAGCCTTGAGTCCGAATTCACAGAAGAAGCGGAACGGGCATTTTTTATAGGTATCAACCTTCGTTGCGGAAAGAATTATATCGTTTCCGAAAAGCTCTGTTGCCACAATGCTGTCACTTATCTGCTTTGTTCGTTTTTCGGCTGCATTTACGAGAGTTCTCACCCTGCCCTCATAAAGCGAGTCGGAGTTGAAAATTTCCCTCAGAGAAGCGTTGAAGCCCGTTTTCGACGAGTAACCCTTAGCAAATTCAACGAAAGCCGAAGCTCCGCTTTCAATGCGTTCAACAGGGCTCAGGTCGTCAGGATTATTAATTCTGATTTTTGGGAAAATCGCCTTTATTTCGGTAACGGTCTGCGACTCGGACATTTCGGTTCCGCGGTAATCAGAGCGACTGAAGGTTACAAACAAGCCTTCGGTTGCCGAGCAAACTGTATTATAGGCGATATATTCCTCCTCGACTCCCTTATACTGAGCTGTTTCGGCAAGCTCAATACCGGCCAGGCGAAGCTTAATGCGTTCGCTGTCGTTGAGAAGTCCCTCGCTTGACGGAGCCTTCGGAAATACGCCGTCATTGGCGCCGATTATGAAAACATATTTCTTAAGGCCCGCTCTTGTTCTGTCGGCAAGAGCAAGCGTTACATCGTCCAGTCCCTGAGGCAGAGTACCGAGATCGCTGACGCTGACCAGCATATTGAAAAGTTCGCAGAAACGCTTAGGCGAAACGTTGTTAGTTTTACAGGCAGCGTAAAGCTTGTCGAGTATTTCCGTAAGAAGCGACCAGACGGCATCCTGCTCCTCAAAAAGAGCGAGGTCTGCACCGTCGGCAAGCACCATTGAAAGTTCCTTGAGCCGCTTCGCAGTTGAATTTTTCTTAAGAAAGTCGTAGAGCACCGTCGCCTTTTCTTCATATTTTGCGGCGGTGAAATCTCTTTTGAATTCAATTATGGGTTCTATAGCTTTTTTACGGCATGAATTCAGATTGCGCAGAGTATTTCTGTCAGAGTCTTTAAGCTCCTTGCCGAACCCCCTTGGATTATCGGTGAACTCGTTTTTCCATTGAGACGTCTTTATGTTCCATGTAAAAGCATAATTCTCCAGCTCATCAATTTCGTCTTCGCTTAATGGCGAAAGTCCCGTTTTAAGATAACGCATCAGCGATTCAGTCGTGATTCCGTTACATACAAGCTCCATCAACGAGCTGACAAAAACCATAAGAGGCTGAGCGTCAACGGGCTGACGTCTGTCCTCAAAAAACGGCACGCCGTAACGGCGGAAGGCAGAGACAAGCTCGCTGTCATATCCGCCCTTTTCACGCTGATAGACTATAATATCACGGCAGCGCACGCTTTTTTCGCGCATAAGTTTCTTAACGGACATTGCTACAAAATCGCATTCATCCGCCTTGTTGGCGGCAGAATAAACGGCAATGCATTCGGGAATCTCCTCAGTATATTTTTTCTTAAGCGGTGAGAAAATTCCGCCTTCAAGACTTAGAAGCGCGGGACTGACACCGTCGGAGTTTTCACTGATTACGATAGGCTTTTCAACGGTGATACCGCATTTTTCGGCGGCATCCCGCAGCCTGAAAAGCTGAGAATTGATATTCTCAAACTGGGGATAAGCGTCGTTGTTGAGCGAGGGATCGGTATTGAAGGTTACATAAACTTCCTTTGCCTGAGTGATAATTCGTTCAAGTACGCCCATTTCCTGCTTGGTAAAACGGGTAAATTCATCGAAAACGACAGTTTTCCCGTTGAAATATTTGTAATCGCAAAGAACATCGCTCAGCTGAGTCAAAGCGTCATCCTTATCGTAATACGACTGCTCAAGCATTGCGTTATAGGTCGATATTATAAGCGAAAGCTCCGAAAGCTTATCCTTAAGCGCAGATTCCTCTGCAGTTTCGGCGTATTCGGATAGTTTGTCGACAGGCACATAGCATTGCTTAAGCTCGGTTGCAAGCGAAACTATACTCTCGGTCAGCGCGGGGCGCGAAGCGTATTTGCGGAAAATATTGAGCCTGTCCGAAAGTTCTTCAAGCGCCATGCTCATAGTCAGCATTTTCACGCCCTTGTCAACGGACTGTTTGTCGCTCCTGTTTCCCGTTTGTTCAAGCACAAGCTCGGCAAGTCTTGAAAAGCTGAGCACCTCCAGCCTTTGCATACCGGAAGAACCGACCTTTTCAAGCATACTCTTTTCGGTATCGTAGGAAAACTGCTCGGGAACAATAATTATAAAGCCCGCTTCGCCTTTATTTACCCTATCGGCAACAAGGGCTCTGACGTATTCAGTTTTGTTGCAGTAATTTCTGCCGAGTACAAGTTGAAGCATATTACTCCCCTTTTATCAGTTTATAAAGCTTTGCGCCGTGCGGGTTGACAGTACAGTCAAAGGAAAACTCAATGGGTGAAACGTCTTTTCTTTCCCACAAATCGCGAAGCAAACGCTTACCGTAAATACCGATTATATCAGTGTTGACAGTCACTGTATGCGGCGCTTCGTCGGTGTTGAATACAGCTAAAATCGGTTCGCCGTTATCACTCTCGGACTGCCAGATTATAATGCCCTGAGCATTGATAACGGGATGCGCGCCGTGAGAATGCTGATTGACGGCAAGAACCTCATCATTGGTTATAAGTGACAATGTCCATTCGTCGTTGTTACGCATTTCGCCGCCGAACATCAGCGGTGAACGGAAAATGCACCATAACGTCATCAGCGTAATCTGCTCGTCGCGGGTGAAGTTTGACATTCTGTTCTTTTCGCCGCAGTAGGCGCTGTTGACTGAAATATTGCCCAGAGGCAGCATATCGCAGTCGGGCCAGCAACCGTTACCGACGTAAGGATACCATTTTTCTGCTCGCTCAAACATAGCGTACAGCTTGTCCCAGTGATCCCAGAAGTCGCCTGTCATACGCCACATATTTGCGTTTTCGCAGAGGTGGTCGGCAACCTCGATTTGTGCGGGGCCCGGCGATAACGAAAGCACCATATCGCGTCCGCAGTTATCAATGGCTTTTCTTATCATTTCAATTTCACGCCTTGCGGAATACGGGTCGTGAGGTTTGAACTCTGTGTTCGCTATATCATCTACTTTAACAAAATCAACGCCCCATAAAGAGTACATTGCAAATAGAGAATTATAATATTCCTGAGCGCCCTCTGCATCGGGATTGACGCCGTACATATCGGTATTCCACGGACAGACGGAGAACTGAGCCGCGATATCCCTTGCAGTTTTGTCCGTGCCGAGAAGCTTAGTGTTACGGTGAACCGCCTGACGGGGAATTCCGCGCATGATATGTATGCCGAATTTCAGTCCCATTTCGTGTATTTTATCTGCTATGGGCTTAAAGCCTGCACCGTTTTTAGCCGAATGGAATCGGTTTTCGGCGGGAATAAGGCGCGAGTATTCATCCATACACAGCTCGGTGAAATTATTGTAATTGTTGTCCTTCGCCTTCGGCTCGTACCACTGAATATCGCAGACAACGTACTGCCAGCCGTATTGCTTCAGGTTATCGCGCATATATTCGGCATTTCCGAGAAGCTGTTCCTCGGTTACAGCCGCGCCGTAGCAGTCCCAGCTGTTCCAACCCATAGGCGGAGTGGGTGCGACGAGATTTTTGTCCTTCATATAAATTCCCCTTATCTGATTATCTTATAAACAAGCGGTTTGGGGGCAGGTGCAGTGTCGCTGATGCTAAGTGCTTCAAGGAACATCTTTTCGGCATTCGCGATTGAGCCTTCCCTGTCGGTATAAAGCGTTGCGAGTACATCGCCCTTTTTGACGGCATCACCCGTTTTCTTTTTAAGCACGATACCTGCGGCAAAGTCAATCGAATCCTCCTTCGACTCTCTGCCCGCGCCGAGTATTACGCTCGATATACCGATTTTTTCGGTGTTCATTGAGCTGATATAGCCGTCCTTTTCGGCTGAAATATCATAGCTGTATTTCGGCTGTTTGAACAGTGAAAAATCCTCAAGACACGCGGCGTTTCCGCCCTGCGCGGTTATCCACTGCTTCATCTTTTCAAACGCCTTTCCGCTTGAAAGCGCTTCGTTTACGCGCTTTTCGGCTTCGGCGGTATCAATGCCGAAAACAAGCGAAGTCAGTTCGGTTGCAAGCACTATGCAAACGGTTTTGAGGTCGTTGTCAACCTCACCTTTAAGAACTCTGACCGCTTCGATAACCTCAAGAGAGTTGCCGATATTCGTGCCAAGAGGAGTGTCCATATCAGTTATAACGGCAGCTATATTTCTGCCGCACGCCTTGCCGATTTTAACCATTTCAGTTGCGAGCGTTTCGGCGTCATCGGGAGTTTTCATAAACGCGCCCGAGCCGCATTTGACGTCAAGGACTATGTTATGAGAGCCTGCGGCAAGCTTCTTTGACATAATCGACGAGGTGATAAGCGGAATACTGTCAACCGTCGCGGTTACGTCACGCAAAGCATAAAGCTTTTTATCCGCGGGAGTGAGATTTCCGCTCTGACCGATAACGGCAAGTCCGATTTCGTCAACCTGATTTAAGAATTCCTCTCCCGTAAGCGTGGTTTTGTAGCCGTCTATTGATTCGAGCTTGTCAACGGTGCCGCCCGTGTGTCCGAGTCCCCTGCCCGACATTTTGGCAATTTTCGCGCCGAGCGAGGCAACTATCGGGGTTACTATAAGGCTTGTCTTGTCGCCTACGCCGCCCGTTGAGTGCTTGTCGGCGGAAAGTGAGCCGTAACGCGACAGGTCAACGGTGTCGCCCGACTTTTCCATAGCCTCGGTGAGAGTCACCGTTTCACGCTCGGTCATACCCTTAAACCAGACCGCCATCATAAGCGCAGATGCCTGATAATCGGGTATTGTGCCGTCGGTAAAGCCGTTTATAAAGAAACGTATTTCTTCGTCAGTCAGCTCGCCGCCGTTGCGCTTTTTCTCAATTATATCGTACATTCTCATAACGTTACCTCATTTTATATTATCGCCCGAAAAGGCAAGCGGAAGAAGCTGTGCAAGCGTCGTTTCGGTGTATTCATTCTCGCTTTTAACTAGTAAAATCTTAAAGTCGGGTTTGCAGAATTCAGCCATCACCTGACGGCAGACGCCGCAGGGACTGATTGTTTCGTTGAGCGCTTCACCCTTTTTGCCACCCGCTATTGCGATTTTCAAAAAGCTTCTCTCGCCCTCGCTGATCGCCTTAAAAAACGCAACTCTCTCGGCGCAGCAGGTCGGGGAAAATGCGGAATTTTCAATGTTGCAGCCGGTGTAAACCTTACCCGCTTCGCTCATAAGTGCCGCTCCGACACGGTAATCAGAGTAGGGCGAATATGAATTATTCATAGCTTTAATTGCAAGTACGCAAAGTTCCCTATCGGTCATACTGTCACTCCCTCTTAATCTTATCAAAAAGGCTTTCGCCGTCACATTCAAAGTCAACCGAAAGATAATCCGCAACCGTGGCGGCTATATCGGCATAGGTCGGCCGCGTGCCGAGATTCACGGGCTTTACGGGCTTACCGTAAACAATAAGCGGAATATACTCTCTCGAGTGGTCCGTGCTTTCGTCGCCGGGATCGCAGCCGTGGTCGGCGGTTATAATCAGCATGTCGCCGTCACGCATTTTATCAGTAAATGACGGCAGCCACTTGTCAAACTCCGAAAAGGCGTTCGCATAACCGTCAACGTCCTGACGGTGGCCGTAAAGCATATCAAAGTCAACGAGATTTGTGAAGCAGAGTCCTTCAAAATCCATATTGAGAGCTTCAAGAGTTTTTTCCATACCCTCGGCATTGGAATGGGTGAAGACGAAGTCCGTCATTCCCCTGCCCGCAAAGATGTCGTGGATTTTACCGACGGCGTAAACGGTTTTTCCGCTTCGTACGACCGCGTCAAGCAGGGTTTCCCTCGGCGGTTCGAGAGAGAAATCGTGACGGTTTGCCGTGCGTTTGTATTCGCCGTTTTCGGTTACAAACGGTCTTGCGATAACTCTGCCGACGGCATTTTTGCCCGTCAGTATTTTGCGTGCTGTCCGACAGTATTCGTACAGCTTTTCAAGCGGTACGACTTCCTCGTGAGCGGCAATCTGAAACACACTGTCCGCAGAGGTGTAGACTATCAAATCGCCCGTTCTGACGTGTTCGTCGCCGTAGTCCTTAATAACCTGAGTGCCCGAATATGGCTTGTTGCAGAGAACTCCCCTGCCCGTCTGACGCGAGAATTCGTCGATTATCTCCTTCGGAAAACCGTCGGGATAGGTCGGCATCGGCTCAGGTGAGATTATACCCGCAATTTCCCAGTGCCCTATGGTGGTGTCCTTACCGCGGGAGGCTTCGGCGCACCGACCGACAGCGGCGGTGGGGTTTTCAACTGTCCCTATATAGTCGCAGCCGTCGATATTGCCGAGTCCCATTTTCCGCGTGTTGTCGCAGGAAAACTTTTCGGACTGAGCTATTCTTTTCAATGTGTTGCAGTCCTTATCGCCGAAATCGGCGGCATCGGGCAGCTCACCCACGCCGCAGGAATCGAGGACTATAATAAATACGCGTTTATTCATTTTCCTTCGCCTTCGCAATCTTAACTATTCGGCTCGTGCCGAGACGGTCAGCGCCGAGTTCAATGAACTCCTCTGCATCAACAAGCGAGGAAATGCCGCCCGCCGCTTTGATTCTTTTGCCGTTTGTTATGTGCGCCCTGAAGAGCTTAATATCGTCAAAGGTCGCTCCGCCCGTTGAAAAGCCCGTCGAGGTCTTGATATAATCGGCGTCGGATGAGGAAACGATTTCACACATTCTGATTTTTTCCTCGTCGCTGAGAAGGCAGGTTTCGATAATCACCTTCAGAAGCCTTCCGTCGCAAGCCTTTTTGACTGCGTTGATTTCGTCGAGAATAAAGTCGTATTCGCCGTCCTTAAGCGCGCCGACGTTGATTACCATATCAATTTCGTCCGCGCCGTTTTTAACCGCGTCAGCCGCTTCGAAGCATTTTGAAAGCGTTGTCGAATAACCGTTCGGAAAGCCGATAACGGTGCAGATTGCAAGACAGCCGTCGACGTACTGCTTTGCCCTCTTTACAAATGAAGCGGGAATGCAGACGGAAGCGGTTTTGAACTTAATCCCGTCATCGCAGACAGCCTTAATCTGCTCCCACGTCGCATCAACGGCTAAAAGCGTATGGTCGCATTTTGAAAGAATTTCGTTAAGTGTCATTTTATATTTTGCTCCCTAATTTTTATATCTTCTCAAATTATAACATATATTGAATGAAAATAACATATAATAAACAAGAAAAAATGTCTTGACAAGTCAATATTTTTGTATTATTATATCAAAGCACTCAAACGAGAGCGATATATCGCGGGGTAGAGCAGTTGGTAGCTCGTCGGGCTCATAACCCGGAGGTCATGTGGTTCAAGTCCCATCCCCGCAACCAACAAGTAGCACCGAAAAAGATATCGGGGCTGAAAACCCAGAAACCATAACGGTTTCTGGGTTTTTTCATGCCGATTTTTAAGGTGGAATTCAAAAGATATCATTTCCCCAAATCGACCTTTGGGGAGGACTTGAACTAAATTCATAGGGTTTCAGGGGCAGATTTTACGATTGATTTCGTAAGGTCTGCCCCTTTTTGCGTTTTTCTAATTGTTAAATGTTTGTGTTCTCGGAGGTTGCGCATAAAATGTATGCGCAACCTCTTTTTTCGTATATAGCGCATTTTGAGCGTCGATATAAATCTGATAACGAAAGGAGTGGTGTATATGATTGCGGCGAAGACAGCAAATCAAAACAAAATTCAGGAGGTAAAGAAAGATGAATGATTGGGAACGATTACACAGACAGGCTGAGAGATATAAACAGTCATATCCCCCGGGAACAAGAGTAATGCTGCTTAATATGAACGACCCATATTCTCCCGTTGAAAGCGGTATGCGCGGAACGGTTCAGAGTGTGGATGATATCGGTCAAATCCTAATGAAATGGGATAACGGCAGAGCGCTTGCGCTGGTCCCCGGCGAAGACTCATTCCGTCGATTGACACAGGAAGAAATCGACCGTGAGTTACAGGAACAAGCTCAGGAACAGACTATAAACGAACAATCTATGTAAATGTGAGGTGAAACAAAAAAACAGGACGGATGCCCTATGGCAATCCCATTCATTGATTTGTGTTCGGGTATCGGCGGTTTTCATTCCGGACTCGTAAATACAGGTCATTACAGA
This sequence comes from Clostridiaceae bacterium, assembly GCA_030530095.1. Taxonomy (GTDB): domain Bacteria; phylum Bacillota; class Clostridia; order Oscillospirales; family Acutalibacteraceae; genus Fimenecus. The sequence goes on from JAUMVO010000002.1 coordinate 194,885, forward strand.
TGCGTCGGTCATGCAGAAATTGATAAGAACGCAGAAAAAGCGTATAACGCCATTTACGGAGAAGAAGGAGGTTTGAATTATGGCGATTTGCGAACAATCAATCCAAGGGAACTCCCCCACTTCGACCTGCTTTGCGGCGGATTTCCTTGCCAAAGCTTCTCGGTTGCGGGACGGCGTCTCGGTTTCAGAGATACAAGAGGAACTGTCTTCTTTGAAATTGCCCGAATCCTTGCAGAAAAACGGCCTCCATTTTTACTCTTGGAAAATGTCCTCGGTCTGTTATCGCATGACAGCGGCCGGACGCTTAATACCATCTTCTCCGCGCTTGTTGAAATGGGGTATAATCTCGAATGGATGGTGCTTAACAGCAAATACTTCGGAGTCCCCCAACAGCGAAGACGGCTGTATATTGTCGGATATCTTGATCCGAGATGTGCCGGAAAGGTATTTCCTCTCAGCGGCTGCAATGCGAAAAATCTTAAGCAACTTATCCCGGGACCGCAGGGCCAAAGAGTCTACGAAACAGACGGAATAGCCTGTACGCAGTGTGCAGGCTCAGGCGGTTGGGGCGGCAAAACCGGGTTGTATTTTATCGATATGAACGCCGATCCTGTCATTACCGATGTTGCCCGATGCATAACCGCAAGGCAGGATTCCGGAGTAAGCAATCACAGAGGTGAACACTCTGCGGTTCTTATCGAAGACGCGCCGAGAGCAATACTGACACCCGACAGAGAAACTGTCCGTCAGCAGGGTCGCCGTATGAAAGAACCGAACGAAGCCATGTTCACGATAACCGCACAGGATAAGCATGGAATTTACCATAAAGGAAGAATCCGCAAACTTATGCCTATCGAATGTTGGCGGTTGCAAGGTTTCACGGACGAACAATTCTTTAAAGCACAGGCAACCGGTCTGAAAGACGGTCACCTATATAAAATGGCAGGTAACGCAGTCAGCGTACCTGTCATTTCTGCTATCGGGCAGAGACTATATGAAATAAACCACGAATTCGGAATTGTAAAGGAGTAACCATTATGCCTAACCATATTATAAACACTATTAGGTTGACGGGAGATCGGGAGAAAATAAATGAACTGCTCGAATCAGTTAAGGATAACAGATTCGGAATCGGCTCTCTTGATTTCAACAAAGTCATTCCCATGCCGGAAAGTTTGCAGATTGAAACGAGTTCCTCTATGGAACGAGGTTTAAAAGCCTACAAAGAGTTTGTCGACATCTGCACTTTTGATGGCGCAAATAAGGATATGGACTTACTTAATATCCCGGAAGACAAGGAAAACATTTTTCTTCGTATGCGCAAAGATGTCAAGAGAGAGGAATGGGAACTCGGCCGTCAGGCTTTCCGCAATGAAATAATGTACGGCGCGCCAAGTTGGTATGATTGGTCAATAGAGAATTGGGGAACAAAATGGAACTCCTACGGCTATGACAACCTTGACCGTTCGGACATTGCTGAAAATCCCGCGCTTTCGTTCTACACCGCTTGGAGTGCTCCCCACCCCATTATCGAAAAACTTGCAGAAAGATATCCCGAGGTTTCATTTGAACATGAATGGGCAGATGAAGACATCGGAATGAACTGCGGCAGAAAGACTTACGAACACGGCGAGTGTACCGACACTTATTACCCCGAGGCGAAAGAAGCGGAAATATTCGCAAATAACCTTTGGGGATACGAAACCGATACTGAAATGACGGAGGAACAAACATTATGAGCATTAAGAAAATCGATAAGAATGAACTCCGTGGGTATGAAGGAAAAGAAGGTCTTATCCTTCAGGGATGCGGCGGGAATTCACAGGAGTGGGTTGACGGAATCAATAACCTTTTTACCAAAGAAGGAATCCTTCTTGACGGAACAAAATTCGGTGACGATAACTGTGCCGTCTTCGAGAATAACGGATTGACTTGTTTGCTCTATGAGTTTAACGATGATACGAAAGTGGATATCGGCAAACTCGCTATGTGGCGAATCAGAACTCATTCGGATTTGGGCGGAACTTGGCTGTCTGATTATGTTGAAAATAAGTTGGGCGGATTCAGTCTTACAGGAACAAAGAAACCCGACTGCCCGCTTATCGGACAGAACGGTAACATCTTCAACCTTATGGGGATTGCCGCAAAAACACTACGGCATAATGGGCTTGCAGAGCAATCAAAGGAAATGACCAAGCGCATTACGGGTACCGCGCAGAGTTATGACGAGGCACTCGGTATTATAGGCGAATATGTCAATATAACCTCGGTTAATGATTGCAGCGAGGATATGGATGCCGGAATGGAGATGCACTATGATTGAAATGCTGTTTTTCCTCATAGGAATGGTGCTCGGCGGACTTGTTGCCTTTGTAATTCTCTGCTGCTTCCAACTTCATAGGATTAACCGATATGAAGCGCAGTTACAGAGATTAAAGGCACAACTCTCAGCGCGGGACACAAACTAAATAAAAATAAATGAAATTGAGGCCGTTTGCGTGTGTAAACACAAGAACGGTCTGTTTTTGTATTATAACGCAACTGCCTCCCGAAAGGAGGTCGGTTATATTGTCCGGTTCTGTAAGTCCACTACCGTGGACAGGAAGCAAAGGCTGTATTTACACAACAATTGACGCTTTCATGCCGCCCCACAAGACTTATGTAGAAGCGTGCATGGGAAGCGCTGAAGTGTTTCTGAGAAAAAAGCCCGTTGAAAGAGAAATCATTAATGATTACAACGGTGACCTGGTGAAATTCTTTCGTGTATTACAGCAAAATGAGAAGCTTGCTTTCCTATTGGGTCGTCTTTATCTGTCTTTCAATTCAGAAGAACTATTCAGAATAAATAAGGCAATGCTCGCCGATGTACCTAATATTCTTGATGATTTGACAGAAACCTCGGTCACAGTGGAAAAAGCCGAATGGTCGGATATTGAGAAGGCTGTCGCTTTCTTTGAAAATCAGATATTCAGCTTCTCATCTACCGGAAAAACCTTTGCCATCGCAAAAAAGGACATGACCAAACGCTTTGGCAGACTTGTTACCGCCTGCAGCAGACTCAGAAATGCCGTTATCATGCACAGAGACTACAAGGACTGCATTTCTTATGCTGCAGGCAAAGACACTTTTATTTTGCTTGACCCTCCGTACAAGGGTACGGAAAAGTACTATCAGAAAGCCAACTTCGGCAGTGACGAACACGCAAAGCTGTTTGAATTTATGTATGGCATTCATGAGAAGTACGAGGGTAATTGCAAATTCATTATTACCTACAATAACGATCCGTATATTTGCAGTCTCGCTGAAAAATACGGATTCGATACTTTTGTGAAAGAACGACTGCACAATATGCTTCAAAGCACAAAACCGGGCGAAATGTTCGAAGAACTGCTCATTGGTAATTATGATTTGAAAAAGCAGGCAGAAGAAAACAATCATTGCATCGTAAAAGAAGCTCAGCAATTAACGCTTTTCGATTTTCAGTACGATTATTAAGGAGAAGAAAATGGAGTACAAAACAGAATTCACAATTTTACTGCCGGAAAAATTGACAGCCGCGCTTGACATTGATGAGGACACCCTGTTTGAGACATATTTTGACGACGGGAAAATCAAGGTCAGAGTTATCGATGAGAGCGAATTCGAAGATGAACTCAGCAACTGCGATTTGACCGATAACGGCAAGGAGTGTGCAGAGTGTCCGAACTACTGCCACAGTTGCGGCAGGTGCTTATTTGAGTCTTAAAGGAGAGTGATATTGATGAGCAGAAAGATTGTCAGAGTCCTCGGCAAACGAGGACGAATTACAATTCCGTATGAAATAAGAGTCCGCAATAAAATCGGCTATAATGATATTCTTTCTTTCGAGGAAAAGGATAAAAACACCATTATAGTCCGCAAAGAAAAATTGTGCGGCGGGTGTACTCCCGAGTGCTTCGACGAAGAAAACTCAATTCCCATTGAAGACTATATCGACAGCCTCACACCGGAGCAGCAGCGCCGTGCAACAATTTATCTGAATTTACTGTGGGCGCAGAAAGAGAGCGCGTCTGTTGGCAGAACATAAACCACCGTATATCACGGCGAAAGGAGTATAAAATGCGGGTAAAGATTTATCAAATAAATCCCGAAAGGGATAGTAACCGAATGAAGTTTATGTCTCTAAGCGATAGTCAGTCCCCCGATCCGTCAATCTATGATGAAGTATTCGATGCGGAAATCGATGAAAATGAACTTGAAGAAATCTACGGTCGATTCAATACCGTGGGACATCCGCTGTTCAGAGGTCATTCGTTGTCGGTATCCGATGTGGTGGTAGCAGACGAAAAAGCAAGTATCTGTCAAAGTATCGGCTTCAGGGATGTTCCGTTTGATACGACCAAAACACATAAGCCTGACAATCTTATGAGAGTGGTGTATGTCGAACCGAATAAAGCACCCTATGTCGCCGAGGTTACCCACACGCTTGAAGCTGAGCAAAAAGCGGTCGGCGGATATATAGAAGTTGTATATCCCGACGATAACGAAACCTGCATCATTTGCAATGAGGAAGGCAAACTGATAGGACTGGAAGGCAACCGCAGAATCGGTGACGGTTCTTCAATTATTGCAGGACCGTTTTTTATCTGCGGAACAACCGAAGAAGATTTCAGAGGTCTGACTGACAGTGAGGTGGACTTATATATGGATCGTTTCAAAGAACCCGAGCAAATCAGCCCGGAAGAAGTAAGCGCCGATACAGGGTGCACCATTATTTTTGGTATGTAAATTAAAAACGGAGGTTAAGAATTATGACAGCAAAAAAGCAAACCGCAAAAGACAATCAGAAGCAAACCGCAGCGACGGAAAATGAAAGGACACAGTATAAAATCCCGTTTATTACTGCGCGCATTGACAGAATCGCCTCAGATGCAAACAGCAAAATCAAGGCAAATGCAAGTGTAACCATCGGAAATCATTTTGCTGTCCACGGCATCAAAGTTTATGACGGCGGAGAAAAAGGGCTTCAAGTCCTCTATCCCGGACATAAAGGTACGGATGGGAAGTTTTATGATGACTTTCACCCCATTACAAAAGAATCCCGCGAAGCACTCAACGGGTATGTTCTTGATGCCTATGAGCAGAAAATGGAACAGGCGCAGGCTGAACAGCGGACTGAATCCGAAGAACTTGACGAAGACGAAGAACCTGCTTTTGAACAGTCAATGTAACTTGTTTTCTAAGTTTATAAAAAGTGCTGGACTTTTCACGGATTTTCGGTATCCTGTAGGTAGAGGTGATGTCTATGAAAACAGAAAAAATGCTCGCAGTCCTCCTTGCAGGGCTGATAACGCTGAGCCTTGCGGGGTGTGCTGCAGATAAAGCAAACAACAATGCCGAAAGCGGTGCGGTCAGCACGGAAAGCAGTATCACGGCAACGGACAACGCTTCCGAGCCGACTGCCGAGAGCAGCCTGCCTGCGGGTACGGAAAGCTCGACCGAATCTACGGCAGAAAAAGAAAAGGCTGAAAGCACTGCCCCTGCCGGCAACGGCAAAACGGAAACCGCCAAGCCTGCGGAAACCGAGCCGCCTACTGCACCGCCAAAGCAGACCGAATCGCCGAAAGTCACAGAGCCGCCGGAAAGCAAACCGACCGAATCTCCGAAGTCTGTCGATTCTACGCCAACCGAAACTGAAAAACCGGAGCTTGCCGACCCACAATTTGATATAAACCATTGGATTGAATTCGCAAGAAAATATGCCGAAAGCATAGGTCTTGCGATAGACCCCGAAGCAGTTTCATGTTGGGATAACCCCATAATAGCCGGACCGAACTCAAAACATCTTGAAAGAGATATAAAGACACGAATGAACAGATACAAAAATGTCGAAGGCTTTACGGATATTTGGGTATGGGCAGAACCGGACGGAAGCGGTAATTACAGACTTTTTATAGGCTACGCTTAAAATATATAAATCTGATAGAACGCATCGTTTAACGACGGTGCGTTTTTTATTATCTGAAAGGGTGAAAATCATTGAAAAACAGTTTTTTCAAAAGAAGCGTTTCGCTTCTTCTATCTCTTATTATCTGTCTGTCAACCATTGTCGGAGTTGCGTTAACCGCATCAGCGGCGAGTACTACGGGCAAAGCCATTGTCATCGGGTATCCCCGAAATGGTGATACCAATTACAGCACCGTAACATGGGGACATGATGAACTGCACTATATGGGCGGTTGGATGAGTCACAAAGGAAGACATACAACCTTCTATACAATGAACTCGTACAAGGGTAATATTTGTTACTGCATTGAACCCGGCAGACCGCTTGATACGGGATTGGTATTTACGCAGAAAGGCGAGGACTTCTTCGACAACTTTCCGGAGGCTTATAACAGTACAATTTCGGCCGATGACATCAAACTGTTTCTCGGACGAATTTTGCAATACGGATATACCGGACAAATCTCAGACTCCTGGAAATCTCAGAATGCCGAGGATGCAGATACAATGTCAAAGGCTTTCGCAACGCAACTCCTTGTTTGGGAAACCGTTGTCGGAGAGCGTGACGAATACTTTAATCATGTAACACCCAACGGTTATAACGCCATTCTTGAACAGGTGCGCGGAGATCATCCTCTGAGAAATGGCATTATGAATTATTATAACGCCATTGCTTCTGCTGTTCAGCAGCACACAAAAATGCCGAGCTTTCTTTCAAGAACAGCAGGCAAAGCACAAACGATAGAACTTTCGTGGGACGGCAGCCGATATTGCGCCGAGCTTACCGATACAAACGGAGTTATCGGTAATTACAATTATTCTGCTCCCGGTATGAACTGTGTTGTAAGCGGAAATAAACTCATCATAACATCAAATTCCGCACCGACAGATAAGGTTACTCTTACTGCGGAAAAGAAATCTTCGCAGCGCCGTGGGCTTATTATTTGGTCTGATGGTGCATATCAGCCGGGTGACGGAAATCAGGACACTGTCACTTTTGGTCAACAGGTTGACGACCCTGTCAAGGGATATATCAATTTGAAGGTTTATTACGGCAGCGCCAAGATCGTCAAGGTCAGCGAGGACGGTAAGGTGGACGGTATCACTTTCCGCATTCAGGGCGAAGGTGTGGACCAGACTGTGAAAACCGCAAACGGCGGTGTGTTTCAGTTGGACAACCTCAAGCCCGGTGCGTATACCGTTACCGAAGCGGAATACGAGCAGTACGAGCCGCAGGAAGTTCGCCGCATTATCGTTGTCAGCGGTCAGGTGACCACCGTTACTTTCAGCAATACGCTCCGCCGCGGTGACCTCACCGTTAAAAAGACCGCAGAGGACGGATTGGTCGAAGGATTGAAATTCCGACTGTCCGGCACATCGCTCTCCGGCATTGAGGTCAATGAATTCGCCGTGACCGATGAAAACGGTATTGCAACATTCAAGGATGTGCTGATTGGTACGGGATATGTTCTTGAGGAAATCGACACGCCCCTCCGCTATGTTGTTCCCGACAAGCAGACCGCCGCTGTTGAGTGGAACAAGGTTACGGAGAAATCCTTTGACAATGACCTAAAGAAATTCAATGTCACCGTAACCAAGAGCGACCGCAGAACAGGTCTGCCGCAGGGCGATGCCTCCCTCGCAGGTGCAAAGTACGGCATCTATAAAGGCAATCAGCTCATCGACACCTACACAACCGATGCAAACGGTCAGTTTACCACCAAATATTATATCTGCGGCAATGACTGGTCGCTGAAAGAAATCAGCCCGTCCGAAGGATATCTGCTGAATACCGAGAGTCAGCACATTGGCGCAGAGGCCAAGCTGTATACCGTTGAATATAACATTGCCAAGCCCCTCGACTCCTATGAGAATATCATCAAGGGCAAGATTGCGATTATCAAGCACTGCGACGACGGCACTACCAAAATCGAAACGCCGGAGGTCGGCGCGGAATTTGAGGTGTATCTGAAAGCGGCATGCAGCTACGAAAACGCCGAGGAAACCGAACGAGATATCCTTGTATGCGATGAAAACGGCTTTGCCGAAACCAAGGATCTTCCTTACGGCGAATATACCGTGAGGCAGACCAAGGGCTGGGACGGAAAGGAGCTCCTTGCACCGTTTACAGTCTTCGTCAGTGAGGATGGACAGGTATACCGTTTTCTCATCAACAATGCCCCTTATGAAGCGCTCATTGAGATCGTCAAAAAGGACGCGGAAACGGGCAAAATTATCCCTGCGGCGGGTATTGGCTTTAAGGTGCGCAATACCGACACGGGCGAATATATCGTGCAGCATATCAACTACCCGGCGCCTGTGGACATCGACACCTATTACACCGATGTAACAGGCAAGCTCATGATGCCAGATAAACTTCCTTACGGCAATTATGAGATCATCGAGCAGTGTACGGCATACGGATATGTTCTCGACTCTTCTCCCATCGCATTCAAGGTGGACGGCGAGAAAACCGTCGTTACCGTCGAGAAGTTCAATATGCCGCAGAAAGGCATCGTCAACATTTCCAAAAAAGGCGAGATTTTCTTTTCTGCATTGGAAACAGACGGTGTATACAGCCTTGTGTTTGCGGATAAAAACCTCGCAGGGGCAACCTATGAAATCACCGCCGCCGAGGATATTATCACGCCGGACGGAACTCTGCGCTATGCCAAGGATACGGTTGTTGATACGCTGACCACCGATGAAAGCGGCAGCGCCGCAAGCAAACCGTTGTACCTCGGCAAATATACCATCAGAGAAACAAAAGCGCCCTACGGCATGGTGCTGAACGGTACGCCCAAGACCGTCGAGCTGACCTATGCTGGCGAAACCGTTGAGATTACCGAAACCGCCGCCGAGTTCTACAACGAACGCCAAAAGGCAGCTCTGTCCCTTGCCAAAATTCTCGGCAGGGATGAAACCTTTGACATCGGAGATAACGGCGAAATCCTCTCGGTGCAGTTCGGACTGTACGCTGCCGAGGATCTGTTCGCCGCAGACGGCTCATTCGTCCCGAAGAACGGACTGCTTGAAATCGCCAATTGCGATGAAAACGGCAATATCACTTTCAAGACGGATATTCCCGTAGGCGCAAAGCTGTATGTAAAGGAAATTGCGACCGACAGCCACTATATCCTCTCGGATGAAAAATACCCCGTGACCTTCGACTACGCCGGACAGGATACCGCCCTTGTGGAGATCAAAGCAAACGGCGGCGAGGCTATCAAAAACGATATCCTCTACGGCTCGGTCAAGGGCTTGAAAATCGACCGTGAAACCGAAAAGCCCATCGTCGGCGCAAAGTTCGGACTTTTCCGCAGCGATGAAATCGAATTTACCGTAGAAAACGCACTCCTCATTGCAGAATCCGGCGAGGACGGTATCTTCGTCTTTGAAAATGTCCCCTATGGTAATTGGCTCATTAAGGAGTTGCAGCCTGCCGACGGATACCTCGTCAATAATGAAATCTATCCCGTCCGCATCAGCGAAAACGGACAGACCATCGGCATTACGGTTGTCAATGACCGCATTCCGGAAATCGGAACAAAAGCGACCGCAAACGGTGAAAAGACTGCGACTGCCGAGGACAACATCACCATTGAGGATACCGTTTCGTATAAGTACCTCATTCCCGGCAAGGCATACACCGTCAAGGGCGTCCTTATGGACAAGTCCACGGGCAAAGCATTCCTCATTGACGGCAAGGAGTTGACCTCCGAAGTCACCTTTACGCCGGAGGAAAGCTGTGGCGAGGTCACCGTCCGATTCACATTTGACGGCAGTAAAATCACCAAGCAGACAGACATTGTCGTTTTTGAAACGCTCTACTACGACGGCACGGAACTTGTCGCCCATGCCGACATTGAGGACGGCGGTCAGACCGTGACGCTCGTTCCGCCCAAGCCGGATATTCCGCAGACGGGCGACAACTCCAACCTCGGCTTCTGGATCGGCCTCGGCAGCGTTGCCCTCGGCGGCGTGATTGCCTGCATTATTATGTATTGCAAGCGCAAAAAGGACGAGGATGATGAATGATGAAACGGGTGTATGTCTGCGCTCCTCTCGGTGGGAATATTGAGGAAAATCTCAAAAAGGTTAAGACATATACCGCATATGCACTGAGGTGCGGCACGGCTCCGGTCGTGCCGCATTTCTATGCGGAGTGCCTCGACGATAACGACCCGAAAGACCGGGAAATCGGCTTGGCGGCGGGAATGTCCCTTCTGTGGCTTTGCGATGAGATTTGGACATTCGGAGATACCGTCACGGACGGCATGAGAGCCGAACTGAAATTCTGCAAAAACCTCAATATCCGTACTCGCCATATAACCGAAAAAGAAATTCAAAATGTGTTAGGAGGTAAAACCCTATGAAAAAGAAACCCATGAGAATCCTTCTCACTCTTCTGCTTGTGGCCGTCCTTATGACGGCATTCTCCATGACCGCATTTGCGGCCGGAGATGTGGCAGGCGCAATCGAAAGCACTTGGAATGCTGCCAAGGGACAGATTCAGACTGTCGTTAATAATGTGGTGTTTCCCGTGTGTGACATGATCCTCGCTATCCTGTTTTTCGTGAAAATCGGGACGGCGTACTTCGACTACAGAAAGCACGGACAGTTTGAGTTCGCAGCTCCGTGCATTCTCTTTGCCTGCCTTATTTTCACGCTGACCGCACCGCTGTATATCTGGTCCATTATCTGATACAGCCGGATACGGAACGGAGGTGATGACTTATCTTTGACTGGTTAGGTGATATAATCTCAGGCATCGGCGACGCTATCGGAAATGCAATAGATGTAGTGGAAAGCGGTATCGCCAACGCTATCTGGAACGCCATGCTCCGTTGGATATACGAAATTATTTACGGAGCGATTGCCGATTGCTTTGAAATGATCGGCGGCATGAGTGCAGAAGTCTTTGACCTTGAATGGGTGCAGGCGACCGTCAAGCTGTTTACGCTGTTCGGTTGGGGCTTGTTCGTCGCCGGAACGGTTGTCGCCGTATTCGATGTTGCCATCGAGTATCAGTGCGGCAGAGCAAACATTAAAACGACTGCGCTGAACATTCTGAAAGGCTTCTTTGCCTGCTCCCTCATCGGCGTTGTGCCGATTGAACTGTATAAATTTTGTATCAGCTTGCAGAACACCTTTTCGCACGATTTGATCGGCATCGCATCGTCGGGCATCAATTCAAGCCTTGCGGATGTCGGGCTGAATGCTCTTGTCAGGCTGTTCTCGCCAAGCATCGGTACGACATTCAGTCTGCTGAATCTGCTGTGCATGATTGCCTTTGCTTATTGCGTGATCAAGATGTTTTTTGCCAATATCAAGCGCGGCGGAATCCTGCTCATTCAGATGGCGGTCGGCTCACTGTATATGTTTTCCGTGCCGAGAGGATATGCAGACGGCTTCAATCAGTGGATGAAACAAATTGCCGCACTGTGCTTGACGGCATTCTTGCAGACAACGCTGTTGTTCTTGGGGCTGATTACTTTCCCCGACAATATGCTGTTGGGGCTTGGCATTATGCTTGCGGCAAATGAAGTACCGCGGATTGCGCAGCAGTTTGGACTTGATTCGAGCGTTAAGGTCAACATGATGTCGGTTGTACACGCCACGACCACCGCCGTCAACCTCACTCGCACGGTCGCCAAGGCCGCAGGCAAATAAGGAGGTGCAGTATGAAAAACTATATGCAGGCAAACAGATTTTTGCAAAAATACGGCCCGGACGCACTCAAAATCATTGCTGCCTATGAGGAAGCGGCAGACATTCCGCAAAGCGAGCAATATGCAAATTGGTACGGCGATTACGGTATATTCGAGCCGTCATTAAACGAGGAAATGACCTATGACAAGCTCCTCTCCCGTTACAAAGCAGGGCTGAAATATCTCGGCATCATCAATGAGCAGGCCAAAGCAGTGTGCGAAAATTTCCTGTCAGAACAGCTTGCAGAGCATATCCGTGAGCAGCTCAAAAACCACAATGCCGACGCCGAATACCGTCCGACCTCCGTTATAACTAAAATGGATACGCCGGAGTTGACAAGGGATATGCTTGCGGTTGATCGAGATATGGAGGTAGACTGCGACATCGGGCATCAGATCACCTGTTATCTCGAAACATGGTTTGATGTGGACAAGAAATTCGGAACGAACACGGCGGCAGACGATGACAAATGGCTGAATCTGTACGCCAAGTATGATCCGTTCGCCGACACGCTCCGTCTTGAATTTACCGTTACAACCGCCGACTCCTGCGAGGAAGGCGAATATGTGCCGACCGACACGGAGTCGCAGCTCATCAAGGATATGATAGCCGAGAAGCTCCGTGAGGAATACGGACAGACGCCCAAGGAATTCTGCGAGGATGTCGGCGGCATAGAAATCGGAGGAATGACGCAATGACACAATATATCTATCCGCAGAACTTAAAAGCTACCGCCAATCTGTGGCTTTGGAGTTTGCGGGACTTTGTAATACTTGCGGTAGCCGCACTGTTGTCGGTTCTCGCACTTGTGCAGATGCACATCTTCTTACCGGCCGTAGCTGTTTTATGCTACGGCTTTTTAACTATTCGCATGGATGACACCACCGTAATGGATTTCATGCGTTACGCTGTGCGCTACTTTATATCCACACAGCAATACTTTGAATGGAGGTAATGGCAATGAAGCAGAAACAGCAGAAAAAGAAAAAAGGCCGTTCAGTGCAGGAACTTATGGGTATCAAGACCTTCACAAAATACGGCCTTTCCACCAATAAGGGCGAACTTCTCTTTTACCTTGTATCACCCACCAATATCTCGGTGCTCTCCCACACTAATATCGAAATCAAGATACGCCATCTGATGATGGTGCTGTCGGCACTTCCCGATATTGAAATCGTCTGCACCGACTCGTCCGAATGCTTCGATGATAATAAAGCGTACCTGACCTCACGCCTTGAAGTTGAGGAAAACGGTAAGGTCAAGAAGCTCATTAAAAAGGACATTGACTTCCTCGACACCATTCAGGTAGAAATGGCGACCGCCCGTCAGTTTTTCTTCGTTGCAAGGCTCAAAGGACAGAAAGAAAAACAGACCTTCGAAACCGCAAACCGCATTGAGAGCAAAATCGCCGGCGAGGGCTTTGAGGTGCATAGGCTTAAAAAGCCGGAAATCAAGCGCATCCTTGCACTCTATTTTGATTCGAGCTTGCAGGGAGAGGCAATCCCCGATGTTGACGGCGAACAGTTCTATGAGGTAACAGACGATGAGGACGAGGAATAAACTCGCCCTCATATTTTTCTGTCTTCTGCTGTCGGCGGCCGCCGTGCTGTCAGGTGTGAAAATCCACTCCGAACTGAAAGAACAGCAGAAAGAAAAAGAGGACTTCGCCGCCGTCGCGGAAATTGCCGAACTGCCTATGACCGAAGCTCCGGCAGAATCCGTTACGAACGCAGAAACAGAAACGAGCGCAGAGCCGACCGAGCAGCCTGCGGCGGAACACGATATACAGGCGCTCATTGCAGAAAACAGTGATTGCATCGGGTGGCTCTCTATTGATGGCACAAATATCAGTTATCCCGTGATGTACACGCCGTCCGATCCACAGAAATATCTCCGCCGAAACTTCTACGGCAGATACAGCCAAAGCGGTGTGCCGTTCCTTGACGGGCGGTGCAACCTTCAAAGCACCAACCTCATTATTTACGGTCATAACATGAAAAACGACACGATGTTCGCAGACCTCAAAAAATATGTGGACAGAGATTTTTTGAACGCACATCGGACTGTGAAGTTTGAAACCGCAGACGGCGTGCAAACCTTTATCGTAACTGAGGTGCTGAAAACAAATACCTCGGACGAATGGTATAACCGCATCTCCGCCGAGGACGGCAAACAGCTCGTCCTCTCCGCCTGTTACGGTTCGGGCAAGGACGGCAGGCTGCTCATTATCGCCGCAGAAACTTAAATTGTCGGCAGAAAGGAAAAATAGTATGCTCAAAAGAAAACCGAAAGTATTGACGCCGGAGCAGGCAGAGGAAATCCGCACCAAGGACTTCTTCGACATGGTTTTGCCCGGCACCATCAAATTTTTATCCGACCATTATATCGTCGGCGACAGTTACCGCTGCGTGTGGGCAATTCGGGAATATCCGCCGTTTACCGAGGAACAGGCGATCCTCTCGCAGCTCGCCGACCGCAACGGCGTGACACTCCGCATTTATCATAGGCTTGTGGAATCTATGGAACAGCGTAAAATCATTCAAAACGCTACCCGGCGCAACCGACTCAAAAGCGGCGGCAACGATGTCAGTGAAAGCATTGAAGCTGAGGGCAATTTGCAGGATGTGATTGAACTTCTCGCCAACCTCCGCAAGAACAAAGAACCGTTGCTCCATGTGTCGGTGTTTATCGAACTGAAGGCCAAGAGCATGGAAAAGCTCAAAGAATTGCAGAGCGACATTGCAATGGAACTGACCCGCTCCAAGATTTCCGTTGATAGGCTGACCCTGCGGCAGAAAGAGGGATTTCTCTCTGTTCTGCCCGTGGGAGCAAATATGTTCGGCGCACAGTATGAAAGAGTTTTGCCTGCGTCCTCGGTCGCCAATATGTACCCGTTTAATTTTTCGGGCAAGACAGATCCCCACGGCTCATATATCGGGCGTGACAAATACGGTACAAATATCCTTGTGGACTTCGACCGCAGAGCCGAGGATAAAACCACAAGCAATATCCTAATCCTTGGCAACAGCGGTCAGGGCAAGAGTTATCTTCTGAAACTTATTCTCACCAATATCCGTGAATCGGGCAAGCGCATCATCTGCCTCGACCCCGAATCCGAGTACGAGGATCTGTGCGAAGCGCTTGGCGGCTGCTATATTGATTTCATGGCAGGCGAATACACCATCAATCCTCTCGAACCCAAGGCATGGACGGACAGCGTTGAGGACATTGACGCCACAACTCCCGAAGCCTTCAAGAAAGTGACACGGCTTTCACAGCACATTGCCTTTCTGAAAGACTTCTTCCGCAGCTACAAGGATTTTACCGATGCGCAGATCGACACCATCGAAATCCTGCTCTCCAAGCTGTATGCCAGATTCGGTATCACCGACGGCACGGATTACAGCGTAAAGAAGCCCTCGGACTTTCCCGTTATGGAGGATTTCTATAAGCTGTGCGAGGAAGAGTTTATGGCCTATGACAAACAACGCAGATACCTCTACACCGAGGAAACGCTCCAAGAGGTCTGCCTCGGCATCCACTCTATGTGCGTCGGCTCGGAAAGCAAATACTTCAACGGACACACCAACATTACCGACTCCAACTTTCTCGTGTTCGGTGTAAAAGGGCTTATGGATACCAACCGCCGACTCAAGGACTGTATGTTGTTCAATATTCTGTCCTTCATGAGCAATGAACTGCTTGGCAAAGGCAGCACGGCGGCATCGGTGGACGAGCTGTACCTCTTCCTCTCGAATATGACTACAATCGAATATCTGCGCAACTGCATGAAGCGTGTGCGCAAAAAGGACTCCTCGGTCATTCTGGCAAGTCAGAATATCGAGGACTTTTTGATTCCGTCCATCCGTGAGTTCACAAAGCCGCTGTTTTCCATTCCTACGCACCAATTCCTGTTTAACGCCGGGCAGATCAACCCCAAGGAGTATATGGACGCCTTGCAGGTCGAGCCGAGCGAGTTCGAGCTCATCAAGTATCCCGAACGAGGCACCTGCCTCTATCGCTGCGGTAACGAACGGTATCTGCTCCAAGTTATAGCACCGGACTATAAGGCGGCTATCTTCGGGAAGGCCGGTGGACGCTGATTTTCGCATGAAAGGATGTGAACGCCTATGAGCGCAACCGTTGCGGCGGCTCTCAAAAAGATAGCCGTTGCTGTTCTCACCAACAAAAAACTGCGGCGTATTGTTCTCGGCATCATTCTCGGTATTATTATCATTGTCATGATGCCGATGGTGGCAATACTCTCTATATTCAGCGGCGATATTGATATCGACACCGACCGCTTGCAGGATATCGTAATGGAGGAAATGTCTGACGAGGAAAAAGCCAAGCTGCAGACGGTCGAGGATATGATGAAAGCCATTGAGTCTGCCATGACCGAAAAGGGCTTTACGGCAGAAAGGACAAAAGAGGCGCAAGTACTGTACACCCTCGCCCTATATGATCATGCCCAAGCGGACGACTTTGTGGATAAGCTCACCGGGTGCTTCGCTGAGGATCAAACGGACGAGCAGCTCATTGCCGCCGTCAACGCCGCATTCGGGACGGAACTGAAAACCGAGGACTACAGCAAAGTCATGAATTCCATCCGAGCCAAGGCAATCAATGTTTCAAAGTTTGTCGATCCCGAAACAAAAAACAATGTTGACCTTGCGGAATGGGCAAAGCAGGCTTACGCAAAGAAATGGGGCTATGTATACGGGACATACGGCGAGGTGCTGAACGAATCCATACTCACAACAAAAATATCGCAATTCCCGGAACAGGTCGGTGAAAATGAGGAATTCATCCGTCAGCATTGGCTCGGCGGCCGCACCGCAGATTGCATCGGACTCATTAAAGGCTATGCGTGGTTCAACTGTGACACCGGACAAATCGAATACCGCTCCAACGGTGTTCGGGATACCGGCTCCGATCCCATGCTCGATATGGCAACCGAGAAAGGCACGATTGATACTATGCCCGACATCCCCGGCATTGCTGTATGGATGGACGGACACATCGGCATTTATGTCGGGGACGGACAAACCATTCATGCTGCGAACACGGAGTTGGGTGTTATTATGACACCCCTCTCACAGTCAGGATGGACACATTGGCTGAAAATACCGTATATAACCTATACGGAGAATACCGAATAGGAAAACTCAGTGCGGCAGGAGCGATCCTGCCGCACTGAATACAGCGGTAGATTTTTTCACGATTCGGTGGTATAATCAATTTAATAAATCGGAATTTGAAAGGGGAATTCAGATGAAAGACGGAAAATACCCAAACCCCAATACGATCCATCCAATTGCAGGGTATGACAAAGAAATATATGTGAAGCCGACGATTACAAATCCGAATATTATTGTCGGGGACT